>JBBRFW010000048.1:0-27733 GCA_038241255.1 Burkholderiales bacterium | reverse complement strand
GCTGCTCGACATGTACACGATCCGCCACTACAAGAAGAACTTCACCAACCTCACGGTGGCGATCGTTGGCGACATCGTCCATTCGCGCGTCGCCCGTTCCGACATCCACGCGCTGACGACGCTCGGCGCGCCCGAGATCCGTGCTGTCGGCCCGAAGACCCTGGTGCCCGGCGACCTCAAGGAGATGGGCGTTCGCGTCTGCCACGACATGGCCGAAGGCATCAAGGATGCCGACGTGATCATCATGCTGCGCCTGCAGAACGAGCGCATGAGCGGGGCGATGCTGCCGAGCGCCGGCGAATACTTCAAGACTTTTGGCCTGAGCCCCGAGAAGCTGGCGCTCGCCAAGCCGGACGCGATCGTCATGCACCCGGGGCCGATCAACCGCGGCGTCGAGATCGACTCGGCGGTCGTCGACGGCCTGCAGAGCGTCATCCTGCCGCAGGTCACCTTCGGCATCGCCGTGCGCATGGCGGTGATGTCGATCATCGCCGGCAACAGCGCGTGAGGGCACGAGGGCGATGGCGAACCGCATCCTGATCCGCAACGCGCGCCTGGTCGATCCGGCGAGCGGGCGCGACGAGGCCGGCAGCGTCGCCATCGACGGCGAGCGCATCGCCATCGTCACGGTAGCCGCCGCAGCGAGCGGCCGCTTACGCGACTTCGACGCGACCCGGACGATCGACGCGCGTGGCGCCGTCGTCGCGCCCGGCCTGGTCGACCTGGCGGCCCGCCTCGGCGAGCCCGGCCATGAGCACGCCGGCCTGCTCGAGTCCGAGTTGGCCGCCGCGGTGGCCGGCGGCGTGACGAGCCTCGTCTGCCCGCCCGACACCGACCCGGTGCTCGACGAGCCCGGCCTCGTCGAGATGCTCAAATTCCGCGCCAGGAATCTGGACCTGGCGCGGCTCTATCCGCTCGGCGCCCTCACGCAAGGCCTCAAGGGCGAGGCGCTCACCGAGATGGCCGAGCTCACCGAGGCGGGATGCGTCGGCTTCGCCCAGGCCGACGTCGCCATCCGCGACACACTCGTCCTGCACCGCGCGCTGCAGTACGCTGCGACCTTCGGCTACACCGTCTGGCTGCGGCCGAACGACGCCTGGCTCGGCAACGGCGTCGCCGCCAAGGGGCCGCTGGCGACGCGGCTTGGGCTCTCGGGCGTGCCGGTGCTCGCCGAAACGATTGCGCTGGCGACGATCTTCGAGCTCGTCCGCGATACCGGCGCGCGCGTCCACCTGTGCCGGCTGAGCAGCGCCGCCGGCGTCGAGCTGGTGCGCCGGGCCAAGGCGGAGCGGCTGCCGGTGACGTGCGATGCGAGCATCCATCAGCTGCACCTGATCGACGTCGACATCGGCTACTTCGACGCCGCGATGAGGCTGGTGCCGCCGCTGCGCCAGCAGCGCGACCGCGATGCCATCCGCGTCGCGCTCGCCGACGGCACGATCGACGCCCTCGTCAGCGACCACACGCCGGTCGGCGAGGACGCCAAGCACCTGCCATTCGCGGAGGCCGAGCCCGGCGCGACCGGCCTCGAGCTGCTCCTCGGCTCGGCGCTGAAGTGGGGCGACGCGAGCGAGCTTCCCCTCGCGCAGACGCTTGCCACCGTGACGAGCCGCCCGGCCGCGGTGCTCGCGGCGTCGATGGGCAGGCAAGTCGCGGCCGCAAGCGGCCTTTACGAGGGCGCGCTCGCCGACCTCTGCGTGTTCGCTCCCGACGAATCGTGGACCGTCGACGGCACCACGCTGGCCAGCCGCAGCCACCACACGCCGTTCGCGCGCCTCGAGATGCCGGGACGCGTTCGCTGCACGATCGTCGCCGGCCGCATCGCCTACGACGCGGTGGAGTGACGCCGTGACGGCGCGGTGAGGCGCCTGCGCGCCGTCGCCCGGCTCGCCCATGCCGTGGCGCACGGCCTGCATGGCCTGGCGATCGTTCTATGCGCCTTCCCCTCCGTCGGCGTCCCGGCCCGCCGCGAGCGCATTCGCTGGTGGTCGAGGAAGATGCTCGCCGTGCTCGGCGTCGCCTTCGAGCATGGCGGCACGCCGGTGCGCGCCGGCAGCCTGCTCGTCGCCAATCACGTCTCGTGGCTCGACATCATGGCGATCCACGCCGTCGTTCCCGAGGCGCGCTTCGTGTCCAAGGCCGACGTGAAGGCGTGGCCGCTGGTGGCACGCCTCGTCGATTCCGCCGGAACGCTCTACCTCGAGCGCGAGCGCAAGCGCGATGCCCTCCGGGTGGTCCACGCCGTCGCCGAGGCCCTCGCCGGCGGCCAGGTGGTCGCCATCTTCCCCGAAGGGACGACGTCGACCGGCCACGGCCTGCTGCCGTTCCACGCCAACCTGCTGCAGTCGGCGATCGCGACGGGGACGCCGGTCCAGCCCGTGGCGCTGCGCTTTTCCGAAGCCGCGAACGAAGTCAGCGAAGCGGTCGAGTTCGTCGGCGCGACCAGCCTCCTGCAGAGCCTGTGGCGCACCTCGTGCGGGGAGGGCGTGCGCGTGCGGCTCGACTTCCTTCCTTCGCGCCCCTCGGCGAGCGTCGACCGGCGCGTCCTCGCCGAGCAATTGCACGCCGACATCGCGGCGGCCTTGGGCCTGGCAGTGAATCCGCCCCTGTCATCCTGAGCGCAGCGAAGGATCTCGACCGGCGCCGACGACGAGATCCTTCTCTTCGCTCGGCGGGACACGCAACGTCAGTGCCGTCGCGCCTGCTCGGCGACCGCCGCCGCCGCCTTCGCCGCCGCTTCCGCATCGCCGAGGTAGTAGCTGCGGATCGGCTTCAGCATGTCGTCGAGCTCGTAGACGAGCGGAATGCCGTTGGGAATGTTGAGACCGACGATCTCGGCATCGCCGATTCCGTCGAGGTACTTGACCAGCGCGCGCATGCTGTTGCCATGCGCCGAGACAAGCAGCCGCTCGCCGGCGGCGATCGCCGGCGCGAGCGTCTGGTGCCAGAGCGGCAGGACGCGGGCGACGGTGTCCTTCAGGCATTCGGTCAGCGGGACCTGCTCGGGCGTCAGGCGCGAGTAGCGCGGATCGGCGCGCTCGCTGCGCGGGTCGTCGGGTGCGAGCGGCGGCGGCGGCACGTCGTAGCTGCGCCGCCAGGCGAGCACCTGCGCATCGCCAAACTTGGCGGCCGTCTCGGCCTTGTCGAGGCCCTGCAGCGCGCCGTAGTGGCGTTCATTCAGGCGCCAGTCACTGCCGATCGGGAGCCACATTCGGTCCATCGCGTCGAGCGCGTGCCACAACGTCCAGATCGCGCGCTTCAGCACCGACGTCCAAGCGCGATCGAACTCGAAGCCGCCCTCCTTGAGCAGCTGCCCGGCGCTGCGCGCCTGCTCGACGCCAAGCGGCGTGAGTTCGACGTCGGTCCAGCCGGTGAAGCGATTGGCGAGATTCCAGGTCGATTCGCCGTGGCGAAGGAGGACGAGCTTGTGCATCGGCGAGGGCGAAATGGATGGCGCCGCCCGGGCCGGAGTGAGGCGATGGCCGCACGACCTGGGCAAAGCGAGGCCGAATTCTATAATTCGCGCTTTGCCGGACCGGCCTCGCGCGGCTCGCCCCACCTTGCGATTCTTCCTCGACAACTGGTATCTCTTCGCCACCGCGCTGGTCTCCGGCGGCCTGCTGCTCTGGCCGACCCTCACCGGCGGCCTCGGCGGCGGGCGCGTCAGCGCCGCCGACGCGGTGCGCCTGATCAATCGCGAGAAGGCGGTCCTGATCGACATCAGCGAGCCGGCCGAGTACGCCGCCGGCCATGCGGTGGGCGCGCGCAGCGTCCCGCTCGCTGCGCTCGAGACCTCGCGCGACCTGCCGAAGAACAAGTCGCTGCCGCTCGTCGTCGTCTGCCCGAACGGCTCGCGCGCGCCCCGCGCGGTCGCGCTGCTCAAGAAGCTCGGCTTCGAGAACACGACCGCGCTCGCCGGCGGGCTCGCCGCCTGGCGCGCCGCCAATCTGCCGACCGAGAAGACCGCCTGAGGTCCGGGGCTAGAAAACCTCCATACCGTCACCACGCCTCGAGATGCAGCCCGTCAAGATGTACAGCACGGCGTACTGCCCGTACTGCCTGCGCGCCAAGGCGCTCCTGCAGCAGCGCGGCGTCGAGACGATCGACGAGATCCGCGTTGACGAGCAACCGGCGGAGCGCGAAGCGATGATCAGGCTGACCCAACGCTGGACCGTGCCGCAGATCTTCATCGGCGACACCCACGTCGGCGGCTGCGACGAGCTGGTCGCGCTCGATCGTCGCGGCGGCCTCGAGCCGCTCCTGGCCGGCACGCGATAATCCTTGACCGGTGACCGCGCCGCCGGTCACCCTCCCGCATCCGCCCGCCCGGGCGTGCCCACCCCGACCCCGAGAGTCCCGCATGGCCGACGACACCCACACGACCCCGATGTTCCAGATCCAGCGCCTGTACCTGAAGGATCTGTCGCTCGAGCAGCCGAATTCGCCGCAGATCCTGCTCGAGCAGGGACAGCCCCAGGTCGAGATCAACCTCACCCTCGGCGCCGAGCCAATCGCCGACGGCATGTTCGAGGTTTCGGTGATGGCGACGGTGACGACGAAGGTCAACGACAAGACGCTCTTCCTGGTCGAGGCCAAGCAGGGCGGCATCTTCGAGATCCGCAACATCCCCGAGGAGCAGCTCAAGCAGATCCTCGGCATCGCCTGCCCTAACATCGTCTACCCGTATCTGCGCGCCATCGTCTCCGACATCTGCACGCGCGCCGGTTTCCCGCCGGTGATGCTGTCGGAAGTCAACTTCCAGGCGATGTACGAAGCGCAGCAGGCGCAGGCCCAGGCGCAGCTGAGCGGCGGCGCCACGAACGGCTCGGGCCTGTCCGGCGCCGTCAACTGACGCGCGACGCAGGCGCTGCGACTCTGGCGAGCGCGGTCGCGATGAACGTCACGGTGCTCGGTGCAGGCGCGTGGGGCACCGCGCTCGCGCTCCACGCCGCCGCCGCGCATCCGACCTTGCTTTGGGCGCGCGACCCCAAGCAGGCGGCGGTTCTGCAGGCGACGCGTCGCAACGCGCGCTACCTGCCCGAAGTTGCGCTGCCGCCGGCATTGGCGATCGACGCCGATCTCGACGCGGCCTGCGAGCATGGCCGCGGCGGCGTCGTCGTCATCGCCACGCCGATGGCCGGTCTCGAGTCGATGCTCGCGCAGCTGCCCGAGGGCTTCGATGCCGCGGTGCTGTGGTTGTGCAAGGGCTTTCAGGACACCACCGGCGCGCTCGGCCACGAGATCGCCCGCGCGGTCAGCCCCTCGACGCGCGTCGGCGTGCTGTCGGGGCCGAGCTTCGCGATCGAGGTGGCGCGCTGCCAGCCGACGGCGCTCGTCGCCGCGAGCAGCGAGGCGAGTGTCCGCGATGCCGCCGTCGCCGCCTTTCATCACCGCGGCGTCCGCATCTACACATCGCGCGATCCGGTCGGCGTCGAGGTCGGCGGCGCGGTCAAGAACGTGCTGGCGATCGCCACCGGCATCGCCGACGGCATGCGCTTGGGCCTCAACGCGCGCGCCGCACTCATCACGCGCGGGCTCGCCGAGATGACGCGCCTGGGCACCGCGCTCGGCGCCGATGCGCAGACCTTCATGGGCCTGTCCGGCCTGGGCGACCTCGTGCTCACCGCGACCGGTGACCTGTCGCGCAACCGCGCGGTCGGCGTCGAGCTCGCGGCGGGCAATGCGCTCGCGGACATCGTCGCCGGTCTCGGTCATGTCGCCGAAGGCGTTCGCAGCGCGCCGATGGTCCTCGTGCGCGCCGCCGCGAGCGGCGTCGAGATGCCGATCGTCACCGCCGTCGCCGAGGTGCTGGCGGGGCGCATCGCTCCGGCGCGGGCGCTCGAGCAGCTGATGCGGCGCGAAGCGCGTCCGGAATCGGTTGCTGCGTCTCAGACCGACCCGGCGTAGCCGTTCTGGCGCCACGCCTCGAACACCGCGACCGCGACGGCATTGCTGAGGTTGAGGCTGCGCTGGCCGGCGCGCATCGGCAGTCGAAGCGTACGCTCCGCGTCGATCGTCGCGCGCACCGCGGGCGAGAGGCCTGACGATTCGGCGCCGAAGACGAGCCAGTCACCGGCCTCGAACGCCGTGGCGGCGAGACCGTGCGAGGCGTCGGTCGCGAACGCGAACAGCCGTCTCTTATCGCCCCCCGCGCCGTCGAGGAATGCCGGCCAGGAAGCGTGCCGACGCACGTCGACGTACTCGTGATAGTCGAGCCCGGCACGGCGCAGCAGCGGGTCGGTCATCGCGAAGCCGAGCGGCTCGACGAGGTGCAGCAGGCAACCGGTGTTGGCCGCGAGTCGAATGATGTTGCCCGTGTTCGGCGGAATCTCGGGCGCGACGAGGACGATGTTGAACACGCCGTCTCTGCTCGTGGCGCTATTCGTCGGCGGGATGCGGTGTCCGGGCCAGTACCCAGACAAGGCCGCCGCCCCGGACGCCAGTTATGGCGCCCAGGCTCGTCCCGCGCGCCTCGACTCGGGCGCCCAGCGCCTCGGCCGTGGCGCTTGGCCAGCGCATCGCAAGCATCGGCTCAATATACTGCCGCGCCATGGCGTTGAGCGACAAGAGCAAGGCGCGTGGCGTCGATCCGGTGGCGGCGCGTGCCGCTCTCGCCCGGATCGGGCGCAACAAGGCGTTGCCCTGGCTGCACGGTGAAATCGCGCGGCGTCTGGTCGAGCGGCTCGTGCCGATGCGCGCCGAGCCGCGTCGCATCGTCGAATGGTGGGCCGCGGTCGGCGGTGGCGACGACGTGATCCGCGCCGCCTATCCGCGCGCCGAGCGCGTCGCCGTCGAGCCCGACCGCGCCTGGACCGAGCGTCGCCGCGCGGCCGAGCGCCGTCCCTGGTGGTCGCTGGCGCCGGCCGGCGCGCTCCTGCTCGACGAAGGCGCGAGCGATGGGGAGATCGGTCGCGCCCAGCTCGTCTGGGCCAACATGGCGCTCCACCTCGTCGTCGATCCGCCGGCGCTCTTCGCGCGCTGGCACGCGCTGCTCGAGGTCGAGGGCATCGTCGTCTTCTCGTGCCTGGGCCCGGGCACGCTGCGCGAGCTGCGCGACCTCTACGCGGCCGAAGGCTGGCCGACGCCGACGCCGGGCTATGTCGACATGCACGACCTCGGCGACATGCTTCTCGATGCCGGCTTCGCCGACCCGGTGCTCGACCAGGAAACGATCACCTTGCGCTGGAAGAGCGCGACCGCGCTCGTCGCCGAGCTCCGCCAACTCGGCGGCAACACTGCGCCGCATCGTCATCCCGGGCTGCGGACGCCAGCCTGGCGCGAGCGCCTGCTGTCGCTCCTCAGCGAGCGTGCCGACGCCGATGGCAGCATTGGCCTCAGCGTCGAGGTGGCGTATGGGCACGGCTTCAAGCCGGCTCCGCGCCTTCGCGCTGATGCGCCGGTCTCGGTCTCTCTCGATGAAATGAGGGCGATGGTGCGGCGACCGCGCTCGTCGACCTGAGTCGGTACGCTAAAATCTGCTGCTGTCGAGGAATCCGGACTTCGATGAGACTGCGGTCGCCTTTGGCCGTGGCAGCGGCGATCGGTACACCCTCCAGACGGCAGCAGGATGTCAGCTTTCAGCGTTCATTCTTTTCGCGGCCACGCTCCGGCCGCTCCGCCATTGCGATTCGGCAGCGGCGGCGGGCCCGGCGAAACCTCGGCGCAGTGGCTGCTGCGCCGCAACTGCTCGATGACGCCGGGTCAGCTCGTCGCCTTCTACCTTTCGCTCTGCGCTTGGTCGGTGGTCATTGCCGCCGCTTTCTGGTGGCGTGGCGCGACGCTCGTCATGCCGTTCGCGGGCATCGAGCTGCTCGCCGTCGGCGCCGCGCTCGTCGTCTATGCGCGTCATGCCTGCGATCGTGAGCGGGTGATCCTGACACCGGGCCGCCTCAGCGTTGAGTGCACGCTCGGCAGGCACATCGATCAGGTCGAGTTCGCACCGGCGTGGGTGCGCGTCGAGCCGGCCCGCGGCGACCGCTCGCTGATCGAGCTTTCGGGCGAGGGCAAGCGGATCGCGATCGGCCGCTTCGTGCGGCCGGAGCTGCGCCGCGCCCTTGCCGACGAGTTGCGCGCTGCCCTCAGGCGCTGCGGTTCGGCCCGCCCCCTCGACGCCTCCGCGGCGCGGGCCGCATGACCAACGAACAACGAGCTCACGTGGCGACACCGATGACGACGATGAGAGCCCTTTTGCGCATGGCTGCCGGCCTTCCTTTGCTTCTGGCAACCACATTGGCCCTCGCGGCGCCGGCGATCCACGATCTCGCCGGCGGCCCGGCCGTCAACCAGATCGACCTGCCTCCGCCGATGTCGCCCATCGCCGTCGACCAGCAGTGGTTGCACAACTTTATGCTGATCGTCTGCCTGGTGATCTTCCTCGCTGTATTCGGCGTGATGTTTTATTCGATCCTCAGGCACCGCAAGTCCAAGGGAGCACGCGCCGCCAACTTCCACGAGAGCACGACGGTCGAGATCGCCTGGACGGTCGTTCCCTTCATTATCGTCATCCTGATGGCGTTGCCGGCGACGCGAGTCGTGGTCGCGATGAAGGACACGTCGACCGCCGACCTGACGATCAAGGCCACCGGCATCCAGTGGAAGTGGGGCTACGACTACCTCAACGGCGAAGGCGCCGGCATCGGCTTCCTGTCGACGCTCGACGTCGCCCAGCGCGAGATGTCGGAGACGGGGAATCCACAAGGGGACGACTATCTTCTCAAGGTCGACAATCCGCTCGTCGTTCCGGTCGATCGCAAGGTGCGCATCATCACGACCGCCAACGACGTGATCCACGCGTTCTACGTGCCTTCGCTCGGCGTGCAGGAAACGGCGATTCCCGGTTTCGTTCGCGATACTTGGTTTCGGGCCATGAAGGTCGGCGACTACTACGGGCAGTGCACTCAGCTCTGCGGCAAGGAGCACTCTTACATGCCCATTCATGTAAAGGTCCTCTCGCAGCCCGACTACACCGCGTGGGCGAGCGGCAAGATGAAGGAAGCGTTGGCCAGGGCCGACGACCCAAGCAAGGTTTGGGATCTGCCGGCGCTTCTCGCGCGCGGCGAGCAAATCTACAGCGGCAACTGCCAGGTCTGCCACCAGTCGAACGGAAAGGGCGGTGGCGCCGTGAAGGCGCTTGACGGGTCGCCGACGGTGCTCGACGCCGACAAGACGCGGCAGATCCACGTGCTCTTGAACGGCCAGAACAACGGCGCGATGCCGTCCTGGAAGCAGCTCTCGGACACCGAGATCGCGGCGGTCGTCACGTACACCAAAAACCACTGGTCGAATGCCACCGGCCAGATCGTGCAGCCGAGCGAAGTCGCCGTCGCACGCAAGTAGTCAGAACGCAAAGAGGACAGTCATCCCATGAGTGCAGTCATCGGCCACGGCGGCATCGCCGGCGCGGGCGGCCACGATCACGCCCACGACGATCACCACGAGCATCACGGCGCTCCGCAGGGCTGGCGGCGCTGGGTCTACGCGACCAACCACAAGGACATCGGCACGATGTATCTGGTGTTTGCGTTCACGATGTTCATGGTCGGTGGCGTGCTCGCGCTCGCCATTCGTGCCGAGCTGTTCCAGCCCGGCCTGCAGTTCATGCACCCGCAGTTCTTCAATCAGCTGACGACGATGCACGGCCTGATCATGGTCTTTGGCGCAATCATGCCGGCATTCGTCGGCTTCGCGAACTGGATGGTGCCGCTGCAGATCGGCGCCCCCGACATGGCGTTCGCGCGGATGAACAACCTGAGCTTCTGGCTCCTCATTCCGGCCGCGCTCATGATCGTCGGCTCGTTCTTCATGCCCGGCGGCGCGCCGGCCGCTGGCTGGACGCTCTACGCCCCGCTCACGCTCCAGATGGGCCCGTCGATGGACGCCGCCATCTTCGCCCTGCACATCCTCGGCGCGAGCTCGATCATGGGCTCGATCAACATCATCGTCACCATCCTCAACATGCGCGCGCCCGGCATGACGCTGATGAAGATGCCCCTCTTCTGCTGGACGTGGCTGATCACTGCCTACCTCCTGATCGCGGTCATGCCGGTGCTCGCGGGCGCCATTACGATGACGCTGACCGACCGCCACTTTGGAACGACCTTCTTCAACCCCGCCGGCGGCGGCGATCCAGTGATGTACGAACACATATTCTGGTTCTTCGGCCACCCAGAGGTCTACATCATGATCCTGCCGGCGTTCGGGATCATCAGCGCGATCATCCCGGCGTTCGCGAGAAAGCGCCTGTTCGGCTACACCTCGATGGTGTACGCGACGGCGTCGATCGCCATCCTGTCGTTCATTGTTTGGGCGCACCACATGTTCACGCAGGGTATGCCGGTCACCGGCCAGCTGTTTTTCATGTACGCGACGATGCTGATCGCGGTGCCGACTGGCGTGAAGATCTTTAACTGGATCGCGACCATGTGGCGCGGTTCGATGACCTTCGAGACACCGATGCTTTGGGCGATCGGCTTTATCTTCGTCTTCACGATGGGCGGCTTCACCGGACTCATCCTGGCGATGGCGCCGATCGACATCCAGATTCACGACACGTACTACGTCGTCGCCCACTTCCACTACGTCCTCGTCGCGGGTTCCTTGTTCGCGATGTTCGGCGGCGTCTACTATTGGGGCCCGAAGTGGACCGGGGTCATGTACCAGGAAGCGCGCGGCAAGATTCACTTCTGGACCTCGCTGGTTTTCTTCAATCTCACGTTTTTCCCGATGCACTTCCTCGGGCTTGCCGGCATGCCGCGCCGCTATGCGGACTACCCGGCACAGTTCACGGACTTCAACATGATTGCGTCGATCGGCGCTTTCGGCTTTGGCCTTTCCCAGGTCTACTTCCTGTTCTTTGTGGTCATCCCCATGATGCGTGGTAAGGGCGAACGCGCCCCGCAGCAGCCCTGGGAAGGCGCCGAGGGTCTCGAGTGGGAGGTCCCGTCGCCGGCGCCGTTCCACACCTTCGAAACGCCGCCGCGCCTGAACAACGCCGGCACGAAGATCATCGGCACGCCCCCGGCGGCGTACCCCGACGCCGTCGGCGGCGCGGCGGTGCCCGCCTGAGTCAGCCGCAGGTGACGTACGAGCGCCAGAAGAAGGCCAACCTCCGCCTCGCGCTGGTGTTGGGGTCGATCGCGCTCGTCTTCTTCATCGGCTTCATCGCGAAGAGCGCATTCTTCGGCTAGCCGATGCCGCTTTCTTCCCTCGGACGCGCGCGCAGCCTGGTCGCCGACAACCGGCGCATGGTGGGCAAGCTCGTCGTCGCCACCGTGCTGATGTTCGGCTTCGGCTACGCCCTCGTGCCAATCTACCGGACGATCTGCGAGGCGCTCGGCGTCAACGTTCTCGCCCGCACGGAAGTGCAGAGCGGCGAGGCCGGCGGAGCTCCGGCGAGCTCTCAGGTCGACCTCGGCCGCACCGTCACCATCGAGTTCGACGCTAACGCCCGCGGCCCGTGGGACTTCAAGCCGGCGCAGGCGACGATCGACGTCCACCCGGGCGAAGTGACGACGGTGATGTATGAGTTCCGCAACCGCCAGAACCGGACCATGACCGCGCAGGCATTCCCGAGCTACGCGCCGAACGTTGCGATGGCGCACTTCAAGAAGCTGGAGTGCTTCTGCTTCACCGAGCACGTGCTGAAGCCCGGCGAGGCGAAACAGTGGCCGGTGGTGTTCGTGGTCGACCGCAAGCTCCCGAAGGACGTCCGCACGATCACGCTGTCGTACACCTTCTTCGAGGTCGGCGGCAAGACGCCCGCGGAGCCTTCCGCCGCCGTCGCCCCTGCGCTCGCGCCATCCGCCAAGGTGGCTTCGTGACGGAAAGCGACGCCGTGACCCACCCCCCCCCGCCGAAACGCCTCGCTGGCACGGACCGTGCTCGCCGTCGTCTGGTCTTTCTTCGGTGTCCGCAAGTCCCAGGATTTCGAACGCGACGTGAGCGAACTGAACCCGCTCCATCTCGTCGTCGCCGGCGTGCTCGTCGCGGCGCTCTTCGTCGGCGCGCTGATCGCGCTCGTCAACTGGGTGATCAAGAGCGGCGTCGCCGCCTGAGCGCGCCCCGTGCATTTCGGAAATCGGCAGGAGAACAAGACATGTCGGCAGTGACCCCGGCGGGCGCGCAGCCCTACTACTTCGTCCCGGCGCCTTCGCGCCATCCGGCCTCGGCGGCGCTCGGCCTGCTGCTCGTCATCTTCGGCGCAAGCCAGTGGGTCAACGGCGCGCCCTGGGGCGCCTGGGTCCTGCTCGCGGGATTCGTGCTCTGGGCGTTCGTGCTGCAGCAGTGGTTCCGGCAGGCGATCGGCGAGAGCGAAGGTGGTTTCTACGGCAAGCGGATCGACGTGTCGTTCCGCTGGAGCATGAGCTGGTTCATCTTTTCCGAGGTGATGTTCTTCAGCGCCTTCTTCGGCGCGCTGTATTGGGCCCGCGTGCACTCGCTGCCCGCCCTCGGCGACCTCGACAACGCCGTCCTCTGGCCCGACTTCAAGGCGGTGTGGCCGAGCGCGGCGCCGGGCTACACCGGATCGCCGGCGCAGACCATCGAACCGTTCGCGACCATGGGGCCGTGGCCGATCCCGACGCTCAACACCGCGATCCTGCTCAGCTCTGGCGTGACCGTGACGATCGCGCACCACGCGCTGATCGCCAACCACCGTGTCCGCGCCATCGTCTTCATGTGGCTGACAGTGCTGCTCGGCATTACCTTCCTCGGCTTCCAGGCCTTCGAATACACGCACGCCTACAGCGAGCTCAACCTGAAGCTCAGCTCCGGGGTCTACGGCTCGACGTTCTTCATGCTGACCGGCTTCCACGGCTTCCACGTATTCATCGGCATGCTGATGCTGCTGTTCATCACGATCCGCATCATGCGCGGCCACTTCACTCCCGAGCGCCACTTCGGCTTCGAGGGCGCGGCCTGGTACTGGCATTTCGTCGACGTCGTCTGGCTCGGCCTCTACATCGTCGTCTACTGGTTGTAGGCGGAGCTCCCACGCTCGCTTCGTCCGCTGCCCCGAGGGGGTGCGTGCGGGCCGCGTTGGGAACGGCCCGGCGGCAGCCGGCGCCTCCACTGCTGCGGGTCAGCGGCCGAGCGGAATGCCGGTGGGGTGGATCCAGCCGAGCCACCAGGCGATGACGATGCACGCGAACAGGAGCACCGAGACGGCAATGCGCACGGCGAGCGCGCGCATCATGTCGCCCCCCTTCGATCCCTCTTTGCGACCGCCCCGCATCATCGCCACGCCGGCCCAGCCGAGGGCGCCGAGGATGATCGCGAAGGCGACGCCGATAAGGATGCTCATCGGCGCGGATTATGGTCGGCGGCGGCGGTCGTGACGGTGGCAGGCCCATCGTGAGCGCCGACCTTTCGCCCCCGGTCGCCGTACCGAGTCGCGCCCGCGCCGTCATCGTCCTGCTCGCGACGGTCGCGAGCGTCGCGCTCGCCGGCCGCCTCGGCGTCTGGCAACTCGATCGCGCGGCGCAGAAGCTGGCGCTGCAAGCGAGTCTCGACGAGCGTCGGCAACAGCCTGCGCTCGACAACGCGTCGCTGGCGCGTTCGCCGCTCGTCGCCGAAGCCCAGCACCATCGCCGCGCTGGCCTGCGCGGTCGCTGGCTCGCCGAGCGCACGGTCTTTCTCGACAACCGGCAGATGGACGGCAAGGTGGGCTTTTTCGTTGTCACGCCGCTCGCGCTCGAGCCGGGCTCGGGCGTCGTCCTCGTCCAGCGCGGCTGGACCCCGCGCAACTTCACCGTGCGCAGCGCGTTGCCGCCGGTCACGACGCCGCCGGGACCGGTCGCGGTCGAAGGCGTCGTCGCCCCCGCGCCGTCGCGGCTGTTCGAGTTCGCCGATGCCGCGAGCGGGCCGATCCGGCAGAATCTCGACATCGCTTCGTTCGCGCGCGAAACCGGTCTCGATCTGTTGCCGCTCGCGGTCGTGCAGCAGGACGCCGCAGGTTCCGCCGCCGACGGTCTGGCGCGCCGGTGGCCGGCGCCCGTGACCGACGTGCAGAAGCACTACGGCTACGCCTTGCAGTGGTTCGCGATCGCGGCCGGCATCGCCTTCCTCTATGTCTGGCATCGATTCATCCGCCCCGGCAAGCCCTGACTCGGCGCTGCTCGTCAAGTTCAGCGTCCACTCGCTGCCGTCGACGCGCGACGTCGCGCTGCGCCGGACCGAACGTGGCCGCTGGGTGATGTTGGCCATGCTGCTCCTCTGCGCAGCACCGGTGATCGCCTCGTACTTCGCCTACTTCGTCTTCCGGCCGCAGGCGCGAACCAACTACGGCGAGCTGATCGCGCCGTCGCGCCCATTGCCGGCATCGCTGCCGCTCACCGACCTCGCCGGCGCGCCGGTTGCGCCGCTCTCGCTGCGCGGCCAATGGCTGGTGGTCGTCGTCTCCGGCGGCGTCTGCGAAACGCGTTGCGAGCGTTACCTGTGGCTGCAGCGGCAGCTTCACGAAGCGATCGGCGCAGAGAAGGATCGCGTCGACAAGGTCTGGGTCATCGACGACGCCACCGCACCCCGGCCGGAGACGCTGCGGGCGATCGCCGCCACGGCCGAGGGGCGAAGCGTGTTCGCGCCGATCACCGTCCTGCGCGCCGCCAGGGCGCCGCTCGGTGCCTGGCTGGCGGGGGCGCCGGGGCAGGCGCTGGAGGACCATCTCTACATCGTCGATCCGCGCGGCGACTGGATGATGCGAATGCCCGTCGACCCCGACCCTGCGCGCGTCAAGCGCGACATCGACAAGCTCCTGCGCGCGTCGGCCGGATGGGATCGGCCGGGACGATGAGCGCCGCGACTGCTTCGGTCGACCTCGCGCCATTGTTTGGCGTGCTCGCCGCCGGAACGGCGCTCGCCGCCGTGCCGCTGACTTGGTTTTGGCGTCGCTCGCGCGGCGACACGCCGTCGCGTCGTCTCCACGCCTTCGCCTGGTTCGTGCTCTTCCTCAGCTTCGACCTCGTGTTGCTGGGCGCGTTCACGCGTCTCAGCGACTCGGGCCTCGGTTGTCCCGACTGGCCGGGTTGCTACGGGCATGCCAGCCCTGTCGGCGCCAATGCGCCCATCGCCGCGGCCCAGGCAGCGATTCCCACCGGGCCGGTCACGTTGACGAAGGCGTGGGTCGAGATGCTGCATCGCTACGCGGCGACGGCGATCGGCGCCCTGGTCCTCGTCCTCGCGGTGCTGGCGATCCGGGCGGCGCGGCGCTCGCGCGCTCGCATCGGCGCCGGTTGGGCGATCGCGACGCTGCTGTGGATCTGCCTGCAGGGGGGGTTCGGCGCGCTCACCGTGACTTTGCGGCTCTACCCGGCGATCGTCACCCTGCACCTTCTGGGCGGCATCGGCCTGCTGGCCCTGCTCGCGATCCAGGCCGAGAGCTACGCGCCGTCGCGGCTTGAGCTGCCACCGGGACTGCGCGCCGCGCTCGTCGGCGTCTCCGCCCTGACGCTGATCCAGATCGCGCTCGGCGCCTGGGTCAGCAGCAACTACGCCGTCCTCGCGTGCCGCGATTTTCCGACCTGCCAGGGGGCTTGGTGGCCCGACATGGACCTCACGCAAGGCTTCGCCGTGCGCCGGCCGCTCGGCGCCGGCGATGGTGGCTACCTGCCGTTCGCGGCCCTCACCGCGATCCACATGGTGCATCGGCTGGGCGCGGGCGTGCTGCTTCCTGCGGTCGTCGCCTTCGCCTGGCGCCTGCGCGCCACCGCGCAGGCGTGGGCACTCGCCTTGCTCGCGTTGGTGGCGTGGCAGGCGGCGAGCGGCCTGGGCAACGTACTCCTGGGCTGGCCGCTCGCTGCCGCTGTCGCGCACACGGCGGGCGCAGCCGCGCTCGCCGTGATGCTGACCGTGCTCCTCGTTCGCAGCGCGCCGGCGCGCCTTGCGCGCGATCCCGTCGACGCCGGCGGCGCGCCCGCGCTGGCTTCATAGAATCGATCGATATGTCGGAAACGCTCGCCCCGGTCGCGCTCCGCAGCGTGTCGCTGTCGGCGAAGCTGCGCCAGTTCTATGCGCTGACCAAGCCGCGCGTCGTCCAGCTGATCGTCTTCTGCGCCCTGATCGGCATGCTCCTGTCGACGCCGGGGCTGCCCGACTGGCATCCGGCCATCGCCGGCGTCGCCGGAATCTGGCTCGTCGCTGCCGCCGCCGCGGCGTTCAATTGCCTGGTCGAGCAGCGCATCGACTCGCGCATGGCGCGCACGTCGTGGCGTGCCACGGCGACCGGCGAGCTGACCACGGCGCAGGCGCTCGCCTTCTCGGCCGCCCTCGGCACCCTCGGCGGCGTCGTCCTGTGGTTCGCCGTCAATCCGCTGACGATGTGGCTCACGCTGGCCACTTTCATCGGCTACGCCGTCGTCTACACCGTGCTGCTGAAGCCGCTGACGCCGCAGAACATCGTCATCGGCGGCGCCTCGGGCGCCATGCCGCCGGTGCTCGGCTGGGCCGCTATCCGCGGCGACGTCGGCCCGGAGGCGCTGATCCTCTGCCTGATCATCTTCCTCTGGACCCCGCCGCACTTCTGGGCGCTGGCGCTCTATCGGGCCGAGGACTACCGCCGCGCCGGGCTGCCGATGCTGCCGGTGACGCACGGCTCGGAGTTCACGCGACTCCATGTGCTGCTCTACACGCTGGTGCTCTTCGCGGCGACGCTGCTGCCATTCATTTCCGGGATGAGCGGGCCGATCTACCTGGCGGCGGCGATCGTGCTCGGCGCCATGTTCAGCGGCTACGCCTGGCGGCTCTGGCGGCGCTATTCCGACGCGCTCGCCCGCAAGACCTTCCGCTTCTCGATCGTCCACCTGACGCTGCTTTTCGCCGCCCTGCTGGTCGACCACTACCTGTGGCCGTTCTTCCTGTGACCGTCTCGCGGCGCCGTGTCGCGCTCGGCCTCGCCGCCACCGCCCTGCTGTCCGGCTGCGATCGCATCACCGGCAACAGCACGGCGGCTACCTTTCACTTCACCGACATTACCGGCGCCGAGTTCGCCCGCAAGCTCGACCTCCCCGACGTCGACGGCAAGCCGCGCAGCCTCGCCGACTGGAAGGGCAAGGTCACGGTCGTCTTCTTCGGCTACACCCAGTGCCCCGATGTCTGCCCGACGACGATGGCCGAACTGGCGCAGATCCGGACGCTGCTCGGCGCCGATGGCGACAAGCTGCAGACGGTCTTCGTCACGATCGACCCCGAGCGCGATACGGCAGACATCCTCAAGGGCTACGTCGCCAACTTCGGTCCCGGCGTGGTCGCCCTTCGCGGCGACGCCGCTCAAACAGCCGCGACCGCGAAGGAGTTCAAGGTCTTCGTCGCCAAGGCCCCCGGCAAGTCACCGGGCAGCTACACCATGGACCACAGCGCCGCCTCGTTCGTCTTCGATCCGGCGGGCCGGGTCAGGCTCTTCGTTCCTTACGGCAGCGACCCCAAGATCCTCGCTGCCGACATCAAGCAACTTTTCGCCACCGCCTGAGACAAGACGGCCCCTACGGGGCCGGCCTCTCCATCCCGTAGCGAGGGGAGGGAAGCGGGAAGCGGGAAGCGAGCAGCCCTCTCAGCGAAGGCTTGAGCCGCAACCCGGCTCAAGCCGCGTGGGCCAGGGCTTTGCGCATCTTCTTCATGGCGGCGACTTCGATCTGGCGGATCCGTTCCGCGCTGACACCGTACTCGCCGGCCAGGTCGTGCAGCGTCATGCCGCCCGAGCTGTCGTCGTTGACCTTCAGCCAGCGCTCCTCGACGATCCGCCGGCTGCGCGCATCGAGCGCGTCGAGCGCCAGGGCGATGCCGTCGCCGGCAAGCCAGTCGCGCTTCTTCGCTTCCATGACACGCGTCGGCTCCGAGGCGTCGTCGGCCAGGTAGGCGATCGGCGCATAGCTTTCTTCGCCGTCGTCGTTCTGCGGCTCGAGGGCGACGTCGCCGCCCGAAAGGCGGGTCTCCATCTCGAGGACTTCCTCGCGCTTGACGTTGAGGCTCTTGGCGAGGGTGTCGACCTCGCCCTGCGTCAGCGTCGAGCGATGGGTGTCGTTGTCGGCAGCGTCGTCCTTCATCGACTGCTTCATCGAGCGCAGGTTGAAGAAGAGCTTGCGCTGTGCCTTGGTGGTCGCGACCTTGACCATGCGCCAGTTCTTGAGGATGTACTCGTGGATCTCGGCCTTGATCCAGTGCATGGCATAGCTCACCAGGCGCACGCCCTGGTCCGGGTCGAAGCGCTTCACGGCCTTCATCAGGCCGACGTTGCCTTCCTGGATCAGGTCGCCGTGCGGCAGGCCGTAGCCGAGGTATTTGCGCGAAATCGAGACCACCAGGCGAAGGTGGGAGACGACCAGGCGGCCGGCCGCGGCCAGATCGCCGTGGTCGCGCAGGCGGCGTGCGAACTCGGTCTCCTCTTCCTGGGTCAAGAGGGGGACGCGGTTGACGGCGCCGATGTAGGCGTCGAGGTTGCCGAGCGAGGGAACGAGCGCCCACGGATCCTTGAGGGCCAGGGCATTCGAAGAAGAGTGGTTCATGGCGATATCAGACACCGTCGAGCCCTTTCAGTTCCGCAGATATTAGCACTCGGGCTCTTAGAGTGCTAAGACGCAGTCAATGACGTCGATGCGGCGGCCCTATGACCGGCAAGGAGTGCGCCTACGCCCGGCGACGGTCAGCTGAAGCCGGTGTCCATCCGGTCGAGCAGCTCGTCGATGGTGGCGAGCAGCTCGTTGACGGCGACCGGCTTGGTCAGGTAGCGGACCGCCCCGGCGTCGAGGGCGGCGTCGACCTGAGGGCCGGTGGCGTCGGCCGAGACCACGATCACCGGGATCGCCGCGGTCGCCGGGTCGCCTTTCAGGTGGCGCAGCAGCTCGAGGCCGCTGATGTCGGGCAGGTGCATGTCGAGGAGGATCAGGTGCGGCAGCCGCGCCCGCACCGCCGCCAGGCCGTCCAGCCCGGTGACCGAGACCTCCATCTGCACCTGCGCCCGTTGGGCCAGGATGCCGCGCATGACCTCGACGTTGGTCTCGTTGTCCTCGACGTAGTGGACGATCCGGCGGTGGTAGTCGGCGGGCAGCGATCCCAAGTGGTCGAGCGACGAGCGCACGGTGTCCGGGTCGATCGCCCGGGGCAGCTTCAGGATGAACGACGACCCTTCGCCCGGGACGCTCTTGACGCGGATCGATCCGCCCATCAGCTCGGCCAGGCGCCGGCTGATGACCAGGCCGATGCCCGTGCCCTGCAGCGCCGTCCGCTCGCGACCGAGCCGGTTGAAGGGCCGGAACAGCTCGTCCATCTGCTCCGGCGTCATCCCCATGCCGGTGTCGGTGACGGAAATCTCGATGACGTCCGGTCCTGCCAGGCGGCTGGCGACGTGGATCCGGCCGTTGTCGACGTTGTACTTGACGGCGTTGCTGAGCAGGTTGGTGAGGATCTGCTTGACGCGCGTCGCGTCGCCCAGCACGGCCGACGTGTCCGGCGCCAGTTCCTCGCTGATGCGGATGCCGCGCTTGGCGGCATCGGCGGCGACCAGCGCGGTCGTCGCCTGAACCAGCTCGGCGAGCTCGAGGGTCGCCGTTTGCAGGCGCAGGTTGCCCGATTCGATGCGCGACAGGTCGAGCACGTCGTTGATCATCTCGAGCAGGTGCCAGCCCGCCTGCTGGATCTGCGACACCCACGGACGCTGGGTCGGCGCGAGCGGATGGCGCCGGTCGATCTCGAGCAGCTGCGCGAAGCCGAGCATCGCGTTGAGCGGCGTGCGCAGCTCATGGCTCATGCGCGACAGGAAATCGCTCTTGGCGCGGTTCGAGACCTCCGCCGCCTCGCGCGCTCGCTCGGCCTCCTCGAGGCGTAGGTGTTCGGTGATGTCCTCGACGACGCCGACGATCCGCCAAGGCTCGTTGGCGGCGTCGCGCAGCAACGAGACCGTGGAGCGCACCCAGACGACCTCGCCGGCACGCTTGAGGCATCGCTTGTGGCGCCGGTACATCGGGATCTCGCCGGCGATCAGCTGCTCCGTCAGCACCTCGTCGTTGGCCAGGTCCTCGGGGTGGGTCAGCGCCGCCGGGCTGAGCGCGGCCAGCTCGGACTCGTCGTACCCGGTCAGCTCGCAGTAGCGCGGATTGGCCTGGATGACGCGGCCCGCCAGGTCGGTGTAGACGACGCCGATCGGCACGTTGTCGATGATGTTGCGGAAGCGCTGTTCACTGGTGCGTAGCGCCGTCTCGGCCGCCTGGCGCTCGCTCACCTCGGCGCGCAGCGCCGCCGTCCGCTCGCGCACGGCGCTTTCGATGCGGCGAGTCCGGCCGGTCGTGATGAGAAGCGAGGCGCCCAGCATCGCCGCCGACAGCAGGCCGACGACGGCGATCGTCCAGGCGCTTCGGTTGGCGCCGTCCGGCACGTCCTCCGCGTCGGCGGCGACGCGCAGATCCCATTGGCGTCCGGCGAAGACGAGCGGCCGGTCGTGGCCGAGTCCGGGGCTCTCGGCCTCGCAGCCGCTGCGGCCGGCGAGGCGGCGCCGGCCGGCGATCGGGTCGGCGTCGACCACGCACAGCTTCAGGTAGCCGGGCACCTTGCCGACGACGCTGGCGAGCTGCGAGTCCATCGTCAGCGTGACGAAGACGAGCCCGCGCAGGGCCGCGCGCCGCTCGGCAACGTCGGCTCCTTCGCCGTCGTAGATCGCCTGGTAGATGACGATGCCCATGCGCTTGTCGTCGGTGTCCTGCTGGGTCAGGCGGAATCCTCCGGTGGCGGCGGGCTGGCCCGAGTCGATCGCCTGCGTGATCGCCGCGCGTGCCGCCGGGATCGAGAGGCCGTTGACGCCGAGCGCCGCGGCGTTGCCCTGCATCGGCTCGATCAGGCGCACGGCGATCGCCTCGCCGGCCTCGTCGCGCAGCAGCGCGCCGGCGGCGCTCTCGGTCGGCGTCGAAGCATCCGTGCGATCGAAGACCCGGTAGGCGGGAAGCCCGTCGGCGCGGGCACGCGCCTCGAACGCGGCGATGTCCTCGCGGCGGACGCGCTCGCTCCAGCCCATCGCGCCGACGCTGCCGGAGTCGAGCCAGCGCCGAGTCGCCAGGCGCATGTCGGCGCGACTGGTGTGGCGCGAGACGTTGAAAACGCCGCGCAGCGCTTCCAGCGCGCGCAGCGGCTCCTCGAGCTGGGTCGCGAGGATCAGCGAGGCGGTTGATGCATCGTGGCCGAACGCGGCGCGCACCCGCTCCTGGTTGCCGCGTGTCGCCTGCAGGATGGCGAGGCCGAGGAACACCGTGACGAGGGTCATCGTCAGGCCGACCGACAGCCGCCGCGGCGCCCACTCCGAGCGCGGCCGCCCGATGAGGGTAAGAACGATCGGCGTGGCGATCAGGAGGCCCGCCAGGTCACCGACCCACCAGGTCGACCAGGTCGACGCCAGGCGCGCCGCGGGAACGATGTCGGCGAAGCGCAATGCGACGACCGACAGACTCGCGGCGATGATGCTGCTCGCCGCGCAGCAGGCGAGGAAGGCGGCGATGTCGCGCGGCACCGCGAGCGTCAGCGGCCGGCCGACGAAGCGGCGCACGAGCAGGGCGCCCGCGCTCGCCTGCAACGCAGCGGCGCAGGCGACGACGACCGGCACGAGGATCAGGGCGCCGTGGAGGGGGTGGCCGCTCGCGGCGTTGACCACCACGTTGACCGCGACCGCACCCAGGGCGACGCCCGCGAGCATGCGACGGCCGTGCACGAGCACGCTCGCCAGGGCGATCCCTGCCGCCGGATAGAGTGGCACGCCATAGCTCGGCCCGTTGGCGAAAAGAAGCGCCGTCAGCCCCGCGGCGAAGTACGCCAGCGCCGTCACCGCGAGCGCAATCGACCAGTGCAGCCAGCCGCTGCCGGGGGCGGACGGCGGAACGGCGGAAGCGGGAGCGGGAGCGGCGGCGCGCGACATGGCGACGGGCCGCTCGACGCCTAGACGTTGAAGAGGAAATTGAGCACGTCGCCGTCCTTGACGACGTAGTCCTTGCCCTCGGCGCGCATGCGACCGGCGTCCTTCGCGCCGTGCTCGCCGCCGTGGGCGATGAAGTCGTCGAAGGCGATCGTCTGGGCGCGGATAAAGCCGCGCTCGAAGTCGGTGTGGATGACGCCGGCGGCCTGCGGCGCGGTATCGCCGACGTGGATCGTCCAGGCGCGCACTTCCTTGACGCCGGCGGTGAAGTAGGTCTGCAGGCCAAGCAGCCCGAAGGCGGCGCGGATGAGGCGCGCCAGGCCGGACTCCGTCTGCCCCATCTCCGCGAGGAAGAGGGCGCGGTCGGCCTCGTCCATGTCCGCGAGCTCGGCCTCGGTCCGGGCCGAGATCGCGACGACGGGCGCGTGCAGCTTCCCAGCGTAGGCGCGCAGCCGGTCGAGGTGCGGGTTGTTCTCGAAGCCGTCCTCGGCAACGTTGGCGACGAACATCGCCGGCTTGGCGGTGATCAGACAGAGCGGCTTCAGCACCGCCTGCTCTTCCTTGCTGAAGGAAATCGAGCGAACGGGCCGGGCCTGGTCGAGCGCCGCGTTGCACTTCTCGAGCACCTCGACCAGGCGTTTCGCTTCCTTGTCGTTGCCCGATTTAGCGACCTTGGTCGAGCGCGCGAGCGTCTTTTCCACCGTCGCCAGGTCGGCCAGGCAGAGCTCGGTCTGGATCACCTCGATGTCCGCAACCGGATCGATCCTGCCGGCGACGTGGATCACGTTGTCGTCGTCGAAGCAGCGAACGACGTTGATGATCGCGTCGGTCTCGCGGATGTGGGCGAGGAACTGGTTGCCGAGCCCTTCGCCCTTGGACGCGCCGGCGACGAGGCCGGCGATGTCGACGAATTCGACGATCGCCGGAACGACGCGATCCGGCGTGACGATCGCCGCCAGCTGGGCGAGCCGGGAGTCGGGCAGCTCGACGATGCCGACGTTCGGCTCGATCGTGCAGAACGGGTAGTTCTCGGCCGCGATGCCGGCTTTGGTGAGGGCGTTGAAGAGGGTGGACTTGCCGACGTTGGGCAAGCCCACGATGCCGCATTTGAGGCTCATGGAAGGCTCAGGTCGTCCCTGGGCGAAGTGCAACCCGGGATTTTAGTCGGCCCCTACACTGCGGCGATTCGCCCTTCGGAGCCGTCCGTGACCCAGTTGCAGACTCTCGCGCCCCTCGCCAAGGACCTGGGCGGCGAATTCGACGTGCGGCGGCTCCTGCCGCAGCCCGACCGCCGCGCTGTCGGGCCGTTCGTCTTCTTCGACCACTTCGGCCCGGTGGACGTCGCGCCCGGCGCCCACCACGACGTCCGGCCGCACCCGCACATCGGTCTGGCGACGCTCACGTATCTGTTCGAAGGCGCGGTGATGCATCGCGACTCGACCGGCGTGGTCCAGCGCATCGAGCCCGGCGCAGTGAACTGGATGTCGGCCGGCCGCGGCATCGTTCACTCGGAGCGCACGCCCAAGGACCTGGTCGACCGCGCCCATCGCAGCCATGGCCTGCAGCTGTGGATCGCGCTGCCCGAGGCGCTCGAGGATGCGGCGCCGTCGTTCCAGCACGTGCCCGCGGAGCGCATTCCGCGAGTCCACGTCGCCGGGGCGACGGCGCACGTCGTCGCCGGCGCCGCGTTCGGCGCGGTCTCGCCAGTCGAGGCGGCTTCGCCGACGCTGGCGGTCGTGCTGGAGATGGACGTCGCCAGCGGCGCGGGCGTTGCGCTGCCCGCGGCCGACGCCAGCGAACGCGCCCTCTATGCGCTCGATCATCCGATCGAGATCGACGGGGTCAAGGTCGACGAGTTCACGATGGTCGTGCTCGCGCCGGGAACGACGCCGACGCTCGCCGCGCCGCGCGGCGGCCGCGTCGTTCTCGTGGGCGGCGATTCGCTCGGCCATCGCTTCCTGTCCTGGAACTTCGTCGCCAGCACGCGCGAGCGGATCCGCGCCGCCGAAGACGACTGGCGCACCCAGCGCTTCCCGCGCATCTCAGGTGAGACCGAGTTCATTCCGCTGCCCGAACGGGGCCCGGCACCGGCCGACGACCGGACCGTGCCGGGCTCAGCATGAGCGCGTTGCCCGCCACCGCGAGCGCGACGCCGACGGCGGTGAGTGCGTCGGGACGGAAGCCCTCGCAGGCGAGCGAGACGACGAGCGCCAGCAGCGGCGTCATCACGCCGACGGTGCCCGCCGGGCCGGGACCGACGCGGTCCTGGAGCGTCAGGAAACAGGCGAAGGTCAGCACCGATCCGGCGAAGGCCAGATAGGCGAGGGCGATCCACCAACTCGGCGCCGTCGGCCAGACGACGCCGCGGCCGAAGGCAACTGCGACCGCCGCCGCGGCGAGGGCGCCGTAGAGCATGCCGAAGCCCATCGCCGGCAGCAGCGGCACGCCCCGGCTGCGGTTGCGGCTAGCGGTCAGGCTGCCGACCGCCGACAGCAGCACCGATGCGACGGTCAGCACCGCACCGAGTGCCGCGCGATCGCTCTCCTTCGAGCGGGCGATCTCGGGCCAGAAGATGAGCGCGACGCCGCACAGCCCGAGCGCGCCGCCGACGAGGAAGCGCCGGCCGATCGGCGCGCCGAAGAGAAGCGCAGCGCCGACGCCGGCGAGCAGCGGTGCGGCCGAGTAGCCGACGGCGACGAGTCCCGACGGGACGAAGCGCTCGGCGTGATAGACGCAGACGTACGAGACGCCGTAGAGAAAGATGCCCTGCAGCGCGAGCGCCGCGTGATCGGCCGTCGCATAGGCGAGCGGCACGCCGCGCCAGCGGCACAACGCGAGCACGCTCGCGCCGGCGAGGGCGAAGCGGAGCGCGACGCCGACTTCGGCCGGGAATTCGCCGAGCTGGTAGGTGATGGCGTGCCAGGTCGTGCCCCAGACGAGGACGCAGATCGCGAACAGCTGCCAGGTCTTGAATCGCCGCATCGCCGGCTCAGGCGAACGCGTAGCTGGCGCCGCCGCGCATTCCCGCCGCGAGCCTGCAACCGACGCCCTCGAGGACGATCGCGTTCATCCCGAAGGTGATCGCTCCGCTCAGGCGCGGGTCGGCGCGGTAGGTGGCGAGCGCATCGCCGACGGCGTGACCGGCGACGCCACGCGCGGGATCGACGTCGGGGATCGAGCAGCGCGTGCACGGCTTGACGAGCTTGAGCCGAACCGGGCCTTCCGGCGAGGCGAAGACGATTTCGTCGAGGTGGTCCTCGTCGTTCGCATCGAGGCCGCCGAGGACGAGGTTGGGACGAAAGCGGCCGAGCCCGACGGCCGCCTCGCCGGCGACCGCCAGGCGCCGGTTCAGCGCGTCGATCGACGCCGTGGAGACGACGAGGAGGGGGAAGCCGTCCTGGAACGCGCAGGCGGCGTCGATCGCGCCGGTCCACGTTCGATCGGCGCGCCGCGGCGCCTCCGGATCGAAGCGGGCGAGCCTGAGGGGTCGGCCGAGGAAATCGCTGAACCACTGCGCGCACAGCGCGCCCATGTCGAAGGCCGGGACGCGGTCGTTCCACACCTCGACCTCGGCGCGCGCCTCGACGCGGTCGACCGCCACGTGCAGGGCGAGCATTCCCGGCGCGCGCAGGACCAGATCGCCGGCCTTGAAGCTCGTCTGCACGAGCGCCATGCGCGGCAGCTCGCGCTGGCTGACGAAGCGCCCGCCCGGATCGACGACCACCCACTCGCGGTCGAGGTCGAGGCCGGTCTCGGCGAGCACGGCCTCGCGCATCGTCACGGCGGCGCACGATTTCACCGGATGGACGTGGATCGATTCGAGACTCACGCCGAGGTCATTGACGATGTAAGTTCTCCTCGCAAAGGCCCGCCGCGGCTGCGACGCGCACCGGACGATTCTCTCCGAGCGCTCCCTACAATCGCCGCGATGCAGGCCTTCGACGTGCAGGTGAGCGGTGCCGGGATCGTCGGCAAGAGCTTGGCGCTGTCGCTCTCGCGCCTCGGGCTCGCGGTGGCGCTGCGCGACGCACCCGCGGCGACGGCGCGCGACGACGTGCGCGCCTATGCCCTCAACGCCGCCTCGATCGACCTCCTGCAGCAGCTCAAGGTCTGGGATGCGCTCGGCGCCGACGCGAAGACGCCCGTGCACGACATGGTCGTCCGCGGCGACTCGGCGAGCGGCCAACTCGAGTTCTCCGCCTGGCAGCAGCGCGTCGCCGAGCTCGCGGTCATCACCGATGCGGCCGCGCTCGAGCGCGAGCTCGACGCCGCGCTTGCCTTTGCGCCGCACGTGACGCGCGTCGGCGGCGACGTCGCGGCGCCACTGGTCGCGCATTGCGAAGGCCGCGCAGCGGCCGCCTTGCACGCTCTCGACGCCGGCTTCGAGCGCAGCGACTACGGCCAGCAGGCGATCGCCGCCCGCCTGGTCTCGACGCTGCCGCATCGTCACATTGCGCGCCAATGGTTCCGCTCGCCCGACGTGCTAGCGCTCTTGCCTTTCGACCGGCCGGAGCCGCGGCGTTCCTATGGGCTCGTCTGGTCGCTGCCCGCCGATCGCGCGGACGCGCTGCTGGCGATGGACGCGCCGGCGTTCGAAGCCGAGCTCGCTCAGGCGACCGGCGGCGACGCCGGTGTGCTCAGCCTCGGCTCCGAGCGAGCCGCCTGGCCGCTCGTCGTCGGCGGCGCCACGGCCTGGTGCGGGCCGGGCTGGGTGCTGCTCGGCGACGCCGCGCACGTCGTCCATCCGCTCGCCGGCCAGGGCCTCAACCTCGGCCTGGCCGACGTCGTCGCGCTCTCCGCGGTGATCGCGGCGCGCGAGCCGTGGCGCCATCTCGCCGACGAACGGTTGTTGCGGCGGTACGTACGGCAGCGCGCCGCGCCGACCTGGGCCATGACGCGAATTACCGACGGTTTGCAGCGCTTGTTCGCCGAGCCGTCGGCGCCGATCCGCGAACTCCGCAACAATGGAATGGCGCTCGTCAATCGAGTCGCCCCGCTCAAGCGCTGGCTCACCGCCCGCGCGCTCGACTCCTGAAAGACCGCAATGAACCGCACCTGTCGTGTCGTCTCCGCCCTGGTCCTCGCCCTCGGGCTCGCACCGTCGGTCTTTGCCGACGAAGCCGCGATCCGCAAGAACATCCCCGAGCGCCTGCCCGATTTCCCGAGAATCGACGAGGTCTCGAAGTCGGCCGTCCCGGGCCTCTACGAGCTGCGCGTCGGCACCGACATCCTCTACACCGACGAGCAGGGCAACTACCTCATCGAGGGCCAGCTGATCGAGACCCGGACGCGCGCCAACCTGACCGAGCAGCGAATCGCCAAGCTGACCGCGATCGACTTCAAGTCGCTGCCGCTGAAGGACGCGATGGTCTGGAAGCAGGGCAGCGGCGAGAGAAAGCTGGTCGTCTTCGCCGACCCGAACTGCGGCTACTGCAAGAAGTTCGAGAAGGACCTGCAGGCGGTCAAGGACGTCACCGTCTACACCTTCCTCTACCCGATCCTCGGCGGCGATTCGCCGCAGAAGTCGCAGGCGATCTGGTGCGCGAAAGACAGCTCGAAGGCCTGGCGCGACTGGATGCTCAAGGGCACGGCCGCGGCCGACAGCCCGCAGTGCGACAGCGCGGCGATTCAGCGCAACCTGGCCTTCGGCCAGAAGCACCGCATCCGCGGCACGCCGGGCCTCGTCTTCGAAGACGGGCGCCAACAGGCGGGCGCGCTCGACGCAGCGCAGATCGAGAAGCTGCTGGTTGCGATCAAGGCGAAGGGCTGAACCACGCGCGGCCGGCGCCGCGGTTGCGGCGGGTGGCCCTCACGCGTAACGCAGCTCGCCGGTCTTGCCGCGGAACACGCGGTACG
>JBBRFW010000047.1:0-27752 GCA_038241255.1 Burkholderiales bacterium | reverse complement strand
CGATCGCGCTGCGGATGTTGTCGAGCTCGACCTCGACCTTCCACAGCCAGTCGGCCTGCTGCGGACCTCGCAGCCCGTTGTTCGCCGCCTTGGCCATCGCGAAATAGTGATCGCAATGCCGCGCCGCCATCGCCGCGGCGTCGTCGCGCTGCGCCAGCTTCTCTCGCGCGTACTCGCGGATCGTCTCGAGCATGAGGTAACGCGCGCCCTCGTCGCGTTCCTCGAGCATGACGAGCGACTTCTCGACCAGCGAGCCGAGCAGGTCGAGCACGTCGTCTGGGGCGAGCGGATCGGCACCGCACACCGCCTCGGCAGCGCCGAGGTCGAAGCCGCCGACGAACACGCCCAGCCGGTCGAGCACGAGCTTGTCTTCGGGCTCGAGCAGCTCGTAAGACCAGTCGACGAGGGCGCGCAAGGTCTGCTGCCGTTCCTGGAGGACGCGCGAGCCGCCGGTCAGCAGCTTGTAGCGATCCTTCAGGCGGGCGTTGATGTCGGCCACGGTGAGCGCGCGAATGCGTGCGGCGGCGAGCTCGAGCGCCAGAGGGATGCCTTCGAGCCGCGCGACCAGCTCGGCCACGATCGGCGCCTCGCGCTCGTTGAGGGCGAAGTCCGGCTTGTGCAGCCGCGCCCGGTCGACAAACAGGCGCACGGCGGTCGAACGCGAAAGCGCCTCGACGCCGTCGCCGCGCGACGGTACCGGCAGGGGCAGCACCGGGAAGCACTGCTCGCCCGGAGCGCGCAGCGCCTCGCGGCTCGAGGCCAGGATGCGCACGTGGGGCGCCGCCTTGAGGATGGCGCTGGCCATCTGCGCCGATACCTTGACGACGTGCTCGCAGTTGTCGAGGATCAGCAGGGCACGCTGGTTCTTCAAGTGCGAGCACAGGGTCTGCAGCAGCGGCCGATCGGGCTCCTGGCGCACGCCGAGCACCTGCGCCGTCTCGCCGAGGATGAGCGCCGGGTCGCTGATCGGCGCCAGGTCGAGGAACCACACGCCGTCGGGAAATTGGTGGATCTGCTCCGCCGCCGTCTGAAGCGACAACCGCGTCTTGCCCAATCCGCCCATGCCGAGCAGAGTCAGCAGGCGCGAGGTGCCGAGCAGGTTGCTCACCTCGGCCAGCTCGCGCTCGCGGCCGATGAAGGAGGTGGCCTGGTGCGGCAGGTTGTTGGGAATCTCGTTGACCGGCAGCCACCAGTCGCCCATCGGGACGACGCGATGCGCCTTGTCGCCGTCGGACGGGCGCACGAAGGGGGTGTCCTCGGCGCCGACCTCGAAGATCTCGATCGGATCGGCGACGCCCTTCATGCGCCAGTGCCCGTGCGACGCCAGCTTGTGCGCGCACTTGCCGAGGTCCTCGCGGGCGGCGGCCGAGAGCAGCGTCTGGCCGCCGCATGCCAGCGACATCACGCGCGCGGCGACGGGCTTGGCCAGCCCCTCGACCTCGAGCGGCTTGGCGCCGCGGGCGATGTCGTCGGGCGCGTTCTCGCGCAGGATTACCGGCCCGACGTGCAAGCCGGCACGCGCGGCCAGCCGCATCGGCAGCGTCGCCAGGGCGCGGTGGTAGTCGATCGCATAGGCGACCGCGTCGGTGCAGTTGTCGAACAGCAGCAGCATGCCGTCCGTCTTGTCGATTTCACGGCCGCGCCGCGGCGCCAGCAAGGCCCGGGCAACCCGGTCGTGGGCCACCCAGATCTCGGCCATCGCGTTGTCGCCGAGCACCTCCGACAAGCGCGTGCTGTCCACGACGTCCGTCAGCAGCAAGGCCTTGATCTCGCTCATCTCGAGTCAGGCAGAGGAGGGAGTGGATTGGGCATCGCGGCGAGTCTACCTGCCGGTGCTTCGCTTGCGCCGGGCGCGACCGACAGGCTGCCGAGGCGCGGCGCCCCGGCAGGCGGGCAGCGATCACGTGGCCGGAATTTCGGCGCGTCGAGGCCGCCGCGCCATCCTCAACGGGAGGGAGGGCGGCGTTTTGCGCTAAGGTGATCAGCCCGACCGGCACCGAGGCTTCCTATGATCCTGCGCACCATCGTCTGCACGCTCGCCGTCGCCGCGAGCACGGCGGCCTTCGCGGCCCTGAAGGCGGGCGACGCCGCGCCGGCGTTCACCGCCCCGGCGTCGCTCGCGGGCAAGCCCTTCAGATACTCGCTGAGGGAGAACCTCGTCAAGGGCCCGGTCGTCGTCTATTTCTATCCGTCGGCGTACACCGAGGGCTGCAACATCCAGGCGCACGCGTTCTCGACCCAGGCCGACCAGTTCGCCGCCGCCGGCGCCACGGTGATCGGCGTCTCGCTCGACAGCATCGAGCGGCTGAGCGAGTTCTCGGCCGACCCCGACTACTGCGCCGGCAAGCTCGCGGTCGCATCCGACGGCGACGGCAAGATCGCGCGCGCGTTCGGGCTTCGGGTGAGCGGCGCGCAACGCGGCGCCACCGACACGCGCGGCAAGAAGATCGACCACGGCTTCACCGAGCGCACGACCTTCCTCGTCAAGCGCGACGGCAGCGTGCTCGCGGCGGTGGGAGGCGTCTCGCCCGAGGCCAACGTCGCGCGCGCGCTCGAGCTGGTGCGCAAGCTCTCGGCGCGATAGGGGCTCTCCTCCGCCCGCGCTTCGCCGATGCGCGAGGGACGGCGCGGGCCTGCATTCGAACCACCGATCCATGTCAGCGATCCCGCCCGAGCAGACCGCGCCGCCGAGGCGACGCGCGTCGATTCGCTCCGTGACCGCCCTCGAGCCGCTCGGCGTTCCCGTCTTTCGCCTACTCTGGAGCACATGGCTCGCAGCCAACCTGTCGATGTGGATGACCGACGTGGCGGCGGCCTGGACGATGACGACGCTGACCAGCACGCCGCTCTGGGTCGCGCTCGTCCAGTCGGCGTCGACACTGCCAGTGTTCCTTCTCGGCTTGCCGAGCGGCGCGCTCGCCGACATCCTCGACCGCCGCCGCTGGCTGGTGGCGACGCAGTTCTGGCTCGCGATGACGGCGCTGGCGCTTTGCGCCGCGACGGCGCTCGGTCTCATGACATCGTCCTTGCTGCTGGTGCTGGTGTTCGCCAACGGCATCGGGCTGGCGCTGCGCTGGCCGGTGTTCTCGGCGATCGTGCCGGAGCTGGTGGCGAAGGAGCAGCTCGCGGCAGCACTCGGCCTCAACGGCGTGGCGATGAACCTCTCGCGCATCGTCGGTCCGCTCCTCGCCGGCGCACTCATCGCCAGCGCCGGCAGCGTCTGGGTTTTCGCGCTTAATGCCGTGCTCTCGCTGCTCTCAGGGTTTCTGATCCTTCGCTGGCGCCACGAGCATCGACCGAGCCCGCTCGGCCAGGAGCGGCTGCTGGGCGCGATGCGCGTCGGCGTGCAATTCGTGCGCCAGTCGCCGCGCCTGCGCGCGGTGCTGCTGCGCGTCTCGATCTTCTTCTTCCATTCGACAGCGCTGCTGGCATTGCTGCCGCTTCTCGCACGCGGCCTCGCCGGCGGCGACGCCGGCACGTTCACGTTGCTGCTCGCGTGCATGGGCGCGGGCGCGATCATCTCGGTGCTCGCCCTGCCCCGGCTGCGGCAGGCGCTCGGCCGCGACCGGCTTGTCGTCGGCGGCACCGCCGTGCAGTCGGCAGCGACCGTCGTCATGGCGGTCGCGCCGGGAGCCTGGGTCGCGGTGCCAGCGATGCTCGCCGTCGGCATGGCTTGGATCACCGTCGCCAACTCGCTTGCGGTCTCGGCGCAGATGTCGCTGCCCAACTGGGTGCGGGCGCGCGGCATGGCCAGCTACCAGATGGCAATCATGGGCTCGAGCGCGCTAGGCGCCGCGCTCTGGGGTCAGGTGGCGACGATCGGTTCGATGCAGACGGCCCTGTTCTCGGCCGCAGCGAGCGGAACCCTGCTCATGCTGCTGGCCGTTCGCTTCGTCAGCGACAGCGCCGAAGAGGAAGCGGACATGACGCCGGCTCAAGCCGGCTGGGCCGCACAACCCTCCGGCACGCCGCCCGAGCAGGGCCGCGTCGTCACCACGATCGAGTACCGCGTCGATCCGCTGCGCGCCGAGGCGTTCATCGAGGTCATGCAGCAGACGCGCCGCGCGCGCCTGAGCGAAGGCGCGATCGGCTGGGAGCTGCTGCGCGACCTCGCCGAGCCGGCGCGATTCGTCGAGGAGGTCGTCGACGAATCGTGGACGGAGCACCTGCGTCGCTTTCATCGCGCGACGGCAGCCGACATCGTGCTGCGCGAGCGGCGGCTGGCGTTTCATCAGGGCGCGGAACCGCCGGTGATCACGCGCTACGTGGCCAGACGCTGAGGCCAGGGGCGCGGGACGGCTGGAACGGACGCCTTCGATGAAAAGGAGCCGCAAGCGCGCGCGCTGCACTGAGCGATTCGATCACCGGGCGCGTGAGCGGCGTCAGGCCGCGTCAGCGAGCCTGAATCGTCAGCTGCGGCACCGAGGCCGAGCGCCAGCTCGGAATGAACGCGCATGCCCAGCGCCGCGTAGACCGTATCGCAGACGGTCTCGCGCTCGCCATGCCGCACCGTGACCCGGCGGTCCCATCGCCTGACACTGCGGACGGCGTCTCCGGCGACCGAGATCGAGGCGCGAGCGAGTCCCGCGCCTGCGTTTCGGACAACCGGACGTCGCCGCCATGAACACAGTGACGCGATCGCTGAAGTGTCGGATGTACAGCGCTTCCCGGATTCCCGCGTCGCCGCCGACCAGCACGCCGATCGCGCGATCGATGGTTTCGTAACCATCGCAGACGGGGCAATAGCGGAGCGCGCCGTCGCGCAGGGCTCCGGCCGCATGCGGGGAATGTCCGGCTCGACGTCGCTCGAGGCGGCAGCCATGAGCACGCAGCGCGCGTCCGCGCTGCCTCCCGGCCACGCGACACGAAATCCGTCATCGCGCCTTGCCAAGGATTTCGCCCTGACCGCCGTGGTCTCGACGCCAGAGCCGGCAAGCTGCGACGCAGCGAGTGCAAAAGGTCCGAGTCGGTGATTCCCTTAGCAAAGGCTGGATAGTTGTGCGACCGCGGGATCCGCTGCCAACGACTTTGCCCCGCATCCACCGGCAGAACGTCGCGCCGGAAACGCCGCAAGTGCAGCGCGCCGCGAAGGCCCGCAGGACCCCGACCGAGGACGAAGGCGCCGAAATTCGGCAGAGGCAATCTCGCGGTCACGGACATTCGGCGGCCGCCGAGAGGGAACCGTGGTCCCCTCCAAGCATCTTCTAAGCAGCCTTGCGCGTCTCGAGGATCTCGCTCGCCTGCCGTCTGCCCAGCGATCTGAGCGCAAAGATCGCCGGCAGATGCCGCGCGCGTGGGCGCGCCTTGCCCTCCTCCCAGTTGTAGATCGACTGGGCCGACGCACCGACGAGAAGCCCGCATTCCGCGGCCGACAGGCCGAGACGCCGTCGTTGCGAGGCCATGCTCTTGGCGCTGAAGCGCGTTCCCTGCGACGCCGGATCGTCGTTCGCGGCAGCGGGCGCTGCGATCGACGCCCCCTTCCCAACTCGCCGCAGCTCGCGCTCCATCTCGAGCGCGCGCCGTTTGAGGGCGGCGATCTCTGCGCGGTAGGAGGCCGAAGCCTTCTTGAGGGCCGCGGTTTCGCGTCTCACCTCCTTGCGGGCGACGCGGGCGATTTCCTCTTTCAGGACGGATGCGAGGTTTGGCATAAAAGCTGCAATTTGTGATAGTGAGCGCGAATCTTATGACTTTCGCAAAGTGACGCGGACTTGAAGCTGCTGGCGGCAGAGCAGGGGACGCTTCAGCCGTGACCGAATGCACCTCGTCTAGGGCCGACGCAGCCACACTTCGGGCGTGGCAATGAGTAAACCGAAGCGGCGCGCTCGAGAGGCGAGGCGAAGCACCGCCCGGTCTCGCGTCAGCAGCGCATGAACCCTTCGGGCGATCGCCAGGTCGATGAACTGTTGATCGTCCGGATCAGAACACCGCAGATGTTCCTCAGCGCAAAGCAGCGCCGGCGGCGGGTCGACCTCTGCCGCGAGCGCATCGCAGACGGCCAGGACAGCTTCGGCATCGATGGCCCAGCGCGCCAGGGATTCGCGCGCGACCACGCGGGCGAGCTCGTCGCGCATTGCGCGTGTGCGGAGCCATCGGCATCGCCCGGACCGCAGCGATTGTTCGATCGGCGCTCCGACCGGATGACGGAATGCGAGCCAGTCGAGGACGACGTTCGTGTCGATGACCAGATCCAGCGACGGTCGCTCCGCAGCAACTGCCGGCAGCCTCTCGGGACGGCGTGGCACCCATTCGCCGAGGACGGGCACTGATGCGTTCCTGATTCGGCGGTGAGAGCGCGCCCGCGGAGAACCGGCGGTGCCGAGAGTCAAGCGCCCGCGAGCTTGCTCTTAACGCCGGCCTTCGCCAGCAGCGACATCAACTCGGCCCGGTGGTCGCCCTGGAACTCGAGCACGCCCTCCTTGACGGTTCCTCCCGTGCCGCAGGCGAACTTCAAGCGTCTCGAGAGTGCGGCCAATGCAATCTCATCGAGAAGCAGGCCGGTCACGACAGTCACGGTCTTTCCGCCACGGCCGCCCACCTCGCGGCGGATGCGGGCGACGCCGTCGCCTGCGGGCGTTGTACGCGCGCGCGATGGCGGGCACCTGCATGTCCCGATCGGCTCTCGGCAGACGGGACACATGCGCCCGGCGTCAGTGGAATACACGAGGCCGCCGGGGATCGCTCGTTTGGGCATCCCGCCATTCTGACGTTCAACTCAGCGGCTTCGCGACCGCCGAATGCGCCACAGGCATCGCCTTGCGAAAGAGCCAAACGGTGGGGATCGTTGCAGTCGCGAGCGCGGCCGCCATCCAAAGAGGGGCGCGACCACTCCCGGAAAGATCGTATAGCCAGCCGGCAACGCCCGGAAGCACCGCGCAACCGAGGTAGTAGATCGTGTAGAAGACTCCCATCCCGGCGCCGCGACTCTGCGGCCTCAGGAATTCTGCGGGCAAGGAGACAAAGGCGGCAGCGGGCACGCCCCCGAGCGCTCCACCGACGATGAGCCATGGCAGCGGCGTCGCCGCCGAAGCAAGCACGAGCAGCGAGATGCACCACCCCCCCATCATCGCGTGGCAGACGAGATCAGGGCGCCTGGCCTTCTTCAGCAGAACACCGCCGACCTGCACAGAGATGACGAACAGGACAGTGTTCAGCGCGACGAGGCTCCCCGCTTGCGAGATGCCGAGGCCGATTTCAACGAAGTACGACGGCAGGAAGGAAATCATGATTTGGTAGGCGGCGTTGTAGAGCAGCCAGGGGAGCGCCGCGAAGCCCAGCAGCTTCCATTCCTCGCGCGTCAGGATGCCGATGCCGGCGGTCGGCAACATCCCTGGAGACACCGCTGCAGGTGCGCGATAGCCCTTCATCACCACCACGAAACCGGTCGCCGCAAACACGCCGGCGGATTCGATGGCCCAGCGCCACCCGAAGAAACCGGCAAGCGGCCCGGCCAGCAGGAGGGCGAGCCCGATGCCGATCGGCCAGGAGTTGATCAGCACGGACATTGCGAGCAAGCGCTCCTTGCCGTCGAACCAGTCGGCCACCATCTTGGTCAGCAGCACGTTGAGCATGACAGCGCCGATCCCGCTCACCAGCCGAGCAACGCCGGCTTCGGCAAACGATTCGGAAAGCGACAGCCAGGTACCGCCGAGGGCCATGAGGGTCAGCCCGACGAGCACCACTCGCTTGTCGCCGAAGCGAGCGCCGAGAAGACCGCCCGGAAGCGCGAACACGACGCCAGGCAGAAGGTACAGGCCGATCAGCCAACCGAGATGAGTCTTGTCCAGGCCGAGCGTCCCCGCGACCAGTGGAGCCAGGGCCGCGACAGACTGGAATTGGAAACCCATCGCGGCTCTTGCCAGGGTCAAGGCGGCGAGATACCACCAGCGTCTCGCCATGTGCGAACTTCCGCTCGGCAGCGAGCGCTCGCTCAGTCGAGGCCGAGTTGGGTTCGGCGCGCCCCCTCGCCCCACGTCTTCGAGTCGGCGGCGAGCGCCGCGGCGGCTTCGGCCGGCGTGCTGCCGACAACCGTCTGATCGAGGGCCTTGAGCTTTTCGATCACGTCGGCGGCTTTGAGAGCGACCTGCAACTTCTCCGCGGCCAGGCGTAGCGCCGTGCCGTTCGGGCCGCCTGGCGAGAGCGGCAGCACGACCCGGATCGGCCGCTCGGGCCAGTTCGCCGCGGCGACACCCTGCGCCGATGCGGGCACCAGGGCATTCGCCGTTGCGGTGAGAGCGAGCGCGAAGGCGCGAAGCAGGGCGAGGCGTGGCATCGAGGTTCCCTGCGCGCTAGTCGACCGGGCACCCAGCGGAATATAGTGCCGGCACGCCGGACCTTGCCTCTGCGGAACCGCTCTCCGCGCGCATTCTCAGGCGCCCGGGAAGCAACATCCGACTCCCCGCCGTATCGCAAACAAGCTGGATCGCGATCGCTGCGGCGGTGTGGTGACGCACCGGCTCCGGCTTGAGGACATCGAAGCCGACCTTGATCTCTTCGGCCACCAGCGCGACGGCGTGCTGAAGATGGCGATCACGCCCTGACTCCGAGAGGCCCATCAGGCTGCGGCATCCGCCTGCGCCGCCCTCACTTCTACCCTCACCTGCTCCATCAGCTCCGCCTTCAGCTCGCTGAACGCGGCCGTCGTCTTCACCGAGTAGTGCCGGGGATGGGCGATCGACACCGCCCGATCGAGCTTGATCCTTCCCGGTCTTGCGCTCATCACGACGACGCGCGAGCCCATGAAGACGGCCTCGTCGATGTCGTGGGTCACGAAGAGCACGGTCTTCCGCTCCTGCTCCCAGATGCCGAGCAGCAGCTCTTGCATCAGCTCGCGGGTCTGGTGGTCGAGCGCGCCAAAGGGCTCGTCCATGAGCAGGATGCGCGGACCGTTGGCGAGCGCGCGGGCGATCGCGGTGCGCTGCTGCATGCCGCCCGAGAGCTGCTTCGGGAAGTGACGCTCGAAGCCGACGAGGCCCACCTTGAAGAGGAAGCCGTTCGCGATCTCGAGCTGCTCGGCGCGCGCGAGGCCGCGCTCGCGCAGGCCGAAGCAGACGTTGTCGAGCACCGTCAGCCACGGGAAGAGCGTGTAGCTCTGGAACACCATGCCGCGGTCGGCTCCGGGCGCTTCGATGCGCCGCCCGTCGAGCAGCACCACGCCGGCGCTCGGCCGATCGAGGCCCGCGACGATGCGCAGCAGCGTGCTCTTGCCGCAGCCCGAGGGGCCGAGGATGGTGACGAAATCGTTCTCGGCCACCTGCAGGTCGGTGGCCTCGAGCGCCTGCGTCGCGCCGAAGCGGCGCGACAGGCCGCGGACCTGCAGCAGGGCCGGCGCTGCCGTGCTGGCAAGCGACGTCATCGGGTGCCGGCGCCGGCTCGCCTCACAGTGGCTTCACCGGAATGCAGATGTTGCAGTCGAAGACCCCGGTCGCGGCATTGAACTTCGACTCGAGCGGATAGTGCTCGAGCAGCGGCCGCGCATCGACCTGCAAGCCGCTCGTCGGCAGCCAGGTGCCGAGCAGGCGCTGCCACGCGGCATCGATCTCGTCGACGGTGCCTTCGAAGCGCCTGCATGCGTAGCGGCCGCCGGGCAGCACGGCGCGCATGGGCCGCCCCGAGACCACCGCCTCGGGGTCAAGCGCGACGGCGGCGTCGTAGCGGCACTTGGCCGGCTCCGTGATCGTCGCGTCGTCGTGGGCGATGCCGAAGCGCTGGCGGCCGAATAGATCGTTCTCGGCCATCCACGGCGCCACGCGCTCCATCCAGAAGCGCGCGACGGCCTGGCCGTACGAGCCGGTGTGGCGGTGGTAGGCGACGGGCGTGGGCGGCATGTCGATCAGCGTGACGGGAGCGGTCATGGTCGTGTCCTCGATCGAGGGGGTTGCGGGGAACCCATGGTCGAAGCCGACGCTCGCAGCTGCCTGATCGAGGCTGCGATCCGCCTGATCGGAATTGCGCTGCACGCGCGATTCGCGCCACGCGCTCGGCGTGGCGTCGAAGCGTGCCTTGAACGCGCGCGCGAACGCCTCGCCCGAGCCAAAGCCCACGGCGAGTGCCACCTCGAGCACGGCCGAGTTCGGTTGCGTCAGGAGGCGCAGCGCGCCGGTCTCGACGCGGCGGCGGCGCAGGTACTCGCCGAGCGTCTCGCCGGTGGAGGCGCGGAACACGCGATGGAAGTGGAAGGCCGAGAAGTTCGCCACCGCCGCGAGCGTCTCGAGATCAAGCGGCTCGTCGAGGTGCGCGTCGATATGGGCGATGACGCGGTGGATGCGCCGATCGTACTCGGCGCGCGGGTCGCGCGGCGAGGCGGCGGCATGCGCCCCGACGGCGATCGTCGTCGTCACAGGAGCTGCGCCCAAGGGAAGAGGCGCCGGTTCATCCACTTGAAGAGCACGTCGCTGATCAGGCCGATGACGCCGATGACGATGATCCCGAAGATGATCTGGTCGGTGGCGAGCAGCGCCTGGCTGTCGGTGATCATGTGGCCGATGCCGCTCGAAGCGCCGATCAGCTCGGCGACGATCACGTAGGTCCAGGCCCAGCCGAGCACCATGCGCAGCACCTCGGCGATCTCCGGCGCGGCGCCGGGAAGGAGCACGCGGCGGATGAGACCGCGGTCGCCGACGCCGAGTGTGTACGCGGCCTCGACCAGGTCGCGCCGCGTGTTGCCGACGATGACCGCGATCATCAGCACGAGCTGGAAGAAGCTACCGATGAAGATCAATGCGAGCTTCTGCGCCTCGCCGATGCCGGCCCAGAGGATAAGGAGCGGAATGAAGGCGCTCGCCGGCAGGTACCGCGCGAAGCTCACGAACGGCTCGAAGAATGCCTCGACCGGCTTGTAGGTGCCCATCGCCACGCCGAGCGGCAGCGCGAGCACAGCGGCGATCAGGAAGCCGCCGAAGACGCGCCACACCGTCCAGCCGATGTCCCAGCCGAAGCCCTGCGTCGCGAGCAGCGCCCAGCCCGAGCGCACCATCGAGAGCGGATCGGCGAGGAAGGTCCTGGAGACGAAGCCGCCGAAGGTCGCCAGCGACCAGCCGGCGACGAAGACGATGAAGAAGGCGATGCCGAGCGCGAGCCGCGCGCCGGCAGGCACCGGCGTCAGCGGCTTCATTTCCGCGAGCGAGACTCGGTCACTTGATGAATTGCGTATCGGCGAGCTTGGTCATGTCGGGCATCGTCTTGATGATCCCGGCTTCCATCAGCAGGTCGGCCGCTTCCTTGCTGAACGCGGCGTGCTCGCCGGAAAAGAACTTCTGGTTGGCGGCGCGGTCCTGCCAGCGCAGATACTTCTGGCTGCCCTCGAACGCCTCGCCCGATTGCTTGACGTCGGCGCCCATGATCTCGAAGCTCTTCTTCGGCTCGGCCTTGATCATGTCGACGGCGTCGAAGTAGGCGTCGGCGAGCGCCTTCGCGGCCTTCGGGTTCTCGGCGAGGAATTTCGGCGTGCAGCCGAAGGTGTCCATCACCATCGGGTAGTCGAGGGTGGTGGCGATGATCTTGCCGGCCTCGGGCTTGGCGCGCACCGCCGAGAGATAGGGCTCGTAGGTCATGGCGGCATCGATGCCTTCCGTGCCGGCGATGATCGCGTTGGCGGCCGGTTGCGGCTCGAGGTTGACGACCTTCACGTCCTTCGGCGACAGGCCGTTCTTCTTCAGCATCCATACGAGCGCGAAGTACGGCGACGTGCCGGCCGGGCTGGCGGCGACCGTCTTGCCCTTGAGGTCGGAGATCTTCGCGACCCCCGGCTTGACGACCATGCCGTCGGCGCCGTAGCTCTTGTCGAGCTGGAAGATCTGCGTCGTCGCCACGCCGGCGGCGTTCCAGCCGATCCATGTCTCGACGGTGGTCGCGGCGCACTGCACGTCGCCCGAGGCGATCGCGAGGTGGCGGTCTTTCTGCGGGATCTTCTTGATCGTCACGTCGAGGCCATGCTTCTTGAACAGGCCTGCCTCCTTGGCGAGCGTGAGCGGCGCGAAGCCGGTCCAGCCCGAGATGGCGATCGCAACTTTAGTTTCCTGGGCTTGCGCTGCAGTGGCGGCGGCGAGCGCGGCGACGGCGAGAACGATCAGAGTCTTGTTCATGGTGTCCTTTCGGGAGAGAGAAAGTCGTGGGCGTCGCAGTGCACTTTAGCCGCAGCGCGAAGAAGCTCCGCGAACGAGAGTCACCGCCCCGGGGCGGCACAGGCAGCGCGATGCGAGGGCGATGCCAGCTCGGCGGCCGGCGGATGCGCGGGCCGGGCCCGAGATCAGGAGCGGAACAGCTGGTCGAGCGTTTCGCGCGACAGCTTCGACTCCATCACCTTGACTTCGAGGCCTTGCGCCAGGTCGAAAGACGACGCCTGCCAGGTGGCGTCGGCGCGCGGCGCGCGCAGGTCGACCGGGGACTTCGACGCAGCGGCAAACGCGCGAGTCGGCTCGGCGGCCGCCTGCCGCGCGATCTCGATGGGCTCGTCGAGCTTGGAACGCACCGCTTCTCCCAAGGGCCCGCCGAAGGTCCGCGCCGGAGATGCTCGGTGGCGGAACGGTCGAGCCGCGAACCCGGTTTTTATCTCATCCCCGGCTCCCGCAACCCCCCCGATTCGCGGGCTCCGGCGACGCCGCGACCGTGCCGCGCGTCACGCCGGATGCCAGAGCGCCGGCAGCCCGGGCACCGTGCGCAGGAGCCGCGCCAGCGAGCCGTCGCGGACGAGGGCGGCGGCGCGATCGATGTCGGGCGCGAGGGAGCGGTCGGTCGGCATCGCCTCGCACTGCTGGCGCAGCAGCGCGTGCGCGGCCTCAAGCGGCGGCGAGCTGGCGAGCGGGCGCAGGAACTCGATGCCCTGGGCCGCGGCGAGCAGCTCGATGGCGAGAATGTGCGCGGTGTTGGCGATCATCGGCTGGAGCCGGCGCGCAGCGAAGGTCGCCATCGAGACGTGGTCTTCCTGGTTCGCGCTTGTGGGCAGGCTGTCGACGCTGGCCGGGTGGGCGAGCGACTTGTTCTCGCTCGCCAGAGACGCGGCCGTCACGTGGGCGATCATGAAGCCGCTGTTGAGGCCCGGCTCGGCGGAAAGAAAAGGCGGCAGGCGCGACACGCCGGCGTCGATGAGCATCGCGATGCGCCGCTCGGCAATCGCGCCGACCTCGGCAATCGCCACGGCCATCGCGTCGGCCGCGAGCGCGACCGGCTCGGCGTGGAAATTCCCGCCCGACACGATCGATCCTTCTTCGCCGCCCTCGTCCGCGAAGACCAGCGGGTTGTCGGTGACCGCATTCGCCTCGCGCACCAGCACCAGCGCGGCATGGCGCAGCTGGTCGAGGCAGGCGCCCACCACCTGCGGCTGGCAGCGCAGGCTGTACGGGTCTTGGACGCGGTCGTCGCCCTGCAGGTGCGAGCGGCGGATCTCGCTGCCGGCGAGCAGCGCGCGGTAGTAGCGGGCGACGTCGATCTGTCCCGGCTGGCCGCGCAGCGCGTGGATGCGCGGATCGAACGGACCGTCGCTGCCGCGCGCGGCGTCGACGGTGAGCGCGCCGACGACGAGCGCCGCCTCGAGCACCGGCTCGAAGGTGAAGAGGGCATGCAGCGCCAGCGCTGTCGAGACCTGCGTGCCGTTGATGAGCGCGAGGCCTTCCTTCGCTTGCAGCGCGAGCGGCGCGATGCCGGCCGTGCGCAGCATCTCGGCGGCTTGACGGCGCACGCCGCCGACGAGGAACTCACCTTCGCCGATGAGCGCCAGCGTCAGGTGCGCGAGCGGCGCGAGGTCGCCCGAGGCGCCGACCGATCCCTGCGAAGGAATAAAGGGCACGAGGCCGGCGTTGTGGACGGCGAGGAGCGCATCGACGACCGCCCCGCGCACACCCGAGTGACCGCGGGCGAGGCTCGCCGCCTTGAGGCCGAGGATCAGCTGCACGACCGGCGCGGCGAGCGCGTCGCCGACGCCGACGCTGTGCGAGCGGATCAGGTTGAGCTGCAGCTGGGCGAGGTCGGCGGCGTCGATGCGCGTGCCGGCGAGCTTGCCGAAGCCGGTGTTGACGCCGTACACCGGCGCATCGCCGGCAGCGGCGCGCTGGACGACGGCGGCGCTGGCGCGGATGCGGTCGCGCGCCACGGCGTCGATGCGCAGCGCCGTGCCGCCGGCGTGGAGGCGCTGCAGATCGTCGAGCGAGAGCGCGCCGATGACGAGACCCATCAGAGCATCGGCAGGTTGAGCCCCTGCTCGCGCGCGCACGCCTTCGCGATCTCGTAGCCTGCATCGGCGTGCCGCATGACGCCGGTCGCGGGGTCGTTCCACAGCACGCGCTCGATGCGCTTGGCTGCCGCATCGCTGCCGTCGCAGACGATGACGACGCCGGCATGCTGCGAGTAGCCCATGCCGACGCCGCCGCCGTGGTGCAGCGACACCCACGTCGCGCCGGCCGCGGCGTTGAGGAGCGCGTTCAGCATCGGCCAGTCGGAGACCGCGTCGCTGCCGTCCCGCATCGCTTCGGTCTCGCGGTTCGGGCTCGCCACCGAGCCGGCATCGAGGTGGTCGCGGCCGATGACGATCGGCGCCTTCAGCTCGCCCGACTTCACCATCGCGTTGAAGGCCAGGCCGGCACGATCGCGCTCGCCGAGGCCGATCCAGCAGATCCGCGCCGGCAGGCCCTGGAAGGCGATCCGCTCGCCGGCCATGTCGAGCCAGCGGTGCAGGCCGGCGTCGTCCGGGAACAGTGCCTTCATCTTCGCGTCGGTCTTCCTGATGTCCTCCGGGTCGCCCGAGAGCGCCACCCAACGGAACGGCCCCTTGCCGCGGCAGAAGAGCGGCCGGATGTAGGCGGGCACGAAGCCGGGAAAGGCGAACGCGTCCTGCACGCCTTCGTCGAACGCGACCTGGCGGATATTGTTGCCATAGTCGACGACCGGGATGCCGAGCTTTTGGAAGCCGAGCATCGCCCGGACGTGTGTCGCACAGCTCTTCGCCGCGGCGTCGCGCAGCGCCGCGTGCCCGGCGGGCTCGGCCTGCGCCGCCTTCCACTGCGCAACCGTCCAGCCCGCGGGCAGGTAGCCGTTGACGAGGTCGTGCGCCGAGGTCTGGTCGGTGACGAGGTCGGGGCGAAGCCCGCCCGCCTGGGACCGCTTCAGAAGCGCCGGCAGCAGCTCGGCGGCGTTGCCGAGCAGGCCGACCGAGACCGCCCGCCCGGCCTTCGTGTGGCTCTCGATGCGCGCGAGCGCATCGTCGGGATCGCGCGCCTGCTCGTCGAGGTATCTGGAGCGCAGGCGAAAGTCGATGCGCGACTGCTGGCACTCGACGGTGAGCGACGACGCGCCCGCGAACGTCGCCGCGAGCGGCTGCGCGCCGCCCATGCCACCGAGGCCAGCGGTGAGGATCCAGCGCCCCGAGAGATCTCCCCCGTAGTGCTGGCGGCCGGCCTCGACGAAGGTCTCGTAGGTGCCTTGCACGATGCCCTGGCTGCCGATGTAGATCCACGAGCCCGCTGTCATCTGCCCGTACATCATCAGGCCCTTGCGGTCGAGCTCGTGGAAGTGCTCCCACGTCGCCCACTTCGGCACCAGGTTCGAGTTGGCGATGAGGACCCGCGGCGAATCGATCGTCGTGCGGAAGACGCCCACGGGCTTGCCCGACTGCACGAGCAGCGTCTCGTCCTCGCCTAGCGCGCGCAGCGCCTTCAGGATCGCTTCGAAGCTCGGCCAGTCGCGCGCCGCCTTGCCGATGCCCCCGTAGACGACGAGCGCATCGGGGTTCTCGGCCACCTCCGGGTCGAGGTTGTTCTGGATCATCCGATACGCCGCTTCGATGAGCCAGTTGCGGCAGGTGATCGAGGGGCCGCGCGGCGCGCGCACGGGATGCGGGCCGACGACGGCAGGCGAGGTCGAAAGGTCGGGCATGGCGGGCTCCGGCGACGAAGTCGGTGCACGGACTTTAGGCCCTCGACGGGCCGGCGGCGCCATCGCCCCAGGGAGCCGGCTGTATAAGACGACATGCTCGCGAGCTCGACCGTCCGCACCGCCGACATCGCCCCCCAGCCGTGGCGCAACGGCGGCGGCGTGACGCGCGCCCTCCTCGTGCGGCCGCCCGGCGACGCCTGGCAGGTCCGCGTCAGCGTGGCCGAGGTCGCGAGCAACGGCCCGTTCTCGCGCTTTCCCGGCGTCGAGCGCTGGTTCGCCGTGCTCGACGGCGCCGGCGTGGTGCTGACGTTCGGCGGCGCCGAGCATCGCCTCGAAGCGGCCGACGACGCGCTCTCGTTCCGCGGCGACGTTGCGGTGCGCTGCCGGTTGATCGAAGGCCCGACACGCGACCTCAATCTGATGGTCAACGGCGTGCCGGGGGCGATGCGCCGCGTCATGGCGTCCGAGGCGTGGCGACCCGAAGCGCGCGAATGCGGCCTCTATGCCATCCGCGCCGGTCGCTGCGACGCGACCTCGCCCGACGAGCACGAGCCGATGCCGGCGCACGCGCTGCGGTGGTGGGCGCAGGCGCCGCAATCGCTCGCCTTCGACGGCGAGGGCTGGTGGCTCAGCGCCGGCATCAGGGCCGCCGCAGCGTGACGACGACGCTCTGGCGCAACGCGCACCTCGTTACCCTCGCCGCGGCGCAAGGCTGGGGCCTGGTCGAGCGCGGCGCGCTGCTCGTCGACGGCGCGACCATCGCCTGGGCCGGCGCCGAGGCCGAACTGCCGACTGCGACGCGCTTCGACGCGCAGGTCGACCTCGGCGGCGCGCTCGTCACGCCCGGCCTCGTCGACTGCCACACGCACCTCGTCTACGCAGGCCAGCGCGCAGGCGAATTCGAGCAGCGGCTCGAAGGCGCGAGCTACGAGGACATCGCCCGCGCTGGCGGCGGCATCCGCTCGACCGTCGCGGCGACGCGCGCGGCGAGCGACGAGGCGCTGTTCGATCTCGCGCGCGAACGCGCCCTCGCGCTGATGAACGAGGGCGTGACGACGCTCGAGGTCAAGTCGGGCTACGGACTCTCGGCCGAACACGAGGCGCGCTGCCTGCGCGTCGCGCGCCGGCTCGGCCGCGAGCTGACGCTCGACGTGCGGACGACGTGCCTCTCGGCGCACGCGCTGCCGCCCGAATACGCCGGCCGCGCCGACGAATACATCGATGCGGTGTGCGCCTGGCTCCCCGCGCTGCAGAAGGAGGGCCTCGTCGACGCTGTCGACGGCTTCTGCGACCGCATCGGCTTCAGCGCCGAGCAGACCCGGCGCGTCTTCGATGCAGCCCGCGCGCTCGGGCTGCCGGTCAAGCTGCACGCCGAGCAGCTGAGCGACCAGCACGGCGCCGTCATCGCCGCCGAATACCGCGCGCTCTCGTGCGATCACCTCGAGTACGCCGGCGCCGACGGCATCGCGGCGATGGCCGCGGCCGGCTGCGTCGCCGTCCTGCTGCCCGGTGCGTTCTATTTTCTGCGCGAGACCCGGCTACCGCCGGTCGCCGCCTTGCGTGCGGCCGGCGTGCCGATCGCCATCGCCACCGATCACAACCCGGGCTCGTCGCCGACGCTCTCGCCGTTGCTGATGCTGAGCATGGCCTGCACGCTGTTTCGCCTCACGCCTGAAGAGGCGCTGCGCGGCATGACGGTGAACGCGGCGCGCGCGCTCGGCCTCGGCGATCGCGGCGCGCTCGTCGCCGGCCGGCGCGCCGACTTCGCGGTCTGGAACGTGGCCCATCCGAACCAGCTCGCCTATTGGTTCGGCGGCAATGCCTGCGCGCGCGTCGTCTTCGGCGGTGTCGAGCGCAGCGGATGAGCGACGCCATCTTCACGCTCGAGCGCGGCAGCTCGCCCTTGCTCCTCAGCCTGCCGCACGTTGGCACCGAAATCCCCGCCGACATCGCTTCGGACCTCGTGCCGCGGGGCCTCGCGCTCGAGGACACCGACTGGCATCTGGCCGAGGTCTACGGCTTTGCTCGCAGCCTCGGCGCGAGCATGCTCGTGCCGCGATTCTCACGCTACATGATCGACCTCAACCGGCCGCCGGAGAACGCGCCGATGTATCCCGGCGCGAACAACACGGAGCTCGTGCCGACGCGCTTCTTCAGCGGCGATCCGCTCTATCGTGAGGGCCGCGTTCCCGATGCACCAGAGATCGCGCGCCGCCGCGAGACGCACTGGCGCCCGTACCACGAGGCGCTCGCCGGCGAGATCGCCCGCGTCGTCGCCGCGCACGGCCATGCGGTGCTGTGGGACGGACACAGCATCCAGGGCGAGCTGCCGTGGCTGTTCGAAGGGCGCCTGCCCGACCTCAACCTCGGCACCGCATGCGCGGCGAGCTGCGCGCCCGCCCTGCGGGCGGCACTCGGCGCCGCGCTCGCGGCGCAAGCCGACTTCAGCCACGTCGTCGATGGCCGCTTCAAGGGCGGCTACATCACGCGCCACTATGGCCGCCCGCACGAGTGCGTGCACGCAGTCCAGCTCGAGATGGCGTTCTCGACGTATATGGACGAGACGCGCGCAGCGCTGCCGGCGGCGCCGCCCGACCCGGCGCGCATGGCGCGCCTGCAGCCCCTGCTGCGGGCGCTCCTGCAGACGACGCTCGCCTGGCGACCCCATGCAGCCTGACGCCGCGTCCGCCCTCCTCTGGGCACCGCTCGCCTGGCTGCCCGAAGGCTGGCGCAAGCACGTGCTGCTTCGCGCCGGCGGCGATGGCCGCTGGGCCGAGGTCACGACGGGCGTCGCGGTCGCGCCCGAACGCGCGCGCGTTCTCGGCGGGCCGCTCCTGCCGGGTATCGTCGACGCGCACAGCCATGCCTTCCAGCGCGCCTTCGCTGGCGCGGCCGAGCGGCGCGAGGCAGCGAGCGACGACTTCTGGTCCTGGCGCGAGCGCATGTACGCGGTGGCGCTGCGCATCGGCCCCGAGCAGCTGGGCGCGGTCGCGGCGCAGCTCTATGTCGAGCTGCTGCGCGGCGGCTACACGCACGTGTGCGAGTTCCACTACCTGCGCCGCGAACGCGACGGCAGCGACCACGCCGACCCGCTCGCAATGTCGTGGGCGCTCGCCGATGCCGCCGCTGAGGCCGGTATCGGCCTGACGATCCTGCCGGTGCTGTACCAGCGCGCCGGCTTCGCGGCAGCGGGACTGAGCGACGACCAGCGGCGCTTTCGCGCGTCGCCCGAAGAGACGGTCGATGCGGCGCGTCGCATCCGGGCCGCCGGTCAGCCGCTCGTCGACGCCGGCCTGGCCATTCACTCGCTACGCGGCGCGAGCGCGGCGTCGATCGCGGCGCTGAGAACGCTGGCCGAGGGCGACTCCGGACCGATCCACATCCACGTCGCCGAGCAGACCGCCGAAGTCGACGACTGCATCGGCGCGACCGGCGCCCGACCGATCGAGTGGCTCGTGCGCGAAGGCGTGCTCGACGCGCGCTGGCAGCTCGTCCACGCGACGCACGCGACAGCGCAGGAGATTGCCGCCGTCGCGGCAAGCGGCGCCGGTGTCGTGCTGTGCCCGAGCACCGAGGCGAATCTCGGCGATGGCCTGTGCGACCTGCCGGCTTGGCTCGACGCCGGCGTGCCGATCACGATCGGCTCCGACAGCCAGGCGACACGCGACTGGTGCGAGGAGCTGCGCCTGCTGGAGTACGGCCAGAGGCTGGTGCGGCGCGAGCGCAACGTGGCAGCGGCACCCGGAATCGGTGTCGCGTCGAGCGCCGAGCGGCTCGTCGCGCGCACGCTCGCTGGCGCGGCGGGCGCGGCCGGGCAGGCGGCGTGGGGGCTCGTCGCCGGCGCCCGTGCCGACGCGATCGTGATCGATCCGCGGGCCGACGCGCTGCTCGGCGTCGCGACCGATCGCACGCTCGATGCGCTCGTCTTCAGCAGCCCGACAGCGCCGTGGCGCGACGTGATGGTCGCGGGTCGCTGGGTGATACGCGACGGCGTGCACGGCGCCGCCCACGCCATCGGCGCGAAATTCGTCGCCGCGATGGCGGAGCTTCGGGTGGGAGATCCTTCGCTGCGGTCCGGATGACATGGCGCGCGCGGCGCACGATGTCACTTGCCGATCGTCACCCAGGAGACCTCGAACCAGTTGTCGGGGCGGTGCACGACACCGACGTTCGAGCGCGCCGCCCAGGGGATCACCTGGCGGTGCAGCGGCAGCGTCAGGAACTGCTCCTTCCACTCGCGCAGTGCCGCCTTGACGAGCTCCTCGCGCTTCCTCGCGTCCGCTTCGTGGCTCTGCTGCGCCGCGAGCGCGTCGACCTTGTCGTTCCTCGAGTGGCCGTAGTTGTAGAAGCCGATTCCCTTGTCGCCAAGGTTGTTACGCATCACCGGCGTCAGCGTCGTCTCGGCGTCGGTGACCGAGCCGCCCCAGCCGAGCATGTACATGCTGAAATCGTACTTCTCCAGACGCGGAAAGTAGGTGGCGCGGGGCTCGGCGGCGACCTTGACCCTGACCTTGATCTGCGCCCACATACTCGCCAGCGCGATGCAGATCTGCGCGTCGTTGACGTAGCGGTTGTTGGGGCAATTGAGCTGGACCTCGAAGCCCTCGGGATAGCCGGCGTCGACGAGGCCCTTGCGCGCAGCGGCGAGGTCGTACGGAAAGCGCTTCTCGATCTCGGCATCGTTGTAGCTGCCGAGCGGCGACGGGGTCATCGCGCCGGTCGGAAAGCTCTGGCCGTTCATGAGCTTGTTCTTCAGCGCCTCGATGTCGATTGCCTGGTAGAGCGCCTCCCTGACGCGGACGTCCTTGAAGGGGTTCTTTCCCTTGACGCTGCTGTAGAGCAATTCGTCCCGGCCCTGGTCCATGCCGATGAAGAGGATGCGGTTCTCGGGACCGTCGACCACCTTGACGCCGGCGGTGCCGCGCAGCCTCGCGACGTCGCGGGGGGCCGGATCGAGCACGAAGTCGACTTCGCCGGAGACGATCGCCGCCAGCCGTGTCGCGTCGTTGCCGATCGGCGTGAAGACGATCTCCTGCACGTTGCCTTCGATCTTGCCCCAGTAGCCGGTGTTGCGCTTGTAAACCGTCTTAGTGCCGGGCGCGCGGCTCACCAGCATGTACGGGCCGGTGCCGTTGGCGTTGAGCGCGGCGAAGCTCTCTTCATTGTTCTTGAAGTCGAGCGGCCGCGTGACGTTGTGCTTCTCGCTCCACGACTTGCTCATGATCCAGAGCCCATCGAGGTGCTCGAGAAAGATCGGGTTAACCTCCTTCAGCGTGAATTCGACGGTGAGGTCGTCGACCTTCCTCGGCGTGCCGACCGCGAGCGCGTAGTTGTTGATCTGGGAGTCTGCTGCTGGCCGCGAACGATCGAGTAGACGACATCGTCGGCCGTGAGCGGCGAGCCGTCGTGGAACCTCACATTCGGACGCAGCTGGAAGCGCCAGGCCAGCGGGCTGACCTGCTGCCACTCGGTCGCGAGCGAAGGAACGATCCTGAGCTGCCGGTCGCGCGTCGTGAGCCGCTCGTAGACCTGGCCGTTCATCATGTTCGTCATGGACTCGTTCTGCGAGTGCGGGTCCATCGTCTGCGGATCGCCCTGGCTGGCCCAGCGCAGGGTCTGCGCGTCGGCCCCGGCAGCGGCGAGGAGCAGCGCCGCCGCGAGCGCGAGCGACAGCGGACACTTCATCCCGCGGCGCTCAGCGGAAACGGCTTTGCGGAACGGTCTTCAGCTCGCTCGGAAGAGAGCCGAGGTAGGTGGCGATCGCCTTGATCTCGGGGTGCGTGAACGGCCGCGCCATGCCCATCATGATCGCGTTGCTTCGCCCCACCAGCGGGTTGTGGTCGGTCTGGTACGACTTCAGCGCGACGTAAAGGTAGTCGGGATGCTGGCCCGCGAGCTTCGGGTACGACGGGTCGATCGGCCGCGAGAAGTTGGCGCCGTGGCATGAAGCGCAGTTCGCCTGCGCGAGAAGCTTGGCGACGTCGGCCGGCGGCTGCGGGCCGAGCGCCGCCTGCGTGCCCTGCGCCGTATCGGCGGACTGGGTGGTCGACGAATCGCCGCCGCGGCCCCGGCCGAGCTGCTCGTAGTACGCGGCGAGGTCGGCCATGTCTTGGTCGGAGAGGCTGCCGGCGATGGCGCGCATGCTGGGGTGCTTGCGCTCGCCCTTGCGGTACGCGGTCAGTGCGCTGACGATGTAGTGGCTGCCCTGGCCGGCGATCTTCGGCACCTTGTAGACCTCGGGGAAGCTCGCCTGGTAGCCGGGGATGCTGTGACAGCCGTTGCACATCGACGCCTTCTTCTCGCCGGCCGCGACGTCACCGGGCTTGGCCTCCTGTGCGCGGGCGGCAACGCAAAGGCCCAGCGAGAGGGCCACGAGAACGTTGGCGAGCGACAGGACCAGCGGCTTCTTCATGGTGGAAATGGCGAGGTGAGGAGGTGCATGCAAACCGAGAATTATAGGGGCGCCCTTATACTGAATCGACCCTGTGCAGAGCGCGCTCCATGAAGTTCAAAGGCTCGGAAACCTACGTCGCCACGCCCGACCTGATGCTGGCGGTGAACGCGGCGGCGACGCTCAAGCGCCCCCTCCTGGTCAAGGGCGAGCCGGGCACCGGCAAGACGATGCTCGCCGAGGAAGTCGCTACCGCGCTCGGCATGCCGCTGATGCAGTGGCACATCAAGTCGACCACCAAGGCGCAGCAGGGCCTCTATGAGTACGACGCGGTCAGCCGCCTGCGCGACAGCCAGCTCGCCGGCGTCGAGGGCAGCGACAGCGGCGAGCGCGTCAAGCGCATCGAGAACTACATCGTCCGCGGCATCCTCTGGCAGGCGTTCACGGCCGACGAGCCGGTGGTGCTGCTGATCGACGAGATCGACAAGGCCGACATCGAGTTCCCGAACGACCTGCTGCGCGAGATCGACCGGATGGAGTTCTACGTCTACGAGACGCGGCAGCTCGTCAAGGCCAAGCACCGGCCGCTCGTCTTCATCACCTCGAACAACGAGAAGGAGTTGCCCGACGCGTTCCTGCGCCGCTGTTTCTTCCACTACATCAAGTTCCCCGATGCGGAGACGATGAGGCAGATCGTCGGCGTGCACTTTCCAAATCTGAAGAAGGAGCTCCTGAGCGCAGCGTTGAAGAACTTCTACGACGTCAGGAACCTGCCGGGCCTCAAAAAGAAGCCGAGCACGTCGGAGCTGCTCGACTGGCTGAAGCTCCTCGTCGCCGAGGACATCCCGCTCGAGGCGCTGCAGAGCAAGGACGAGAAGGTGGCGGTGCCGCCGCTCGTCGGCGCGCTGCTCAAGAACGAGCAGGACGTGTCGCTGTTCGAGAAGCTCGTCTTCATGCAGCGCCACAACCGCTGAGCGGCGCGGCGCCCCGCTCGCGCAGCCGATGCTGACCGTCGCCCCCGTCACCCTGGCCGACGAACGCGTTCGCCTCGTGCCCCTGGGTCTGGAGCACGTCGAAGGCCTGAAGCTCGCCGCCGCCGACGGCGAGCTCTGGACGATCCGCGTCACCAGCGTCCCCGAGCCCGACGACACGCGCGGCTACATCGAGCGCGCGCTGCAGGGCTTCGCCGAGGGCCACCGCCTCGCCTTCGCCGTGCTCGATGCGGGGAGCGGCGATGTGATCGGTTCGTCGAGCTATCACGACGTCGTTCCGGCCGTCGACCGTCTCGAGATCGGCTACACGTGGTACGGGAAGAGCCGCCAGCGGACTCACGTCAATGCGAGCGTGAAGCTGCTTCTGATGACGCACGCCTTCGAGATGCTCGGCGCGAAGCTGGTCGGTTGGCGCACCGACAACTTCAACTTCGCAAGCCAGCGCGCGATCGAGCGGCTCGGCGCGAGTAAGGACGGCGTGCTGCGCCATCACGCCGTGCGCCGCGACGGCACGATCCGCGACACGGTGATGTACAGCATGACCGTCGCCGAGTGGCCGGAGGCCAAGGCAGAGCTGCGCGCGCGCCTGGCGCGCAGGCGTGATTGAGGCGGAGCCCATGGAAAGCGCCGCCCGCTTTGGCTGCACCGGGCGCGGCGCACGCGCGCTCGCGGCGTTGCTCCTCGCCCTCGTCGTGCCGTCGCTGCACGCGCTCGAGCTACGCGTCCTCTCGGCCGGTGCGGTCGAGCCGGGCATGGGCCCGGCGCTCGCCGCGTTCGAGCGCGAGAGTGGCCACGCGGTGAGGATCGACTTCGCGGCAGCGCCGGCCTTGCGCGCGGCGCTGCGCGCGCCGCCGATGGCCGACGTCGTGGTCGTGCCGCAAGGCGTCGTCGACGAGCTCGCCGCGACTGGCGCTGCCGCCCCCGGGCCGCGCGCGCCGATCGGACGCGTCGGCGTGGGTATTGCGGTGCGTGCCGGTGCCGACGTGCCCGATGTGGCCGACCCGGAGGCGTTGCGCGCCGCGTTGATCGGCGCTGACGCCGTCGTCTACAACCGCGCGTCCACCGGCATCTACGTCGAGACGATGCTGCAACGCCTCGGCGTCGCCGACATCGTGCGCGCGAAATCGGAGCGACTCGCCGACGGCGCCTCGGTGATGCGGCGCCTGCTCGCCGGCACGGCGCCGCGCGAGATCGGCCTCGGCGCGCTGACCGAGATCGCCCTCTTCGCCGACCAGGGCCTGCGCCTGCTCGGGCCGTTGCCGCCTGCCTTGCAGAACTACACCACGTACGTCGCCCTGCCCTGGCCGGGTGCAACTCCCGAGCCGGCGCGCGTCAACGCGGTGGCGGCGCTGATGCGCTCGCTGCAGGCGGCGCCGGCGCGCTCGCTGTTCGCCCGCGCCGGCATCGAGCCGGCGCCCTGACCCCGAGGACGCGCCGTGAACGAGACCTCTTCCCCTCCGCTACCCGCGCCCGCCGCGGGCCTCGGCTACCTGCGCCACCCCACGCTGCACGGCGATCGCATCGCCTTCGTCGCCGACGACGACCTTTGGACGGTCGCGGCGGCGGGCGGCACCGCGCGCCGGCTCACCGCCGGACTCTCCGAGCCGTCGACGCCGTGCTTCTCGCCCGATGGGCGCTGGCTCGCGTTCGTCGGCCGCGACGAGCACCACGCCGAGGTCCACGTCATGCCCGCCGACGGCGGCCAGGCGCGACGTCTGACCTGGCTCGGCACCGACCCGCTCGTGCGCGGCTGGACGCCGGCGGGCGAGATCGTCTACGTGACGACCCAGGGCCAGCCGTTCTTCCGCAACCACCAGGCGTTCGCTGTCGCGCCCGGCGGCGGGCCGTCGCGCCCGATCCGCCTCGGCCAGGTCAACCACATCGCGTTCGGCTCAGGAGGCCGCGTCGCGATCGGCCGCAACACCGAGGACCCGGCGCGCTGGAAGCGCTACCGCGGCGGCCGCGCCGGCGCGATCTGGGTCGACGGCGAAGGCAGCGGCACGTTCACACGGCTGAGCAAGCTCGCCGGCAACGTCACCGCGCCGATGTGGATCCGCGAGCAGCTCTGGTTCCTCGGCGACGGCGAGGGCATCGGCAACCTCTACTCGTGCCGCGCCGACGGCAGCGACGTGCGCCGCCACACCGACCACGACACCTACTACGCGCGCCAGGCGCAAAGCGACGGCAAGCGCATCGTCTACGCCTGCGGCGCGCGCCTTTGGCTGTTCGACCCGGCGAGCGAGACGATGAGGGAGCTCGCGATCGAGACGCCTGCGCACCGCACGCAGGCGGCGCGCCGCTTCGTCGCCACCGCCGAGCACCTCGAGTCGTTCCGGCCGCATCCCGACGGGCATTCGATCGCGCTGATCGCGCGCGGCCAGCTGTTCGCAATGCCGCTCTGGGAAGGCGCGGCGACGCGCCGCGTCGACGACACTGGCGCCGTGGCCGCCGACGCGGCGGGCGACGCCGCGCCGGCCGCGCGCCTGCGCCGCGGCCAGTGGCTCGCCGACGGCACGACGCTGGTCGCCGCCAGCGACGCCTCGGGCGAGGAGCGCCTCGTCGCCTTCGCTGCAGGCGGCACGCGAGCGCTGCCGTGGGACACCGGCCATGTGACGGCGCTGGTCGCGGCGCCGGTCGGCGCCCGGGTCGCGTTCGCCAACCACCGCAACGAGGTCTGGATTGGCGACGTCGAGAGCGGCACGTCCTCCCTCGTCGACACGAGCGCGCACGGGCGCAGCGACGACCTCGCCTGGTCGCCCGACGGGGCGTGGCTCGCCTACACCTTCGCCGCCGACACGCGCCACGTCGCCCTCAAGCTTTTCTCGCTGCAGACCGGAGCGAGCATCTGGCTCACCGACTCCGAGTTCCGCGACTCCTCGCCGGCGTTCGATCCGGACGGGCGCTATCTCTATTTCGTGTCGGTGCGCACCTTCGATCCGGTCTACGACAACGTCCGCTTCGACCTCAGCTTTCCGCGCGGCGCGCGCCCTTACCTGATCGCGCTGCAGGCGGGCGGGCGGCCGCCGTTCGATCCCGAGCCGCGCCGCGTCGGCGCCGACGCGAAGGGCAAGGAGGCGGCGACGGACGCGGCAGCGAAGAGCAAGAAGGCCGGCGCGCCGCCCGAACCGGTCCGCATCGACATCGACGGCATCGCGCGCCGCGTCGCCGCCTTCCCGGTCGCCGAGGGCCGCTATGGGCGGATCGCCGGCGTCGCCGGCGCGAAGGTGGTGTGGAACGCGCAGAACATTGTCGGCGCGCACGGTCGCGGCGGCCACAAGGAAGCGGCGGGCAAGCTCGAGCGATTTGATTTCGCGACCGGATGCACCGAGACGCTCGCCGAGAAGATCGACGACTTCGCGATCGCCGCCGACGCCGTCTCGTTGGTCTACCGCGACGGCAAGCAGCTGCGCGCGATCGCCGCCGACGCCAAGGCCGAGGCGGAGCCAGATCCTGCCGACGCCGACGGGCCGCCGTCGCGCAGGAACGGCCGCATCGACCTCGATCGCGTCCGCGTCTCGATCGAGCCGGAGCGGGAGTGGCCGCAGATGCTGCGCGAGGTCTGGCGCCTGCAGCGCGACCAGTTCTGGTCGGCCGACCTTTCCGGCGTCGACTGGGAGGCGGTGTGGCGCCTCTACGCGCCGCTTCTCGACCGTGTCGCGACGCGCGCCGACTTCTCCGACCTCGTCTGGGAGATGCAGGGCGAGCTCGGCACCTCGCACGCCTACGAGATGGGCGGCGACCATCGCAAGCCGCCCGCCCTAGCGCTCGGCCACCTCGCCTGCGCGACGCGCTGGGACGAAGCCGCGGGCGGTTACGAGATCATCTCGATCGCGCGCGGCGACGCGTGGGACGCAAACTCAGATTCGCCGCTCAACGCGATCGGCGTCGAGGCAAAGGTCGGCGAGCGGATCGTCGCCGTCGACGGCCACCCACTGGCCCGCGAGCTGCCGCCGGAAGCGCTGCTCGTCCACCGTGCCGGGCAGAAGGTGCAGCTCGCGCTCGCGAGCGCGGACGCGAGCGGCGCGGCGCGGCGTCGCGAGGTCGTCGTCACCGCGCTCGCCGACGACGTGCCGGTCCACTACCGCAGCTGGGTCGAGAAGAACCGCGCCTGGGTGCACGAGCGCTCGGGCCGGCGCGTCGGCTACTTCCACGTCCCCGACATGCAGGCGGCCGGCTTCGCCGAGTTCCACCGCTACTTCGGCAGCGAGTGCGAGCGCGACGCGCTGATCGTCGACGTCCGCTACAACCGCGGCGGCCACGTCTCGCAGCTGCTGCTCGAGAAGGTCGCGCGCCGGCGCATCGCATTCGTGCATTCGCGCTGGATGAACATCAGCACCTATCCGGTGGAAGCGGTCGCGGGCCCGGTGGTCACGCTCACCAACGAGCACGCCGGCTCCGACGGCGACATCTTCTCGCACAACGTCAAGCTCATGAAGATCGGCCCGCTCGTCGGCATGCGGACCTGGGGCGGCGTGGTCGGCATCTGGCCGCGCCACAAGCTCGTCGAC
>JBBRFW010000046.1:0-28799 GCA_038241255.1 Burkholderiales bacterium | reverse complement strand
AACCTGCAGAACTCCCGGCTCATGTTCGAGCCGCGGCTGCACACCGTGCACCGCACGGCCTTCCTGACCGGCGTCCTCGCCTATGCGTCGTCGCCGCTCTGGCTCGCGTTCCTGCTGCTGTCGACGCTTCTCTTCGCGCAGACGGCGGGCAGCGACCCGAGCTACTTCCCCGAGCCCTATCAGCTGTTCCCGGTCTGGCCCACGGCCAACGTGCGGCTGATGCTCACGCTGTTCGGCCTCACGGCCGTGCTCCTGCTCGCGCCCAAGGTGCTCGCGCTCGTTTCGCTCATCGCGCGAGGCGAGGCACGCCGCTTCGGCGGCGCGGCGCGGCTGCTCGCCAGCGCGTTGATGGAGTTCGTGCATTCGCTGCTGCTGGCGCCGGTGCGGATGCTCTTCCACACCCAGTTCGTGCTGGCGGCGCTGACCGGCTGGCGCCTCGACTGGAAGTCGCCGCCGCGCGACGATGCGTCGACCTCCTGGCGCGAAGCGGCGGCGCGGCATGGCGTGCACACGGTCCTCGCGATCGTCTGGATCACGGCCATCGTCGTCACGAGCTCGGCGTTTCCGTGGTGGCTCTCGCCGATCCTCGTCGGGCTGCTGTCGGCGATTCCGCTGTCGGTGCTGACCAGCCGGGCCCGCATCGGTCGGGCGCTGCGTCGCCGCCGGCTGATGCTCACGCCCGAAGAGGACCACGAGCCGCGCGTGCTGCAGGAGGCGCGGCGCGCGGCCGCGGAAGTCGACGCGCAGCGCGCGACGCTGTGCGACGCGGTGGCCGATCGCGCCGCTCAACAGCGCGTCGTCGCCGCCGTGCCCCATCGGGGGGCGCCTCGTGGCGCCAAGGCCGACGCCCAGGCGCGCCGCATCGACGAGGCGCTGCGCGAGGGCCGCTCTGCGTTGGCCGCTGACGACGGCCTACGTCTGCTCTCGAGCCGATCCGCGCTCGCGGTGCTGCACCGCGAGGTCGTCGCTCGCCGCGCCCACGCGGATTGGGGCCTGCCACCGGCAGACGGCGCGCAAGTCGACGCGGCGACCGCGGCCGTCGCGATCGGCAACGGGAGCGCCCGCGCCGACGTCGATCGCAGGGTCGCGACGGCCTCGCACTGATCGGCGGCGCGCGCTTTTTCGGGTAAGGTCGACGGCACCGGCGACGCGCGCGCGTCGCGGATCCGCGCCATGGCCGACGACATTGCGACTCTCCGCCGCATCCTGCGCACGAGCCGGACGATCGCCGTCGTCGGCCTCTCGGCGGAATGGCACCGGCCGAGCTACTTCGCGGCCAAGTACATGCAGTCGCACGGCTATCGCATCGTCCCGGTCAACCCGCGCTATTCCGAGATCCTCGGCGAGCGCTGCCATGCGACGCTGGCGACGATCGACATCCCAGTCGACATCGTCGATGTCTTTCGCCGCACGGAAGACGTGATGCCGATCGCCGAGCAGGCGATCGCCATCGGCGCCAAATGCCTCTGGCAGCAGATCGGCGTGAAGAACGAAGCCGCGGCGTCGCTCGCCGCGGCCGCCGGGCTCGACGTGGTGACGGACCGCTGCGTCAAGATCGAGCACGCTCGCCTGTTCGGCGGCCTGAACTGGGCCGGCGTCAACACCGGCGTGATCTCGGCGCGCCGTCCGGTCTGATGGTGCCCTCGCGCCCACTTCGTTGGCCGCCCTCCGAGAGGGCGCGGCGGGGCTTGGAAGCGGCCCCGCGCCCGGCCGTTTCCGTCATCGAACGTTGACATGGCCGACCACCGCTTTCAGCCCGAGACCCTGGCTATCCACGCCGGTCAGATCCCCGATGCAGCGACCGGTGCGCGCGCGCTGCCGATCTACCAGACGACGAGCTTCGTCTTCGACAGCGCCGATCACGCGGCGAGCCTGTTCAACCTGCAGACTTTTGGAAACGTGTACTCGCGACTTTCGAATCCCACCGTCGCCGTGCTCGAGGAGCGGGTTGCCGCGCTCGAGGGCGGGCGCGCGGCGGTGGCCTCGGCAAGCGGCATGGCCGCCGAGGCGATCGCCTTGCTGACGCTGCTGCAGCAGGGTGACCACGTCGTCGCCGCCGGCGCGCTCTACGGTGGCAGCGTCAGCATGCTCGCGGTCAACCTGGCGAAGCTCGGCATCGAGACGACCTTCGTCGACGCCTCCTCGGCCGACGCGTTCGCCGCGGCGATGCGGCCGACCACTCGCGCGGTCTTCGCCGAGAGCCTCGGCAATCCGAGCCTGCGCGTGCTCGACATCGCCGCCGTCGCCGACGTCGCGCACGCGCACGGCGTGCCGCTCGTGGTCGACAACACCGTGCCGTCGCCGTTCCTGTGCAACCCGATCCGCTTCGGCGCCGACATCGTCGTTCACTCGGCGACAAAGTACCTCGGCGGCCACGGCACCACGCTGGCCGGGGTGATGGTCGAAAGCGGCAGGTTTCCCTGGGACAACGGCATGTTCCCGGGCATGACCGAGCCGTCAAAGGGCTACCACGGCGTCAAGTTCTTCGAGACCTTCGGCGACTTCGGCTTCACGATGCGCGCGCGCATGGAGACCCTGCGCGTCTACGGCGCGGCGCTCGCACCGACCAGCGCGTGGCAGGTGCTGCAAGGTGTCGAGACGCTGCCGCTGCGGATGGAGCGGCACTGCGCCAACGCGCTCGCCGTCGCGCGCTTCCTGCAGGCGCACCCGCGCGTCGGCTGGGTCAAGTATCCCGGCCTGCCCGAACATCCCGACCATGCGCTCGTCACCAGGCAGATGCGCGCGATGGTCGGCGTTCCCGGTGCGTCGGGCCTGCTCGCCTTCGGCGTCGAGGGCGGCCTCGCCGCGGGCGTCCGCTTCATCGAGGCGGCGCAGCTGATGAGCCACCTCGCCAACATCGGCGACACACGGACGCTGGTCATCCATCCCGCGTCGACCACGCACCGCCAGCTCGACGAGGCGCAGCAACTCGCGGCCGGCGTGGCGCAGGACATGGTTCGGGTCTCGGTCGGGCTCGAGCATGTCGACGACATCCTCTGGGACATCGACCAGGCCCTCGCCGCTTCGGACGGTTAGGCTCCCACCGCTCGGCGCGCGGGGTCACGCCGGCGACTCGCGTTTGCCCGCGCTGCTAGGCGACGATGGGCGCGTACCATGGTCGCGGCTTCACGGGCGCTCGACCATGAACATCTACGAGCTTGGACTGGACCGGACGGCGGCGAACTTCGTCGCTTTGTCGCCGACCAGCTTCGTCGAGCGCAGCGCCGAGGTCTTCGCTGACCTCGAGGCGGTGGTTCACGGTGCCCGCCGCTACACCTGGCGCGAAACGCGCAGTCGTTCCGCCCGGCTCGCGGCGGCGCTGCGCGCCTTCGGCGTCGGCCGCGGCACGACGGTGAGCGCGATGCTGCACAACACGCCCGAGATGATCGAGGCGCACTACGCGGTGCCGGCGCTCAACGCCGTCCTCAACACGCTCAACACGCGGCTCGACGCGCCGCTTATCGCCTGGCAGCTCGCGCATTGCGAGTGCGAGGTGCTGATCACCGATCGCGAGCTCGCGCCGACGATGGGCGAGGCCTTGCGCCTGCTCGCCGAGCGCCACGGCCGCAAGCCTGTCGTGATCGACGTCTGCGACAGCGAGTTCGGCGGCGCCGGCGACCGCCTCGGTGCGCACGAATACGAAGCGATGCTCGCCGCCCACGATCCCTTGCCGGCGCTCGCGCCGCCGGCCGACGAGTGGGACGCGATCGCCGTCTCGTACACGTCCGGGACGACGGGTGACCCGAAGGGTGTCGTCACCCACCACCGCGGCGCGTACCTGAACGCGGTCTGCAACGCGGCGACCTGGACCATGCCGCACTTCCCGCGCTACCTGTGGACCCTGCCGATGTTCCACTGCAATGGCTGGTGCTTCCCATGGACGGTCGCGTTGCTCGGCGGCACCCACGTCTGCCTCCGCAAGGTGGAGGCGGCATCGATCCTGGCGGCGATGCGCGACGAGCGCGTCGACCATTACTGCGCCGCGCCTATCGTCCACAGCCTGCTGATCGCCGCCCCGGCCGAGTTGCGCGCCGGGATCACGCAGAAGGTGAGGGCGATGGTCGCGGGCGCCGCGCCACCGGCGTCGATGATTGAGGGCATGGCGCGGATCGGCTTCGACATCACCCACGTCTACGGCCTGACCGAGGTCTACGGACCCGCATCGGTCGCGGTGAAGCGCGACTCATGGCAAGGCGAATCGCTCTCCGAGCAGACGCGTCTGAACGGCCGCCAGGGTGTTCGCTACGCGCTCGAGGAAGGCATGACGGTGATGGACCCGGCGACGATGGTCGAGGTGCCGGCCGACGGCCAGACCATGGGCGAGATCATGTTCCGCGGCAACATCGTCATGAAGGGCTACCTTAGGAATGCCAAGGCTACTGCCGAGGCGTTCGGCGGCGGCTGGTTCCACACCGGCGACCTCGCCGTTCTCGAGCCCGACCGCTACGTCAAGATTAAGGACCGCAGCAAAGACATCATCATCTCCGGGGGCGAGAACATCAGCTCGCTGGAGGTCGAGGACGCGCTGTATCGCCATCCCGAGGTCCTTGCCTGCGCCGTCGTCGCGCGCCCGGATCCCAAGTGGGGCGAGACGCCGCTGGCCTTCGTCGAGCTGCGGCGCGAGGGCAGCGTCACCGCCGCCGACCTGGTCGCGCACTGTCGCGGCCTTCTCGCCGGCTTCAAGGTGCCGCGCGAGATCCGCTTCGAGCCGATCCCGAAGACCTCGACCGGCAAGATCCAGAAGTTCCAGCTGCGCGATCGCGCCCGCTCGGCGGCAGCGATCGAATGAGACGCGAGGCCCTGCCATGAACGACCGCACCGCGACCGAGTTCGCTCCCCTGATCCGGCGCGACGCGGACGCACGCGGCGTCGTGACGCTTACGCTCGACCGGCCGCAGTCCTTCAACGTCCTCAGCGAGGCGATGCTCGCCGCGCTGCAGGCCGAGCTCGATGCCGTCGCCGCCGACGAGCGCGCACGCGTCGTCGTGATCGCCGCGACCGGTAACGCGTTCTCCGCCGGTCACGACTTGAAGGAGATGCGCGCCGAGCCGTCGTTGCCCTACTACGAGGCGCTGTTCGCGCAGTGCGCGCGCGCAATGCTGACGATCCAGCGGCTGCCGGTGCCGGTGATCGCGCGCGTCCAGGGCATCGCCACGGCGGCCGGCTGCCAGCTCGTCGCCGCGTGCGATCTCGCCGTTGCCGCCGACACGGCCCGCTTCGCGGTGAGCGGCGTCAACCTCGGCCTCTTCTGCTCGTCGCCGAGCGTGCCGCTGTCGCGCAACCTCGGGCGCAAGGCGGCCTTCGAGATGCTCGTCACCGGCGAGTTCATCTCGGCCGAGGAGGCGCGAGTCAAGGGCCTGGTCAACCGCGTTGCGCCGGCGGAGGCGCTCGATGCCGCCGTGGAGGCACTGGTCGCTGCGATCGTCGCCAAGCCGCGCATCGCGATCGCGCGCGGCAAGTTGCTTTTCTATCGCCAGCTCGAGCGCGGCAGCGAAGCCGCGTACGAGGATGCCGGCCGCACCATGGCCGAAAACATGATGGATGGCGCTGCGCTCGAAGGCGTGCAGGCGTTCATCGAAAAGCGCAAGCCTGCTTGGTAGCGGCGGCCGCGCGCCGCCGCGGGTGCCTGTGGCTCGAAGTTGTCCGGACAACCCTCTCCAATCCCGGATTGAGAACCGCTGCGGCATCGGTTATGTTTTGCACGCGCGGCTTCGCGCCGCCTGAGATCTAATTCAAGGAGACTCCATGAGAAAGAGGATTGCCGGCGCTGTCTCGACAGTGATCGCCGTCTGCGCGCTGGCGTTCGCCGGCCAGGCGATGGCGCAGGAGAAGCTCACCGTCTGGTGGGTCAAGGGCTTCTACAAGTCAGAGGACGACGCGCTCTTCGAAGCGATCAAGAAGTACGAGGCCAAGAGCGGCGTCAAGGTCGAGCTGTCGCAGTACCCGATCCAGGACATGATCCCGAAGACGGTGGCCGCGCTCGACGCCGGCTCGCCGCCGGACGTCGCCTACGCCGACGTCTACGACTTTCAGGTGACAGGCAAGTGGGCCTTCGACGGCAAGCTCGAGGATCTCAGCGACATCCTGACGCCGATGAAGCCGCGCTTCCTGAAGAACACGATAGAGACCACTTACCTTTACGACGACAAGACGAAGAAGCGCGCGTATTTCGCGTTCCCGCTGAAGCAGCAGACGATGCACATCGAGATCTGGCTCGACATGTTGAACCAGGCCGGCTTCAAGGAAAGCGACATCCCGACGAAGTGGAACGACTACTGGGCGTTCTGGTGCGACAAGGTGCAGCCCGGCTCGCGCAAGGCGACCGGAACGCGCACCTTCGGCATCGGCATGCCGATGGGCGTCGATTCGAGCGACTCGTTCTATTCGTTCCTGACCTTCATGGACGCCTACAACGTCAAGCTGGTCGACGACAACGGCAAGCTCCTTGTCGACGACCCGAAGGTCAAGGCCGGCCTGGCCGCGGCGCTCAAGGACTACGCCGACCCGTACCTCAAGGGCTGCACGCCGCCTTCGTCGACGAGCTGGAAGGATCCGGACAACAACGTCGCCTTCCACAACAAGACGACGGTGATGACTCACAACGCGACGATCTCGATCGCCGCCAAGTGGCTCGACGATGCCAACAACGAAGCGCTCAGCGCCGATCAGCGCGCCGTGGCGAAGAAAAACTACTACGAGCTGATTCGGACCGCTGGATTCCCGAACAAGCCCGATGGATCGAAGATGGTCTATCGCGCCGCAGTGAAGACGGGCGTCGTCTTCGAAGCCGCTAAAAACAAGAAGCGCGCCAAGGAGTTCGTCGCTTTCTTGCTCCAGGACGAAAACCTCACTCCCTATGTCGAAGGCTCGCTCGGCCGCTGGTTTCCGGTCATGGCCGAAGCGACCAAGAGCCCGTTCTGGCAGGCTGACCCGCACCGGCGCTCGGTCTTCAACCAGTTCGGCGCCGGCACGGTGACGTTCGAGTTCGCGAAGAACTACAAGTTCACGATCGTCAACAACGAGAACGTCTGGGCGAAGGCGATGAACCGCGTTGTCAACGACAAGGTCTCGGTCGACCAGGCTGTCACCGAAATGATCGCCCGCATCAAGGCGATCGCGGGATAAGTCGTTGGCGACACTCGCGCTCGAGAGCGCCGGCCCCCCGGCGCAACCCGACCGGCACCTGCAGCCGGTCGGGCCGGCGAAGAAGCGCCTGACGCCTTGGCAGGCCTGGGGCATCGCCCTCATCCTGCCTTACGTCCTGATCTTTGCGATCTTCGTTCTCTATCCGGTCGGCTACGGTCTGTGGCTGGCGCGTCATCCGGCGAGCTACGTCAAGCTGGCTGCCGATCCGGTCTTCGCGCGCACGGTCGTCAACACGCTGGTCTTCCTCGTCGTCGGCATCAATCTCAAGATGCTGGTGGCGCTCTTTCTGTCCGGCTTCTTTGTCCGCGCGCAGCCGTGGATCCGGTGGCTCTCGCTGCTCTTCATCCTGCCTTGGGCGGTGCCGTCGATCCCGACGATCCTATCGATCCGGTTCATGCTCAACCCCGAGTGGGGGATCATCAACACGACGATCTATAGCCTGACCGGTGCCGACGGGCCGAACTGGCTAAACAACCCGACCCTCGCGCTCGGCTTGGCGATCCTCGTCCACATCTGGAAGTCGCTGCCGTTCTGGACGCTGATCCTGGTCGCCGGGCGTCTCGCAATCCCCGGCGAGATGTACGAGGCCGCGTCGGTCGACGGCGCGACCACCTGGCAGAAGTTCAGGTTTATCACCTGGCCTTCGCTGCGCACTCTCTACCTCACGTCATCGATCCTGTCCATGATCTGGACGCTCGGCGACTTCAACAGCGTCTACTTGCTGACGGGCGGCGGCCCGGCCGACCAGACGCACGTGCTGGCGACGCTCGGCCTGCGCTACCTGCGCCTCGACCAGGTCGACATGTCGATGGCCACCGTCGTCTGCGCGATGCCGCTTGTGCTCCCGCTCGTCTATTTCATGATGAAGCGCCTGTCGCGATGAGCGCGTTCACGCTGAAGAAAGCGTCGGCCGAAGCCAAGCTTCTCCTGATCGGCATCCCGGTGGCGATCTGGACGCTGCTGCCGATCTATCACTTGGTGCTGTTCGCGATCTCGCCGAAGGAGCAGGCGGTGTCCGGAAAGCTCTGGCCCGAGCACCCGACCTTGCACAACTTCTCGATGGTGTTCCACGAGCAGCACCACTACCTGAGCCATTTCTGGCTGCAGATGTGGAACTCGGTGATCATCGCCGTCGCGGTCGGTGCGCTCACGCTCTTCATCGCCACGTCGGCGGCGTTCGCAATCAGCCGCCTGCGCGTCAAGGGCGGCCGGACGATCATGAACCTGGCGCTCTTCACCTACTTCATCCCGGCGGCGTTCCTTGCCGTCCCCATGTACAAGACGATGGGCAACTACGGCCTGCTCAACAGCCAGTGGGCGCTCATCCTGGCGATGGTGACGATCGCGACGCCGTACTCGATCTGGGTCTTGAAGCAGGCCTCGGACAAGCTGCCGCTCGAGCTCGACGAGGCGGCGCGGATCGACGGCGCGACGCCGCTGCAGCTGTTTCGCCTGGTCTACCTGCCGCTGATGCTGCCGTCGCTCGTCGCCGTCGGCACCTACGCGCTGCTGCTCGCATGGAACGAGTACCTGTACGCCTTCCTGCTCCTCTCCGACGACCGCAGCACGACGCTCGGCGTCGCCCTCGGCAGCTTCCTTTCGGCCGACGATTCGCCATGGGAGCTGCTGATGACGACCGGCCTCATCTACGCCATGCCCCCGGCGGCCATCTACTACACGTTCAAACGCTACATGGTCGGCGGCCTGACGGCAGGCGCCGTGAAAAGCTGAGGGAACGAATGGCCTCGGTCTCGTTTCGCAATGTCGAGAAGAGCTTCGGCTCGACCAAGATCATTCACGGCATCGGCTTCGACATCGCCGACGGCGAGTTCACCGTCCTCGTCGGGCCCTCGGGCTGCGGCAAGTCGACCCTTCTGCGAATGCTCGCCGGCCTCGAGGAGATCAGCGGCGGCACGATCGCGATCGACGATCTGGTAGTCAACGAAATCGAGTCAAAGGACCGCGACATCGCGATGGTGTTCCAGAGCTACGCACTGTATCCGCACATGACCGTAGGCGACAACATGGGCTTCAGCCTGAAGCTGAGGAAGGCGGACCCGGCGCTCACCAAGCAGCGCGTCGACAACGCCGCCCGCATCCTCAACCTCGGCCCGTACCTCGAGCGCTTCCCGCGCGAGCTCTCGGGCGGCCAACGGCAACGGGTGGCGATGGGGCGGGCGATCGTCCGCGACCCCAAGGTGTTTCTCTTCGACGAGCCGCTCTCCAACCTCGACGCCAAGCTGCGCGTGGCGATGCGCGCCGAGATCAAGGCGCTCCACCAGCGGCTGAAGACGACGACGGTCTACGTCACCCACGACCAGGTCGAGGCGATGACGATGGCCGACCGCATCGTCGTGATGCAGGAAGGCCGCATCGAGCAGATCGGCACCCCGCTCGAGCTCTACGATCATCCGGCCAACCTGTTTGTCGCCCAGTTCATCGGCTCGCCGGCGATGAACGTCGTCCAGGGCGTAATGCGCCGCGCTGGCGATGAGGCATGGGTCGAGGCCGAGGGCGTGCGCTGGCCGCTCGCGGCGACGAGCGCCGGCCAAGATGCCCAGGCCGTCGCCTACGGCGTGCGGCCGGGCGATCTCGGCGTCGGCGGCCGCGCCGACGCGCGGACCGTGCCCGCCGAGGTGATCGTGGTCGAGCCCACGGGCGCCGAAACCGAGCTTCTCGTACTCGCCGGCGCGACGCAGATCGTCGTCGTGCTGCACGGGCGCACGTCTGCGCGGCCCGGCGAGACGATCCATCTGTCGATAGACACCGGCGCCATCCACCTCTTCGATCCGACGAGCGGCGCGGCACTGACCGCCTAAAAAAGATTTGTTACCGATGACACCGTGATGGATGCCATGCGGCGGCAGGCGTACCGGCCGACCGGTCGGACCTGTCCGACACGGCGGCGAGGCGATCTCCTACGCTGGCCCGTCGGCTGATCGCACCATGACGGCAGCGAAGCCGCTCGGTTTGGCGGTTTCGACACCGCGCGGAGATCGTCATGAAGCGTCTTCACCTTGCCGTCGGCACGTTGCTGCTGGTCGCTCATTTCGGTGCCGGCGCGAAGGATGTCGCCTACTTCAGCGAGCCGCTGCATGCGGGCGGCCTGCAGAAGGTCTCCGCGGCTGCCGACGCGCGCTCCTATCGCGTGGATGCCGCGCGCCACATTTATGCGGTGTATCCGAATCGCATCTACAAGGGCAGGCTGCCGCCGCTGATCCACGGCGTTGTCGTCGTCGAGACGACGGTCGACGCGAGCGGCCAGCCGCGCGAGGTGAAGGTGGTGCGCGGCCCGTCGCACGCGCCCGACGTCACGGTCGCCGTCGTCAAGATGATCAAGCGCGCCGGGCCGCTGCCGGCGCCGAGCCGGTTCTCGGGCCCGGTCAGGTTCACCGAGATCTGGCTGGTCCACAAGGACGGCCGCTTCCAGCTCGATGCCCTCACCGAAGGGCAAGACTGACGCGCCTACATCCCCGCGGTGAAGCCGCCGTCGACGTAGAGGACCTGGCCGGTCACGAAGCGCGCCGCCGGCGAGGCGAGGAACACCGCCGCGCCGGCGAGCTCGTGCGGCTCGGCCCATCGGCCCGCGGGCGTCCGCTTCTCGACCCAGGCGCTGAATTCCGCATTGGCAGTTAGCGCCGCGTTAAGCTCGGTGCGGAAGAATCCGGGCGCGATCGCATTGACCTGGATGTCGTGCGGCGCCAGCTCGACGGCGAGGCCGCGCGTCAGCATCGCGATGCCCCCCTTGCTTACCTGATAGGGCACCGTCGTCGGCCGCGCCAGGCTCGACATCAGCGAGCCGATGTTGATGATCTTGCCGGCGCGCCGCGCCTGCATCCCTGGGATCACCGCGCGCGCCATATAGAACGGCGCGTCGAGGTTGGTCGCCATCAGGCGGCGCCAGTCGGCGTCGCTGAAGTCGACGATCGGCGCGCGGTGCTGGATGCCGGCGTTGTTGACGAGGATGTCGACGGCGCCGAGCGAGGTCTGAAGCGCAGTGACGCCGCTGCGCACCGCCTCGGGATCGGCGACGTCGAAGACGGCGACCTCGCAAGCGAGCCCGTCGGCCCGCATCGCCGCGGCTGCCGACTCGAGCTTCTCGCGCGTTCGGCCGTTGACGACGACGCGTGCGCCAGCCTCCGCAAGCCCGCGCGCGATCGCGAGGCCCAGGCCGGAGCCGCCACCGGTAACGAGCGCGAGCCGGCCCGTGAGGCCGAACCCCGGCGGGCCGCTCATGGCACCGGCGAAAGCAGCGGCTTGCCGGCGAAGTGCGCCTGCAGGTTGCCGAACGCGAGGTCGGCCATCGCCTGGCGCGTTTGCCAGGTGGCGCTGCCGATGTGCGGCGTGAGGACCACGTTGTCGAGGCCGAGCAGCTCGCTCGGCACGTTGGGCTCGTTCTCGAAGACGTCCAGCCCGGCGCCGGCGATCATTCCTTCACGCAGCGCCGTCACGAGCGCCTGCTCGTCGACCACCGAGCCGCGCGCGACGTTGACGAGGTAGCCGCTCTTGCCGAGCGCGGCGAGCACCTTGGCGTCGATGAGCCGGCGCGTGGCGGCGCCGCCCGGCGTGATGACGACGAGGAAATCGACCGCCGCGGCCAGCTTTTCCGGGTTCGGGAAGTAGGGATAGGCGGTGTCGTTGCGCGCATGGCGCGACGTGTACGCGATCGACATGCCGAAGGCCTCCGCGCGCTTCGCAATTGCCAGGCCGATCCGGCCGAGGCCGACGATGCCCATGCGCGCGCCGCTCACCTTGCGCGCGAGCGGCATCGGCCCGTTCGCCCACGCGCCGCTGCGCACGTACTTGTCGGCCTCGACGAGCCGGCGTGACACTGCGAGGACGAGCGCCATCGCCAGGTCGGCCACCTCGTCGTTGAGGACGTTCGGCGTGTGGGTGACGGCGATGCCTCGCTCGCGCGCGGCGGCGACGTCGACGCCGTCGTAGCCGACGCCGAAGACCGAGACGATCTCGAGCGCGGGCAGCTGCGCAATCAGCTCGCGCGGCACCTTCGATTCGCCGCTGGCGGCGATCGCGCGGATGCTCGGCGCGGCGGCGGCGAAGGCGGCGGCATCGCTCTGGTGGGTGCGGTCGTGGACGCGGAAGGTGCCGCGCAGCGCCTCCATCATCGGTGGCCAGAGCTGCGCCGCCGTCAGGACCTCGATGCCGCTGTTCTGAGCCATTTGCGCTTTCCCTTCACATTCCGACGTAGGTGGGCCCGCCGCCGCCCTCGGGCGGCACCCAGACGATGTTCTGAGTCGGGTCCTTGATGTCACAGGTCTTGCAGTGCACGCAGTTCTGCGCGTTGATCTGCAGCCGCTCGGTGCCGTTGTCGTCGACGAACTCGTAGACCGCCGCGGGGCAGTAGCGGCTCTCCGGGCCCGCATACCTGGCCAGGTTCACGCGCACCGGGACGGTCGGATCCTTCAGCGTCAGGTGCGGCGGCTGGTCCTCGGCATGGTTGGTGTTGCTGACGAAGACGCTCGACAGTCGGTCGAAGCTGATCTTGTTGTCGGGCTTCGGATAGACGATGGGTTTGCAATCGGCCGCCGGCTGCAGGTAGAGGTGGTCCGCCTTCGCGCGGTGGATCGTCCACGGCGGCGAGTGGATGCCCAGCCGCGGCAGCAGCCACTGTTCGATGCCGGTCATGAGCGAGGCGATGACGAAGCCCTTCTTGAACCACTGCTTGAAGTTGCGTGACTTGTCGAGCTCGGCGCGCAGCCAGCTCTTCTCGAACGCCGCCGGGTAGGCAGCGAGCTCGTCATGCTGCCGGCCGGTAACGAGCGCGTCGAACGCCGCCTCGGCGGCGAGCATGCCGCTCTTGAGCGCGGCGTGACTGCCCTTGATGCGGCTCGCGTTCAGGTAGCCCGCCTCGCAGCCCACGAACGCGCCGCCCGGGAACACCGTTTTCGGCAGGCTGAGGAGGCCGCCGGCAGTGATCGAGCGCGCGCCGTAGCCCAGACGCTTCCCGCCTTCGAGGACCTTGCGGATCTCGGGGTGCGTCTTCCAGCGCTGGAACTCCTCGAACGGGCTCAGGTAGGGGTTCGTGTAGTCGAGCCCGACGACGAAGCCGAGCTCGACCTGCTGGTTCTCGAGGTGATAGAGAAAGGAGCCGCCGTAGGTGCCGGTGTCGAGAGGCCAGCCGGCTGTGTGCAGTGTCAACCCCGGTTCGGCGTTTTCCGGGCGCACCTCCCACAGCTCCTTCAGGCCGATGCCGTAGCTCTGCGGGTCGCGCCCTTCGTCGAGCTTGAAGCGCGCGATCAGCTGGCGGCCGAGGCTGCCGCGCGACCCCTCGGCGAAGATCGTGTACTTGGCGTGTAGCTCCATGCCGAGCTGGAAATTGACGGTCGGCTCGCCGTCCTTGCCGATCCCAAGATTGCCCGTCGCGACGCCGCGCACCGCGCCGTCCTCGCGGTACAGCACCTCCGCCGCCGGGAAGCCCGGGAAGATCTCGACGCCTAGCGCTTCGGCCTGCGTCGCCAGCCAGCGCACGACGTTGCCCAGGCTGATGACGTAGTTGCCGTGGTTGCGAAAGCAGTCCGGGAGCAGCGCCTGCGGAGTTGCCAGCGAACCGGTCTCGGTGAAGAACAGAAACTTGTCGCCAGTAACCGGCTGGTTGAGCGGCGCTCCCCGTTCCCTCCAATCAGGGATGAGCTCGCTGATCGCGCGCGGGTCCATGATCGCGCCCGAGATGATGTGGGCACCGGGCTCGGACCCCTTCTCGAGCACGACCACCGAGATCTCGTGCGCGCGCTCGGCCGCGAGCTGCTTCAGGCGGATCGCGGTCGCCAGGCCGGCGGGCCCGGCGCCGACGATGGCCACGTCGTACTCCAGTGCCTCGCGGGGCCCGTGCTGGGCGAGGATCTCGTCAGGGGTCATCGTTGTCTCGCTTTTGTTGCCGTCGGCGCGCTCGTCTAGACTGGCGGTCGATTCTACGGAGCGCAGTCGCTGCACGATTTCATGAGCTATCAGATCGATCTTTCGGGCCGCGTCGCCCTGGTCACCGGCGCCTCGAGCGGCCTCGGCGCGCAGTTCGCGCGCGTCCTCGCCAAGGCCGGCGCCGGCGTCGCGCTGGCCGGCCGCCGCGTCGAGCGGCTGAAGGGCCTGCGCGCAGAGATCGAGGCAGAAGGCGGCGACGCTCACGTCGTGCCGCTGGACGTCACCGACCACGACAGCATCCGCTCGGCGGTCGCGCACACCGAGACGGAGATGGGAACGATCGACATCCTGATCAACAACTCGGGCGTGGCGACGACCCAGCGCCTCGTCGACGTCGAGCCCGACGACTTCGACTACGTCTTCGACGTCAACACGCGCGGTGCATTCTTCGTCGCGCAGGAGGTCGGCAAGCGGATGATCGCGCGCGCCAAGGGCGCAGCGCCGGGCACCTTCACTGGCGGCCGGATTGTCAACATCGCGTCGATGGCGGGGCTGCGCGTGATGCCGAAGATCGGCATCTACTGCATGAGCAAGGCGGCGGTGATCCAGATGACCAAGGCGATGGCACTCGAGTGGGGCCGCTTCGGAATCAACGTCAACGCGATCTGCCCCGGCTACATCGACACCGAGATCAACCACATGCAGTGGTCGACCGAGCAGGGCAAGAAGCTCATCGAGATGCTGCCGCGCAAGCGCGTCGGCCAGCCGACCGATCTCGACTCGGTGCTGATGATGCTGTGCGCAAACGAGAGCCACTTCATCAACGGCGCAGTGGTCCAGGCCGACGACGGCTTCGCGCTCTAGAACGGGCGCGGACTCGGACGAAGGCGATGCGGCCGCTCTCCTTGCTCGAGGCGCGCGTGCTCTGCGTGCTGGTCGAGAAGTCGCTGACGGTGCCCGACACCTATCCCCTGTCGCTGAACTCACTGACGCTCGGATGCAACCAGAAGACGGCGCGCGACCCGGTCATCGCCGCGAGCGAGGCGGAAGTGCAGGGCGCGGTCGACGCACTCAAGGGGCTCTCGCTGGCGTTCGAATCGAGCGGCTCGCGCGTCGCGCGCTACGAGCACAACCTGGGCCGCGTCATGGCCCTGCCGTCGCAATCCGTGGCGCTGCTCGCATCGCTGGTGCTGCGCGGCCCGCAGACCGCGTCGGAGCTGCGCACGGCCAGCGAGCGGCTGCACCGCTTCGCCGACGTCTCGGCCGTGGAGGGCTTTCTCGACGAGCTGGCGACGCGGGCGGTGGAGAAGGGCGGCCCGCTCGTCCTCAAGCTTCCGCGCGCCCCGGGCGCCCGCGAGCAACGCTGGGCCCATCTGCTGAGCGGCGCGGTCGACCCGAGCGCATTCCCGACCGCGAGAGATGGCGAAACGATCGTGCCGGCCAGCGAGATCGCAGCGCTGAAGGCGAGGGTTGCGCGCGCGGAAGCCGAGCTCGACCGGCTGCGCGGCCTGGTTGATCGGCTCTATGACGAGCTGGACATTGCGCGCTGAGGAGGGCGCCACGATGCGTTTCGAACTTCCCGAGGCCAAGAGGCTCACGCTCGAGATGGTGATCCCCATCCGCTGGGGCGACATGGACGCGATGGGTCATGTCAACAACACGATTTACTTCCGCTACCTCGAGATCGTTCGCATCGAGTGGCTGCACCAGGTCGCGGGCGCGCCGGATCCGGTGGGGGAGGGGCCGGTGATCGTCAACACGTTCTGCAATTTCGTGAAGCAGCTGAAGTACCCGGCGAACGTGCTGGCAAAGCACTACGTTGCCAACCCCGGGCGCAGCAGCTTCGAAGCGTATGTCACCCTGGAGCGGACCGATGAACCCGGTGTGCTGTATGCAACCGGGGGCGCGAAGACCGTGTGGGTGAACTATCGCGAGGAGCGGTCGGTTCCGTTGCCGGAGAGACTCAGGGCGCTCGTTTGTTAGATTGATTCAACGCCGCGGCGCGGCGTTCGATCGATTCCCCCTGCCCCGAGACAAGAGTCGCGCCCGTTGCACAAGGCCGCGTGACTTGGGATAGGTCGTGCCCCGCTCACGCTCCGGAGGGAGCGCTCAAAACATAGTCGAACGGAAATTCGCTTCTTGCAGGAGAGCCCGAAGCGAGGGTCGCGAGGCCAAGATCATGCGCCAGCTTGAGCATGGCCTCGAGAACGCAAGAAGTCCTCGACTCAGTTGATGCCCGGCGCACGAAGTTATCTTCGAACCGAACGGCTTCGACGAGTTCGGCGCTGACGGAGCTAAGCGGCGTACTCGCATCGACATGATCCAACACGATTCCGATGTTCTTGGTGCGGAGTTTAGCTTGATGTATGCATTGCAAAGTCTGCTGATCGACTGCAACGCAGACTCTTGCGCTGGAGAAAAACTCAGAAGCGTCGCAGATCGCAGCTGCCACCTCCCTGGGCTCTCCTGGACGAAAGCGTGCCAGGACGAACGTTGGCCGAACATCTCCAAGGTTGCCAAGTGCGCGGTCCAGCTCGGCCGCAAAGCGATCTTCCGCGGGTGTCAGATCGGCGATCTCGATCCCGCACCTCGATGCGTCGGCTGAGGACTGCCACCGAAGGACGTGGACTGAGTGCCTCACAACACCACTGACCCCATCGCCCCAGATCGATTGTCATCCCCAGTCGAAGACCGAGAGAACGTATTGCCAGTCGATATCGATGTCGGGGTGACGGGTATTCGACATGAAATCGTAGTACCAGTGCTGCGCAACTTGGAGGCGAGCCTCGAACTCCCGTATCGGCAGAACGAAAATCCAGTGCGGGATATTGTTTCCAAACGAGATCGGGAACGGCCCACCTTCCAACTCGTCGAACTGGAGTGAGCGAAATACCTGGGACATTGAGCGGCGACCGCCAGTGACGTTGTAGTCGACAGCGCATCCGTGGCAAATCTCGTACGCCGCCTTGATGAGCGACGCCGTGACGACCTTGCTTGCAGGGCCAAGCTCGACGCCCAGGCGAGTGCTTTCCACCAGTCGATGCCTCGAGAATTCCGTGAGCAAAGGGGCTTCCCCCTCCAGTCGAAGCGGGCGTTCGACGTTCGACTGGAGCCGCAGCGAACCAAGCGGTTGTGCGTCGAACTTTCTTTCGGCAAGCAGAACCAGTACATCTGACTTCAGGTCCTCGGGCTCGGGCATCTGCAGCGATTGCGCGAGCGACGGCATGTGGCGCATATACGCCGAGGCCCTTATTTCGACTGCCTTTGCGAGATCTTGAGGAGTCGTCACGACCCGGACCCTGAACGGAAGGAGCTCTGATTTCGTCGGCGCGACGGAATAGGCCCGTGCTGGCGCGGTGAGGATGTTGGACCGGTTCAATTTGCGTTGGCGATGCCGATATACAAGGGCGCTTGGGGCCAGCCCTCGGCGACAGAATGCATGCCGATCAAACGATTTCTTCCAAATTGGCGCCGTATCGGCGCTCGTCCGTTCCGCGATCGTGAACTAGAACACGAATTCCGCCAAGTTTTTCGTTCGGCTGGCGTTCGATCACTCGAAATCGCAACCGGGGTCGGCGGGTTTGCTTTTCTAGGCTTCTTTTTAATCTACGCGGTAGCAGGCAAGGATTCAGCCTTTGCACAGCCCCAGCCAATCCGCCTAGCGATGGTCGTCGCGCTGCTATGCGGAGCGGCTCTCATCCGCTTCTGTCGTCATTTCGTCGCCAGGCACTACGAGTGGATTTGCAGCGCAATCTTTGTCATCTGCATCATCTGCACGTCGGTGATAGGCAGCTTGAACCAAGTTGACGAATCGCCGTATTCACGCTACTGGGCGATCTTCTCGGCGGCTGTCTTCATCACCTGCATCATCTACGGATTCACTAGGCTCGCGCCTGCCACAACGATATTTCTCGCTGTCTTCAACGCAACGCTGGCGATCTGGTTCGCCAAAAGGCACGGTGGAGATGCAGCTGTCATGCAACGGCTCATCGTCCATCTGGCCGGAATCAACTTCGTTTGCTACGCGCTTTATCGCCTCATAAGCATACGCGAACGCAAGCTCTTCTTGCGTGGGAAACGTCAACGCAGCATCACGGAATTGAAGCGTGCGCGCGACAAAGCGGAAGAGGCCAGTCGGGCGAAATCCGCGTTTCTTGCGAACATGAGCCACGAAATTCGAACGCCGATGAACGGCATCATCGGATCGTTGGCGCTCCTCGAGCAGACAACCTCTGAAGAGAGACGCGGAACTCTTATCAATGTCGCGCGCGAAGCTGCCGACGGCCTGCTGCAGACGCTCAACGAGATTCTCGACTTCGCGAAACTCGATGCGAAGGGCGGGTCGCTGAACATCGCGCCGTTGGACGTGAAGCGGGTGTGCCAGATCGCCGTGCAAACGTTTCAGGCGAATGCGATTGCCAAGGGCATCAAACTTCGGTTCGACCCGACGAAAGACGTGGGCGATGTCGCACTCGTGCTTGGCGACGAGGAGAAGATTCGTCGCATCATCATGAACCTCGTGAGCAACGCAATCAAGTTCACTGCCGAGGGTGGCGTGACGTTGCGATTGCGGGCGACGAGAACAACGGAGGCAGTGAAGCTGACGATTCGCGTCGCCGATACGGGGATCGGCATTCCAGCCGAGAAGATTCCGCTGCTCTTCGACCCCTTTTTTCAGGTCGAGTCGGGGATGACGCGAAGCTATGGGGGCACCGGCCTCGGGCTCGCCATTTCGCGCCAGCTTGCTCACGCCATGGGTGGGACGGTTCGCGTCAAGAGCGTTATCGGCCGGGGAAGCGTTTTTGCCGTTCGACTGTTGCTTCCAGCTTGCGCCGAGCGAACCGAGCGGCTGGCGCCTGAGCAACCCTTTCCAACCGAGGCCATCGCTCGGGCGCGCGGGAGGACCGTCCTATTGGTCGAAGACAACGCCGTCAACGCCTTCATTTCCGCGGCATCGCTTGAAAGTATGGGTATCAACTCCGTGCACGCGGCAAATGGACAGGAAGCCGTTGATCTCTATCGGAAGCGCCGATTCGATGCGGTACTCATGGACTGCGAGATGCCCGTAATGGACGGCTTCGGTGCTACGAGATTGATTCGCGAGTACGAGGCGCGCGCACGCGGTCCGCGCACGCCGATAATCGCGCTCACCGCCAATGCACTGACAGGCGATCGGGATCACTGCATCCGGCAAGGGATGGACGACTATCTAAGCAAACCGATCGAGCTTCGCAAGCTGCAAATTCTTATCGCGAAATGGCTGGGTGCGAGCACCGACGCAGAAGGGACAGGAGAGTCGACTAACAACGACTACGACAGGGCCGGCGCCCGAGTCGCCTGAGGCCTAAGGCAAGGCGTCAAAGCAGCGCGTACGTGGTCGTCGCATGCGCCGCCAGCTTCCCATCCTCGGTCCTAAACTCCACATCCCCGTAAGACAAGCTCTTTCCGGCACGCAAAACCCGGGCCACCACGGCGATCGTGGTAGCGACCTTCGGTACCGGCCGAACGAAGCTGGTCTGCAGCTGCACTGTCGTCATTGGTCGGAACTCGCCCAGATGGGCGATCATCGCTACCAGCATCGCCGTGTCGGCGGCGGCCAGGATGGACTGGCCGCATACGACGCCGCCGGCGTGGACAATGTCGGCGGTCACCGGCAGGCTGAGCGTCACCTGACCCGGCTCGACCGACCGGATGCGGAGCCCGAGTCGCTTCACGCAGTCGGCGGCCAGGCTGTCGAGCGTTGCCTGCAAGGCGGCTGCATCCATCGTCGTCGATCTCCCCTGCGGCCATTCTAGGCACCGCCCGCACTGATAATCTCGCCGATTCGACTCAAGGATTTCGTCGATGAACAAGATCTTCCCGAGCGCCGCCGCCGCCCTGGCCGGCGTCGTCCACGACGGCCAGCTGATGGCCGTCGGCGGCTTCGGCCTGTGCGGCATCCCCGAGGCGCTGATCGAGGCGCTGCGCGATTCGCGCGTCAAGAACCTCACGGTCATCTCCAACAACGCGGGTGTCGATGGCTTCGGCCTCGGCAAGCTGCTCGAGACGAGCCAGATCAGGAAGATGATCTCGAGCTACGTCGGCGAGAACAAGGAGTTCGAGCGCCAGTACTTGGCTGGCGAGCTCGAGCTCGAGTTCACGCCCCAAGGCACGTTGGCCGAGAAGCTGCGCGCCGGTGGCGCCGGCATCCCGGCGTTCTTCACCCGCACCGGCGTCGGCACGCTGGTCGCCGAAGGCAAGGAGACGCGCGAGTTCGACGGCAACATCTACGTCATGGAGCGCGCTCTGGTTCCCGAGGTCTCGCTCGTGAAGGCGCAGAAGGCCGACAAGTCCGGCAACCTCGTCTTCCGGCGCACCGCGCGCAACTTCAATCCAGCCGCGGCGATGGCCGGCAAGATCACGATCGTCGAGGTGGAGGAGATCGTCGAGACCGGCGCCATCGACCCCGACGCGGTTCACCTCCCAGGCATCTACGTGCATCGCATCGTTCTCAACGCCTATCCCGAAAAGCGGATCGAGAAGCGCACGCTGCGCGCGGCCGCGACGCTCGAGGCGCCCGCGGGAACGCCGGCCGCGCAAGCGGCGCGTGAGGCGGTCGACGCGATCGCGAAGGCCGCCGACAAGAACAAGACAGGAGCCTGACATGGCCTGGACTCACGACCAGATGGCGGCGCGTGCCGCTTCGGAGCTGCAGGATGGCTTCTACGTCAACCTCGGCATCGGCCTGCCGACCCTCGTCGCCAACCACGTGCCGCCCGGTATCGAGGTCTGGCTGCAGAGCGAGAACGGCATGCTCGGGATCGGCCCCTTCCCGACCGAGGACGAGGTCGACGCCGACCTCATCAACGCAGGCAAGCAGACCGTGACCACGTTGCCCGGCTCGTCGATCTTTGGCTCGCACGATTCCTTTGCGATGATCCGAGGCGGCAAGATCAACCTCTCGATCCTGGGCGCGATGCAGGTGAGCGAGAAAGGCGATCTCGCCAATTGGATGATCCCGGGCAAGATGGTTAAGGGGATGGGCGGCGCGATGGATCTCGTCGCCGGCGTCGCGCGCGTCCTCGTGCTGATGGAGCACGTCGCGCGCAAGAAGGACGGGACCTTCGACCTCAAGATCCTGCCCGCGTGCACCCTGCCGCTCACGGGCGTGGGCGTCGTCGATCGCATCGTCACCGATCTGGCGGTCATGGACGTCACCCCGCAAGGTCTCGCGGTGCGTTCGATCGCCGACGGGGTCGGCCGGGACGAGTTGCAGGCGAAGACCGGGGTCTCCCTGATGTTCTGAGGCGGTTCTGGGGCAACAACGGGGCACGCAAGGAGCCCGGGAGACCCCATGCGATCGGATCGCCGCCTTCCGCTTGCTGTGACCCTCGCCGCATGCGCCAAGCTCAGCGCGTGCGGGGGTGCGGCGACGACGCGTTGCCGACCGCCCTCGGCATCTTCCAGGGAAGCGCAGACTCTGCTGAGTCGGAAACCTACTCGTTGAAGGGCATCCCATTCGCGAAGCGCCGATCGGCGCGCTGAGCTGGGAGGCGCCGGCCGACCCCGACACCTGGTCGGGCATCCGCACCACGCAGGCGTTCGGCAACGCGTGCGCGCAGAACGGCAGGATCTACGGATCTACGGCAGCGGCTCGAACAACACGGAAGACGCGACGATCGCCGCGACGCTGAACAAGACCATCGTCTGGGCCGGCAAGCCGACCTTCGACGCAATCCGACGGGGAAGGTGATCACGACCCAGTAAGGCGACCTCCGCCGAGGGGCGGCGCGATCGCGGGCGACTAGCCCTGCTGCTGGCGCCGGATCTCGTTCCGCTTCATGTCGAGGTACTCGTTAAGCTCCATCTCGTGGAGCTGCTCGGCGTAGCGCTCGGTGCTCGCGTACCACTCGCGGATGCGCCGCTCGGGCTGCTCGGCGGCAGGCAAGGCATAGGCGGCGAGGTAGGCGTCGATCGCCAGGTAGTAGCGCATCGTGTTGCGCTCGAGCAGGCCGAGCACGCCGTTCTGGTAGATCGGCTTGCCATCCTTGCGGTCGAGCACCGTGAAGCCGACCTTCTGGCTGCCGAGTGTGGCGAGATAGGTCTGCATCGCGACGCGAGCGGCGAAGCCGTAGCCGTAGGCGTACGACATGTGGATGAGGCTTCGCTTCGGGTCGACCGGCACCACTTCGACCTGAATGCGGTAATTCTTGGTGCTGAGCGGGCCTTCCTCCGCGCTCAGCTGCACCTGCAGGTAGTCGGGCGTCGAGGCGGCGACGCGATAGCTGAATTCGAGCTGGTAGGCGTCTTCGATCGGCTGGTCGAACTTGCGGCCGACGCTCAGGTTGAGCATCTTCGGCATGCCGCTCCTCGCCTTGCAGCGCTTGACGTTGAGATGCAGGATCAGGATGTCGCACCAGTGGTCGGGCGATTGCAGCGCCTGCTGGACCATCGCGAAGGGATGATCGACGACCGCATAGACGTCGCCCTTCAGGTCGCCCGAGGTCTGCGTCGACTCGAGCACCAGCGGCCGGCCGAACTGGTTGTTCGCGAACTTGTCGGTCATCACCGCGTGGCGCGTGCGCAGGGCTGCGGCGTCCTGCGCCGAGACTGCGAGCGGCGCGACGGCGACCGCGAGTGTGAGGCACGCAACGCGCAGCGCGCGAAACGAAGGCGAGATGCTCACAGCCAGTACTCCCACAGTCGAGCGAACATTTCCTTGGCGCGCGTCGTCAACGGGCGGCGTGCCCACGCCTCGAGCGTGATCTGGTCCGACGCGGCGAGATCGCGAGCGAAGGCTCCGCGCATCTTCTCCCCGAATTCTGCGCCGAGGATGACGGCGGTGAGCTCCTGGTTATGTAGGAAGCTGCGCCAGTCGAGGTTGGTCGAGCCGACGGTCGCCCAAACTCCGTCGATCAAGACAGTTTTAGCATGCAGAAGCGCCTCGCGCCGTTCGTATATCTCGACGCCGCCGCGCAACAGCGGCTCGTAGTGCGAGCGACCGGCGTGGAATACCAGCGAGGAATCGGTCGTGCTCGGCACGATCAGCTTAACGTTGACGCCGCGCGCGACGGCCGCGATCAGCGAGATCATGAGTTGCGGATCGGGAACGAAGTAGGCGTTGGTGAGGAGGATCTCGCTCTCCGCGCTGTTGATCGCCGAGATCAGTGTCACGTAGATCTGGCTGAACGGCTCGTCGGGCGCGCTGCCGATCGCACGGACGACCTCCGGGCCCATCGCCTGAAGGGCAGGGAAGTAGTCACGCGGCGCGAGTGGCGCGCCCTTCTGGCCATCCCACGTCGCCATGAAGAGCTTCTGCAGCGGCGCGACCACCGGCCCCTCAATCAGGAGGTCGGTGTCGCGCCAGGGCAAGGCCTTCTTGTCTTTGCTCTCGGCGCCGCCGCGCGATCCGCCGCTCATGCCGCTGCCCGAGCTGCCGCTCAGGCTGCTCGAATAGACGCTGCTGATGTTGATGCCGCCGAGCACGGCCGTGCGGCCGTCGACGACCAGGAGCTTGCGGTGGTCGCGCTGGTTCACGTCCCAACCCGCCTTGGCTTGGAGCGGATTGACAGGATTGAATTCCAGGACGTTGACGCCCGCGTCCGTCAGCCGCGCGAAGTACTCCTTCGATGTGCCAAGGGTGCCCACACCGTCGTGGACGAGGTTGACCTGGACCCCTTGTGCCTGCTTGGCGATGAGCGCGTCGGCGAGCCGGCGGCCGACCTCGTCGTCCTCCAGGATGTAGGTCTCCATGTTGATGCTGTCGCGCGCGCCGGCGATGGCGCTGAACATTGCCGCGTATGTGTTGGGACCGTTCTCGAGGATGACAACGCGATTGCCAAGGACGAGCGGGCTGTCAGCGACCGCCTGCTCGAGCGCGAGGTGACGCGTAAGGACGTCGTCGTGGTCCGCTCCGCCCAGCTGGTCAATCAGCGCCTTGCTGCGCTCGGGCGAGAGGATGCGACCGTTCGCGGCCTGGATCTGCACGCCGGCCGGGTCGGGGCGGGCGAGATCGGGGGTGATGACCGGCAGCGCCGTACATCCGCCGAGGGCGAGCAGGGTGCTCGCGGAGAGCCGCCGCACGGCGGCTCCCCAAGAGGATCGATTCAAGCCTTTGTCTCCGCAGTCGTTGTCGGACGAGTGTGCCGGCAACAGCTCAGGCGGCGGCGAGCGCCCGTGCCGATTCCGTCACCAACGAGGGGCCTTTGTAGATGAAACCGGTGTAGAGCTGGACCAGGTCGGCGCCCGCCCCGCGCTTGGCGCGAGCATCGGCCCCCGACATCACGCCGCCGACGCCGATGATGGGGAAACGCGGACCGAGAGCGGCGCGCAGACAGGCGATGACCCGATTGGCGCGCGACGCGAGCGGCGCGCCCGAAAGGCCGCCGCTTTCCTGCGCGTGGGGTAGGCCGGCGACGCCGTCGCGCGACAGTGTGGTGTTGGTCGCGATCACGCCGTCGACCGGATGGCGCGCAATCGTCGCCGCGAGCGCTTCGACCTGTGCTTCCTCGAGGTCGGGCGCGATCTTGAGGAACATCGGCACCGTGCGTCCGTGCGCGGCGGCGAGCTCGCCGCGCCGAGTGCACAGCGCCGAGAGCAGCTCGTCGAGCGCCGCGTCGGACTGCAGCGTGCGCAGGTTCTCGGTGTTCGGGCTCGAGATGTTGACGGTCACGTAGTCGGCGTGCTGATACACGCCGGCGAGGCAGAGCAGATAGTCGTTGGCGGCACGCTCGATCGGCGTCGCCGCGTTCTTGCCGATGTTGAGGCCGAGGATGCCGCCGCGGGCGCGAAACCTCGCTTGCCGCACGTTGGCGATGAAAGCGGCCAGCCCTTCGTTGTTGAAGCCGAGCCGATTGATCAGCGCCCCGGCTGCCGGCACACGGAAGATGCGAGGCTTCGGGTTGCCGGTCTGCGCCAGCGGCGTCACCGTACCGACCTCGACGAAGCCGAAACCCATTGCGCCGAAGGCGTCGATGCAGCGGCCGTTCTTGTCGAGCCCGGCCGCCAGGCCAATGCGGTTCGGGAAGGCGAGCCCCGCGATCGTGACCGGATCATGAACGAGCGCCTGCTCGATGAGCGCGACCAGCGGCGTGCGCTGGATGGCCGCCAGCGACGCCAGCGTCAGGTCATGGGCGTGCTCCGGGTCGAGCCCGAATAGAAAAGGTCGGGCCAGCGGGAAGGGAATGAGCGCCATGTCGGGCGCCGATTCTGTCATCGCCATGCATACTTCGTGTTGGGACCCCGCCATGGCCGAATCGCGCATCGAGAAGGACACCTTCGGCGACATCGCCGTTGCCGCCGATCGCCTGTGGGGCGCGCAGACCGAGCGCTCCCTGCATCACTTCGACATCTCGACCGAGAAGATGCCGCCCGAGCTGATTCGCGCGCTCGCCGCGGTCAAGCGCGGCGCCGCGGTCGTGAACTGCGCGCTCGGCACGCTGCCGGTCGGCAAGGCCGATGCCATCGTGGCCGCCGCCGACGAAGTCCTCGCCGGCCGGCACGACGGCGAGTTCCCGCTCTCGATCTGGCAGACCGGCTCGGGAACGCAGACCAACATGAACATGAACGAGGTGCTCGCCAACCGCGCCTCGCAGCTGCTCGGCGGCCCTCTCGGCGAGGGCCGGCTCGTCCACCCTAACGACGACGTCAACCGTAGCCAGTCGTCGAACGACGTCTTCCCCACGGCGATGAGTGTCGCCGCGGTCGAGTCGATCACGATCCGGCTGCTGCCCGCCATCACGACCCTGCGCGACACGCTCGCGCACAAGGCGTCCGACTTCGCCGCGATCGTCAAGATCGGCCGCACCCACCTGCAGGACGCGACGCCGCTCACGCTCGGCCAGGAGATCTCAGGCTGGGTCGCCCAGCTCGACCACGGGCTGCGCCACGTTCGCGATGCGCTGCCGCACCTGAGTGAGCTCGCCCTCGGCGGCACGGCCGTCGGTACCGGGCTAAACGCGCCGGCCGAGTTCGGATCGCGCGTTGCGGCCGAGCTGTCGGCGCGGCTCGGCCTGTCGCTCGTCTCGGCGCCGAACAAGTTCGAGGCGCTCGCCGCGCACGACGCGATCGTCCATGCCCACGGTGCGCTGAAGACGCTCGCGGCGTCGCTCACCAAGATCGCCAACGACGTTCGTTGGCTCGCGTCGGGGCCGCGCTCGGGGCTCGGCGAGATCCGCATCCCCGAGAACGAGCCGGGCAGCTCTATCATGCCGGGCAAGGTCAATCCGACGCAGTGCGAGGCGTTGACGATGCTGGCGGCTCAGGTGCTCGGCAACGACGTCGCGATCAACATCGGCGGCGCCTCGGGCAACTTCGAGTTGAACGTCTTCAAGCCGATCGTCATCCACAACTTCCTGCAGAGCGTCCGCCTGCTCGCCGACGGGGCGCGCAGCTTCGACGAGTACTGCGCGCGCGGCATCGAGCCCGATCGAGAGCGCATCGCCGAGCTGGTGCATCGCTCGCTCATGCTCGTCACCGCGCTCAATCCGCACATCGGCTACGACAGGGCTGCGACGATCGCCAAGTCGGCGCATCGCAGCGGCAGCACACTGCGCGAGGCCGCGCTCGCTTCGGGCTGGGTCACGGCCGAGGAGTTCGACGCGTGGGTCGTCCCCGAGCAGATGGTCGGCCAACTCCCGAGATGACGCAGGACGAGCTCAAGCGCCTCGTCGCCGAGGCCGCGCTCGCCTATGTTCCCGACGGCGCGGTGATCGGCGTGGGCTCGGGGTCGACCGTCAATCTCTTCATCGATGCGCTGGCGCGGCGCGAGGGCGGCATCGCCGGCGCGGTGTCGAGCAGCGCGGCGAGCACGGCGCGCCTGGTGTCGCGCGGCATCCGCGTCGTCGACGCCCTGGAGGTCGAGTCGCTGCCGGTCTGCGTCGACGGCGCCGACGAGATCGACGGGTCTGGCTGCATGATCAAGGGCGGCGGCGCGGCGTTGACGCGCGAGAAAATCGTCGCCGACCTGGCCGAGCGCTTTGTCTGCATCGCCGACGGCTCCAAGCTGGTCGCTCGGCTCGGTCGCTTTCCGCTCCCGGTGGAGGTGATCCCGATGGCCGCGGCGCAAGTGACGCGAAAGTTCGCGGTCCTCGGCGGCCGGGCGCAGCGCCGCGAAGGCGTCGTCACCGACAACGGCGGCGTCATCCTCGACGTCCACGGCCTCGCGATCGATGATCCGGTCGGCGTCGAGACCGAGATCAACCAGTGGCCGGGCGTCGTCTGCGTCGGCATCTTCGCGCGGCGCCGGGCGACCGTCTGTCTGCTCGGCACGGCCGAGGGCGTGCGCACCTTGACGTTCTGACACCAGGGCGAAAAACGGGGCGCGAAAAACGCGTAACCTCCGCAACCTTGCACGCCTCGTGCAGCTCACAGGAAGGACGGCCCGTGGCCAAACCCAACTATTCATTCGAAAAAAGACAGCGTGAACTCGCCAAGAAGAAGAAGAAGGAACAGAAGGAAAAGGACAAGGCCGGGCGCAAGCTCGGCACCGCCGGCGACGGCGAAGCAGCGGCCGACGGCGGCGCCGAGCCCGCTCAGGCGCCGGTTGACCCGGCCATGGGCCCCACCGGGGGCTGAACCCGGCTCGCCGCGGGGCGCTGACGCGCCGCCTCGTCACGGCGAAACCTTCGAGTCAGGAAACGCGCCGGGTCGATCGCATCGAGCAGATCGGCTTCGGCCGGCAACGGCGCCCCGGTGATCGCAGCGGCAAGGACCTCAGCGCCGAGCGCTGCCGACGCGATGCCGCGCGAACCGAGCGCGCAGCACACGAAGAGCCCTGGCGCCCGCGCGACGAAGCGGGGCTGATCGAAGCGGGGCGATCGCGCCCCGACGTAGCCCGGCGCCAGGCCTTCGGCCACGCTCGCTGGCACGGCGCCGATGATCGGCAAGCGATCGTCGCTCGTCCAGCGAAAGCCCACCCGGCCGCGCAGCCGATCGAGCGCCGGCGACTGGGCCAGGCCGAGCAACGCAGTGAGGCGGTCGAGGTTGAGTTGCTGCTCCTTGCTTCGGAGCGAGGCGTCGTCGTCCTCCCAGGCCGAGCTCGCGCCGAACCAGAACGTGCCGTCGAGTTCGGGAACGACGTAGCCGGCGCCGGCGATCGGCAGGCGCGGCAATTCCATCGGCGCGAGGTCCGTGGCGGCCAGCGCGCTGATCTGGCCGCGCTGGTGGCGGATCGGCCAGGGCGTCTTGCCCGCGAGCGCCCCGTCGCCGTTGCAGAGGACGACGACCCGCGCACGGGCAATCGCCGCCGCCGCGGCATTGCCAAGCTCCCAGCCGGCGCCCACTCGCTGCAGTGACGTTGCCGTGCAGCCAAGGCGCAACTCGACGCTCGCGCCGGCATCGGCCAGCCACGACCGGGCGAGGCCGCGCGGATCGACCCAGCCCGCGCTCGGGAAATGCCAGGCGGGCGACAACAGATGAACGCCGGCAAGGCGGCTCGCGGCATCGCGATCGAGCGCCTCCACGTACTCGCACGGGAGCCCTTGGGCTTCGATGAGCCGCTGCATCTCGGCAAGGTCGCGCTCGGTCTCGACGCGAAGCAGCCCCGCGGCGCTGCCGCGCACGCCATGCCGCGCGATCGCCGCGCGCACCGCGGCGCTGGCAGCGAGGGCTGCGGCGCGATGAAAGCGGGCGTGCCGACCGTCGCCGCGATGGACCACGCCGTGGAAGAGACCCGCGGCATTGCCCGAGCCTTGTTCAGCGATGTCGGCGCTGCGCTCGACGACGAGCGACCGCACGCCGCGCTCGGCAAGGGCGCGTGCAAGCGCGCAGCCAGCGAGGCCGGCGCCGACGATGACGAC
>JBBRFW010000045.1:0-29797 GCA_038241255.1 Burkholderiales bacterium | reverse complement strand
CTCGCCACTTCTGCAGCTCCGCCGGGTACACGCCGTGCTCGCGGCACCAGGCGCTTTGGCCCGCCTCGTTCATCGACGCCGTCGTGACCACGGCCTCAAGCCGGGCGCCGGCAGTCCAGGCCCGCCCTCGGGCGGGCCTGGACTGCGCATCCTCGCGCCAACGCTCCAGCGTTCCCGCTCCAATGCCTACCTCTCGCGCAACCTCTTCCACCGCTGCGCTCTGCGGCGGCAACAACCTTGCCACCGCTCTGTCCTTGAATGCCTGTCCGTATCGAGCCGACTCCATCCTTCATCGCCGCCCCCCGGGTTCTTGGTTCTATCGAGGCGACAACTATTCTGACGCGGGGGGCATCGTTTCCAGCCCTATCGCTGGCCTGCGTCGCCGTCATCCGTACGCTGCGCCGCGAACGCCAGCGTGAATGGTTGATAGGGATCGAAGGAGAAGTTCCCGGCCACATCTGCGTAGCGGCTTTCGCGATCGTGTCATTGACGATTCTCTTCGTGTCCTCATCGTTTCGAGACAATTACCTGCTGCCTGTGTTGCCAGCGCTGGTGCTGCTCGGGCTGCCCATGCTGATCCTGCCCGCGGGAAGTTTTCAGCGTAGCTGCAAGCACGGGACCACCTTCGTGTTCGCAGTATTGGCGATTGCAGTCGTGCTGATGTGGCTTCAGCTGGTGCTTTCTGAAACTTTGTGGCCCGCATCGCTGCAGTCTGTAGTCGCCAAGGTGCTGCCCCTGCCTTATGCAGCGCCGGTCCAGTTGGCATCAGTCCTGATCGCGACGAGCGCGCTCGGACTCTGGTTGTTTGCAAACCGCTCGGGGCCACTGCTCGGCTTCGTCACACCCTGGTGCGCGGGGGTCGTGATGCTTTGGATTCTTGCCTTCTCGTTGCTGCTTCCCTGGATTGACAGCGCTCGCAGTTACCGTGGGCTGTTCACCGATCTCAGCCCGCACCTCGTGGATTCGGACTGCCTGGTGACGTCGAACCTCGGGGAGTCCGAATTGGCGATGCTGGAATACGTCACGAGAATCGAGGCGACGCGGATTCATCTCGGGCACTCGGGCAGCGGAGATCCCCAACGGCCCAATGCGGCCGCGGCGGCGTGCAATCAGATGTTGGTTCTTTCACGGGACGCTTCTCGACACGTGCCGGATGGACGAGGGTGGATGTCTGCATGGACAGGCGACCGTCGGGGTGATGCTCACGAGCGATTTGAATTGTTTCGACGCAACGCCTTACGCGAGGCAGCGTCGCGCGGACCGTCTTGAGCGGCCGCTGGCGTCTGCCTGCGGGCGTCAATTCCGTGAGCAAGAGCCTGGCTATCTTCGCGACGATCAAAGTACAACCAGGCACCCGGGGCGAGGCCGTAAAGCTTTCTCCTTGAGCATTGAACGACCTGCTTGCGCGATGAGTCCGGACCGATCAAGTTCGACGTTCTGATCCGGGATGAGAGGGCCGATGCGGCCCAGCGTACAGGTGTCGTGACGCTAGACCTTCTACTCTTTTCCCTTGGTTAAGGGGCAGACGTGACTTATTCTGCGGCGCTTGATCGCCCGACAGCTCGCCGCATCCCCACTTTGGCCCGCTCTCTGAACACGCGTGACGATGAACGGTGCTGAGTTCAAAGTCGCGAATTCAGAAATGGGGGATTAGGGTGTACCTCCGTCACCCAGCACCAGACCCTCTCGCCGAGGGTCAGCCCCTCCGACCAAAGTGGTAGAACCCTGTGTCTGTGTTTTGATGATGGTGCCAGTACCGCTCGATTGCGCAGCGACGCTGACCGTGTGGCCGAGCGAGCGCAACCCGATCACCAGTGGATCGTTCGCGCCATTGTCTGCGGCGATAACGTTGGGATGCTCTCCGCCGACCACCGTGGTTGCGCTGTTGCTCGCGCCGAAGTTGATCATCGACGTCGCCTGCTGGGCATCCATGCCCCAGTCGAGCGCGCCGACCAGCGTTTTGGTGACGAACTGAATGATCGTGGAACCGCCCGGTGAGCCCGTGCCCATGACGAAATCGCCGCGCGCGCCGTCGGCCGCCTTGGCGAACACCAGGGTCGGTGACATCGAACTGCGCGGACGCTTGAGCGGCCCCACCCGGTTGGCGATGGGACCGAAGCTGTCGCTGGGTGAAAACGAGAAATCAGTCAATTGGTTGTTCAACAGAAAGCCGTGGGTCATCCGAAATGACCCCATCGAACTTTCGACCGTAGTCGTCATGACCACGACGTTGCCATCCCTGTCGACAATAGTCATGTGTGTCGTGCCGTGGCCCTCGTTCGGACTGATCCCCTGCGGCGTGAAGCCCGGGAAACTTCCTGCGGCGGCCACGCCCATGCTCTTGTCGAAGCGGATGAGGTTGGCGCGCGCCCTGAGGTAGTCCTTCGACAGCAGGGCGTCGGGGCTACCGCCGGGCAGCGGGACAAAGTCGGTGTCGGCCACGTACTTGTTGCGGTCGGCGTAGGCTAGGCGTTCGGCCTCGCTCACCATGTGCACGCCCAGAACCGACGGCTTGCCGCCTTCGCCGTCCATGAAGGTCGGACCGAAACCGGCCATGTTGTAGTTCTCGAGGATGCCGAGGATCTGTGCCACGGCGATGCCGCCCGAGGACGGCGGCGGCATTCCGCAAACCCAATAGGCCCGATAGGTAGAGCAGATCGGCACGCGCCTGACCGCCTTGTAAGCCGCAAGATCGCTCACCTCCGTGAGGCCCGGAGTCAGCGGTAAGGGCGTCGGGCCGTTGCCGGAGGTCGCCTTGATCTTGTCGACGATGCCCTGCGCAATTGCACCCGTGTAGAGAGCATTGGCGCCACCCGTGGCCAAAGCGTTCAGGCTATCGGCGTAGGGCTGATTTTTGAGTAAGGTCCCCAAACCCTTCGGCGCATAGTCGGGCCCCGGCCCATAGAAGTAGGCCGTCGCCTCGGCATCAACGAGCAGGTTGGCCTTGTTGAGGGTGATGGCGTCCGCCAGCCGCCCGCTGATTGCAAAGCCGTTGGTCGCGAGTTTGATGCCCGCGCCAAAGAGGCTGTTCCAGGGCAGCTTGCCATTGTCCTGATAGGCAAGTTCCAGCATGCGGATGGCACCCGGGGTGCCCACCGAGCGCCCGCTCGCACGCACCCCGCTGAATGCAGCGCCGTCGCTGGTCGTCCCGGCAGGAGCGGGCAGCGGGTAGGCCGTGTTCGTCGCGCTGATGTAGCGTAAATAGTCCTGCGTCGCGGCCGCGGGCGCCTGCTCGCGCCCGTCGTAGGCCTGCACGACCTTGGTCGTCGCGTTGTAATGGAGCATGAAGGCCCCGCCGCCGAGACCGGAGGATTGCGGCTCCACCAGACCCAGGACTGCCTGCACGGCGACCGCCGCGTCGACCGCGCTGCCGCCTTGCTTGAGGATGTCGCAACCCGCTTGCGACGCCAGAGGATTGGCCGTCACCACCATATACGTCTTCGCGAGTACGGGCTTGGCACCGAGCTTGTAGCCCGAGGCCGGCTCCGGAATCGCCGGGTCGCCGGGCAGGCCCGACCCGACGACGACAGTGCCCGAACTCGTTGCCTGCAGGCATGACGAGTCGACGATGAGGTAGTCGCTGCCGCCGCCACATCCGCCGAGAAGGGCACTGAATGCGCACGTTTGAAGCAAAGGCAAAAGACAACGCACCGGTGATCTTTGGTACACGATGGCACTCCGACAGTAAAGCTTCCCTGAGCGTTCGGTTACATCCAGACCGGGGCGGCGTTGAAGAGGGCTATCCCGGGTCAGGCGGCTTGACGCATTCTCATCACGGCCGTCAGCTGCCCGGCTTCAGTACTACCTTGGTCCAGTTCTTCTTGCGCTGATCGAAGTTCTCGTAGGCCGCAGGCGCTTGCTCGAGTGGCAGTTCGTGCGAGACGATCCACGAAGGTTTCGTACGAATCTTTAGACCCGGGTCAAGGAAGCGTCAGCGAGGCAAGCGCCGTGCCCCCGGTCGGCTCGGGCGTGAGCTCCCGTCTTGAGGAGCAGCTACAGCTTGCTCATGGCGCGGACACGATCGCGTGGAAATTGCGCTCGGCGCGATAACCTCCGCGCTACTCGCGTTCAGATCCTGCCTTAGCGCAACGCCAGGCCGTTCTGGCGGTAAGCGAAGCGCCGAAAGCGCCATACTTCGCCGCGCTGGCCTGAGCGCGGTCAACGACCGACGGCCGGTTCGGCCTCGAGAGGGCTTGCTCGATCATCGGCCTCGTGGCCGCCGGTGAGAAGTAACAGGCCGAGCCCGAAGGCGAGCCAATGCTCGCCAGGCAGGCCAGGTCGGGCTTCGTCCCCTGACGCAAGCGATCCAGTCGCGACGTGAGGTCGTTCGACATGGCAAGTCTTCGGTGGCCGGGTAGGGGTGTCCTGCAACGCGGGTGCCCGATATCGTGGCGAGCGTCGTTCTGGTGTCCGGTAGGGTGTCGGCACGCTCTCCCGCAGTCGGCGTTTTCGGGGGGCGGTCCTAACGCGTGTGCCGGTCGCAACCCGGCGTGGCGGCCTGGCTAAAGGCAAGCAGCAGCGAAGGACTGCACTTCGTCGTCACGCTCGCACCGAAGGTGGCCTACGAAAGCTTCTACAGCTTTTCGGGAGCATCCCCCACGTCGGCTGGCGGAACTCGAAAGCTCGCCATCGAGGCGCCCGTGTCCAGGCGAAGAACGCCGACAATACGGGACCGGGTGGCCGGCTCGAGTCGATGAGGCGCGCGCCGTCTGCATGCTCTCGCGCCCGTGACGCGCAAATGCGCCATTGTGTTTAGAAAATAGGAGCCGACGATGACCCGATCCGCAGACGACGACGACAAGAAGGAAAAAGAAGCCGAGCCCGCCAAGTCGCAAGGCAGCCTCACCGAGAGGCTCGCCTTCAAGTCGCGCTTCGTCCTCGTCTTCGGCGAGGTCGATCACACGATGGCGCGCTCAACCTGCGAGCGCCTGATCGCGCTGGCTGAGGAGTCCGATGCGCCAATCCAGGTGTTGGTGTCGTCGCCAGGCGGCCATGTCGAGTCGGGCGACGCCATCCACGACATGATCCGCTTCGTGCGCGCGCCAGTCACGACGATCGGCGCGGGTTGGGTCGCCAGCGCCGGTACCCACATCTTCCTGGCGGCGCCGTCGAAGCGCCGCGTCTGCCTGCCGAACACCCGCTTCATGATCCACCAGCCGGCCGGCGGCGCCGGCGGGCCGGCGACCGACATCGCGATCCAAGCCAAGGAAATCCTGCGCACCCGCGAGCGGATCGCGCGCGTCATCGCCCGCGAAACCGGCAAGCCCTACGAGAAGGTAAGCGCCGACATGGAGCGCGACTTCTGGATGAGCGCCGAGGAAGCGATCGCCTACGGCATCGTCTCTCGCATCGTCGAGACCCACCGCGACCTGAAGTGATGACCCGAGTCGTCGGCCGACACGGTCGCGACGAGATCGTCGTGGACCCGGGGCGAAGCGTGGCATCGCGCCCGGTCGGTGGATCGGCTCCTGGCGGGCCTGGTTCGTCCTGGTGTAAACGGTCGAGTGAGTTCGTCGAGCCGTTGCGGCAGGACCTTCTGGAACCGATCGCTATTGCTTGACCTCGAAAGGAAGCCCTCGTAGTTCGACACGACGGCGGGGTGGGGGTGCGAAACGGCCCTTGGCATGTCCGCTCGATGGAAGCCTGGTGTCCGAGCGGACCCGCACACGGACCATGAACCGTTTCATGACTTCGAGTGGTTCGCCAGCGGGCAAGCTGAGAGGTTCATGGAGAGGGTGAAGGGCACACCTGGACTCTAGGGCTCACCTTCCCAGTAGTCGAGGTTCTCACCCTTTGCGTGGATGACGTCGAACGCGGAGCCGGTGCCGTCCTTGGCTTCCGCCAAGAACTTACCCGAGTCTGGGTATTCGCAGATCTCCGGCGTTTCTTGAGTGCTGACCGACAGGTATCTCAGCGTTGCGCCAGAAGTGTTGATGATCTGGTGCGGGTACTCGGGCCCAGGCGGAATGAAGACGACGTCGCCCGTTCGCAGTGCCAGCATTTCGCCTGCCACACGCAGCGTTCCTTCTCCCTCGAGAACCACAAACATCTCTTCTTGGGCATGGTGAAGGTGGTACGGACAGCCTAGCTTGCCCGGCGCCAAAGTATCGATGGACGCGCCTAGCTTACGAGCCGCTGTACCTCGAGCCAAACGCGTGCCAGTGGAATCGTAGTGAGGCTCGCGCAAAAGGCGCTCCAAGGGCGCATCGTTTAAGTTGCGGATGAGGCTGACTGCGAGGGCTTTGGCGCGGTCGTTCATGCACGCTCCTTGCTGCGTTTGTGTTACCTAGACAAGATGGCTTCGTGAATTCGAGCGGTCCGTGCGACAACGTAGGTTGCAGGCCAGGGGCGTGCCGAGCTACATCAACGAACCGGACCGACGGCGGTCAGATTGTTGCGAACTAGCGAGGACACGGACCATGGAGCAATCTAGCACTCTGTACGTCGGTTTGGACGTGCACGAGGACCGCATCGACATCGCTTTGGCCTAAGGGCCACGAGACGCCGAGGTTCGACGCCTCGGAAGCGTCGCCGGCGGTCTGAGTGCGGTGATCAAGTCGATGAGGAAGCTCGTGAGCGCCGGGCGCCGGGCGCCGGTTGCACATCGTCCACGAGGCGGGTCCGTCCGGCTTTGTGCCGCAGCGCCACTCGCGGCCCCGGGGCTGGCGCTGCGACGTGGGGGCGCCCTCGTCCATTGCGCACCCCCGTCGGGCGAGCGCATCAAGACCGATCGCCGCGATGCTAGAGGCAAGGCGCTGAGGCTCGGCGCTTGGTCGGCCATGCATGATTTGGCTGGCATCCTCACCGCCGGCGCGCTCGGAGCCGCCGAGCGGACGCCAGTGAAAGAGACTGTTTTGCGGATCGCGGACCGTGTTGTCCGGCCTTGGCGTTGGACAGGAATCGGCGGCGTCAAGGTAGGGGAGGCGGAGACTTTCATCCGATCCCGCCGCCCGCGAGACTGACCGAAAAATGATGGGATTGGTCGGCACGCTGACCGAGCAGTTTCACGACGATCACGCCGCGCGGCGCCAGCGTGTTCACGCACCGTCGCCGGCCGCTCAAGCCCCGGGCCGCGCTGCCGATAACGGCAAGGGTCGGCCGTGCTCGTGGGTCGTGACGTACATCACGCCCGGGCTCACGAGGTGTGCGTTCCCGCCAATTGCAACCTGTGCCCATGTCGCGAACGCTTCGCCCGCTCTTCGTCGTCGTCGCCGTCCTGTGCTCCGGCGCGGTGTCGGCCGCCGCGCTGTCGGTCGTCGTTACCGATGCGGCCGGCAATCCGCTCGAAGGCGCCGTCGTCGCGGTTAGCGTCGCCGGCTCGCCCAAGGTCGCCCCGGCCGGCGCGGTCGCCGAGATGGCGCAGCTGAAGCGCCAGTTCTCGCCACGCACGCTGGTCGTGCAGACCGGCACGTCGGTGCTGTTCCCGAATCTCGACACGGTCCGTCACCACGTCTACTCGTTCTCGCCCGTGAAGCCGTTCGAGCTGAAGCTCTACGCCGGCACGCCGGCGGCGCCGGTGCTGTTCGACAAGGCCGGTATCGTCGTCCTCGGCTGCAACATCCACGACCGCATGACTGGCTGGATCGTCGTCGTTGACACGCCGTATTTCGCGAAGACCGATGCCACCGGCCAGGCGAAGATTGACGTCCCCGACGGCGAGCACTTGGTGCGCGTCTCGCATCCGCAGCAGGCCGATGGCTCGGCGCCATTCGAGCGGCGAGCGCGCCCCGGCGCGCCGCTCGCCGTCCGGCTCGCGTTCACGCCGGAAGCGTGACGATGCCTCCGCTCCGCGCCGCCGTCGCCGCCGCGCGCCGCGTGATCACGAGGCACCTGCACCGCCGCATCGTCGCCGTCTTCCTCGGCCTGCTCCTTCTCGTTCAGGCGGCGAGCTTTCTGGCGATTCGCCACGGCATCGAGGCCAACGCCCGCCGCGACATCGACGCCGGCCTGAAGACCGGCGAAGCGCTGCTGCGCCGCCTGCTCGCGCAGAACGCGCAGCAGCTGCGCGAGGCGGCGCGCCTGCTCGCCGCCGACTATGGCTTTCGCGCCGCGATCGCGGTCGGCGACGCGGCGACGCTGACCGATGCGCTGCAGAACCAGGCCGAGCGCATCGGCGCGGACGTCGCCGTGTTCACCGACCCGCGTGGCGCCCCCGTCGCCGCGACGATGGCCGACTCGCGCCGGATCCTGTCGATGCTGGCCGCGGATGCCAAGTCCGATCCCGCCACCCGCGGCGACACCGGCCTGCAGGCGCACGAAGGTCGCGCCTATCAGATGGTCACCGTGCCGGTGAAGGCGCCGACGCTGATCGGCCAGGTCTCGATGGGATTTCCGCTCGCCGCGTCGCTGCCGGCGGACCTGCGAACGCTGTCGTCGCTAGGCGTCTTCCTGCTCGCCAGGACGCCCGGCGGGTCGTGGCAGCCGCTCGCCATCGCAGGCGCCGCGCCGCCGGACGACACTTTGCGCGCCGTCATCGACCGCGACGCCGCCGTCGCCAGCGCCGAGATCAAGGGCGAGTCGACGGCGCTGCACCTCGTGCCTCTGGGCAGGAACGGCGAGCGCGAGATCGCGGCGCTGTTGACGCGCTCGATCGACGCCGCCGTCGCGCCGTACCGCGAGCTGCAAATCGTCCTCGTCGTCATCACGCTCGCGGGCGTGCTCGTCTTCGCCTTCGGCACGTTCTTAACGGCGCGCCGGATCACGCGGCCGATCAACGCCCTCGCCGAAAGCGCCGCCCGGCTCGCCTCGGGCGACTACGCGAGCCCGGTGGCGTCGGCCGGCACCGACGAGGTCGGGCATCTTGCGCGCTCGTTCGAGTCGATGCGTGTCGGAATCCGCGAGCGCGACGCCGAGATCCGGCGCCTGGCCTACTGGGACTCGCTCACCGGCCTGCCTAACCGCGAGCAGTTTCGCCAGCTCGTCAAGGACCGGCTCGTCATCGCCCAGCGCAGCGGCGACCCGTGCTCGGTGATGATGCTCGACATCGACCGGTTCAAGCAGGTCAATGATGTCCTCGGCCACGGCTTCGGCGATCGCTTGCTCGGCGCGATCGCGACCCGATTGCAGGGCGGTGTCCTGCGCGACGGCGACACGCTGGCGCGCCTCGGGGGGGACAAGTTCGTCGTCTGCATGCCGCGCGCCGGCGTCGAGGCGGCGATGTCGGTGGCTGAGCGGCTGTGCGCGGCACTGCAGCTGCCGATCACGCTCGACGAGCACACCGTCGATGTCAGCGCCGGCCTCGGGATCGCGACGTTCCCGGAGCATGCGACCACCGCCGATCTGCTGCTTGGTCGCGCCGAGCTAGCGATGTATTCGGCCAAGGCGAAGCAATCAGGTATCACCGTCTATCATCCGGCGCTCGATTCGTCGAGCGAGTCCTCTCTCTCGCTCCTGAGCGAGATGCGGACGGCGATCGACGAGGGCCAGCTGCGCCTCTTCCTGCAACCGAAGATCTCGCTCGCCTCCGGCGATGCGTCGGGCGCCGAAGCGCTCGTGCGCTGGCAGCATCCGCATCGTGGCCTGCTCGGCCCGGGCGAGTTCATCCCCTTCGCCGAGCAGACCGGCTTCATCCGCGAGATCACCGGCTGGATGGTCGAGCGCAGCGCCGCGCAGCACGCCCGCCTGCGCGACCGCGGGCTCGACCTGAAGATCGCCGTCAACCTCTCGACGCGCGACCTGATGGACCTCCGCCTGGCCGAAAAACTCGAGCGCACGCTCGCGAAGAGCGGGCTCGAGCCTTCGGCGCTCGGCCTCGAGATCACCGAGAGCGCGATGATGGACGACCCCGAGCGCGCGCTCGCGACGCTGCAGCGACTCGACGCGATGGGCCACACGCTCTCGGTCGACGACTTCGGCACCGGCTACTCGTCGCTCGCCTACCTGAAGCGCCTGCCGCTGCACCAGCTGAAGATCGACCGCAGCTTCGTGATGGGCATGGAGACCGATCGCGCCGACCTGAAGATCGTGCGCTCGACCATCGACCTCGCCCACAACCTCGGCTACAGCGTCGTCGCCGAAGGCGTCGAGACGGCGCAGACCTGGGCCATCCTGCGTGCCCTGAAGTGCGAGGAGGCCCAGGGCTTCTTCATGGCCAAGCCGATGTTCGAGGACAAGTTTGGCGCATGGTTCGACCAGTGGTCGAGGCCACAGGCGCGGCTGCGCACGGAGTTCGCCGAGTTGCTATGAGAACCTTCAGCGCCGCCACCGCTTTGGTCGCGACGCTCTCGATGTCGACGTTCGCGGATGCCGCAGATGGCAAGCTCCTGCTCACCGGCGGCGTCACCGCCATCGACGGCGCGGCCGGCGGCGGCCTCACGCCGTGGGCGGTCACGGCGGGCTACGGCAGCGCCGGTCAGGCCTCCGCGACGGCCTTCTTCACGCGCGCGTCGACACGCGACTATGGTCTCGGCATCTACGGGGTCGCCGCCAGCTTCGGTGAGCGATTCGAGCTCTCGTTGGCGCGCCAGGACTTCGCCACCGGCGCTACCGGCGCAGCGCTCGGCCTGCCGGGATTGCACCTGCGCCAGGACATCGTCGGCGCAAAAGCGGTCGTCGCCGGCGACGCCGTGCTGGACAGCGACAGCCTCATGCCGGCGCTCGCTGTCGGCGTCGAGATCAAGCGGCTCGGAGCCGGCGGTCTGGCGCCGACGCTCGCTTCGCTCGGCGCGCACGACCACGGCATCGATCTCTACGCCAGCGCGACCAAGCTCTTCCTCGCCAACGGCGTGCTCGCCAACCTCACGCTGCGCTCGACGAAGGCGAACCAGAACGGCTTGCTCGGCTTCGGCGGCGCGGCGAGCGACCATCTCTCGATCGAGCCCGAGGTCTCGGTCGCGTGGCTCGTGAAGCGCACGCTGGCCGTCGGCGTCGAGTACCGCGCCAAGCCCGACAAGCTCGATCCGTCCGCGCTCGGCGCGGGCCTGCGCGAAGACGACTGGAAGGATGTCTTCGTTGCCTGGGCGCCCAACAAGCACGTCTCGCTGACGCTCGCCTATGTCGACCTCGGCCGCATCGTCCCTGCCGTGCAGCCGCGGCGCCAGACCGGCGCGTACGGGTCGGTGCAGATCGCTTATTGAGCCCAGATCGCCTGATCCGCCATCGCAATGAAGAATCTCCGCATCGCCCATGCCGTCGCCGGCCTTTTTGCGGCGTTCTCGCTCGTGCTTGCGTGCAGCGCGCGCGCCGCGCCTGCCACTGATCCGCTCTTCGACTCGCTCGGCGGCAAGCCCGGCATCGATGCTTTGGTCGACGATTTCGTGCCACGCCTCGTTGCCGACGCGAAGATCGGCACGTTCTTTAAGGACACCCACCTGCGCGAGCTGAGGAAGCAGCTCGCCGACTTGCTCTGCGCCGTCTCGGGCGGCGGCTGCGTCTACGAAGGCGGCGACATGAAAAGCGCGCACGCCGCGATGAAGATCGCCAAGGCCGACTTCAACCGGCTGGTCGAGATCCTGCAGGACTCGATGGACGCCCGCGCGATCCCGTTCGCGGAGCAGAACCACCTTCTGGCGCGCCTCGCGCCGATGCACCGCGACGTGATCACCGTGCGCTGAGCGCGCGTCGCGAGTTGCGCGCAGCCGGTCCCCGACGCGTCGAACGCGGGCTACTCGCTGATTGCGCTGCCTGGTGGAGCTTTATGAAACCTCGTCGGCGGCCGCCGAACACGGGAATGCATTGCTGGGTTGCATTCGGCTGATGAAGGTGCTGGGCGAATTGGCAGGTGCGCTGTCTGCCCTTGCAGTAAGGCGCTGTTGGCTACTGTGGGGCGAATCTCTTCGGCGCTCGGCGCTGTGCGACACGGCTAAGCCAAACTTCCAGGGGAGAGCGGTCCACATCACGGCTGAGTTCGTGTCGCTGATGGCATAGCGTCGCAGAGTTCCAAATCTGGAATCAGCCGCCGCTGCGCGCGCTCGGCGTCAAGCACACGGGCTGACGATCGTGCAATTCTTGGACGAGCACCCGCGTGTTTTCCGAGTAGTCGATCGGCACCGCGAGCAGGTGCACGCCGCCGGCCCGAAACGCCGCCTCCAGTGCCCGCGCGAACTCGCCGATCTCGGTGACGTGGCGGCCGTGGGCGCCGTACGCCTGGGCGTAGCGCGCGAAATCGGGGTTGCCGAAGGTCATGCCGAAGTCAGCGAAGCCGTCGACGGCTTGCTTCCAGCGAATCATGCCGAAGGCGTTGTCCACGAGCACGAGCACCACCAGGTCGAGCTTGCGGCGCACCGCGGTTTCGAGCTCCTGGCTGTTCATCATGAAGCCGCCATCGCCGCACACTGCCAGTACGCGCCGCTTCGGATAGAGCATCGCCGCCAAGATCGCCTGCGGCAGGCCGGCGCCCATGGTGGCCAGCGCGTTGTCGAGCAACAGCGTGTTGGCGGTGCGCGTGCGGTAGTTGCGCGCGAACCAGATCTTGTACATGCCGTTGTCGAGCGCGACGATGCCGTCGGCGGGCATGACCTGGCGCACGTCGTGGACGATGCGCTGCGGTGTCCAGCGCTCTTCGCCGGCGCGGTCGGCCAGGTGGAAGAGGATTCCCTCGCGCAATGGCAACAGCGCGCCGGCGTTCGGCAGCCTGCCTTCCAGCCGATCGGCCAGCAGGCAGAGCGAGCGGCCGATGTCGCCCACCACCTCCGCCTGCGGAAAGTAGACCTGCTCGACCGTGGCCGATTGGTAGGCGACGTGAATCACGCGCGGGTGGTCGTCGTCCATGAGGAACGGCGGCTTCTCGCTCGTGTCGTGGCCGATGGCGATGATGAGATCGGCCTGTTCGATGGCGTCGTGCACGTAGTCGCGCTCCGAGAGCGCGGCGGTGCCCATGTAGAGCTCGGTGCCGCCGGGCACCGTGCCCTTGCCCATCTGCGTGGTGAAGTAGGGAATGCGGGTGCGCAGGACGAACTCCGCGAGGTCGGTGGTGGCCCGAGGCCGGGAGGCCGCCGCGCCCAGCATGATCAGCGGCCGCCTGGCGGCGACGATCATCTCCGCGGCGCGATCGAGCATCGCCGGGCTGGCGACCGGCAGCTCGAGCGGGTGCGGCGGCACCATGCGGGCGGCGGCGCACTCCTCGCCGGCGATGTCTTCCGGCAGCTCCAGCAGCACCGGGCCGGGCCGCTCCTCCTGGGCCACGCGAAAGGCCTCGCGCACCAGCGTGGGAATCGTTCCGGTGCTCACGATCTGGTGCGCCAGCTTGGTCAGCGGTTTCATGGCGGCGACGATGTCGACGATTTGGAACCGCGCCTGGCGCGACGCAAGGATGCCCTTCTGCCCGGTGATCATCACCATTGGCATCGCGCCGACGTGGGCGAACGCGGCGGCGGTGGTGAGGTTGAGCGCGCCGGGGCCGAGCGTTGTGATGCACACGCCGGGCTTGCCGGTAAGGCGGCCGTAGGTGGCGGCCATGAAGCCGGCCGCCTGCTCGTGGCGCGTGATCACCAGCTCGATGCGCGAATTGCGCAGCGACTCGACGACGTCGAGGTTCTCCTCGCCCGGTATGCCGAAAATTCGTTCGACGCCCTCGTTCTCGAGCGCGGCGACGAGAAGGTCCGACCCCTTGGTGCTCATCGTGTCGGCAGGCTCAGGTCTTCACGTGAACCGACTTGACGTTCACGAACTCGCGGATGCCGAAGCCGGCGCACTCGCGGCCGTAGCCCGAGTGCTTGACACCACCGAAAGGCATGCGCGGGTCGGAGCGCACGTTCTCGTTGACGAAGCTCATGCCGGCATCGAGCTCTTCGGCGGCAATGCGCTCGCCGCGCGCCAGGTCTCGGGTGAGTACGCCCGAGCCGAGCCCGAACTCGCTGGCGTTGGCGATGGCGACGGCGTCCTGCTCGTCGGCCGCCTCGATGACGGCCGCGACCGGCCCGAATAGCTCATCGTCGTGCGCCGGCTGCCCGGGCTTCACGTTGCCGAGCACGGTGGCCGGGTACCACGCCCCGGACCTGCCGGGAATCGCGCCGCCGAGCAGCACCTTCGCGCCCTTCCTCATGCTCTCCTCGACTTGTGCGTGGATCTGGTCGCGCGCCGCCACGCTTTGCAGCGGGCCGAGCTTCGTGGCGGGGTCGCGCGGATCGCCCATCTCGTAGTGCCGCATCGCTTCGACCAGCGCGGCCTCGAAAGCGGCGCGCAGCGGCCTGAGGACGATGAAGCGCTTGCCGGCGATGCAGCTCTGGCCGCCGTTGACCATGCGCGCTGTGGCGCAGACCTTCGCGGCCGCGGTCACGTCGGCGTCTTCGAGGATGAGGTAGGCGTCGGCACCGCCGAGTTCGAGCACGCACTTCTTCAGCACCGCACCGGCGGCGGTCGCGACGCTGCGGCCCGCAGGCACGCTGCCGGTGAGCGTGACGGCGGCCACATTGGCGTCTTCGATGAGGGCCTTGACCGAGGCGCTCGGGATCAGCACGGCGCCGAACAGACCTTCAGGAAACCCGGCCTCCGCGAACACCGATTCGATCGCCAGCGCGCAGCCCGGCACGTTGCTCGCATGCTTGAGCACGCCGCCGTTGCCGGCCATCAGGGCCGGCGCCGCGAAGCGAAACACCTGCCAGAACGGAAAGTTCCACGGCATGACAGCGAGCACGACGCCGAGCGGATTGAAGGCGACGAAGGCCTTGGCTCCCTCGATCTCGATGGGCTGACGGGCCAAGTAGCCGGCCGCATGGGCGGCGAAGTGCTCGCAAGCGCTGGCGCACTTCTCGATCTCGCCGCGGCCCTCGGCGATGGTCTTGCCCATCTCGCTCGTCATCAGGGCGGCGAACTCGTCGCGACGCTTCCTGAGCACACCGGCTGCTGCTCGCATGAGCCCGGCCCTCTCCTCGAAGGTGGTGCGGCGCCAGCGACGCTGCGCTTCGGCGGCGCGGGCGACCTTGAGCGCGGCGTCCTGCGGGCTGTGTCCGGGGTACGACCTGCCCGCCTGCAGGGTCGCGGGGTCGGTGGTGGCAAAGTCCTGAGGGGCGCGGGTGTCGTTCATCGCATCGTTCCGTGAGACTCGAATCGAACGATTCTCCGGCGAGCGCGCATGGCGTGCGCCATCATGTCTAGCACAGGGACGCCAAGCTGGACGCAGCGTCTGGCCGCTCGACCGGCAGGCCCGCCGCAATCCAGGCGTCGATGCCGCCGTGCAGCGGGCGAACATTGGTGAAGCCGGCCTGGCGCAGGCGGTAGGCCACCTTGGCGGCCGAGTATTCGTTCGGGCAGTCGCAGTAGACGATGACCTCGACGTCGGGCGCGGCCGCGGCCGGCGGCAGTTCCTTGGCGTCCACCGACCAGGGCAGGGCGCCGGGAATCGCACCGTCGCGCTCCCGGCTGTCCGATGCCCGCACGTCATAGATCGCGTGCGGGGTGTCGCTCCGGCGCAGTCGCTCTAGCTCGGTCACCGAGATGCGTGTCATGCGCAGGGCGCGGATCAGCCAATGTCTTTGCGCGAAGCGGAACGCCACGAAGAGAAGTAGCGCGACGACGATGACGGCCAGGCCGACCTCCCCGAAGCCGGCCAGCATGCCGAGCAGGCTGTCGACGGCCGAATGAAAGGCGCGGCCGAGTCCGATGGCCACACCGACGAACAGGCTGGCGCCGATCGCGTCGAGTAACACGAACACCGGCAGCGCCACCCGCGCCTGTCCCGACAGCGCCGTCGAGATGGGGCCAAGGCCGGGGATGAACTTCGCCACCACCAGCGTCCACACGCCCCAGCGCGTGAAGAGCGACCGGGTCTGGCGCACGCAGGAGTCGGGCGACATTGAGAGCCGGCATACGGTGCGCAGAACGCGGCCGCCGTAGCGCTGGCCGGTCGCGTACCAGAGGAAATCCGCGGTCAGGCAGGCGCCGAGGGCGACGGCGAACAGGGCTTCGACGGCCACCTCGCCGGTCATGCTGCGAGCACCCATGACGACGAGCACGGGCACCATCGGCAGGGGTAGGCCGATCTGCGCTGCCAGCACGTTCAGGAACACCACGGCCAGGCCGTGCGCAACGAGGAGGTGGACGATCGTGTCCAAAGGGAATCCGGGGTCGGCCTGTGCTTGTAGCCCGTAACGAGTCACCGCCCACGGGCTTGCGCAAGTATGGCGGGAGCGCGCCAACGGTGCCGCCGAGATCCCCGGGTTGCGCCCAGCGCAGCGATCCACGAACTAAGCGGTGCCGCCAGGCTCGACGCAACGAACACACGGCCGCCAATTGAAGCCGTTCGAGGCATCCTTGGGAGAAAGCATCCTTCCAATCGCTCCTTTGGACGGGATCCTGGCCCTGTTGACCAGGCATTCGACCTGGCGGTGATGGCGCCCCAGGCGCACCCTCTACCGCGCGGAGCGCGGCGGGGTGGGCACCTGCAGGGCCGAGCGCGGACGGCGGGCGGCAAAAGTTTCAGGCCGGACTGTCAACATTTTCGGTGGAGAACTCTGTGCATAAGCCGGGCGCGCGGGTCGCCCAGCCGCACCGGCGCGACGTCTGCGGCTTGTGCTTGCTCACCGGGCAGCGGCGCGCCCTTCGCGGCACGCGGCGCCCGCGACCGCGCGCAGTGGAAAACCGCGCGGCCTTCGACCGCCCGCATCGGCGCCGGTAAAGGTTGCGGCAGGAAAGCGTGCCCGCGCGGGCGTTTTAGGACGCGGGGTCGGGCTCGCGCGGCCAGTCGGAGCAGGGGCGAGTTATCGTCGCTGCATCATGAGCACCGGCAAGCCCCTCCGCTTCGAGACCTTGGCCGTTCACGCCGGTCACCGCGTCGATCCGTCGACCGGTGCGGTTGTCGACCCCATCCACTTGTCGACGACCTTCGAGCGAGACGCCGACGGCAGCTATCCGCACGGTTTCGTCTACTCGCGCAATCACAACCCGAACCGAAACGGGCTCGAGGCGGCCCTGGCGGCGCTCGAGGGCGGCGCCGCCGCCGCCGCATTCGGCTCGGGGTTGGCGGCGGTGACGGCGATCTTCCAGGGCCTGCAGCCCGGCGACCACGTGGTGGCGCCGAGGGACATCTATCACGGCACCGCGAACGTGCTCAAGCACCTCTTCGCCAAATGGCAGGTGGGCGCGACCTTCGTCGACATGACGCGCCTCGACGCGGTTGCCGCAGCGATGCAGGTGACGACGCGGATCGTCTGGATCGAGACGCCCTCGAATCCACTGCTCCAGTGCGTCGACATCGCCGCCGTCGCCGAGATCGCCCGTCGCGGCGGCGCGCGCGCCGTCGCCGACAACACCTTCGCATCGCCGGCGCTGCAGCGCCCGCTCGAGCTCGGCTGCGACATGGCGATGCATGCCACCACCAAGTACCTCGGCGGCCGCAGCGACGTTCTCGGCGGCGTTGCCATCTCTCGTGCCGACGACGAGGCGTTCGCGCAGGTGCGGCAGGCGCAGCTTTACGGCGGCGCGGTGCCGTCGCCGTTCGACTGCTGGCTCGTCATGCGCAGCCTGCCGACGCTGCCCTACCGCATGCGCGCGCACTGCGCCAACGCAACGAAGGTGGCGACCTTCCTGCAGACGCACGCCGAGGTGGCGACGGTCCACTACCCGGGCCTGCCCGACAACGCGTATCACGCCATCGCCAGGCGGCAGATGGCCGACTTCGGCGGCATGCTGTCGTTCGAGGTGCGCGGCGGGCGTGATGCATCGATGCGGGTCGCGGCGCGGGTCCGGCTGTTCACGCGCGCGACCAGCCTCGGCGGCGTCGAGAGTCTGATCGAGCACCGCGCGTCGATCGAAGGCTCCGAGAGCCGGACGCCGCAGGGGCTGCTCCGCGTCTCGGTCGGACTCGAGCACGCCGACGATCTCATCGACGACCTGGCGCAGGCTCTTGACCGAGGGGGCTGAGGCGAGCGCGTCGCGCCAGCATCGCGCGGCGGTCGCGATCGTGGTGCTGTCGCAGTGGCTCGGCACGTCCCTCTGGTTCAGCCCCAGCGGCGCGGCCGACGGCCTGATGGGGCGTCTGGGCATCGGCATCGGCGCGTTCGGCTGGCTGATCGCGGCAACCCAGCTCGGCTTCATCGCCGGCACGCTCGCCTTCGCCGCGACCGGGTTCGCCGATCGCTTCGGCGCGAGCCGGATCTTCGCGCTCGGCTGCGTCGCGGGCGCTGTCGCCAATGCGGCGCTCGGGCTGGACGGCGTCGACTACGCGGCTGCATGGGTGCTTCGACTCGCCGTCGGTGTTTGCCTGGCCGGCATCTATCCGCTCGGCATGAAGATGATCGTGCAATGGGTGGGTGGCCGCCCTGCCGCGGCGCTCGGCTGGCTGGTCGGCATGCTCACGCTCGGCACCGCGATGCCGCACGCGCTGCGGGCGAGCGGCGCGAGCTGGCCGTGGCAGGCCGTCGTGCTCGCATCGTCGGCGCTGGCGCTGGTCGGCGCAGCGCTGGTGTTCTTTCTCGGCGACGGCCCCTTCGCGGCGCCGTTGCCGAGGCCCGGCGATCCCGGCGCGCGCGAGCGCGGCGCGGTGTGGAGGGTCTTTCGCATCCCGGCGTTTCGCGCCTCCGCCTTCGGCTACTTCGGCCACATGTGGGAGCTCTACGCGTTCTGGAGCGTGCTGCCCTGGCTGATCGAGCCGATCGTGGCCGAGCTGGCGCGCCGTCACGGAGCGGGCGCGCCCTCGGTCGCACTGCTCAGCTTCGGCGTCATCGGCGCCGGCGGCCTTGGCTGCGTCCTGGGCGGCCAATGGAGCCGGCGCGTCGGCAGCGCGCGCGTCGCCGCGCTCGCGCTTGCGGGCTCCGGCGCGATGTGCCTGCTCTACCCCCTGATCGCTGGGGGCGCGATCGGCCTGCGCATCGGCGCGCTCTTCTTCTGGGGATTTTGCGTCGTCGCCGATTCGCCGCAGTTCTCTGCGCTTTCGGCGCGTTTCGCGCCGCCGCGCCTGCTCGGCAGCGCCTTGTTGGCGCAGAACGGCATCGGCTTTCTCATCACCGTGGCGAGCATCCTCGTCCTCAGTCGTGCGTTGCCCGCATGGGGGGCGGCGGCGATGTGGATCCTGGTTCCCGGCCCTCTGCTCGGCCTGTGGGCGTTGCGGCCGCTGCTGCGTCGCGAGCGAAGCCAAGGAAAGGGGGCGGTCGCGGACGCGCCCTGAGGCTTTGCGCCACCGCGCTCTCTCAAAAGTCCGAGATCGTCGTGTCCAGCGGGGTCAGCTGCGTCGTTCGACGCGACGTCGAGGGCGCGGGCTCGGCCTCGAGGTCGTCCTTGCCGAAGGTGCCGAAGTAGATCGGCGCGCGGCCCGGCGAGGCATCGAGCCATTCGTCGAAGTCCTCCTCCGCGAGCAGCACCGGCGTGCGCTTCTCGGCCGGCTCGCCCTTGTCGGTGAGACGGCGGTCGAAGCGGGAGAGCAGCGGGTGAAGGTCGCAGTTGATCGTCAGCATGGCGAAGCTGATCACCTCGCGGCCGCTGTCGTCGACCCAGCGATCCCACAGGCCCGCGACGCTGAGCGGCGAGCGGTCGACCCGGCGGATGCGCCAGCGCTCGGCCCGCTTCGCGCCCTCGGCGTAGAAAGGGACGTAGAGGCACTGTGCCGGCACGATGCACCACTGCCGTTGCGCGTACGGATTCTTGAACGTCGAGCGCGACGACGCCGTCTCCGAGCGCGCGTTGACGCTCGAACCGGGGGCGCGTGCTGTTTTCGCGCTCGCCGGGATCAGCCCGAAGCGGGCCAGCACGGCTTGGCGCTGCGCTGCCGCGCCGAGGCCGAAGCGGCGCACGATCGGCGCGTAGTCGCCGCCGGCGACGTCGGTCGGCCAGTCATCGTCAAGGGCCAAGCCCCAGTCGCGCTCGAGCTCCGACTCCGTAGGTGCGAGGAAGTTGCTGCACATCGCCTTCACTGTAGCGCCCAGCGGCGCGTGTGGGGTGACGGGCGGTGTGCATTCGAGTGAATTGCGCCACGCTCGACGCCCGCCGCGCCATCGCCGTGGGCGCCTAGACGGCCACCGGCGCCTTGATCGGCGCGTGGTGCACATACTCGCGGACGACGAAGTCCTCGAAGCGATAGTCGAAGATTGAATCCGGCCGCCGCGCCAGCTCGAGCACCGGGTACGGGTAGGGCGCGCGCGTAAGCTGCAGCTCGACCTGCTCGGCGTGGTTGCTGTAGATGTGGCAATCGCCGCCGGTCCAGACGAAGTCGCCGACATCCAGATCGCATTGCTGCGCGAGCATGTGCGTGAGCAGCGCGTAGCTAGCGATGTTGAACGGCACGCCGAGGAAGATGTCGGCGCTGCGCTGGTACAGCTGGCAGCTCAGCCGCGCCCGGCTCGTCGCCGTCGCGGGCGCGACGTAGAACTGGAAGAACGCGTGGCACGGCAGCAGCGCCATCTTCGGCAGGTCGGCGACGTTCCAGGCGCTGACAATGATGCGGCGCGAGTCCGGGTTGGCCTTGAGCTGCTCGACGACGTTGGCGACTTGGTCGACATGGCCCCCGTCGGGCGTCGGCCACGATCGCCACTGCACGCCGTAGACGGGGCCGAGGTCGCCGTCGTGACGCGCCCACGCGTCCCAGATCGTCACGCCCTGGTCCTGTAGCCAACGCGCGTTGCCATCGCCGCGAAGGAACCAGAGCAGCTCGAGCACGATCGAGCGCAGGTGCACTTTCTTCGTGGTCACGAGCGGAAATCCGTCGCTGAGGTCGAAGCGCATCTGGTAGCCGAAGACGCTCTTCGTTCCGGTGCCGGTGCGATCGGCCTTGGCGACGCCCTGGTCGCGGACGTGGCGAAGGAAGTCCTCGTATTGCGAGCGGACGGGCCGGGCAGTGGCGTCGACGGCGGCAGGGGCGGCGGGCTGCATGCGCCGATTATCCGGCCCCGATCGTGCTCAGCGATCGAACTGCAGCGCCGCGAGCCGCGCGTAAAGTCCGCCGGCCGCGACCAGCTCGGCGTGGGTGCCGGTGCCGACGATCTCGCCCGCCTCGAGGACGACGATGCGGTCGGCGCGTTGCACCGTTGAGAGCCGGTGCGCGATGACGATCGTCGTGCGGCCGCGCATCGCCGACTCGAGCGCGGCCTGGACCATTCGCTCGCCTTCGGCGTCGAGCGCGCTGGTTGCCTCGTCGAGCAGCAGCAGCGGCGCGTTCTTGAGCATCGCGCGCGCGATGCTGATGCGCTGGCGCTGGCCGCCCGAGAGGCGGACGCCACGCTCGCCGAGGAAGGTGCGGTAGCCCTCGGGCAGGGCGACGATGAAGTCGTGCGCGAACGCCGCCTCCGCCGCGGCGACGACCTCTTCGTCGCTCGCGTCGGGGCGGCCGTAGCGGATGTTCTCCATCGCGTCGGCCGAAAAGATCACGCTGTCCTGCGGAACGATGCCGATGCGGCCGCGCAGGTCGTCGAGCGCGACCTGGTCGACGCGCTCGCCGGCGACCTTCACCGCGCCCGACTCGACGTCGTAGAAGCGCAGGATCAGCTGCAGCACCGTGCTCTTGCCGGCGCCACTCGGACCGACGAGCGCCACCGTCTCGCCAGGCGCGACGGCGAGGTCGAAATGCGAGAGCGTCGGATGCAAGGGACGTGACGGGTAGCGGAACGTGACGTCCTCGAACGACACCGACACGCCGCCCGCCGGCGTCGCCAGCGGGCGCGGCGTAGCGGGCGAAACGATCGGCGACTGCAGCTGCAGCAGTTCCATCAGCCGCTCGGTGGCGCCGGCGGCGCGCAGCAGGTCGCCGTACACCTCGGACAGCACGGCGACGCTGCTCACCAGGATGATCACGTAGACGACCGTCTGGCCCAGGTGGCCGGCGCTGATGTCGCCGCGCACGACCGCCTGCGTGCCCTGGTACAGACCCCAGAGCAGCGCGCCGAAGGTTGCGCTGATGACGAAGGCGACCAGGAATGAACGCATCCGCGAGCGGCGCACCGCGGTCGCGAAGGCGCGCTCGGTCGACGCCGTGAAACGCTCGGCCTCGCGCCGTTCCTGCAGGTAGCTCTGGACCACCGGCACGGCGTTCAGCACTTCGGCGGCGATCGCGCTCGAGTCCGCGATCCGGTCCTGGCTGGCGCGCGACAGACCGCGAACGCGCCGGCCGAAGTAGAGCGAGGGGAGCACCACCAGCACCAGGATCATCAGCACCTGCGTCATGACGACGGGATTGGTGACGATCAGCATCGCCATCGCGCCGATGCCCATCACCGCGTTGCGCAGTCCCATCGACAGGCTCGAGCCGACGACGGTCTGGACCAGCGTGGTGTCGGTGGTCAGGCGCGACAGCACCTCGCCGGTCTGCGTCGACTCGAAGAACTCGGGGCTCTGGCGCACGACGTGCGCGTAGACGGCGTTGCGCAGGTCGGCGGTGACCCGCTCGCCGAGCCAGCTCACCATGTAGAAGCGCGCCGCCGAGAAGATGCCGAGAGCGATGCCGACCGCGAACAGGGCGAAAAAGTGTTCGCGCAGCGCCATCACGCGAGCGCCGGGATCGGTTGCGACGAAGCCCTGATCGATGAGCGATTTGAGCGCGACCGGAAAGACCAGCGTGCTGACGGCGGCAAGGACGAGGAAGAGCGCCGCCGCGGCGATCCTGCCCCGGTAGGGTCGCACGAACGGGAGCAGGCCTCCGAGCGCGCGGACGTCGCGGGCCGGGACGGCGGTGGGCGGATCGCGAAGCGGCGCCGCGTCGGCGGCGGCAGAGGGGTTCAGCACGGGCGCAGTGTAGGGCGATGCGCGCCTCTGCAAATAAAGCACGGGCAATGACCGCCCACGCAATGGGAGCCTTGACAATCATTGCTTAGGCATGTACATTCCGAACATGGCACAGCACACCAGCACCGCACCGGCCGCGGCTCGCTTCTACGAGCCCGTCGGCTACTGCGCCGACGAAAGCGTCGGCTGGCTGATGAAGCGCGCGCTGATGTCGATCGCGCAGGCGGCCGACCGGCGGCTCGAGCCGAAGGGGATCACCCACGCGCAGTGGGCCGCTCTTTTCATGCTGCAGCGCTGCCGCGCCTCGACGGTCGCCGAGCTGGCGCGCGAGACGCAGAGCGACCCGGGGGCGATGACGCGCCTGCTCGACCGGCTCGAGGCCAAGGGATTCTGCCGCCGCCACCGCTCGACCGACGATCGCCGCGTCGTTCGCGTCGAGCTCACGCCGCAAGGCGACGTGGCGGCACAGGAAGTGCCGATCGTGCTGGCGCAGGTGCTCAACGAGCACCTCGCCGGCTTCTCGAAGACGGAGTGGACGCAATTGAAGGACATGCTGAGACGAATGGTCGTGAACGGCGGCGCGGCCGACACGAGGAGCGGCGAATGAAGCGCTGCGATAACTGCCCCGGACTGGGCGCGGGCGCCGTGGCGCGGACGATGACGACGGTGATCCTCGCGCTGGCGTCGGTGGTTGTCCTGGCGCTCGCAGGCTGCGCCAATCCGCGCGGCATCGAGAGCAAGGCGGCGCTGGTCGTGCCTGCGATGCTCGGCGCCGCCGCCAGCGCCGCGGTCGCGCCGGTCGCCGCCGACTGGTGGCGCGGCTTCGAGGATCCGGTGCTAGCCGACCTGATCGCCCGCGCCACCGCGGGCTCGCCGTCGCTGCGTGTCGCCGCCGCGCGTGCGGCCCGCGCCGGAGCCAACGTCGCCTCGGCACAAGCGAACGAGGGCCCGCAGCTGACTGCCTCGCTCGACGCGACCCGCCAGCGCTTCACTTCGAACGGCCTCTATCCACCGCCGATCGCCGGTTCGATGCGCAACACCGCCACGGCGCAGCTGAACGGCTCGTGGGAGCTCGACCTGTTCGGCCGCAACCGCGCCCAGCTCGAGGCGACGATCGGCGCCGAGCGAGCGGCGATCGCCGACGCCGACGCCGCGCACGTCCTGCTGGCCGTCAACGTCGCGCGCAGCTACGTTCAGCTCGCGCGACTGGTCGAGCAGCGCGACGTGCTGCAGCGCGCGCTGGCGCAACGCGAGGAGCTGTTCTCTCTGACGAGCCAGCGCGTCTCGGCCGGTCTCGACTCCGCGGTCGAGCTGCGCCAGACCGAAGGGTTGCGGCCCGAGACGCGTCAGCAGCTCGAAGCGACCGAGGAGCAGATGGCCCTGACGCGCCATGCGATCGCCGCCTTGCTGGCCGAGCCGCCGCAGCGCTTCGATGCGCTCGCACCGACGCTCTCGACCTTGCGCCCGGTCGCGATCCCCGACGTCGTTCCCGCCGATCTCCTCGGCCGGCGCGCCGACGTGGTCGCCGCGCGGTGGCGCGTCGAGGCCGCCACCGGCGAGGTCGCCGCGCAGCGTGCCCAGTTCTATCCCAACATCAACCTGACCGCGTTCATCGGCCTGTCTAGCTTCGGACTCGATCGGCTGGTTCGCGCCGGCAGCGAGCAGTACGGCGTCGGCCCGGCGATCCGCCTGCCGATCTTCGATTCCGGCCGGTTGCGCGCGGGGCTGCGCGGCCGCGCCGCCGACCTCGACGCCGCGGTGGAGAGCTACAACGGCACGCTGGTCGATGCGATCCACGACGTCGCCGACCAGATCAGCTCGATGCGATCGGTGGTTCGTCAGCAGGGCGAGCAGGCTGCCGCGCAAGCGTCGGCCGAAGCCGCCTACGACCTGGCGACCCAGCGCTATCGCGCCGGCCTCGGCGGCTACCTGACGGTCCTCAACGCCGAGAGCAACGTCCTCGCGCAGCGGCGCCTGACGACCGAGCTGCGCGCGCGAGCCATCGATTCCCAGATGCTCCTCGTTCGCGCCCTCGGCGGCGGCTATTCCGCGCCGGCCGAGGCGCGCGCGCTGGCGAGCGCCGGTAGCCCGCGCTGAGCGCGCGACCGGCATCCACCCCCCCCCGAATTTGTAGAAGAGTTTCCGGAGATTTCCATGAGCCTCGCCGAAGAAGAGCGCATCGCGCCATCACCTGCCGCGCCGATGTCGGTCGCCGCGCCGGCGGCCGCGCCGGCCGCCGCCGGGTCCGCGCCGGCGGCAGCCGCCTCGGGATCCGCCACGCCCGCCGACGCCCCGGTCGCGCCCCGCGCCGCTCGCTCGAAGCGCAAGGTCGCGCTCGCCGGGGTCGCCATCGCGGTGCTGCTCGCTGGCCTGACCTACGGCATCTACTACTGGCTCTACCTGAGTCACTACGAGAGCACCGACAACGCCTACGTGCAGGGCAACGTCGTCCAGGTGACGCCGCAGGTCTCGGGCACCGTCGTCGCCATCAACGCGGACGACACCGACTTCGTCAAGGCCGGCCAGTCGCTGGTCAGGCTGGACCCTGCCGACGCTCAGGTCGCCCTCGAGCAGGCCGAGGCACAGCTCGCGCAGACGGTGCGCGAGGTGCGCACGACGTACCTCAACAACGGCTCCTTCAAGGCGCAGATCTCCGCGCGCGAGGCCGACACGGCGCGCGCACAGAGCGATGTGCTGCGCGCGCAGGACGACGTCGCCCGGCGCGCGCCACTCGTGCGCACCGGCGCCGTCGGCCAAGAAGAGTTCAATCACGTGACGGCGCAGCTGGCCGCGGCCAGGAGCGGCCTGGCGGCAGCGCAGGCGGCGGCCCAGGCGGCGCGCGAGCAGCTGGTCTCGAATCAGTCGCTCACCGAGAACATCCCGGTCGAGCAGCATCCCAACGTGCTGCGCGCGGCAGCGCGCGTGCGCGAGGCCTATCTGGCGCTGCGTCGCGCCGAGCTGGTCGCTCCGGTCGACGGCTACGTCGCGCGCCGCAGCGTGCAGCTCGGCCAGCGCGTCCAGGCCGGGGCGCCGCTGCTCTCGATCGTTCCCTTGCGCGACGTCTGGGTCGACGCAAACTTCAAGGAGAGTCAGCTCAGGAACCTGCGCATCGGCCAGCCGGTCGAGCTCGAGGCCGACGTGTACGGCAAGAAGGTCACGTACCACGGCACGATCGAGGGCCTCGGCGCCGGCACCGGCGCGGCGTTCTCGCTGCTGCCCGCGCAGAACGCGACCGGCTACTGGATCAACGTCGTGCAGCGCGTGCCGGTGCGGAACGCGCTCGACGCGAAGGAGCTCACCGACCATCCGCTGCGCGTCGGCCTGTCGATGAATGCCATGGTCGACGTTGCCAGGACCGATGGCCGCGTTCTCGCCGACGTTGCTCAGCGGCCGGCGCGGGCGCAGACGAGCGTCTTCGATCGCGGCAATGACGAGGCCGATGCGGAAGTGAAGAAGATCATCGCCGCCAACCTCGGCCGCCGTGTCGGCACCGACGCCCGGCCGGCGGCGACCGCCGGCGCTGGCGCGCTCGCTGCGGCGCTCATGCTGGTCCGAAGCTCGGCGCCGGTCGCCGCACGCTGATGGCCACAGCGAGTCTGGCCGCGCCGGCCGAGGCGCAGGCGCCCACGCCCAAGGCGCTGCCCTCGACCGGGCCGCTGCGCGGCGCCGAGCTCGTCCTCGGCACGATCGCGCTGTCGCTGGCGACGTTCATGAACGTCCTCGACACGTCGATCGCCAACGTCTCCATCCCGGCGATCTCGGGCGACCTCGGCGTGAGCCCGTCGCAGGGCACCTGGGTCATCACCTCGTTCGCCGTCGCCAACGCGATCTCGGTGCCGCTCACCGGCTGGCTGACGCAGCGCTTCGGGCCGGTGCGCCTGTTTGTCGGCAGCATCCTGCTGTTCGTGATCGCGTCGTGGCTGTGCGGCCTGGCGCCGAACATCGGCATGCTGATCGCCTTCCGCGTCCTCCAGGGCTTCGTCGCGGGGCCGATGATTCCGCTTTCGCAGACGCTGCTGCTATCGAGCTATCCGCGCGCCAAGGCCGGCACGGCGATGGCGATGTGGGCGATGACGGTTCTGGTCGCGCCGGTCGCCGGACCGCTTCTCGGCGGCTGGATCACCGACAACATCTCATGGCCGTGGATCTTTTACATCAACATCCCGGTCGGCGTGATCGCGGCGGCGATCACCTGGTCGATCTACCGCAAACGCGACCCGGGCTCGCGCAAGTCGCCATTCGACTACATCGGCCTGACCCTGCTCGTGATCTGGGTCGGCTCGCTGCAGGTGATGATCGACAAAGGCAAGGAGCTCGACTGGTTCGGCTCGCCGCAGATCGTCGTCCTCGCCAGCGTTGCCGCGGTCGGCTTCGCGTTCTTCCTCGCCTGGGAGCTCACCGAGGCGCATCCGATCGTTGACCTGCGCCTGTTCGCGCGCCGCAACTTTCTGATGGGAACGCTCGCGCTCTCGGTCGCCTACGGCCTGTTCTTCGGCAACGTCGTCCTGCTGCCGCTCTGGCTTCAGCAGTACATGGGCTACACCGCGACCTGGGCCGGCCTTGCCACGGCGCCGGTCGGCATCCTGGCCATCATCATCTCGCCGTGGGTGGGCAAGAACGTCGCCAAGATCGATCCGAGAAAGCTCGCGACGGTCGCCTTCCTCGGCTTCGCCTTCGTGCTCGTCATGCGCTCGCACTTCAATACGCAGGCCGACTTCCGCACCATCCTCATCCCGACGGTGCTGCAGGGCGCCGCGATGGCGTTCTTCTTCATCCCGCTGCAGGCGATCGTCTTCTCGGGGCTCGCGCCCGACCGCATGCCCGCCGCCGCCGGCCTCAGCAACTTCGTGCGCATCACCGCGGGGGCGATCGGCACGTCGATCTTCACGACCGCGTGGGAGAACCGGGCCGTGCTGCATCATTCCGAGCTCGCCGAAGGCATCAGCAACTCAAACAGCGCTGCGACGGCGACGATGGGCCAGCTCGGCGCGAGCGGCTATAACCCGAGCCAGGCGCTGGCGACCATCAACCGCATGATCGATCAGCAGGCGTACACGCTCGCGGTCGACGATCTTTTCTTCGTCTCGGGCATCCTGTTCATCGCCTTGCTCGTCCTCGTCTGGCTGGCCAAGCCGGCGAAGAATGCCGCGGTCGATGCCGGCGGCGCGCACTGAGCGCACCCGGCGCACTGAGCGCACCCGGCGCACTGAGCGCACCGGGCGCACCGGGCCGCCCAGCCGGGCCCGACGGCGCTCAAAGCACGAGGCGTCCCGCGTAGCCGGTCATCTCGAGGTAGCCGCGGCCGACGCGCCGTCCGGCACCGTCGACGAACAGTGAGAGGCCCTCCCAGTAGATCGCGCCGGTACTCGTGCGGCTGTCGAGCTCCTGGTCGTCGAGCAGGGCGCGCACCTCGAACGCACCGGCCGGCGTCGCGACTCGCCACCGCACCGGATAGCGCGCCGACGACGCCGGGCTCGTCCACGCCGCGAGCGGGGTGAAGACGACTTCGCCCTCGGCGAAGTCGCGTGTCGGGCCGCCGGCAGGACGATGGCTGCCGCCGCTCCAGAGCACGCTGCCGTCGCTGCGGCGCAGGCGGAACGCGGTGAGCGCGCCGCCGTCGTCGAGGTTCATGCCGATCCAGTCCCAGCCAACGGCGCTCGGGTCGAGGAAGGAGTCGCTCCACTCGTGATCGAGCCAGGCGCGCCCGCTTACGGCGATCGAATGGCCTTCGATCGCGATCGTGCCGCGCGCCGCCAGCTGCGGCTCGCTGTAGTAGTAGCTGGTCTGCGCGCTCGCTGGACCCTTGCGCGACACGCCGCCCCGGCCTTGCAGCAACACGGGTTGCGTCGCCGTGAGCTCGAGGTCGAAGGCGAAGCCGGCGCTGGCGCTGACGGCGCGCGCGGCGTAGCGGCTCGCGCCGTCGCCATTGCCGCGGCGCGACAAGCGCCAGTCGCGCAGCACGATCTCGGTCTCGCCGACGGCGGCCTCCGCGATCCCGAAGCCGCTGCGCGCGATACGCTGGTCGTGGCGCAGGCGGCGCGCGGCGAGGTCGGTGACGGCGCCGTGCGCGAACAGCAGCTGGCGCGCCGCGAAGCGGCTCGATCCGGCCGCGGCGATCGCCGTCGCGGCGCGGAAGAAGGTGATCTGGAAGCCCCAGGCGCGACCTTCGGCCTCGAGCGCGCCGGTGAGATACCACCACTCGATTCGCGCGTCTTGATGCGCGCCGAAGTCGAGCGGAAAGCGCAGCGCTGCCGCGCTGTCGACGACCGCGCCGGGCACCGGGGAGGCGGCAGGGAAGCCGGCGCGCGCCGCGAGCAGCGTGGCGAGGAACGTGCGGCGGGATGGCATGCGCGAGCATCGCACGGCCTCGGCGGCTCCGCCGCAGTCACGCGTGCCATGGGGGCAACGCCGCTTGAAGGGGAGGCGCCTTTCAACTAGTCTGGACAGTCGTCACCGCGTGCTCCGATGCGCGGCCGCCTCCTATGCTCCGACAACAAGGAACCTCATGATCCGCTCGTCCACTCGCTCTGCCGTCCTCGCCGCTGCCTCGATCGGCGCCGCGTCGTTGCTCCTTGCCGCCTGCGCCGGCTCGATGATGGCGCCGTCGGGCTCCTCCAGCGGCATGAGCTTCTTCGTCTCGAGCACCGGCTCAGGGCGCGGCGCCGATCTCGGCGGCCTCGCCGGCGCGGATCGACTGTGCACGTCGCTGGCCAGCGCCGCCGGCGCCGGCAACCGCACCTGGCGCGCCTACCTGAGCACGACGCCCAACGCTGGCGGCGCTGCCGCCAATGCGCGCGACCGCATCGGCACCGGCCCGTGGCGCAATGCCAAGGGCGTCGTCATCGCCCAGAACGTGTCCGAACTGCACGGCAGCAACAACATCACCAAGCAGACCGCGCTCACGGAGAAGGGCGAGGTCGTCAACGGTCGCGGCGACACGCCCAACATGCACGACATCCTCACCGGCTCGCAGCCCGACGGCACGGCGATCGCCGGCGGCGCCGACACCACCTGCGGCGGCTGGACGCGCAGCGGCGAAGGCGCGGCGATGGTCGGTCACAGCGACCGCACCGGGCTCGACGAGAGCGCGCCGGCGAAGTCGTGGAACTCGTCGCACCAGTCGCGCGGCTGCAGCCACGACGCGCTGAAATCGACCGGCGGCGACGCGCGCATCTACTGCTTCGCCGCCAACTGACGCGGCGATGCCCGTCTTCAG
>JBBRFW010000044.1:0-30597 GCA_038241255.1 Burkholderiales bacterium | reverse complement strand
GAGCGCGCTGATCGGCGTCGCGGCGCTGGCCGCGGTCGTGTACGCGATGACCGCGTGGAACTCGCACGGCGACTACAAGGTGCTCTACGCCAACCTCGCCGACAAGGACGGCGGCGCCGTCATCGCCCAGCTCTCGCAGATGAACGTGCCGTATCGCATGGCCGAAGGCGGGGCGGCGATCCTCGTGCCGGCGGCACAAGTTCATGACCTGCGCCTGAAGATGGCGACGGCCGGCCTGCCGAAGGGCGCCGTCTCCGGCTTCGAGCTGATGGACAGCGCCCGCTTCGGCCAGACCCAGTTCCAGGAGCGCCTCACGTTCCAGCGCGGCCTCGAGGGCGAGCTGACACGCTCGATCTCGTCGCTGGCCGCGGTGCAGGCGGCGCGTGTCCACCTCGCGCTGCCGAACCAGAACGGATTCTTTCGCGAGCAGCAGAAGCCGAGCGCGTCGGTGCTGTTGACGCTGCATCCCGGCCGCGCGCTCGATCGGGCCCAGATCGCCGGCATCGTCCACCTCGTCTCGTCAAGCGTGCCCGAGATGAGCCCCAAGGCGGTGAGCATCCTTGACCAGAGTGGCTCGCTGCTCACCGGCGGCGAGAGCGCGCCCGGCGCCGGGCTCGACGCGCAGCAGCTCCAGTACGTGAACCAGATCGAGGCCGGCTACACCAAGCGCATCCTCGAGCTTGTCGAGCCGATCGTCGGCCACGACAACCTGCGCGCCAGCGTCACGGCGGATGTCGACTTCTCGCAGACCGAAGCCACCTCCGAGGAGTTCAAGCCCAACCAGGGCGCCGACGCGAGCATCTCGATCCGCAGCCAGCAGACCACCGAGCAGGGCGGCGCTGGCGGCGGCGCGCTCGCCAGCGGCGTTCCTGGCGCGGCGTCGAACCAGCCGCCGATCGCGGCGACGGCGCCGCTCACCGGCGCGTCGCAGCCGCTGCAGGGCGCGCCGACCGGTGTCGCCTCGGCCAGCGGCGGACGGCGCGAGGCCGTCACCAACTACGAAGTAGACAAGACGGTGCGGGTCACCAAAAGCGCGACCGGCAACGTCAAGCGCCTCAATGCGGCGGTCGTCGTCAACCACCGCAGCGTCACCGACACCAAGGGCAAGACGACCCTGGTGCCGCTCGGCGCCGAGGAGATCGAGAAGCTCACCGCGCTCGTGCGCGAATCGATCGGCTTCAACAAGGAGCGCGGCGACTCGGTCAAGGTGATCAACGCGCCGTTCAGGGCCGAGCCGACATCGACCGCCCCCGAGACGCCGTTCTGGAAGAACCCCGAAGTGATCGACCTGGTTCGTGCGGCGGCGCTGCCGGTCGGCCTCGCCCTGGTCGCGGTGCTCGTCTTCTTCGGCCTCGTTCGGCCGGCGGTAAAAAGCACCTTCGCGGCACGGCCGGCGCAGCTCCCCCGCCCCGGGTCGCGCATCGACGCCGTCGTCGACGACGCGCAGAGCTATCCGCCGCAGCTCGCCGCGCCGGCCTACCTGCGCCAGATCGAAGGCGCGAAGGCGCTCGCCAAGGACAACCCGGCGGCCGTCGCCGGCATCGTCCGCGGCTGGGTCGGCGGCGGCGAAGCCGCCTGAACCCGCGAACGGAAAGCACGACCCATGGCGTTTGACGAAGCCGGCCTGGAAGACGCGGCCATCCTGCTCATGTCGCTCGGTGAAGAGGAGGCCGCGGCGGTGTTCAAGCACCTGTCGCCGCGCGAGGTGCAAGGCCTCGGCGCGACGATCGCGCGCATGACCTCGGTACCGAAGGAACGGCTCGACAAGGTGCTCGCGAAATTCACGACCATCGCATCCAGCCGCAGCCCGCTCGTCTCCGACACCGGCAACTACGTCAGGAACGTGCTCAAGAAAGCGCTCGACGAGGACAAGGCCAACCTGCTGATCGACCGCATCCTGCAGAACGGCGACATCTCCGGCATCGAGGGGCTGAAGTGGATGGACGCGGCCTCGATCGGCGAGATGCTGCGCCAGGAGCACCCGCAGATCGTCGCCGCGGTGCTCGTCCATCTCGACAGCGACCAGGCCGCGGCGGTGCTGAAGACCTTCACCGAGCGGCAGAGGAACGAGGTGCTCGTTCGCATCGCCACGCTCGACGGCATCCAGCCTTCGGCCTTGAAGGACCTGAGCGAGGTGATGGGCCGCATGGTCACCGGCGGCGAGCAGGCGCGCATGGCGCCGCTCGGCGGCGTCAAGACCGCGGCCGAGATGATCAATTTGCTCGGCACCAGCATCGAGACGGCCGCGCTCGACTACATCCGCGAGGCCGACAACGACCTCGCGCAGCGCGTGATGGACAACCTCTTCACCTTCGACGACCTGATGCGCGTCGACGACCGCGGCATCCAGGCGCTGCTGAAGGAAGTGCAGTCCGAGTCGCTCGTCATCGCGCTCAAGGGCGCCAAGCCCGAGCTACGCGACCGCGTCCTCAAGAACATGTCGACGCGTGCCGCCGAGACGCTCAAGGAAGAGCTCGATGCGCGCGGTCCGGTGCGCGTTGCCGAGGTCGAGGCCGAGCAGAAGGAGCTCCTGAAGATCGTGCGCCGCCTCGCCGAGGAAGGCCAGCTCGTGATCGGCGGCGGCAGCGGGGACGAATTCCTATGAAGCCGCGCCGCGAACGATGACTTCCGCTTCGCCGACATGCGCCCGATGACTGCGAGCAAGCCGCGCCCGGTGCCGCCTCCCGGCGAAGGCGCGCGCGCCGTGCCGCGAGACCTCTATTCACGCTTCATTCCGCGCGAGGAGTTGAGCTCGTTCGCGTCGTGGTCGTTCGGCGACGTCTCGGCCGGCGCCACGCCGGACACGGCGGCGCCGCGCGAGGCCGAGGTGCCGACCGATCCTTCCGAGGTGCGCGCGCAGCAGGTGCGCGCGGCCCGCCAGTCGGGCTACCAGGACGGCTACCGCGACGGCCTCGTTGCGCTGGAAGGGTTCAAGCAGAGCTTCGCCGCGCAGACGACGGCGCAGGTCGGCGCGCTGGTGCGCTCAGTCGGCGAGCAGCTCGACGCGCTGCAGCAGGAAATGGCTCGAGCGATCGCCGCGACGGCGACGTCGCTGGCGCGCCAGGTGCTGCGAAGCGAATTGCAGGCGCGCCCCGAGGGCGTCGCGCAGGTCGCCGAGCAGGCGCTCGACGCGCTCCTGCTGAGCGCGCGCCACATCGTCCTGCGCGTCCATCCCGACGACCACGCGCTCATCGCCGGCAATTCGGCCGAGGCGATCGCCGCGCGCGGCGCCCGCGTCGTCTCCGATCCGTCGGTGTCGCGCGGCGGCTGCCGCATCGAATCCGACATCGGCCTGGTCGACGCGACCATCGATGAGCGTTGGCGGCGCGCGGTCGCGTCACTCGGCAGCGCGCTGCCGTGGCACGACGCGACGCCGGGCGCTTCACCTTCCGCCGCCCTGAGCGAAGCGAAGGATCCCGGCGATGCGTGAGGCCGAGATCCTTCGCTCCGCTCGGCATGACGGCGGAGCCGCGGTCGACGCCGATCGCGTCAGCAAGCGCTGGCGTCGCTATCTCGCCGACCTGCAGGCCGCGACCGTCGAGCCCTTGCCGCTCGAGACGCAAGGTCGCCTCGTCCGCGTCACGGGCCTCGTTCTGGAGGCCGCGGGAATCCGCGTTCCGGTCGGCTCGGTGTGCGAGATCCACCAGGACCGACGCGGCGCCGATGCGGGGCCGCCGGTGATCGCCGAAGTCGTCGGCTTCTCGGGCGACCGCGCCTACCTGATGCCCACCGGCGACGTGCACGGCCTATCGAGCGGCGCGCTGGTCATCCCGCGCCCTTCGCCGGTGATGGCGATGAGGCTCGGCACCGCGCGCCATCCTTGGCGGCGCACGGTCGACCGCACGCTGCACCTACCGGTCGGCGACGGCCTACTCGGCCGCGTCGTCGATTCGCAAGGTCAGCCGATGGACCGCAAGGGCCCGCTCGCGCTCGTTCACGACGAGCCCGTCGCGCGCCGACCGATCAACGCCATGGACCGCGACCCGGTGCGCACGCCCCTGGACACCGGCGTGCGCGCGATCAACGCCATGCTCACCGTCGGCCGGGGCCAGCGTATCGGCCTCTTCGCCGGCACCGGCGTCGGCAAGAGCGTGCTGCTCGGCATGATGGCCCGCTACACCGCCGCCGACGTGATCGTCGTCGGCCTGATCGGCGAGCGCGGCCGCGAGGTGAAGGAATTTATCGAAGACATCCTCGGCGAGGACGGCATCCGGCGCTCGGTCGTCGTCGCGGCGCCTGCCGACGCGCCGCCGCTCGTTCGCATGCAGGGCGCGAACTATGCGACCGTGATCGCAGAGCACTTCCGCGATCGCGGCAAGAACGTGCTGCTGTTGATGGACTCGCTGACGCGTTACGCGATGGCGCAGCGCGAGATCGCGCTCGCGATCGGCGAGCCGCCCGCCACCAAGGGCTATCCGCCGAGCTGCTTCGCGCGGCTGCCGCAGCTCGTCGAGCGGAGCGGCAACGGCGCCGCCGGCGGCGGTTCGATCACCGCCTTCTACACCGTGCTCTCCGAAGGCGACGACCCGAACGATCCGATCGCCGACGCCGCGCGCGGCATTCTCGACGGCCACATCGTCCTCTCGCGCGAGCTGGCCGAGGCGGGCCACTATCCGGCGATCGACATCGAGCGCTCGGTGTCGCGGGTGATGACCAACGTCGCGGCAAGCGACCACCTCGACGCGGCACGGCGCTTCCGCCAGCTGCACGCGCGATACCAGAAGGCGCGCGACCTGATCCAGCTCGGCGCCTACGCGCCCGGCCACGACGCCGACCTCGACCTCGCCGTGCGCCTGCACGAGCCGATGAACCGCCTGTTGCAACAGAACATGGCCGAGCCGGCCTGCCTCGACGACAGCCTGGCGTTCCTGCACGCCGTGCTCGCCGCCTGACATCCTCCTCCCTCGTTCGACTCATCGCCATGCACGACGACCTGCAACCGCTCGCCCTCCTCCTTGCGCAGGCCGAGCGGCAGCGCTACGACGCGCTCGCGGAGCAGCTCAAGGCCGAGACTGCCAAGCGCGCCGCCGAGGCGCAGGCCGAGCAGCTCGTGGCCTATCGGCGCGAATACGAGCAGCGCTGGAGCGCCGAGTTCTGCCGCGAGGGCAAGATCGAGCTCGTGCGCTGCTACCAGGGCTTCATGCACCGGCTGACGCAGGCGATCGAGCAGCAGGAACGCGCCGCCGTCCACGCCGCCGTCCAGGTCGAGCGCGCCGAGGCCTTCGTGCGCGGCCACGAGCTGCGAGCGGCCGGTCTCAAGAAGCTCGTCGAGCGGCGCCTGCGCGAGCGCGAGTCGATCGACGCGCGCCTCGAGCAGAAGGAAAGCGACGACCGCGCCGTCCGCGCGTCGTGGAACCGCCTCACGGCCCCCGGTCCGGCGCGGCTGTGAGCATCGCCGCGAGCGCGAGCGCGCCGAGCGGCCCGGCCGGCGCCAAGACCTTCGACGCCCGCCCGATCGTCGCCGCGGCGTCGCCGACGCCGGCCGACAAGCCTGTCCCTCATCAGGGCACGCAGCCGGTGCCGCCGCGTTTCGCCGAGTTGCTGCGCCAGAACCGCGGCGACACGCCCTCCCCTGCGCCGGCGCCACCCGCGCCGCCGGCGGCGAACGGCAACACCCAGGACAGCGCCGCGCCCGATCCCGCGAGCACGAGCACGAGCACGAGCACGAGCACGAGCACGAGCAACGATGCCAAGGCGCCCGCCGCGAATGCCGCGAAGGCACGCGCGACGACGAAATCTGCCACCGGCACGGCCGGCGCCGAGAACACGCCGCGCGCGAACGCCGGCGCACCCAATGAAGCTTGCGAGAACACCGAAGGCCCCCAGCACCTCGCGTCCACGCCGCCTGCGCTCGACGCCGTCGATCCGCGTGCCGCTGCCGCGATCACCGCCGACGCCCGCCAGCTCGGCAGCGCCGGCAGCGACGACGCCGCCGGCGCCTCGCTGGCAAGCGATCGAAGCGAACCGACGGACCCGCGGCGAGCGAGCGCGCGCCACGCGCGCGCTGCCACGTCGCTCGAGGCAGCGAGCGATCGCCGCGCCTCGCTCGTCGAGGCGAGCCGAGACCCCGCGCTCAGGGTCGGCGCTGACGGGATCTTGCATGCTGCGGTGGCCGATGCCGGCGAGAGTGCCGAGGACGCCGGGCCGCGCCGGCTGGAGCGCGAGGCAGACACCTTCGCCGCGTCGCTCGCCGCCGCGTCAACGGCGCGCGCTGCCGACGCGCTGACCGCGCCGACCGCGAACGTCGGCGTGACCGTGCCCACGCCGCTCGATTCGCCCGACTTCGCTGCTGCCTTCGGTGTCCAGGTCAGCGTCCTCGCGCGGGACGGCGTGCAACACGCCGAGCTGCACCTCAACCCGACAGAGATGGGGCCGGTCTCGATTCACATTACGCTCGACGGCACGGCCGCGCGCGTCGACTTCGGCGCCGACCTCGCGGCGACGCGGCAGGCGATCGAGCGCGGCCTGCCTGAGCTCGCGAGCGCGCTGCGCGACGCCGGCTTCACCCTCGCCGGAGGCGGCGTCTCGGCGCATGCCGGCGGCAGCTCCCAGGGCGCCGGGCGCGATGCGGCGCCGCGGCCTGGGCGCATCGACTCGGGAGGCGGCTCGGCCTCGCCGGCCGCGATCGTGTCGGGCGCGGCGCGCCTCGTGCGCGGCGTCGCCGCGGGCGGCGTCGACCTCTACGCCTGACACGGCAGCCGCGCCGGCGCTGCGCCGTCTGGCCGCGAAAAGCCTCGCTTATCGCCGCTTCGCGCAAGGCCCCGCTTTTCATAATTTGCCTCAAGGTCAGCGAGCTGCGCAATCCGGCGCAGGCGCGGCCGCGAACCGGTGCCAGGGCCCGAAGGAGCTTCGATGTCTGCAGTGATGGCCGACCCCGCCGTCGACGACGCGTCGGTGTTCCGGCGCCCGAAGAAAAAGCTCATCGTCATCGGTGCCGCGGTGCTCGCGCTCGTGCTCGCGCTCGGCGCCGGCACGATCGTCTTTCTCAAGCAGCGCGCCGCCCACGCGGCGGCTGCGGCGGCCGGCGACGACGATGCCGCGGCGGACCATGCCGGCCCGGCCCGCATCGATCCGAAAAACGTGCCGATCTACCTGCCGCTCGACCCGTTCGTCGTCAACCTCGCCGACAAGGAAGTTGACCGCTACGCGCAGATCGGCATCACGCTCGAGCTCGACAACGGCGTTTCCGCCGACCAGATCAAGGCCTACATGCCGGCGATCCGCAACTCGATCCTGATGATCCTTGCCAACAAGAGCTCGAAGGATCTCCTCAGCCGCGACGGCAAGGAGCAGCTGGCGCAGGAGATCATGCGCGAGGCGGTGCGGCCGATGGGCATCGAGATCGCGTCGCCCGAGCCGGTGACGCCAGCGCCGATCGCCTTCGTCGCGGCGGCGCCTGGCGTCGCCGAAGGCGCGTCCGTAGCGGCGAGCGGCGCAACCGCTGCGGCGAGCGCTGCGATCGCGTCAGCCACGGGCGCCAGCGCTGCCGCCAGCGGGGTCGCCGCCGATGCCGCCAAGCCGAAGCCGCGCCGCCGCGCTGCCGACCAGCGCAATCCGATTGAGCACGTCCACTTCTCGAGCTTCATCATCCAATGACGCCCCCACGCTCACTTCGTTCGCTGCCCCCCACGGGGGCGCCCGCGCCCTTCGGGGCGGCCCGGCGGAGCCCGGCATGAACGAGCAGATCCTGACCCAGGACGAAGTCGACGCGCTGCTCCAGGGCATCTCGGGCGAGAGCGATTCGCTCGAGCCGGAGGCGGCCGCCGAAGGCGGCGTTCGACGTTACGACCTGGTCAACCAGGACCGCATGGTCCGCGAGCGCATGCCGGCGCTCGAGATCATCAACGAGCGCTTCGCGAAGAACATCCGCGCCGGCCTGTTCGGCTTCATCAGGAAGAGTCCCGAGGTCTCGATCGGGCCGATGCACGTCCACAAGTTCAGCGCCTTCCTGCGCGAGACCGCGTCGCCCACCAACTTCAACATCGTCTCTGTGAAGCCCCTGCGCGGGCTTGGCCTCGTCGTCTGCGACCCGCCGCTCGTCTTCGCGGTGATCGACGCCCTCTTCGGCGGCGCCGGCAAGTACCCGACCCGGATCGAGGGGCGCGACTTCTCCGCCACCGAGCAGCGCGTCATCCGCCGCCTGGTCGACGTCGTCACCGGCGAGTACAAGCGCGCCTGGGACGGGATCTACCCGCTCGAGCTCGAGTATCAGCGCTCGGAGATGCAGCCGCAGTTCGCCAACATCGCGCAGCCGACGGAGATCGTCGTCTCGACCTCGTTCACGCTCGAGATCGGCGAGGCGAGCGGGACGATCCACTTCTGCATTCCCTACGCGACCTTCGAGCCGATCCGCGACGTCCTCTACTCGACGATGCACGGCAGCTCTACCGCGCCTGATCGCCGCTGGGTCAACCTCATGACGCAGCAGATCCAGGCCGCGGAAGTCGAGCTCGTCGCCGAGTTGGCGCAGGCGCCGGCCACCGTCGAGCAGCTGCTCGCGCTGAAGGCGGGCGACTTCATCGAGCTCGACCTGCATCAGGCGATCCAGGCCAAGGTCGCCGGCGTGCCGGTGCTCGACTGCCACTACGGAACCTCGAACGGGAAGTACGCGCTCAAGGTCGATCAACTGCTCGCCGGCTCACGCGAAGGCTGGCTCGGAGAAAACAATGTCCACTGACAACACCTCGGGCGTGCTCCCCGCCGATGACGCCGCCGCCGAGTGGGCCGCCGCCGGCGCCCGCGCCGAGATGGCCTCTGAAGTGCACGAGGCGGCCGACCAGGTCGCGCCGGCGGCGTTCGCCAACTTCGCGCCGACGACCGGGTCGACCGCGGGCAACGACATCAACATGATCCTCGACATCCCGGTGCAGCTCACCGTCGAGCTGGGCCGGACGCGGATCCCGATCAAGAACATTCTGCAGCTCGCGCAAGGCTCGGTGGTCGAGCTCGAGGCGATGGCCGGCGAGCCGATGGACGTGCTCGTCAACGGCTACCTGATCGCGCAGGGCGAGGTCGTCGTCGTCAACGAGAAGTTCGGCATCCGCCTGACCGATATCGTCACTCCCAGCGAGCGCATGCGTCGTCTCTCGCGAGGCTGATCATGCCCAGCGGCCTGAGCTCGGTCCTCTGGTTCTGCGCGATCGTCGCCGCGATCCCGCTAACCCTGTGGTTGCTCAAGCGCACGCCGCTCGGCGGCGGCGCCGGCGCGGGCGTTATGAAGAGCGTCGCGATGCTGCCGCTCTCGACCTCGCAGCGCATCGTCACGGTCGAGGTCGGCAGCGGCCACGAGCGGCGCTGGCTCGTCCTCGGCGTGACGCCCTCGTCGATCACGACGCTGCACACGATGGCGCCGCAGGACCTCGCCGCCGCGCCGGGTCCGGCCGCCGTGCATCCCGCGTTCGCCCAGATCCTCGGCCACTTTCGCCGCGCCGGTTCCGGAGACGCCGGTGCCCGCTGAGCGCATCGCCATCGCCGAGCACCGCCGCGGCAACGCCGCGCTCGACGAGCACCTGAAGGGCGCTTCGCGCAGGCGCTTCGCCTGGCTGGCGTTCGTCGCGCTGACCGTCGTGGCGCTCTTCGTCGTCGCCTTTCCGGCGGTCGCGCAGACGCCGCCGGCGGGCGGCGCTACCCTGCCGCTCCTTGTCGGCTCGAGCGCCGGCAGCACCAGCTATTCGGTGCCGATCCAGACCCTGCTCTTCTTCACCGCGCTCAGCTTCCTGCCCGCTGTGCTGCTGCTGATGACGAGCTTCACGCGGATCGTCATCGTGCTTAGCCTGCTGCGGCAGGCGCTCGGCACGCAGGCCGCGCCGCCGAACCAGGTCGTGATCGGCCTCAGCCTCTTCCTCACCTTCTTCGTCATGGGGCCGACGATCGACAAGGTCTACGCCGACGCGTACCAGCCCTACGCCGAGAGCAAGATCGACTTCGCCGAGGCGCTCAGGCGTGGCGAGAGCCCGGTGCGCAATTTCATGATGAAGCAGACGCGCCAGGCCGATGTGATGCTGTTCGCCAAGCTGGCGCGCATCGACCCGAAGGTCGCGACTGCCGACGTGCCCTTCAAGGTGCTCGTGCCCGCGTTCGTGACGAGCGAGCTGAAGAGCGCGTTCCAGATCGGCTTCCTCGTCTTCCTGCCCTTCCTGATCATCGACATGATCGTCGCCAGCGTGTTGATGTCGCTCGGCATGATGATGCTCTCGCCGGTGCTGATCGCGCTGCCGTTCAAGCTCATGCTGTTCGTGCTCGCCGACGGCTGGAACCTCCTCCTCGGCTCGCTCGCCGCTTCGTTCGTCACCTGACCATGGACTCGCAACAAGTCTTCACCTTCGGCCAGCAGAGCCTCTACATGCTGCTCATGATCTCGGCGCCGATCCTCCTCACCGTGCTGGCGGTCGGCCTGATCGTCAGCATCTTCCAGGCGGCGACGCAGATTCACGAGGCGACGCTCTCGTTCGTGCCGAAGATCGTCGCCGCGGTCGCGGTGCTGGCGATCGCTGGGCCGTGGATGCTGACCTCGCTGGTCGAATTCCTGCAACGCACGCTGCAGTCGATTCCGACCGTCGTCGGCTAGAGGATGCAGCCCGATGGCGCTTCCCGCGGGTCGCTGCCCCCCGAGGGCGCGCGGCGGGGCTTGGGACCGCCCGGCGCCCGGCCGGCGCGTTCGCGCAGATGTTGACCTTCACCGAGGCGGACGTTCTCGCCTGGGTGACGCCGATCCTCTGGCCGTTCCTGCGCGTCCTCGCCCTCTTCAGCACGCTGCCGGTGATCGCCCAGCGCGCGGTGCCGATGCGGGTGCGCATCGGCCTCGCCTTTCTCGTCGCGTTCTGCGCGCAGGCGTCGATACCGGCCATGGCGCCGGTCGCGCTCGATTCAGCGACCGGCATGACGGCCGTTCTCCAGCAGGTGATCGTCGGCGCCTCGCTCGGCTTTTCGGTGCGTGTCGTTTTCGCAGCGATCGAATTCGCCGGCGAGGTGATCGGCCTGCAGATGGGCCTCAACTTCGCGTCGTTCTTCAACCCGATGAGCGGGGGCGAGGAAACGGCGGTGAGCCGCTTCTTCGGCATCTCGATAGCCTGGCTCTTCATCGTCAGCGGCGGCCACCTCCTGGTGATCGCGGCGGTGGTGCAGAGCTTCAGCGCATTTCCGGTCACCGCCGACCCGTTCGCGTTCCTGCGCGCCGTCGAGCCTCAGCGCTGGGGCGCCGAGATCTTCAGCCTGGGTCTGTGGATCGCGCTGCCGCTCGTCGCCATGCTGCTCTTCACCAACCTCGTGCTCGGCGTCATCTCGCGCGTCGCCCAGCAGATGAACATCTTCGCGATCGGCTTTCCGATCACCCTCGGCGTCGGCCTCTTCGGCGTGCTGCTGACGCTGCCGCTAATGGAGATGCCATTCACGATGGCCCTGGAAAGAATGCTGGCGCAGTTCCAGTGACGGGCGGGGACGGTTGTCCTTGAGGCCGCCTCGCGCGACGCGCCCTCCGGGGCCCAGCAGAGCGTGCTCTGACTGGTCATCGCGACGGCGGTGTTCACCGTCGGTGAGCTCTATCTGAACCCGGTCGGGCTCTCGTTCGCCACCAAGGTGGGGCCGAAGCGGATGGTTTCGATGAGCTTGGGCGCGAGGTGCCTCTCGAACTTCGCTGGCAACTATCTCTCGGATTGCCTCGGCTCGTTCTACGGGAAGATGCCGCACTCGGGCTTCTTCGTGGCGATGCGCCCCATCGGCGTCGTCGCCGGGCGATCCTGTCCGCGCTGAACGCCCCGCTCGACCGCATCTTGCGCGAGCAACCGCCACCACAGTTGACGCTCGTCGGCTCGATCGCTAGAGTGAATCGACCTTGATTAACGGTCCGTCTCGGGCGGAACTAATTTTGAAATGAAGCTCGCCACGTTCCACGACCAGGGCCGGCGCCGCGTCGGCGTCATCGATGGCCAGGCGCTGCACGAGCTCGCGCTCGGCGCGGCCGATGCCGAAGGCGGCGTGCTGCCGCTGATCGAGCGGCTCGTCGCCGGCGGCACGCTCCCTGACCGCACTGGCCCAACGCGCCAAATCGACGCGGTGCGCCTCGAGGCGCCGCTGCCACTGCCGCGCCGCAACCTCTGGTGCGTCGGCCGCAACTACCACGCGCACGCCAGTGAACTTGCGCAATCGGTCTTTAAGACAAGCACCACCAGGGCCGACGAATGGCCGATCGTTTTCACCAAGGTGCCAGAGTGCGTCGTCGGCCCAGACGCCGAAGTGCACCTGCCGGGCGCCGCCGTATCGCAGCAGATCGACTACGAGGCCGAGCTCGCCCTCGTGATCGGCCTCGGCGGCAAGAACATCGCGCGAGGCGCGGCGATGGCTCACGTCTTCGGCTACACGATCGTCAACGACGTGACGGCGCGCGACGTGCAGATGCGCCACCAGCAGTGGGACATGGGCAAGTCGTTCGACACCTTTTGCCCGATGGGCCCGTGGATCGTCACCGCCGACGAGCTCGACGGCGCCACGACGCGCGTGCGCTGCTGGGTCAATGGCGAGCTGCGCCAGGACGGACCGACCGAGAACATGATCTTCGACATCCCGGCGCTGATCGAGACGGTTTCGCGAGGGATCACGCTCTACCCGGGCGACGTGATCGCCACCGGCACGCCGGCGGGGGTCGGCATGGGCCTTGTGCCGCCGCGCTGGCTGCAAGCCGGCGACGTCGTCCGAATCGAAATCGACGGCCTCGGCACGATCGAGAACCGTTTCGTCTGAAGGGCCCGCCTCAGACGATCTCCTCGCCCGCCTCCTGCATCAGCGCTTCCTTGCGCTCGGCGAGCGCCTTGCCCAGCGCGACCAGGTCCATGCCGGCGACGCGGCACTTGGGGAACATCGCGTCCTGCTCTTCCTCGACGTGGTGTTCGATCTGCTCGCCGAGCACCTTGACCTTGGCGTCGTAGTGATCCTCTTCCGGCGTCATGGCGCGGATTTGCGCGATCAGGTCCTTCGCGGCGGCGTGCTCGACGTCGGCCTCGTCCATGAGCGCGTCGGCGACGCCGGCGGCCCGCGCGGCCGGATAAAAGATCTCCTCCTCGATCGTCGCGTGCACCGTCAGCAGCGTGCAGATCTGCTCGGCGTGCGCCTGGCGATCAGACGCCTCGGCATTCGCCTTCGCGAGCTTCTCGTACTTCTTGAACAAGGCGCTCACTTCGACATGGTCGTTGGTGAGCAGCTGCACGGCGTCGGGGACGGCGCGGCTCCTCTGCGCTCGGGACTTGGCGATCGATGTCATGACGGGGCTCCTGGACACGGATGGCGGCTCGCGCCGGAGCACGCATCATGTCGACGCCGCCAAGGGGCGCCCGTCGGCGATGACCACCTCCGCCCGCCCTCGGCGCGACGCGTCGCGGTAGGCGCCGGCCTACAGCCCCCCCGCTCGCCGCAAGAGCTCGGGCTTGGACTCGTGCGGCGAGCAGTGTCGGCTGCTCGCCAGGCCGGCGCGGAACGCCAGGCTCTCCCACATCACCCGGGTGATTCTTGCCTTCCTTGCCGATGCGCAGGCCGACCGAGTCGCGGATGTCGGCTACGCAGGCCGCTCAGCCTCTTGACCTGATTGGTCTGCGATGTTTTCCCGGGGTCCCCTCCGGATACAGCGGGACCAGCCGGCCGGGCCGCACCGGCAGGGTCTCGACCACCTGCAGCACCGGTCCGATGACGCATGCGCGATTGTCGCGGAGCCGCCGCGTGCTCGGCTCGCGCTGCGAGACAAGCGGCCGCCTGGGTCCCGGCGGCGGCGAGCTGCCCCGAAGCCGCGCGTCAGGTCGCCGGCGGCAACGCGAACATCGCGTTCGCTCGCTCGCGCGCGTACTGGTAGGCGTGGAAGGCGAGGCGCGGCTCGCCGTAGATCATCGGCACCTCGCTGCCGCGGCGCATGTACTGCGCCATCAGCTCTTGCGCCGACCCGGCGGCGTCGAGCTGCCGCAGCGCCTCGTCGACGAGGCGCTTCGCGTGCGCGATTGCGTCATCGCCGCTTTCGAACTCGCCGCGATCCGCGCGCGTGCTCGTCGCGCCGATGCGGGCGTTGTCGATCGAGACGATACTGTAACGGGCCATGGCCGCATCTTGCGCCATTGGCGAACCTGACCCCGTCAGACCGCCTTCACCTCGACGAAGTACAGCCCCCACGGGCAGAGCGCGAACCGTTGCTTGAGCGGCTTGTCCTTGAAGTCGGGGAGCCGGTCAGCGTCGTACACGGCCCAGAGCGGGCCGAGCCCGCCGAGGCTCATCGGCACGCCGTCGAGCGTGGTGGCGACGATCATGCGATAACGGTTCGCGTCGGCCAGGCTCATGCCGACCGCATAGCCGTCGAGCGCACGCAGGGTCAACGTCACGGGCGCGTTCGCGGCGACGCCGGTCGCGGCGATCACGGCGCTGAGCAAGGGACCGCTCAGCCTGTGCGGCTTCGCGTCGTATTCGAGCGTCGGCTGGATGGTCGCTACCGGCAGCGCAGCGAGCATCGCGGCGTCGAACTCATGCGCCTTGTCGAAGCTCGTCTTGTACTTGACCATCAGCTGGTCGAGCGCCGGGTCCATCGCGCCGCGGTTGCCGCGCCCGATCGCGCCGGCCACCGTCAGCAGGCCCGAGCCCTTGCGTGCCGCCGGCGCCGCCGCACCGGCCTGCCATGGGAAGGAAGCGCCGATGGCGCCGGCGATGAGAAATTGACGCTTGTCCATGCCAGGGTCTCGGAGTGTCGACGAGGGATCGTAGCCCCCGTACCCCGGCGCACTTGCCCGCCGTCGCCGCTCAATAGTGGATGCTGCGCGGCACGCCGCCGCCGGCGGCGACGGCGTCGCCGTTGATCGCGACCGACTTCGGCGAGCAGAGGAAGACGACGACGTGGGCGACCTCGGCTGCGTCGACGAGGTGACGGATCGAGTTGCCCTCGGCCATCTGCCTTTCGACTTCTGTCTCGCTGGTGCCGGCAGCGCGCGCGCGCGCCTGCACCAGCGCGGCGGTACGCTCGGTGCGCGTGAGCCCCGGATGGACGACCGTGACATTGATGCCGTGAGGCCCGAGCTCGTCGGCCAGGTTCTTGGTCAGCGCCGCGACGGCGACGTTGCGGATGCTGCCGATGGTGTTGCCTGACTGGCGCGCGGCCAGGCCGCTGAGGTTGACGATGCGGCCCCAGCGCTGCGCCTGCATCGCGGTCGCGACCGCGCGGGCGCAGCGCAGGTAGCCCATCACCTTGACGTCGATCTCGCGCTGGAGGTGCGCGGCGTCGATCTCGGCCAGCGTCGGCGGCGCGGCATAGCCGCCCGGCTCGGCGGCGGCGTTGACGAGGATGTCGATCGCGCCGCCGAGCGCGGCCACCGCCTCGGCGACGGCGCGCCGGACCTGCGCTTCGTCGCTCGTGTCGGCGACCACGGGCACGACCTTCGCGCCGGTCTCGTTGGCGAGCTCGGCGGCGGTGGCCGCGAGCCGGGCACCATCGCGGGCGAGGATCGCGACCGCAGCGCCTTCGAGCGCGAGGCCGCGCGCGCTCGCCGTGCCGATGCCGCGCGAGCCCCCGGTGACGAGGACGCGCTTGCCGCTCAGCTCGAGGTCCATGACAAGCGGTCGAACGACGCTAGTCGGCGCGCCGGACGCCGTCCTTGCCGGCCTCCTCGGCCATGTCCTCGGGATCGGCAGCGCCGCTCGCCTCGAAGTGCTCGCTGGCGAGCTCGGCGAGCTCAGCCGGGCGCAGCCGCACATCCAGCCGCTCCATCCGGCGCATGAAGCGCGACACCCACTCGGTTCTGTCCATCGTCGCATCGTAGCCGCGCCGCGCTCGGCTCAGTCGGGCGATCGAGAATCCACGCTCGGCGCACGACCGTTAGCGCCGGCGCGAGCCGCGTGTCCGCGGGCCGCTCGCGTCAAGCGAAGATGCGGCGACGAAAAGGTGACGGCGACACCGCGGCGGTGCGGCGTGCACCGGCGAGGAGCCGAGCCACGGATGTGGCGGCCAGCGCGAGCGCGGCGGCGAGGCCCCAGACACCGAACCGCGGCAAGGCGAACGTCGCGACCGCGAAGAAGATCGACAGCCCCCACCACATCGCCGCTTCGGCGCGCGCCGATCGCGCCCGAGCGATGCGCATGTGCGCGATCGCGAGCGCCATCGACAGGATCGCCAGCCCGAGGCAGGGAGCGCGCTCGGCCAGCGTGACCACGCCGATCGGATGCGCGCCGGCGATCAGCAACGCGGCGGCGGAGGCCGGTGCGAGGGCAGAAACGAGCAACGCGAGGTATCGATTCATCATGGCGGGCCCCAAAGATCGAGATCGAGCCGCCGGCTCGACCGGAAGGCGTGCAGCGTAGCGGCGCGGGCGCGCCGCACGACCCCCGCGCGTGCGGGGATCGCGACAGCCGGTTCGGTGCTCTGCGAGGCGCCGAGGATCGGTGCAGCGGCGATTCGTGACTTCCGTCACGACCGCGGCCGGCAGGCCCGCGCGGCTCGGGCTCGCGTTCTAGGTCGGCTTGTGGTCGCGAAAGGCCTGCAGCTGCGCTTCAAGGGCACGCCCGAACGCCGGCCGCGCCTGGCATCGGCGCCGGAGATCGTCGAGTCGCGGGAACTCGGCCAGGACGCCGCAATCGACCAGCTCGCGCAGCACGGTCGTCATCGTCAGGTCGCCGGCGCTGAAGCGCCCCTCGAGGTGGTCCTTGCCCTCGAGCCAGGCCGACAGCTCGGCGAGCCGAAGCCGCAGCGCTTCCAGCGCCCGGGCCTGGCGAGCGTCGGCGCCCGCTGCATCGGCATCGGCATCGGCGAGATCGAGAAACGCACGCGACGCGGGCTCGATGGTGTTGAGCGCCGCGAAGACCCAGGTCGATGTGCGCGCCCTTCCTTCGGCGCTCGGCGGCGCGAGCGCCGCCGAGCTGCTCGCGATGTGGAGCACGATCGCGCCCGATTCGAACAACTCCACCGTGCCATCGCGATACGCGGGCACCTGGCCGAACGGCTGCCACCGTCGATAGGCGGCCGACTGAACCGCCTGGCGATCGACCAAGGTCACGCGGTACGGCAGGCCCGCCTCCTCGAGCGCCCAGCGGACGCGCAGGTCCTTGACATAGCCTTGCGCGAAGGCCGGCACCCACCGGAAAGCGGCGATTTCGATCGTCATGGAACGCTCCTCGTTGAGAGATGTCGCGCGACTGGCGGCCGTCAAGACAAGCCTCGCTCGACCATCTCCAGCACGCGCTGGGCGACGGCACGCATCCGGCTGCGGCTGAATGGCGCGAGCGGTCCGTCGAGCACGAGCATCGCCAGGCCATGAACCGCCGACCAGGCGACGTACTCGGCGCCGGCACGGCGTTCGCGAGGCAGCAGGCCGGCGTCGACGAGTTCATCGAGGGCGGCGCCGAGCAGCGCGAAAGGGTGCAGCGCCTCGGGCACGGCGTCTTCGGCCAGTCGCTGCGCCGCCGCGCCCGGCATCGAGAACGCGGTCCGGAAAAGACCCGGCTCGGCGCGGGCGAAATCAAGATAGCCGAGGCCGACCGCGCGCAGGTGAACCCGCGCGCGGTCGACGGCGCTCGCCGCGGGCTTCGCCTTCGCGAGCTCCTTCCGCATCGCCTGCGCGCAAGTCACGAGGGCGGCGGCGCGGACGGCGTCGAGCAGTTCCTCGCGGCTGGCGTAATGGCGATAGGCGGCATTCGGGGCGACGCCCGCCCGGCGCGTCGCCTCGCGCAGCACCACCGCCGCGGGGCCGCCGGCCCGCGCCAGCTGCACCCCCGCCGCCAGCAGCGCCCATTGCAGATCGCCGTGGCGGTAGGTGCTTCGCGGCCGCGCGGCCGCGAAGGCGGGGCTCATCGCGGTTGCGCTCAGGGTTCGACCGCGGTCATCCAGGTCAGACCGCACCGGTCGCAGACCATGGCGAAGCTTGACGAGAAGAAGGTCTTGGCCAGTGGATCTGGACCTTGCTGCCGCCCTCGGCCAGCGCGTGGAAGGAGGCGGCATCCTTCGCGTCGTCCGCGGCCGTGAGCGCCATCGAGGCGCCCCCTGAGCTTGGCATGCATGACGTCGTCCCCGGGCGGCGACGACCTCATCTCCGGAGGAGGCGCCTGACTGAAGAGCATGCACGACCGCGTCTTGGCGCCGAGCGCCGATTCGTAGAAGGGGATGGCCTCCTTGCAGCGTCCAAGGAACGAGAGATAGGGAGTGACTTTCAGGGGAATCCTGGATGGCGAAGGAGGATCGTGCCGCGCGAACGTGCGCGCAACAAGATTTTAGCCAAAAAGTGGACGGTGTCCACAATGATCGCTGAGCCGGCCCGAAAGCCTCGACGATGGCCTGCTCGCTGGCGACGAAGTCGGTGGGCCGCCGATCAGCGCATCGGCTTCGTCAGGTAGACGCCTTCACGTCCGACGATGGCGACGCGCGCGGGCATGAAGATCGTGCAGTCGTCGCACGGCGCGCGGATCTCGAGCGGCCCGTCGCAGGCGATGAGCTCGCCTTCGGCGAAGGCCTCGAAGCCGATCACCGGCCGCGCGAAAAAGAAACTCTCGTGCTGAATCACGTGCGTGCGCAGCAGCTCGAAACGGCGCGGTGGCTGCGCCGGCGCCGGCCCCCTTGGGCCGACGAGACCGAGGTGGGCCAGGAAATCCCTCGCCACAGCGATGGCGAGGTCGGCCGACGCCTGCCTGAAGTGCTGGCCGCACTCGACGACGAGAGCCGCGCCGGCGCCGTCGACGCGGCCGTGCGAGCCGTGCTGAATGAGCGGCGTGCCCGAGCCGAGGCCGGCGGGCATGACCAGGTGCACCTCGGGGCGCGGCAGCGCGCCGGCCACCGCGGAATTGCGCTCGAACGACGGATAGACCCAGAACGGCACCACGTCCTGGCTCGTCGAGTGGATGTCGAGGATGTGGTCGGCGACGGCGACGGCCGCTCGCATCTCGCGCGCGCGGCGCAGCTCCGCGCTGTCTTCGTCACCGTCGAGCCAGGCCGGCGACCAGATGCGGTTGAGGTTGTGCGTGATCTGGCGGCTGTCGAACGGCTTCGACGCATCGAAGGTCTCGTAGGCCGCGACGTTGGCAAAGCTCAGCGTCAGCGTGCCGATCTCCGGTCGCACGCCGCGGTCGAGCAGGTCGCACACCGCGACCATGCCGCAGAACTCGTTGCCGTGGGTCAGCGCGTTGACCATCACATGCGGGCCGGGACGACCGGACTCGAAGCGGTGGACGTAGTCGATTCCGGTATTGCCGGCGCGATATGCCGAGAGGTCGCGCGGCAGCACTTCGAAAGGAGGAAGGGGAGTGTTCATGGGGTCGATTGTGCGAGCCCGCTGCGGATGTGCCGCACGCCGACGAGCGCGGCGGCGAGGCCCGCCACGGCGGCGACGGCGAGCGCCCAGCGCGGCCCGAAGGCATCGGCGACCCAGCCGACGATCGGCGCGCCCAGCGGCGTGCTGCCGAGCGCGATCGCGAGATAGATCGCCATTACGCGGCCGCGCATCGCCGGCTCGCTCGCGAGCTGGACGGTGCTGTTGGCGCCAATCATGAAGGTCTGCGCGGCCATTCCGATCACCACCAGCGTCGCCGCGAAAAGCGCGTAGCCGGGCATCAGCGCCGCCGCCGCACAGCCCGCCCCGAAGATGGCCGCGCCGGCGATGAGCAGCGACATGCGCGGCTGCGCCCGCCGCGCCGACAGCAAAGCGCCGGCCACCGAGCCGATGGCCATCACCGAGGTGAGCAGGCCGTAGGCGTGGGCGCCGACGTGAAAGACGCTGACCGCCATCGTTGCGATGAAGATCGGGAAGTTGAGGCCGAAGGTGGCGACCAGGAACAGCATCGCGAGGACCGTCTTCAGGTCATCGCGGTCGCGCAGGTAGCGCAACCCTTCGCCGAGGCTGCCGCGCGTCAGCGCCGGCGGCTCGACGCGGTGCAGCTCGCCGACGCGCAGCGCCGCCAGCGAGCCGAGCATGGCCGCGAACGAGAGTGCATTGCACAGGAACGACCAGCCGGAGCCGAACGCGGCGATGAGGATCCCGGCGACGGCCGGGCCGATCAACCGCGCCGCCTGGAACGACGTCGAGTTGAGCGCCACCGCGTTGGCGAGATCGCTCGGGCCGACCAGCTCGGAGACGAAGGTCTGGCGCGCCGGCGCGTCGAAGGCGCTGACGCAACCGAGGAGGAGCGCCAAGACGTACACGTGCCACAGCTGAATCGCGCCGAGCAGCGTGAGCAGCCCCAGCGCGAGCGCCAGCACGCCCATCGCGGCCTGCGTGACCAAGAGCAGCTTGCGCCGGTCGAGGTGATCGGCAGCGATGCCCGTCAGCGGCAGCAGGACCAGCGAAGGCCCGAACTGGAGCGCCATCACGATGCCGACCGCGGTCGCGTTGTGCGGCGTCAGCTCGGCCAGGACGAGCCAGTCCTGGGCGGTGCGCTGCATCCAAGTTCCGACATTCGAGACAAACGCGCCCGCCGCCCACAGGCGGTAGTTGCGGTTGCGAAGCGAGCGGAATGCGCCGGAGCGTGCCGGGCTCGATCCTTCTGCGCCGGGCCGGCCCGGCAGACCGGTTTTCGTCACTGTGCCGGATCAGCCACCCGGTTCCGGCACATCGAAGGGCCAGGTCAGCAACACCTCGTCGGCGACGCGGAGGGGATCCAGGTGGCCGCGGAAGGCGTGGACGGCTTGCGTCAGGTGCAGCAGCTGCGCCGGTGAGCCCGGCGCTCTTCGATTGGCCAGGCGCGCGAAGAACGCGTAGTGCCACGCGAAGCGTTCCGTCCTCGATCTCGCGCACGTTGGTTGCGGGCCCATCGGCTCCGACGAGGCAAGTACCGTACCGCCCCCGAGCTGACGAAAGTGGTCAGGGCCGGGTATCGTGGCGCATGGACGTCACCCTCGAACAGGCCAACCGGATCATCGCCTCTGCATTGCAGCGCTCCGCCGAAGCCGGCTACAAGCCGATGGCGGTGGTCGTGCTCGATGCCTCGGGGCATACCCGGAGCGCGCAACGCCAGGACGGCGCGAGCATGTTCCGGATCGACATCGCGACCGGCAAGGCCTGGGCATCGATCGCCATGGGCGCCGCCTCGCGCGTCCTGACCCAGCGAGCCAAGGACCTGCCAGCGTTCTTCGGCGCGCTCGCGTCGACGGGCAACGGCAAGTTCATCCCCCAGACCGGCGCGGTGCTGATCAAGGACGCGCAGGGCCGGGTCATCGGCGCGGCGGGCGCAAGCGGCGGCACAGGCGACGAGGACGAGGCGATCTGCATCGCCGGCATCGAGGCGGCGGGGTTGCAGTCCGGCTGAGCGCGCCGCCGGAACTCGCGCTGTCGGCCTGCCCCACCTCTTCACGAGGTCTATGGAAGAATTGCAGCACCAGCGCTCGAAGCGGCCGACGAAGGCCGAAGGCAGCCTGCCGAGGAAACTTCCCGTGGGCGTGCAGCAGAGAAACAACGTCGAAGTGAGGGGCGACGGACCGGCGACCCTGGTCTTCGCGCACGGCTTCGGCTGCGACCAGAGCATGTGGCGCCTGCTCGCGCCGGGCTATGCATCGCGCTTCAGGACGGTTCTCTTCGACCTCGTCGGCAGCGGCCAATCGGACCTGTCGGCGTACGACCGCGAGAAGTACGACTCGCTGCACGGCCACGCCAGCGATGCGCTGGAGATCATCGACCAGTTCGCGAGGGGTCCGGTCGTGTTCGTCGGCCATTCGGTCGGCGCCACCATCGGCATGCTCGCCGGCATCGAAGCGCCGGGGCGGATCGATGCTCACGTCATGGTCGGGCCTTCGCCGTGCTACATCAACGACGGCGACTACGTCGGCGGCTTCAGCCGGGCCGACATCGAGGGCCTGCTCGATACCCTGGAAAGCAACTATCTCGGCTGGTCGAGCACGATGGCTCCGGCAATCATGGGCGCCCCCGAGCGGCCCGAGCTCGGCATCGAGCTGACCAACAGCTTCTGCCGCACCGATCCCGAGATCGCCAAGCACTTCGCCCGAGTGACATTCATGTCGGACCATCGCGCCGACGTGGCGAAGCTCGCCGCGCCGGCGCTCGTTCTGCAATGCAGCGACGACCTCATCGCACCGCGCTCGGTCGGCGATTTCATGCAACGGACGCTGCCCAACGCGACGCTCGCGATCATCGACAACGTCGGCCATTGCCCCCACCTGAGCGCGCCGGGCGCCAGCACCGAAGCGATCGACGAGTTCCTGGCGCGTCTCGGGCACTGAGGCCCGGCCCATGGACGGCGCCGACGACGCGCTGCCGGATGCGGGTTCCTTGTTCGAGCACGCCGCCTGCGGACTGCTCCTGACTTCTGCCGACGGAACGATCCGGCGCGTCAACCAGACGTTCTGCCGCTGGATCGACACGCCCGCGGCAGCGCTGGTCGGGCAGCGACGGCTGCAGGACCTCCTGACGATGGGCGGGCGGATCTTCCATCAGACCCACTGGGCGCCGCTGCTGCGGATCCAGGGGTCGGTCGCCGAGGTCAAGCTCGACATCCGCCATCGCACCGGCCATACCGTGCCGATGATGCTCAACGCGCGCGAGAGCGAGCATGGCGGGCGCCTCTTTCACGAGCTGGCGGTGTTCGTCGCCGAGGACCGGAACAGGTACGAACGCGAGCTGCTGAGCGCGCGCAAGCAGGCCGAGGCGCTCGTCGTGCAGCAGCGCCAGATCGAGCAGGCGTTGATGCTTTCGCAGGAGGAGCTGACGCGGCAGCGCGCCAGCGCTGAGGACCGCGCCCTCTTCGCCGAACAGATGATCGGCATCGTCAGCCACGATCTGCGCAACCCGCTGTCGGCGATCCAGCTGAGCGCGTACGTCATCGAGCGCACCGACTCGCCGGTCGAGCAAAAGCAGTCGCTGGCCAGGATTCGGAGCTCGACCCAGCGCGCGCAGCGGATGATCGCCGACCTGCTCGATTTCACCGCCGCGAGGGTCGGCCGCGGCCTCTCGATCACCCTCGCCACGATCGACCTCCACCAGCTGGTCGCCGACGCCGCGGATGAGCTCGCCCTGGCCTTTCCGGGCCGCGAGCTCGAGCACCGACGCACGGGCAGCGGCCCGTGCCGCGGCGATGCTGACCGTCTCACCCAGGCCGTCGGCAACCTGGTCGCGAACGCGATGACCTACGGCGCCTTCGACCGGCCAGTTCGCATCGCCTCGCGCATCGACGCGGCGACCTTCACGCTCGACGTCCACAACGAGGGCCCTGCCATCCCCACGGAGATACTCGCCGGACTGTTCGCGCCGATGACGCGCGGCGTCGCCGCCGTGAACGCGGGGCGAAGCGTCGGCCTCGGCCTCTTCATCGTGCGCGAGATCGCGCGCGCGCACGGTGGCGACGTGAGCGTCACGTCGTCGAAGGAGTCCGGAACGACCTTCTCGGTGCGCTGCCCGCGCTAAGGCAGCGCACCGCGATCGCCGATGATCCGCGGTTCGATCACCCTCGGGAGCTCCGGAATGCTGCGATGAAGGCAAAAAAGATTGCACTCGGCGCGCTCGCGGCGCTGGCCGTTGCCGGCGTGGCCGGCGTGGCCGGCTGGTTCAGTCTCGACCGGGAAACGCGCGCCCTGCTGGCGACGCTGCCGACCAACAGCGACGTCCTGTTCTGGAGCCAGCCGCAGCGCGATGCCGGTTTCCGTGCGCTCGATCGCCTGCCGTTGCTCGCCAAGTCACGAGTCGTGCCGGCGGGCGGCACGCCGATGCCGCTGCCGCCCGGGCCGCCGCTGCGGCTGCCGCTCGACGTCGATGCCTACATGACAGCGCAGCGCAGCGCGGCGCTGCTCGTCGTTCACGACGGCAGGCTGCGCCTCGAGCGCTACGGTCTCGGCTTCGACGGCAGCGGACGCTGGACGACGTTCTCGGTCGCCAAGTCGATCACCTCGACGCTCGTCGGCGCGGCGCTCCGCGACGGCCACATCAAGAGCCTCGACGACAAGGTCAGCGACTACCTGCCCGAGATGAAGGGCTCCGCGTACGACGACGTCAGCCTGCGCCAGCTGCTGACCATGACTTCGGGCGTTCGCTGGAACGAGAACTACGCCGACCCGGATTCCGACGTCGCCCGCTTCAATAAGCACAAGCCGGAGCAAGGCGTCGATGCGCTCCTGAGCTACATGCGCAAGCTGCCGCGCGAGGTGCCGGCGGGGACGCGCTGGCACTACAGCACCGGCGAAACCAACCTCGTCGGCGTGCTACTCGGCCGCGCGATCAATAAGCCGCTCTCGACCTATCTCTCGGAAAAGATCTGGCTGCCCGCCGGCATGGAGCAATCGGCCACCTGGATCCTCAACCGCACCGGCAACGAGATCAGCGGCTGCTGCATCCAGGCGGCGACGCGCGATTTCGCGCGCTTCGGGCTGTTCGTGCTCAACGGCGCGCGCGTCGGCGGCCAGTCGATCGTGCCCGATGGCTGGCTGGCCGAGGCGACGTCGACGCGCGCCGACATCGGCCAGCCCGGGCGAGGCTACGGCTACCAGTGGTGGACATACAGCGATGGCAGCTTCGCGGCGCGCGGCATCTTCGGGCAAGGCGTCTTCATCGACCCCAAGCGAAAGCTCGTCATCGCCTCCAACGCCGACTGGGGCGGCGGCGCGAGCGACCGCGTCGCGAGCCCCGCGCGCGAGGCGTTTTACCGCGCGGTGCAGAAGGCCGTCGACGATGAGGCCGGCACGAAGGCGAATTGATGCGGCGGGTCAGCTCCGCCCGGAACGGCGGCTGCGGGGCTGCGATTTGTCGACCTCGGCCAGGTGCTGCCTGAGCAGGATGAGCAAGGAGCGCGCGTGCTCCACCGGCAGCCGAAGGACGCTGGTCGAGGGTGGGTCGTCGCGCACCGGCCGCGGCAGCACCAGCACGTCAGCGCCGAGCTCGATCATTCCCTTGTCGTGGCGGACCGACTTCAGGCGCTGCACTTCGATGTCATAGGTCTTCACGCGCATCCTTCGCAGAGTCGACGGCGGATTGTCCGGCACGCGTACATTGCCGATCAGCATGCAGATCGAAGCCTTCCGCCAGCGACTGCGCGCCCTCGGCGCGCAACCCCTCCACGAGGAGCGCGTGCTCCGCCAGTGGGCCCGCGCCAAGTCGCAGGCCGAGGGCCGCCGGCGCCCTGAAGACTTCCTGCCGCTTTCGCTTCGCCATGCCCTGCCGGCCCTCGACGCCGAGCTTCGCGCGCTGGCGGTGCTTCGCGCCGACCATGCCGGCGCCGACGGCTCGCGCCGCCTCATCGTCGGCCTCGCCGACGGCCGCGCGATCGAGGCCGTGCTGCTGCCGCGCGGCGGCCTATGCGTGTCGAGCCAGGTCGGCTGCGCGGTCGGCTGCGGGTTCTGCATGACGGGCATCGGCGGCCTCGAGCGCCAGCTCGGCAGCGCCGAGATCGTCGCCCAGGTCGCGCTCGCGCGCAGTCTGCGGACGGTGAGCAAGGTCGTCTTCATGGGCATGGGCGAGCCGGCGCACAACCTCGATGCGGTGCTCGAGGCGATTGACCTGCTCGGTACCGGCGGCGGCATCGGCAACAAGAAGCTGGTGCTGTCGACGGTCGGCGATCGCCGCGTGTTCGAGCGCCTGCCGCAGGGCCGCGTCAAGCCGGCGCTGGCGTTGTCGCTGCACAGCACCGACCCGGCGCTGCGCGCGCGCCTGCTGCCACGGGCGCCGGCCCTCGCCCCCGACGAGCTGGTGGCGCTCGGCGACGCCTATGCGCGCTCGACCGGCTACCCGATGCAGGTGCAGTGGACGCTGCTCGATGGCATCAACGACGGCGACGACTAGATCGTCGGCCTGGTGCGTCTGCTCGCCGGCAAGCGCGCGGTGCTGAACCTGATTCCGTTCAACGCCGTCGACGGCCTGGAATTCGCGCGGCCCGCGCCCGAACGCTCGCAGGCGATGGCTCGCGAGCTGCATCGACGCGGCATCCTCACCAAGCTGCGCCAGTCGGCGGGACAGGACGTGCTGGCCGGCTGCGGGCAACTGCGCGCGCGCCATGAGCACGGCGCCGGGCGTCGCATCGAGATCGTCGCCGCCTGAGCTGGGCGAAACGCTACCCGCCGAGCAGCTGGCCACCGTCGACGGCGAGGACCTGCCCGGTCATCCAGCGCGCGTGCGGCGAAGCGAGGAAGAGGGCCACCTCGGCGACCTCGTCCGCCGTGCCGAAGCGCCCGAACGGAATGCTCTTGAGCGTTCGCCCGTAGAGGCTCGGGTTGTCGGTCCGCCGCTGGTCCCACACGCCGCCGGCGAACTCGATCGAGCCCGGCGCGATCGCGTTCACGCGGATGCCCTGGCGCGACAGCATCGCCGCCTGGCTGCCGGTGTAGCTGTTCATCGCCGCCTTCGCTGCCGCGTAGGCAGGGGTCCGCGTCGACGGCCGGAAGGCCGCGATCGACGAGATGTGGATGATGCTGGCGCCGCCGGCCGCGCGCTGCAGCCACGGCAGCGCGGCGCGCGAGCTGCGCACCATCGCCAGCACGTCGACCGAGAGGCCCGCCGCCCAGCCTTCCTCGTCATCGCCCATGCCGAAGCCCGAGGCGTTGTTGACGAGAACGTCGATGCCGCCCACCGCCTCGGCGGCGGCCGGCACCCAGGCGGCGATCGATTCGGCATCGGCGAGGTCGCACGCCATCGCGTGGACGCGCCGCCCGTGGCGCGCGACCTCGGCGCGGGTCGCCTCGAGCGTCGCCGCGCCGCGCGCGCACAAGGCGACGTCGGCGCCTGCGGCGGCGAACTGCAGCGCGATGGCGCGGCCGATGCCGCGGCTGCCGCCGGCGACGAGGACGCGCTTGTCGGTGAAATCGAACGGCATCTCATCCCCCGTCTGGAAGTCCGGCACGACAGGCACGAGGCTAGCATCCGCAGCTCGGCACCCACGTGACGCCGAGAGGAGACCGCCATGTCCGACCGGGCCGACTTCACCGCAATCCTCGCCCACTGGGAAGCGACGCGACCGGACGCCGTCGCGATCACCTTCGGCGGACGACACTGGGCCTGGGCCGAGCTCGCGCAGCGCGTGCGCCGCGCAGCGGCGGCGTTGCGCGCCGCCGGGCTCGCTCCGGGCGACCGGATCGCCGTGCTCGACCTCAACCATCCCACATGCCTGGAGCTGACGCTGGCCTGCGCCCAGATCGGCACCGCCAACGCCGTGGTCAACTTCCGGCTCGCGCCACCCGAGATCGCCTACGTGATCAACGACGCGAGAGCGCGGCTGCTGTTCGTCGGCCGGAGTTCGCCGGCGCGGTCGACAAGCTGCGCGCGCACCTGCCCGGCGTCAAGCGCGTCGTGCGCATCGGCGGCGGCGACGACGAGTACGAGGCGTGGCTCGCGGCGCAGGCGCCGGACGCCACCGCCTACCCGGTAGCGCCGGGCGACTGCTTCGTGCAGCTCTACACCTCGGGCACCACCGGCTTTCCCAAGGGCGCGATGCTCACCCACCGCGGCATGTTGGCGCACTCGCGCAACCTCTCGGCGAGCCAGGACTTCGACCCGAGCTCGCGGGTGCAGGTGGCGATGCCGCTGTTCCATGTCGGCGGCACGAGCTATTCGCTGATGGCGATCAGCCTCGGTGCGCGAATCTTCATGATGCGCACGCCCGATCCGGAAGCGGCCCTGGCCATGCTCGAGGCGGACAACATCACGCACACCTTCTTCGTGCCCGCGCTGACGGCGGTGATGAACCAGATTCCGGGGGCCGCCGAGCGGGACTACTCGTCGTTGAAGGCGCTCTCGTACGGCGCCTCGCCGATGCCGCTGCCGGTGATGCGCGCCTCGCTGAAGCTCTTCTCCGGCGTCCTGCAGCAGGTGTACGGCATGACCGAGCAGTCGGGCGCGGTCAGCGTCCTCGGTGCGGCCGACCACGTCGATCGCGCCGTGGCGCACCGGCTGGTCTCTGCCGGCCAGGCCATCGCCGGCGTCGAGATCGAGATCCGCGACCCGGCGAGCGGCGAGCGCGCGCCCACCGGCGAGCGCGGCGAAGTCTGGGTGAGAAGCGACCAGGTCATGGGTGGCTACTGGGGCAAGCCGGAGGCGACGGCGGCAACGATCACCCCGGACGGCTGGCTGCGCTCCGGCGACGGCGGCTACCTCGACGCCGACGGCTACCTCTACATCACCGACCGAATCAAGGACATGATCATCAGCGCCGGCGAGAACATCTACCCGGCTGAGATCGAGCGCGTGATCGCGGAGCACCCGCAAGTGCAGGACGTCGCCGTCATCGGCGTTCCCGACGAGCGCTGGGGCGAAGTGCCCAAGGCCGTCGTCGTCGCCGCGCCGGGCGCGACGATCGCGGTCGGGGAGTTGCTCGCGTGGTGCCGCGAGCGGCTGGCGTCGTTCAAGTGCCCGAAGAGCGTCGACGTCGTCGCCGAGCTGCCGCGCAACGCGACCGGGAAGATTCTCAAGAAGGATCTGCGCAAGCCGTACTGGGCCGGGCGCGAGCGGCAAGTCGTATAGCTGAGCGCGGCCGCACCGCGCGGTCGACCGCCGGGCCGCTTGGAGCCTTGCAGACACCCCCGTTCACGGGGGGTGCCGGGACCGCGAAACGTTCGTGTGCTCCTAGAATCACTGGTTTTAATCCGGGATCCCCGGTTCCAAGAACAACGACCGGGGGAAGCAGCCATGTCGATCAGCCGCGCCAGATCCGTTCTTTCAGCCGTGTTAGTGAGCGCAGCGGCGGTGCTCGGCAGCGCTGGACCAGCACAAGCCGCCGTCTACAGCGGCAACTGGGACCCGGCCTACGGCGCGGCCTTTCCCGGCTTGGGCTGGCAAGCCTCCGCGTTGTTCGACGTTCCTGCCGCCTGCCTTGCGCTCGGCACCGGTAGTTTCGCAATCAGCGGCGCCTGCGCCGGCTTCGACGTCCTGAGCGCCAAGGTCGACCTTTACAACACCGCAGCACCCGCGACGATCCTGGCGACCTTCAACCTGAACCCCGGCGTCGTCGTCAATGGAATCGACCTCTCGGCCGGCAACCTGACCGGCATCGACACCGGGTTCTTCGACTCCTTCGTCCCGTCGCTGCCGATCGCCGGAAGCGGCTCGTTCGCATTCAGCTTGATCCTGTTTGGCGGCAACCAAGCGCAACTGATCTATGCCAACCCGACGACGACGTCGCCGATCTGCGGGTACACGCCGATTCCTCGCACCACCTGCGGTCTCTCGGCCAACGCCGCCGTCGGTGTCTTCGCTCCCGTGCCCGAGCCCGAGACGTACGCGTTGATGATGGCCGGCCTCGGCGCCTTCGGCTTGGTCGCTCGCAGGCGTCGCCGCGGGTAGCGACCAACTCGCGGTCTCCCGCGACCTGCGCTCGAGGCTGCTCCCGGCCGCCTCGCTCTTTTTTGAAGCCGCTCTCGCGCCGCCCGCTCTCGCGCCGCCCGACCAGTGGGGCCTGTTAACGGGCGGGTTCCCTTGGCGTCAACAGGCCTTAGGCCGTCGCAGGCTCGATCTGCGACGTGAGCGCCTGGCGAATGGCGTCTTCGATCTGCATGTCTTGCGCCTCTTCCCAGGCGGCGGCGAAGGAGCCGTCGCTCATCGTTCGCCGCAACTTGCCGACGAGCGTCTGCCAGCGCAGCTCGCCCCGAGGTGCACGAGTCAGGCCGAGCCGCGCGCGCGACCGGGCCGCCGATGCGAGCAAGCCGACGGCGACCTCGAGGCTGCCTTCGGCTTGGGCCAGCTCGGCGTGGTCTTCGAGACAGCCGAGCAGCTCATCGCGCATCTCGAACGCCCGGAAGGCGCGAAGGGCGTCGCCCAGGCGGGCGCGCGCCGCGGGCAAGTCGCCCAGTTGCAGATCCACCCGCGCGAGCCAGCGCAGCGCGTTCGCCTCGCCGCGTTTGTCACCGGCGTCGCGGCATACGGTGAGCGAGCGTTTCAGGTGGAGGCAGGCCTGCGCCTGGTCATCCATCCCCAGCGCGACCTCGCCGAGCACCAGCTCGCACTCGCCTTCGAGCTCCTGGTGCCGGATCTCGCGGGAGATCGCCAGGCACTGCTCCAAGTGCGATCGCGCCGTCGCATCCTCGCCCTGGTGCAGGCAGATCTGGCCGAGATGCAGCAGGCCGATCGCTTCGCCGATATGATCCTGGAGGCGCCTGAAGATCTGCAGGGCCTCGCTCTCGCCGTCGGCGGCCTCCTCGGCCTTGCCGCCCTGCAGATTCGCCATAGAGAGCGTCGACAGGGTCGCGGCAATGTCGCGCTCATTGCCCAACGCTCGCCGCAACTCGAGGCAGGTCTCGAGCATCCGGCGCGCCTCGGCGTGGTCGCTCTGGCATTCCGCCAAGGCCGCGCCCACGTAAAGCGCCCAGGCCTGGGCGACCGGCGATTCCCGGACCGGCGGCAGCGTCAGCGCCGCCTGCACCAGCTTGCGTCCCTCGGTCGAGTAGCCGCGCAGGATCCAGAAGCCCTGCATCGCGACCGCAAACTTGACGGCGATAAAGGGATCGACGCTGCCGGCGAGCGCCAGCGCGATCGCGCTGCGGATGTTGTCGAGCTCGACCTCGACCTTCCAGAGCCATTCGGCCTGCTGCGGACCCTTCAGTCCCTTGTTCGCCGCCTTGGCCATCGCAAAGTAGTGCTCGCAATGACGCACCGCCGTGGCCGCGGCATCGTCGCCGCGCTGCACGAGCTTTTCACGGGCGTACTCGCGAATGGTCTCGAGCATGAGATAGCGAGCGCCGTC
>JBBRFW010000043.1:0-31052 GCA_038241255.1 Burkholderiales bacterium | reverse complement strand
GCCGCGCCGAGCTCGGGCGCCGGCGTCTTGGCCAAGGCGCCGCCGAATTTGCCGACCGCGGTGCGGGCGGCGGCGACGATCACGATGTCGGTGGTCATGGGAATCTCCAGATGTTGGGGTCATTCTGAGCGCAGCGAAGAATCCCGCCGCAACGAGACCCTTCACTTCGCGGGGGATGACGGGGTCGGCTCACGCCTTTTCCTTCACGTAGCGTCCCGGTGCCGGCTCGATCGCCGGGTACCTGCCCGAGCCGGGCTTCTTCGGCGCGGCGACCTGCCTGCCTGCCAAAGGCGCGAGCCAGGTCGACCAGTCGGTCCACCAGCTCCCCGGGTGTTCGACTGCTTCGGCGAGCCAAGTGTCGGGCGAGGCCGGTAGCGCAGTTCCCTTGCCGATCCAGTGGCTGCGCTTCTTCTTGAGCGGCGGATTGATGACGCCGGCGATGTGGCCCGAGGCGCCGAGGACGAAGCGGCGCTTGCCCTTCACCACCTGCGTGCTGCGGTAGGCGCCCTGCCACGGCACGATGTGGTCCTCGCGCGAGGCATAGAGGTAGCTCGGCACGCCGATCACGCCGAGATCGATCTTCTCGCCGCACACCGTGAGCCGGTTCGGCTTGACGAGGTTGTTCTCGAGGTAGGTGTTGCGCAGGTACCAGCAGTACATCGGCCCCGGCAGGTTGGTGCCGTCGCTGTTCCAGTAGAGCAGGTCGAAGGCAGGCGGCGTCTCGCCCTTCAGGTAGTTGCCGACGACGTAGTTCCAGACCAGGTCGTTCGGGCGCAGGAAGCTGAACGTCGTGGCGAGCTCCTGGCCCTTGAGCAAGCTGCCGCCGCCGGCGCTCTCGACGCCGATCGTCAGCTCGCGCATCTTCACGGAGTTCTCGTCGATGAAGATGTCGAGGATGCCGGTCTCGGTAAAGTCGAGGAAGGTGGTGAGCAGCGTCATGCTCGCGGCCGGCTGTTCGCCGCGGGCCGCGAGCACGGCGAGCGCGCTGGCCAGGATCGTCCCGCCGATGCAGAAGCCGAGCGTGTTGATCTGCTCCTCGCCGGTAACTTCCCGGACGACGTCGATCGCGCGCAGCGGGCCTTCGGCGATGTAGTCGTCCCAGGTGCGCCGAGCGATCTCCTCGCCCGCGTTCTTCCAGCTCATCACGAAGACGCGGTGACCTGCCGCGACGCTGTAGCGGATCAGCGAGTTTTCGGGCTGCAGGTCGAGGATGTAGAACTTGTTGATGCACGGCGGCACGAACAGGATCGGGCGCTCAAAGATCTTGGGCGTGAGCGGCGCGTATTCGAGCAGCTGGAACAGCTCGTTCTCGAAAATCACCGCGCCCGAGGTCGTCGCGACGTTGCGGCCGATCTCGAACCCGCTCTCGTCGCTTTGCGAGAGATGACCTTGGCGAGCGTCGTGCCAAAGCTGGGTGAGGCCGTGCAGCAGACTTTCGCCGTTGGTCTCGATTGCCTTGCGCTGCGCTTCCGGATTGAGAGCGAGGAAGTTGCTCGGCGCCGCGGCGTCGATCCACTGCAGCACGGCGAAGCGGACTCGCGCCTGCGTCTTGGCGTCTCCGTCGACGCTCTTGGCGAGCCGAAGCAGCGTGCGCGCGTTGAGCAGGTACATCTCGGCAAGGAACGCCGACGACGGATTCGCGGTCCAGTCGGGGCTCGCGAAGCGACGATCGGCGAGCGCCGGCGGCGTCGCCGACGGCATGAGCAGCCGATTCCAGATCGCCGTCGCCTCGGCCACGTAGTCGTTCTGGGCTGCCGTCAACGCCTCGACGGGCAACCCGACGCCAGCGAGCGACTTCCAGATCTGCGCCAGCTCGGCACCTGGTCCGGCTGCACCACCCGCGCCCGAGGCGCCGAGCGAATCGGCGCTTTCCTGGAGCAGCGTCCCGGGCTTGACCTTGCGAGCGTCGTTTCTCTTTGCCATGCGGGCATTATCGTGGCCCGCGTCGCGCAGCGCCCTAAAACAACACATGTATCTCGTCGCCATCGCCTGGCTCTATGTCGTCGTGCTGATGGCGCTCGCCGAAGGCTTCGCCGCCGGCGGCAACTGGCTCGGCGCGACGATGACCTTCGTGCTTTACGGTCTCGTCCCCGGCTCGATCGCGCTCTATCTCATCGGCACGCCGGCGCGCCGCGAGGCACGGCGCCGCGCCGCCGAGTCAGCCGCGCTCGATCCAGACGGCGGCAGCCATCCGGCCGGTGACGCCGTCGCGCCGGAACGAGAAGAACCTGGAGGCGTCGGCGACGGTGCACCAGCCGCCGCCGCTGACCTGCGTCACGCCGGCGGCATCGAGCCGATCGCGAGCGAGTCCGGGCAGGTCGGCGAGCCACTTCGCGTCGCCCTTGGGCGCGAACCGCGCGCTTGACCATGCCGCGGGGTCGTCCGGGCTCGCGCCGAACGCGGCCAGCACGTCGGCGCCGACCTCGAAGGCCGCCGGACCGATGCACGGCCCGAGCCACGCGGTGATCTCTTCGGGCCGGCACGAGCCGGCTGCGCACAGCGCCTCGACAGCGGCCGCGATGACACCCACCGAAAGCCCGCGCCAGCCGGCGTGCGCCGCGCCGACGGCGCGGCCGCCGGGCGCGGCGAGCAGCATCGGCAGGCAGTCGGCCGCCTGCACGATGCAGGCGATGCCGCGCTCGCTCGTGACCGCGGCATCGGCCGCGTGCAAGGGCGCGCCGGGTCCAGCGTCGGCTGCGCCGACGCGAACCGCGCGCGCGCCGTGGACCTGGCGCAGGAAGACCGGCGCCGCACCACTCGCCGCAGCGGCGAGGATCGCCCGGTTCGCGGCGACGTCGCCGGCGTCGTCACCGACCGCGGTGCCGACGTTCATGCTCGCGTAGCGACCACCACTGACGCCGCCGGAGCGCGTCGTCATCAGCGCACCGACATCGCGGGCCGACCAGTCCGGGGCGAGCCAGTCGCTGGCGACACTCACGTCGCGTCGGGACAGGCCGAAGGCTGGCTCGCCGCGAACGCCGGCTCGGCCATGCACGCCGCGAACACGCGCCTCACGGTCGGCACATGGTCGAGGCGGCAATTCATCCGCTGCGCGTTGAAGATTTGCGGCACGAGCACGCAGTCGGCCAGGCCCGGCTGATTGCCGTGGCAGAAACGGCCCGTCGCCGGGTGCCCGGCGAGCTGACGTTCCACCGTCTCCAGGCCGGTCTCGACCCAGTGCCGGTACCAGCGGTCCTTGTCCTCGTCGGATACCTTCAGCTCGCGCTGCAGATAGCGTAGGACGCGCAGGTTGTCGAGCGGATGGATCTCGCAGGCGATGTCGAGCGCAAGACCGCGCACGCGCACTCGACCGAGGGCATCGGGCGGAAGGAGCGGCGGCTCAGGGACCGTCTCGTCGAGGTACTCGATGATCGCCAGCGACTGTGTCAGCGTCGCCTCCGTGCCCGACGCCGCGTCGTCGACGACGAACGCGGGGACCAGCCGCGCCGGCGCAACGGCGGCGAACGCCGGCGCGAGTTGCTCGTTCTTGACGAGGTGAACCGGCAGGTACTCGTAGTCGAGCTTCTTCAGCGCCAGCGCGATGCGAACCCGGTACGACGCCGACGAACGGAAATAACTGTAGAGCCGCACCTGGCGTCCCCGGCGAGCGTCTAGACGGGCACGATCTGCAAGCTGCCGACTCCCGCGACCTCGGCCTTGAGCACGTCGCCGCGGGCGACCGCGGCCACGCCCTCGGGCGTGCCGGTGAAGATCAGGTCGCCCGGCTGCAGCTCCCAGGCCGCCGAGAGGTGTTCGATGATCTCGGCGATGCTCCAGATGAGCTTGCCGATCGTGCTCTGCTGGCGCACGGCTCCGTTGACCTCGAGGACAATGCGCGTGTCGGCGTCGACCTTGCATTCGGCGGCGCGCCGGATCGGCCCGATCGGCGCCGAGTGGTCGAAGCTCTTGCCGATGTCCCACGGTCGGCCCTGCTTCTTCGCCTCGCCCTGCAGGTCGCGCCTCGTCATGTCGAGGCCGACGGCGTAGCCCCAGACGTGGCTCATCGCAGTGGCGGCGCTGATGCCCTTGCCGCCCTTGCCGATCGCGACGACGAGCTCGACCTCGTGGTGCAGGTCCTTGGTCAGCGTCGGATACGGCATGCGGCCGGTCTCGCCCTCGGCCACCGGGAGCACCGCATCGGCGGGCTTCATGAAGAAGAACGGCGGCTCGCGACCGGTGAAACCCATCTCTTTGGCGTGCTCGACGTAGTTGCGGCCGACGCAGTAGATGCGGTGCACGGGAAAGGTTCCGCCGGCGCTGCCGGCGACAGGGACGATGCCGCCGGCGGGCGGCGCGATGACGTGGCTCATGGAGAGTGCTTTCCGGCGCGGCCGCCGCTCGATATTCCCTGCGACCGACGCGGCCGCAGCGGCAACGATGATGCCATGCGCGACCCTACACTCGTGCCATGTTTGCCCCCCGCAGCATCAAGCACTGCCGCGCCTGCGGCGGCGAGGTGCGCTACCGGACGCCGGCCGACGACAACCGCGACCGCGCCACCTGTACGGTCTGCGAGACGATCCACTACGAGAACCCGCTCAACGTCGTCGGCACACTGCCGGTGTGGGAGGACAAGGTGCTGCTTTGCCGGCGCGCGATCGAGCCACGCCGCGGCCTGTGGACCTTGCCGGCGGGCTTCATGGAGCTCGGCGAGACGACGGCCGAGGGCGCGCTGCGCGAGACGGTCGAAGAGTCCGGGGCACACGTCGAGCTGGAAGGGCTCTATTCGCTGATCAACGTCGTTCGCGTCGGCCAGGTCCACCTCTTCTACCGCGCGCGCATGCTTGACACCGACTTCGTCCCCGGGCCGGAATCGCTCGAGGCGCGCCTGTTTCGCGAGAGCGAGGTGCCGTGGGACGAGATCGCCTTCCGCACGACCAGGATGACACTCGAGTTCTTCTTCGCGGATCGGCGCGCCGGGCGGTTTGCCCTGCATGTCGCCGACGTCGGCTGAACGTCGCATCGTCCGAATACCCGGCAGCCGGCGCGTCGTCGCCACCACAATCCGCGTCCATGGGAATCGCACGTCGGGAAGCGTTGCTCGCGATCGATTGCGGCACGCAAAGCCTTCGCGCGATCGTGTTCGATGCCCGTGGCGAGCTTCTCGCGCGCTCCCAGGTCGCGCTCGACACGTATTGCTCGCCGCAGGCCGGCTGGAACGAGATCGACGTCGAAGCGCTGTGGGCGGCGCTGGTGGCCGCCTGCCGCGCGCTCTGGCGCGAGCACCCGGGGCTCGAGTCGTCGCTCTGCGCGCTCGCCGTGACCAGCCAGCGCGGCACGGTGGTGCCGCTCGACGCCTCGTGCCGCGCGCTGGCCCCAGCGATCAGCTGGATGGACCGGCGTCGTGCCGATCGCGTGCCGGCGCTGCCGCTGCGGTGGCGCGCGCTGTTCGCGGCCTCGCGCGCCGGCGACGTCGTCACGCATCTCCAGCGCGAAGCCGAGGTCAACTGGTGGGCAGAGCACGAAGGCGCGATGCTCGCGCGCGCCGCCAAGGTGATGCTGGTCTCCGGCTTCCTGAACTGGCGCCTGTCGGGGCGCTGCGCCGACGCCACCGCGGCGCAGGTCGGCTACCTGCCCTTCGACTTCCGGCGCCGGGCCTGGTGCAGACCGGGCGACTGGCGCTGGAACGCGCTCGCCCTCTTGCCGAGCCAGTGTCCGGAGCTGGTGCCCGCAACGCGCGCGATCGGCAGCGTCAACGCTGAAGCGGCGCGGCAAACAGGCCTTCCCGAAGGGCTGCCGGTCATCGCGGCAGGAGCCGACAAGGCCTGCGAGGTGCTCGCCGCGGGTGCGCTGGCGCCTGGGTTGGCCTGCGTCTCGGCGGGCACGTCGGTGTCGATCAGCGTCGGTACGCATCGATACGTGGAGGCCCTGCCCTTCTCGCCGGCCTACCCCGCCGCCGCCCCGGGCTGGTATTGCAGCGAGATCCAGACCCACTGCGGGTTCTGGATGGTGCGATGGTTTCTCGACGAATTCGGTCACGCCGAGCGGGAAGCAGCTCGGCGCGACGGCGTCTTGCCGGCGCGGGTGTTCGACGCTCTCGCCGCCAGCGTGCCTGCCGGTGCCGCCGGCCTGATGCTGCAGCCGCACTGGTCGCCGGGCGTGCGTCATCCGGCGGCGGAGGCGCGCGGCGCGATGATCGGATTCGGCCCCGAGCACGGCCGCGCGCACATCGCGCGCGCGATCCTGGAAGGCCAGGCCCACGCGATGCGCGACGGCCGGGAGCGGGTCGAGCGCGCGACCGGCCGGTCGATCGAGGCGCTGGTCGTGGTCGGTGCGGCGTCACGCTCCGACCTGGTGATGCAGATCATGACGGACGTCATCGGCCTGCCGGCGACACGCCTGCATACGGCAGAGGCTGCCGCGCTGGGCGCCGCGATCGCGGCCGCCGTCGGCGCCGGCTTGCATGCCGACGTCCACGTTGCGCGATCGGCGATGGCCCGGCCCGGGCAGCGCTTCGAGGTCGCCGTCAAGGACGCCGCCCTCTACGACCGGCTACATCGGCAGGTGTACCGGCCACTGTACGGACGGCTCGCGCCGTTGTACGCCAACTTGAAGCGGATCCTGCGTTAGGTCGTCGAGCCCAAGTCGACGCGGCAAAGCGACGCCCAGGCCGGCGTGCCGATCGAGCGTGCGATCTCCGGGTCGACGGCAATCGCACGCAGCGCCTGTTCGCCGGTTTGGCGGTCGTCGCCTCGGTGGCACGCCGACGCCAAGGCTGAGTCGGACCGCCCGACGCGCCCCGTCTGACAGGCGACGGACGGACTGGCTAGCGCCGCGCCGGCGGCAGATCGGTGCAGGTGCCTTCGAACGCCTCCGCCGCCAGGCCGATCGATTCGCCGAGGGTCGGATGCGGGTGGATGGTCTTGCCGATGTCGACGGCGTCGGCGCCCATCTCGATGGCGAGTGCGATCTCGCCGATCATGTCGCCGGCATGCGTGCCGACGATGCCGCCGCCGACGATGGCGTGGCTGGCCTCGTCGAAGAGCAGCTTGGTGAAGCCCTCATCGCGGCCGTTGGCGATCGCGCGGCCCGACGCGGTCCACGGGAAGAGGCCCTTCTTCACCTTGACGCCGCGCGCCCTGGCCTCGTCCTCGGTGATCCCGACCCAGGCGATCTCGGGGTCGGTGTAGGCCACGCTCGGGATCACCCGCGCGTCGAAAGCCGCTTTCGACAACTTCGCGTCGCCGAGTTGCTCGCCGGCCGCGACCTCGGCCGCGACGTGGGCCTCGTGCACCGCCTTGTGCTCGAGCATCGGCTGGCCGACGACGTCGCCGACGGCGAAGATGTGCGGCACGTTGGTCCGCATCTGGATATCGACCGGAACGAAACCGCGCTCGCTCACCTTCACGCCCGCCGCCTCGGCGCCGATGCGCTTGCCATTCGGCACGCGGCCGACCGCTTGCAGGACGAAATCGTAGAGCTGCTCCTTGAGCCCGCCCTCGCCTTCGAACGTCACCAGGATGCCGTCCGGGCGCGCCTCTGCGCTCACGGTCTTCGTCTTGAGCAGGATGTTGTCGAAGCGCGGTGCGTTCAGCTTCTGCCAGACCTTGACGAGGTCACGATCGGCCCCCTGCATCAAACCGTCGAGCATCTCAACGACGTCGAGGCGAGCACCGAGCGTCGAATACACCGTGCCCATCTCGAGCCCGATGATTCCGCCGCCGACGATGAGCATGCGCTTGGGCTGCACCGGCAGCTCAAGCGCGCCGGTCGAGGTGACGACGCGCGGGTCGTCCTTCGGCATGAAGGGCAGCTTCACCGCTTCCGACCCTGCGGCGATGACGGCGCGCGCGAAGCCGATCATCGTCGTGCCGCCGCCGGCGAGGTCGACGGCGACATGGTTCGCGTCGGTGAAGCGGCCGCTCCCCGTGACGACGGTGACCTTCCTCATCTTTGCCATCTGCGCCAGTCCGCCGGTGAGCCGGCCGACGACCTTGTTCTTGTGCGCGACGAGCCTGGAGCGGTCGACCCGAGGCGCGCCGAACTCGACGCCGACGGCGCCGAAGTGGGCGGCCTCGTCGATCACGGCGGCGACGTGCAGCATCGCCTTCGACGGGATACAGCCGACGTTGAGACAGACGCCGCCGAGCGTCGGGTAGCGCTCGACGAGCACGACCTTGAGTCCGAGGTCGGCCGCGCGGAATGCGGCCGAGTAGCCGCCCGGGCCGGCGCCGAGGACGAGCAGGTCGCAGACGACATCGCCACCGACGCTGGTCGCGGCCATGGTCGCCGGGACGCGCGTCGGCGCGGCAGATGCGGGCGGGGTCGGCGTGGGCGAAGGCGACGCGGCCACAGGCGCAGCAGACGCCGGTGCTGCGGCCGCGGCAGGGGCAGGGGGCGACGCTGGAGCCGCGGCGACGCCCGCGCCCGCCGCCGCCGGCTCGAGCCTGAGGATCAGCGTCCCTTCGTTGACCTTGTCGCCGACCGCGACCTTCAATTCCTTAACGACGCCGGCGTGCGACGACGGGATCTCCATCGACGCCTTGTCGCTCTCGACCGTGATCAGGCCCTGCTCGACGGCGATCGCGTCGCCGGGCTTGACGAGCACCTCGATGACATCGACGTCGGCGAAGTCGCCGATGTCCGGCACCCGCACGTCAACAGTCACAGCAGCACCCGCCGGAAATCGCCGAGCACCTGGATCAGGAAGGCGTTGAAGCGCGCCGCGGCGGCGCCATCGACGACGCGGTGATCCCAACTGAGCGAGAGGGGCAGCATGAGCCGGGGCTGGAACGCCTTGCCGTCCCAGACCGGCTCGATCTGGCTGCGGCAGACGCCGAGAATCGCCACCTCGGGCGCGTTGATGATCGGCGTGAAGTAGCGGCCGCCGATGCCGCCGAGCGACGAGATCGAGAAGCACCCGCCGCTCATGTCGACCGGCGTCAGCTTGCCGTCGCGCGCCTTCTTCGCGAGCTCGCCCATCTCGGTCGAGACCTGGATCACGCCCTTCTTGTCGGCGTCGCGGATCACGGGCACGACCAGGCCGTTCGGCGTGTCGGCGGCAAAGCCGACGTGGAAGTACTGCTTGAGGACGATCTGCTCGCCGTCGAGGCTGGCGTTGAACTCGGGGAACTTCTTCAGGGCCGCGACCGAGGCCTTGATCAGGAAGGCGAGCATCGTCACCTTGACCCCCGACTTCTCGTTCTCTTTGTTGGTCGAGGTGCGGAAGGCCTCGAGGTCGGTGATGTCGGCATCGTCGTGATTGGTGACGTGCGGGATCGTCACCCAGTTGCGATGCAGCGCCGGACCGCTGATTCGCTTGATGCGCGACAGGTCCTTCTTCTCGATCGGCCCGAACTTGGCGAAGTCGACCTGCGGCCACGGCAGCAGCCCGGCCAGGCCGCCCGTCGTCGCGGCGGCGGCGGCGGGTGACTTGCCGGCCTGGGCGCGCGTCTGCGCCTGGCCGGCGAGAACGGCCTTGACGAAGCCCTGCACGTCCTCCTGCGTGATCCTGCCCTTGGGCGCGCTGCCCTTGACCTCGTCGAGCGGCACGCCGAGCTCGCGGGCGAGCTTCCTGATTGCGGGCGATGCATGCGGCAGCGTTCCGGTCGGCGCGCTCGGCTCGTGCGCCGGCAAGGCCGCCGTGGGCACCGCGCGCTCGCCGGCGCCAGGCGCAGGCGAAGCCGCCGGCGCGGGAGCAGTCGCGCTGCCGGCGCCGCCACGCTCTTCCGACGGCGACGCCGCCGCCGCAGTCGCCGCCGAGCTCGGCGGCGCCACCGCGCCCTCCTTGCTCTGCACGATCGCGAGCAGGCTGCCCTGCGACACCTTGTCGCCGACCTGCACTTTGATCGCCTTGACGACTCCGGCGGCGCTCGAAGGAATCTCCATCGACGCCTTGTCGCTCTCGACCGTGACCAGGCTCTGCTCAAGGGCGACGGTGTCGCCCGCCTGGACGAGGACCTCGATCACGGCGACCTGGTCGAAATCGCCGATGTCGGGAACGACCACCTCGACATCGCCACCGGTCCCTGCCGACTGCGCGCGCGGGCCGATGGCGGGCGGGGCCGCGGCCGGCGGCGGCGGCGCGGTGGCGGCGGGGGCCGCGGCTGCGCCAGCCGGTGCGCTCACGGCCGCGGACGCGTCGCCCTGGAGCAGGAGCAGCAAGCTGCCCTCGTTCACCTTGTCGCCCACCTTGACCTTCATCTCCTTGACGACGCCGGCGGCGCTCGAGGGGATCTCCATCGACGCCTTGTCGCTCTCGACGGTGACGAGCGACTGCTCGGCCTCGATGCGGTCGCCCGCCTTGACGAGCAACTCGATCACCTCGACGTCCTTGAAGTCGCCGATGTCGGGAACCTTGACTTCCTGGACGGTCATGTTGTTGTTCTCGTCGTTGCGGCTCAGGCGTAGAGCGGATTGATCTTGTCGGCGTCGATCCGGTAGCGGGCGATCGCCTCGCCGACCTTGGCCGCCGGCACGGCGCCCTCCTCGGCGAGTGCCTTGAGCGCGGCGACGACGATGTAGTGCCGGTCGATCTCGAAGTGCTCGCGCAGCTTGGTGCGGAAGTCGCTCCGCCCGAAGCCGTCGGTGCCGAGCACCTTGTAGGCGCGGCCCTTGGGCAGGAAGGCGCGGATCTGCTCGGCGTAGTTCTTTATGTAGTCGGTCGAGGCGATCACCGGGCCGCCGAACTTGTCGAGCTGCTGGGCGACAAAGGGCACGCGCGGCCGCTCGGTCGGATGGAGCAGGTTCCAGCGCTCGACGTCCTGGCCGTCGCGGGCGAGCTGGTTAAAGCTCGGGCAGCTCCACACGTTGGCGGCGATGCCCCACTCGCTGTCGAGCAGGTCGCGCGCGGCCATGCTCTCACGCAGGATTGTGCCGCTGCCGAGCAGGTTCACGCGCGGCGCCTTCTTCGCACCTTCCTGAAGCAGGTACATTCCCTTGACGATCTCGTCCTCGCTGCCGTGGCGCAGGCCGGGCTGCGCGTAGTTCTCGTTGAGCAGCGTCAGATAGAAATAGACGTTGTCCTGCTGCTCGACCATGCGCACAAGGCCGTGGTGCAGGATCACTCCCACCTCGTGCGCGAAGGTCGGGTCGTAGGAGATGCAGTTCGGAATCGTCTGCGCGAGGATGTGGCTGTGGCCGTCCTCATGCTGCAGGCCCTCGCCGTTCAGCGTCGTGCGGCCCGAGGTGCCGCCGAGCAGGAAGCCGCGCGCCTGCATGTCGCCGGCCGCCCAGGCGAGGTCGCCGACGCGCTGGAAGCCGAACATCGAGTAGTAAACGTAGAACGGCACCATGATGCGGTTGTTCGTCGAGTACGACGTCGCGGCCGCGATCCAGCTGCTCATGCCGCCGGGCTCGTTGATGCCTTCCTGCAGCACCTGGCCGCTCTTGTCCTCGCGGTAGTACATCACCTGGTCGCGGTCGACCGGCGTGTAGTTCTGGCCCGCGGGGTTGTAGATGCCGATCTGGCGGAACAGGCCTTCCATGCCGAACGTGCGCGCCTCGTCGACCAGGATCGGCACCGCGCGCGGACCGAGCTCCTTATCGCGCAGGAGCTGGGTCAGGAAACGCACAAACGCCTGCGTCGTCGAGATCTCGCGGCCTTCGGCGGTGGGCTCGAGGACGGCCTTGAAGGTGTCGAGCGGCGGCACCTTGAGTTGCTCGTCGGCGCGCGTGCGCCGCTTCGGCAAATAGCCGCCGAGCGCCTGGCGCCGCTCGTGCAGGTACTTCATCTCGGGCGTGTCGGCGGCGGGCTTGTAGAACGGGATCTCGCCGACCGTTTCATCGGGGACGGGAATGTTCCAGCGGTCGCGGAAGGCGAGCACGTCCTCGTCGATCAGCTTCTTGGTCTGGTGCGCGGTGTTCTTGCCTTCGCCGCTCTTGCCCATGCCGAAGCCCTTGACGGTCTTGACGAGCAGCACCGTCGGCTGGCCTTCGTGGTGAGCGGCGCGGTGGAAGGCGGCGTAGACCTTCTGCGGATCGTGGCCGCCGCGGTTGAGGCGCCAGATGTCCTCGTCGCTCATCTTCGCGACGGTCTCGAGCAGCTTCGGATCTTGGCCGAAGAAGTGCTTGCGCACGAAGGCGCCGTCGTTGGCCTTCATCGCCTGGTAGTCGCCGTCGACGGTATCCATCATCACGCGGCGCAGCGTTCCGTCCTTGTCGCGCGCAAGCAGCGGATCCCAGTAGCTGCCCCAGATCAGCTTGATCACGTTCCAGCCCGAGCCACGGAACTCGCTCTCGAGCTCCTGGATGATCTTGCCGTTGCCGCGCACCGGCCCGTCGAGCCGCTGCAGGTTGCAGTTGATGACGAAGATCAGGTTGTCGAGCTTCTCGCGCGCCGCCAGGCCGATCGCGCCGAGCGACTCGGGCTCGTCCATCTCGCCGTCGCCGCAAAAGACCCAGACCTTGCGCTTGGCGGTGTCGGCGAGGCCGCGCGCGTGCAGGTACTTGAGGAAGCGCGCCTGGTAGATCGCCATCAACGGGCCGAGGCCCATCGAGACGGTCGGGAACTGCCAGAACTCGGGCATTAGCTTCGGATGCGGATAGCTCGAGATGCCCTTGCCGTCGACCTCCTGGCGGAAGTTGAGCAACTGCTCTTCGCTCAGGCGCCCTTCCATGAAGGCGCGCGCATAGATGCCGGGCGACGAGTGGCCCTGGATGTAGAGCAGGTCGCCGCCGTGGTCGGGCGTCTCCGCGTGCCAGAAGTGGTTGAACCCGGTGCCGAACATCGTCGCCAGCGACGCGAAGCTCGAGATGTGGCCGCCAAGATCGCCGCCGTCTGCCGGATGGACGCGATTGGCCTTGACGACCATCGCCATCGCGTTCCAGCGCATGTAGGCGCGCAGCCGCTCCTCGATCTCGATGTTGCCGGGAGAGCGCTCTTCCTGCTCGATCGGAATCGTGTTGACGTAGGCGGTATTGGCCGAAAACGGCACGTCGACGCCGGCCTGGCGGGCCTGGTCGATCAGCCGCTCGAGGAGGAAATGGGCGCGCTCGCCGCCTTCGGACGCGATCACGGCCGAGAGGGCGTCGAGCCATTCGCGCGTTTCCCCGGCGTCGGCGTCGTTGGCGGCAGCGCCGCGCAATGATTCGGGAAGTGCGGACATGGTGTCTCCGGATCGATCTTTTGCGCAAGTCTCGCACAGGCACGGAGGCCTTGAAGGGCGACGGCGAGCGGTCCGCCCGTCGCCGTGGTCGCGACAGGCGCCGCCCGGGCACTCGATAATCCGGCGATGCAAGGGCACCGAAGCGAAGCCGACCCCGCCGTTCAGCGCACTTGGCCGGAACGGCTCTTCGGCCGCTGGTGGCGGCGCCAGTCGGCGGCGCGCCAGGACCGCTACGCGACCCTCGGCCCGCTGCTGTCGGTGCTGCTCTTCCTCGCCGCGATCGTCTCGGCATTCTGGTACCTCAGGAACGAAGAGTTCGAGCGCGAGCAGGAAGCGGTGCGCCGCGACACCGAGGTGGCGCAGCAGCAGGTGCGGCTGCGCCTGATCGAGAACCACGAGCAGCTGACGCGAATGGCGCGCGAGCTCGTCGGCCGCGCGCTCGACCACGACACCTTCCTCGTCCAGGCGGCGGCGTTCACCCTCGAGCATCCGGAAATCAGCAACCTGATCTGGCTCAACGACCAGCGCGTGAGCATCGGCGGCTATTCGGGGACGACGTTCCCGCCCGAGACCGGCATCAGCGGCGTCGACACGCCTGCCTCGCTGCCGGTCGAGCACTCCGGGACCGCGCCTGAAGAAGCGTTCTTGCGCGCACGCGAGACGCGCCACACCGCCTACTCGCAGCCCTTCGCCGACAGCTTCGGCAACCAGGTCTTTCAGACGCAGATCCCGCTCATCGATCACGGCGTCTTCCACGGTGCGCTGCTGGTCGAGTACTCGGTGGAGCGGCTGCTACGTTACTTCGTGCCGACCGAGATCGCACGGCGCCACGCGATCTCGGTGCTCGACGCGCACTCGCGCTCGCTCGCCAGCACCGTCATGACCGTCCCTGGCGCGAAGCAGGCGCGGCCATCGATCGTCTTCGAGCTGCCGGTCGCTCCGGCCGAGAACGGGCTCGTGCTGCGCGGCCAGGGCTACCGCACCTCGATCGGCCTGATCGGCAATGGCCTCTTCTGGATGGTGATGCTGCTCTCGGCGCTCACCGTCTGGATGCTGCTCGGCACCTGGCGCCACATGCGCCGCCGCCTGCAGATGCAGGCGGCGCTCGTCTCCGAAACCAACTTCCGTCGCGCCATGGAGAACTCGATGCTGACCGGCATGCGCGTTCTCGACTTGCAGGGGCGCATCAGTTACGTCAACCCGGCGTTCTGCGCGATGACCGGGTTCTCCGAAAGCGACCTGATCGGCCAGTCGCCGCCGTTTCCGTACTGGCCGATCGAGCGGCGCGAGGAGAACGCGCGCCTGCTCGAGCAGGAGCTGCAGGGCAAGAGCCCGGCCGGGGGCGTCGAGGTCCGCATCATGCGCAGGGACGGCACGATCTTCGACGCGCGCATGTACGTTTCGCCGCTGATCGACCCGAAGGGCCAGCAGACCGGCTGGATGACGTCGATGACCAACATCACCGAAGCCAAGCGCATCCGCGACCAGCTCACCGCCTCGCACGAGCGCTTCACGACCGTGCTCGAAGGCCTCGACGCCGCCGTGTCGGTGCTCTCGGTGCGGCAGGGCGAGCTGCTGTTCGCCAACCGCTCCTACCGGCTCTGGTTCGGCGCCGAGTCGAAGGGCCATGCGCTGCTCTCGGGCGGCGATTCGTCGGCGCTCGCGCAGGCCGACGGCGACGACGCCGTCGACGGCCTCGGCGGCCTGCCGACGCAGGAGCTCACCGCGGCCGGCTCCGATTCGCGCGAGGTCTTCGTCGAATCGCTCGGCAAGTGGTTCGATGTCCGCGCGCGCTACCTGCAGTGGACCGACGGCCGCCTGGCGCAGATGCTGATCGCCACCGACATCACCGAGCGGCGCAGCGCCGAGGCGGTGGCGGCGAGCCAGGCCGAGAAGGCGCAGGTGACGAGCCGTCTCGTCACGATGGGCGAAATGGCGTCGTCGGTGGCGCACGAGCTGAATCAGCCGCTCACCGCGATCACCAACTACTGCAACGGCATGGTCACGCGAGTGGAGAACGATGCGATCGCCAAAGGCGACCTGATCGCCGCGCTGCAGAAGACCTCGCGACAGGCCGAGCGCGCGGGCCAGATCATCCACCGCATCCGCTCGTTCGTGAAGCGGAGCGAGCCGCAACGCCAGAAGGCGTCGGCGCAGATGATCGTCGACGACGCCGTCGACCTCGCCGGCATCGAGCTCAGGCGCAGGAATGTCGCGATCCAGACCTACGTGGCGCAGCGCCTGCCGCCTTTGATGGTCGATCCGATCCTGATCGAGCAGGTCGTCCTCAACCTGCTCAAGAACGCCGCCGAGGCGATCGACAACGCGCACCTGCCGACGCCGCGCCGACGCATCGAGCTGCGAGTCGTTCCGCGCCACAGCGTCGAGGAAGGCGACGTGATCGAGTTCACCGTCAGCGACAAGGGCCCGGGCCTGAAGGACGAGGTCATCGCCCGCATGTACGAGGCGTTCTTCTCGACCAAGGTCGACGGCCTCGGGATCGGCCTGAGCCTCTGCCGCTCGATCATCGAGAGCCACCAGGGTCGGATCAAGGCGGTCAACCTCTACAATGGAGAGACTCCCATCGGCTGCCGCTTCACGTTCACGCTGCCGGTCGCCACCACCGTCCACACGGCCCCCGCGGTCGCCACTGCATGAGCCTGATTCCCAAGCGCGGCACCGTCTATGTGGTCGACGATGATGAGGCGGTGCGCGATTCGCTGCAGTGGCTGCTCGAGGGCAAGGATTACCGCGTCAAGTGCTTCGACTCGGCGGAGTCGTTCCTGGCCCGCTTCGACCCGCGCGAGGTTGCCTGCCTGATCGCCGACATCCGCATGGACGGCATGAGCGGCCTCGAGCTGCAGGACAAGCTGCTCGAGCGGCGCTCTCCTCTGCCGGTCACCTTCATCACGGGCCACGGCGACGTGCCGATGGCCGTGACGACCATGAAGAAAGGCGCGGAGGACTTCATCGAGAAACCGTTCAAGGAAGACGAGCTCGTCGCCCTGGTCGAGAAGATGCTCGAGCGCGCCCGTGTGGACTTTTCAAAGCACCAGGAAGCGGCGAGCCGGGACGCCCTGCTCTCGCGCCTCACCACGCGCGAGGCGCAGGTGCTTGAGCGCATCGTCGCCGGGCGCCTCAATAAGCAGATCGCCGACGATCTCGGCATCAGCATCAAGACGGTCGAGGCGCACCGCGCCAACATCATGGAAAAGCTGAACGCGAATACGGTCGCCGACCTGCTCAAGATCGCGCTCGGCGCACCGAGCAAAGCTTGACCACGGCGGCGCGGATCGACGGCAGCGCGATCGCGCGCCAAGTCCGCGCCGGCGTCGCCGAGCGCGCCGCGCGTCTCGCCGCTCACGGTTGCGTGCCGACGCTGGCGGTGATCCTGGTCGGCGAGGACCCGGCCAGCGAGATCTACGTCAAGCACAAGATCAAGGCCTGCGCCGAGACCGGCGTGCGGTCTCTGCAGGAGACCTACCGCGCCGACTTGGACGAGGCCGAGCTGCTGGGGCGCATCGCCGCGCTCAATGCCGATCCTTCCGTGCACGGCATCCTGGTTCAGATGCCGCTGCCGCCGCATCTGTCGGCGCAGGGCGTGATCGAGGCGATCGACGCGGCCAAGGACGTCGACGGGTACTCGGTCGAGAGCGCCGGCCGGCTCATCGCCGGCCTGCCCGGCTTTCGTCCCTGCACGCCCCGGGGCTGCATGACGCTCATCGAGAGCACCGGCATCGCGCTGAGCGGCAAGCGCGCGGTCGTCATCGGCCGCAGCAACACGGTCGGCAAGCCGTTGGCGCTGCTGCTGCTGCAGGCCGACGCGACGGTCACGATCTGCCACAGCCGCACGCCCGACCTCGCCGAGCACACGCGGCGCGCCGACGTCGTCGTAGCCGCAGTCGGCCGCGCTAACACGCTCACCGCGGAGATGGTGAAGCCGGGAGCGATCGTGATCGACGTCGGCATGAACCGCAACGTCGACGGCAAGCTGTGCGGCGACGTCGACTTCGCCGGCGTGTCGCAGGTCGCCGGTGCGATCACGCCGGTGCCGGGAGGCGTCGGGCCGATGACGATCGCGATGCTGCTCTCCAACACCGTCGATGCCGCGGAGCGTGCCGCTGCGCTCGCCAGCACCGCACGCTGACCTCGGTCGAGCGGCGCCGAGCCGCCCGGGTGTGACGCAGTGTGAAGCCGCCCCGGCGGTCGGCGCTGGCGGCATTGAACCCGGCGTCCCGCTCGGTTAGATTCGGCGACCGGACCGTCCCGCACCGCAAGGCCGACATGACTTCCCTCGCCTTTCCCCGTTTCCCGCGCGACGCTCCAGCTTGGCGCCGCCTCGCTGTCGTGACGACCCTGCTGCTCGCCGCGACCGCCTCGCACGCGCAGTACAAGGTCGTCGGCCCCGACGGCAAGGTGACGTACACCGATCGCGAGCCGAGCAGCGCCGATCGTCGCGCTACCCCGCTCGGCACGCGCGCGGCGCCGCAGGCGGCCGATGCCGACCTGCCGTTCGAGCTGCGCCAGGCGAGCTCGAAGTACCCGGTCACGCTCTACACCACCAACGGCGCATGCGATCCCTGCACGCAGGGGCGCCAGCTCCTGAAGCAGCGCGGCGTGCCGTTCATCGAGCGCCAGGCGATCAGCAACGAGGACATCGACGCGCTCGAGAAGATCTCGGGCGGCCGCGAGGCGCCGACGCTCACCGTGGGCGCACAGGTCGTGCGCGGCTTCGCCGGCGACTCGTGGAACCAGTACCTCGACGCCGCCGGCTATCCGCGCGAGTCGCGCCTGCCTGCCACTTACCAGTATCGGGCGGCCGCCCCCGTCGTCGATCGACGCGAGCCTGCGGCCGCGCGTAACGGCGACGCCGCTGCACCGGCGCCCGCGCCCGTCAACCGCCCCGCCGCGACGCCGGCGGGCACGGGCGGCGTCCGCTTCTAGCGGCGCCCTCCCCCGCCACCGGCAGCGCGCGCTGGACGGCGCCGACGCGGCGCGCCGCCACGCTGCCGCTCGCGACCGCCGCGCCCATCAGCCAGAACAGCGCCGAGGCGCCGAGTGTCGCGCCGGCGAGGCCGAAGGCGAGCGGCATCACCGCGCTAGAGAAGTTGATCGCCATCGAGCGCAGCGCGATCGCCTCACCGTGCCGCGCCGCCGGCGTGAGCTGGTGCAGCGTCGTCATGATCATCGGCTGTACTGCGCCCAGGGCCAAGCCGAGGACGATCGCGCAGAAGCCCATCATCCACGACGTGCGCGCGAGCGGATAGACCGCGAACACGAGCGCGGCGGCCAGCATGGCGCCGACGAGGACGTTCGCCTCGCGCAAGCGGTGGGCCAGCAGCGGGATCGCCAGGCGGACGGCCGCGACCGCGGTCGCGAACACGCCGAGGATGAGGCCGATGGCGGAAGCGCTGAAGCCGCGCTCGTGGCCGAGGATCGGCACCAGGAATGAGTGCACGTCCCAGCTCGACGACAGCAGCCAGTTGACGATCAGGAGGCGCGCGAAGCCCGGCTCGCGTAGCAGGTTCCAGCTGTTCGGACGTCGCGCCGGCGCCGCCTCGTCGGCGCGCGGCTCGACTGGAACAAAGCGCGCCCAGACAAGGCTGGCGAGCGGCAAGGCGGCGAGCGCGGCGAAGGCGATCTGAAAGCCGGCGGCGTCGATCAGCGTGCCGGCGAGGACGGGCCCGACGACGTTGGCGAGCGCCGGCGCGAGGCCGAGCCAGGAGAAGATCCTCTTCAGCTCAATCGGTTCGTGCGCCATGCGCCCGGCGGTGCGCTGGATCGCGATCAGGCCGAAATTCGCGCCCGCGCCGGCGAGCACCGCGGCGATGCAGAGGACGATGAACTGCCCGGCCGGGACCGCGGTCGCCGCGACCGCGCACAAGCCGCCGGAGACGGTCAACGCGACGGCGACGCGGATCGGTACGTGATAGCCATGGCGATCGGCAAGCCGCCCGGCGGCGAGCGCGAGCACGACCGGCGCCGCTGCGAAGAGGCCGAGCAGGACCCCTACCGCCCAGGCCTCGTGGCCTTCGCGCAGCGCCGCCAGCGGCGCCGCCATGCGCACGCCGGCCATGCAGGAATGGAGCGCGACCTGGCCGCCGATCAGTGCCAGCAGCGCCCGGCCGAAGCCGCCGCGGCGCGCCTCACTCATCGACGTCCGTGTCGTCGGCGTTGGTGTTGTCGACCCAGGAGCCCGGCAGCAGGGTCTGCACGCGCAGCTCGGGCGCGGCCTCGACGCCCCTCAGCGCGCGCGCCATCTGCCGCGTTCGCACTTCGGCCTCGCCGATCGAGTTGACGACCGTGTTCGCCTGGCGCTTGACGTTGGCCAGGACATGGCCGAAGCGTCCGAACTCGGTCTTCACCACGCTCAGCATCTCGCGCACCTCGTTCGAGCGCTGCTCGAGCGCGAGCGTGTTGAAGCCGACCTTGAGGCTGGTCAGCACGGCGAGCAGGGTCGTCGGCCCGGCGAGCGTGACGCGATGGTCGCGCTGCAGGGATTCGAACAGGCCGGGACGGCGCAGCGCCTCGGCATAGAGCCCTTCGGTCGGGACGAAGAGGATCGCGAAGTCGGTGGTGTGCGGTGGCGCAAGGTACTTCTCGCGGATCGTCCTGGCCTCGACGCGCAGCCTCGTCTCGATCGCCCGCGCCGAGGCCTCGACGCCGGCCGCATCGGCGCGCTCGTGCGCCTCGACCAGGCGCTCGTAGTCCTCGCGCGGAAACTTGCAGTCGATCGGAAGCCACACCGGCTCGTCGGCGCCGCGGCCCGGGAACTTGACGGCGTAGTCGACGCGTTGGTTGGTGCCAGGAATCGTCTCGACGTTCTTGCCGTACTGCGCCGGCGCGAACACCTGCTCGAGCAGCGCACCGAGCTGCACTTCGCCGAAGGTGCCACGCGTCTTGACATTGCTCAGCACGCGGCTGAGCGAGCCGACGTCGCTCGCGAGCTTCTGCATCTCGCCGATGCCGCGATGCACCTGCTCGAGCCGCTCGGCGACCTGCCGGAAGCTCTCGCCGAGGCGCTGCTCGAGCGTCGCGTGCAGCTTTTCGTCGACGGTCGCGCGGATCTGCTCGAGCTTCTTCTCGGTGTCGGCCTGGATCGCGTTTAGGCGCGTTTCGACGGTGGCCTTCACCTCGCCCATGCGCTGGTCGTTGGCTCGAACGAGCGCCTGCAGCTGCTCGCGCAGCGATTCCGAGAGCTCCTTCAACGAGGCGGCCTGGCGCAGCGCCTGCGCGCCTTGCGCAGCGTCGAGCGAATCGCGCGCCAGGCGCGCCTGCTCGACCTGTGCCGAAGTCGTCTGCGCGAGCGACTCAGCAAGATGTTGCTGCATCGCGGCGAGCTGGCGGCTGAAGGTGTCGCTTTGCTCGTTCTGGGTTCGCGCCGTGTCGCCTTGCTGGGCGAGCAGCGCTTGCTGGAAAAGCGCGAGCGCCTGGGCGAGCTCCTGGCGCGTTCCCTGCGCGCTGCGCGTCACCTCGTCGCGCAGGTCGCGCGCGTGCCGCTCGGCACCGGTGTCCACCGGCGGGCGGCGCAACGCGATCCAGAAAGTGATGACGACGAGAAGCGTGAGAAGTGCCGGGACCAGCCAGTCGAAATGCATTCGCAATTGTCGCAGCCGCCCCGGAATCGCCCGGGCGCGCAAGCCGCTTTTCAGCGCGGACGACCGTGGCGCGACCAGCGCTCGGCAAGGTCGAAGGCGCCCTGGACGAGCAGCGCGAGCGCGGCCGCCGGCAACGCGCCGGCGAGCATCACGCGGCTGTCGTTGACGGCCAGGCCGGCGACGATCCGCTCACCGAATCCGCCGGCGCCGATGAAGGCCGCCATCGTCGCCGTGCCGACGTTGATCACCGCCGCGGTCTTGACGCCGGCCAGCAGCGTCGGCGCGGCGAGCGGCAGTTGGACGTGACGCAGCGCCTGGCGCGCCGTCATGCCGAGCGAGAGCGCCGCCTCCTCCATGCCACCCGAGACGCCCAGCAGGCCGGCGTGCGTGTTGCGCACGATCGGCAGCAACGCGTAGAGAAAGAGAGCGAGCACCGCAGGCACGACGCCGATCGCGCCGACGAGGGCGATCAGGAAGGCCAGCAGGGCGAGTGAAGGAATCGTCTGCAGCAACGCGACGGCGCCGAGCAGGAGGGTCTCGCTGCGCGGCCAGCGCCAGGCCGCGACGCCGAGGGGAACGCCGACGGCGAGCGCGAGCGCGAGCGAGCCGAAGACGAGGAGCAGGTGCTGGCCGGCGAGGCGCGCGAAGTCGGGCGCGAAGACGCGCTCGAACACCGTCGCCTGCGGCCGCGCCGGCAGGCTCGCCGCGCCGCTCGCGGCCGCCCGCCGCGCGCTCGCCGCGAAGCCGCCGGCGAGGAACTTGCGCGCCGTCTCCGCGAAGCTGCGACCGTCGAGCTCGACCTCGCCGTTCATCGCGATCATCGTCGCCGCGTCGATCGATCCAGCGAGTCCGGCCAGCGGCGCGGCGTCGACGCCCGCCCGCATCAGTACGACGGCGTCGTACTTGGGGAAGAAGCCGAGGTCGTCGTCGAGCACGGTGAGGCCGAGGCGGCCGAGCTTGGCGTCGGTCGAGTACACGTCGATCACGTCGACGCGCCCCGCGGCGACGGCGTCGTACGCGAGCCCGTGGTCGAGACCGATCGGTGCGGCCGCGCGCTCGCCGTAGGCCTTGCGCAGCGCCGGCCACCCGTCGGCGCGCTCCAGGAACTCGTGCGAGAGGCCGAGCGCGAGCCGGGTCCCGCTCGGCTGGAAAAGATCGGAGATGCGCCTGATCCCGAGCGCGCGCGCCTTCGCCTCGGTCATCGCCAGCGCGTACGTGTTGTTGAAGCCGAACGGTACCGCCGCTTTCAGCCGGCGCGGCGCCAGCCATCGGTTCAGCTCCTCGAGCGACGGGTTGCCTTCGCGCTTCAGGAGCTCGCGGACGATCGTCCCCGTGTACTCCGGGTAGAGATCGACCGCACCGCCGGCGAGCGCCTGCTCGAGGATGCCGGTGTTGCCGAGCCCCGGCTTGTGGACGGCCTGCCGGCCGGCGGCGACGAGCGTCTGGGCGAGGATTTCGCCGAGCACGTACGACTCGGTGAACCGTTTCGAGCCGACGACGAGCGGCGCGGGCTCGGCGTGTGCGCTCGGCACGAGAGCAAGCAAGAGGGCGAGCATCGCCGTGCAGGACGCCCATCCCCGTAGGAAATTGCCTACGAACCAAAGCGGGCTTCTCGGTTTGATCGCTCTCAGCGCTTCGCCCACACTCCGCGCTTCAGTCTTCCTGAAACGTGCCCAGACCTTGCCTTTACTCGCTGCCACGGCGAGCTCGACTGCGACTTCGCCCGACGCGCGGCCTTCACTTGCCGTTGCAGGGCTCCCCATGAGCCAGCTGAAAGCGTTCATCGTCGAAGACAGCCCGGTGATCCGCGAGAACCTGGTCGCCGCGCTGGAGGAGATGGCGCCGATCGACGTCGTCGGCACGGCCGAAGACGAATCGACCGCGCTCTCGTGGCTGACTGATGCGCAGAACCGTTGCGATCTGGTGGTGGTCGACATCTTCCTGAAAAGCGGCTCCGGGCTCGGCGTGCTGAAGGGCGCTGCCGCCGTCCGCATGCCCGCGAAGTTCGTCGTGCTCAGCAACTACGCCACGCCAGACATGCGTCGCAAGTGCCTCGAGCTCGGCGCCGACCGCGTCTTCGACAAGTCGAACGAGATCGACGCGCTCATCCTCTACTGCTGCCGGCTCGCCGACGGTGGCACCGGCAACACCGAATACAACCCGCTCGCGTAGCGGCGCGGGCGCCGCCGCTCACTGGATCAAGCCGTTCTTGAGGGCGTAGTAGGTCAGGTCGCTGTTCGACTCCAGCTTCATCTTCTCCATCACCCGAGTGCGGTACGTGCTTACCGTCTTGACGCTCAACGACATGCTGTTGGCCATGTGCCCGATCGTCTCGCCCTTGGCGAGACGTAGGAAGACCTGGAACTCGCGCTCCGAGAGCTGCTCGTGAGCGGGTTTGTCGCCGCCCCCTCCGAGGCCGTCGGCGAGCAGTTCCGCGACGCCGGCGGTGATGTACTTGCGGCCGCGGTAGACGGTGCGGATCGCCTTGACGATCTCCTCGGGATCGCAGTCCTTGTTCAGGTAGCCGCTCGCCCCCTGGCGCAGCAGCGTCGTCGCGTAGTGCTCCTCGGGAAAACCGGAGAGAATCAGCACCGGCAGGTCGGGCGCCCGGGCCTTGATCGCGGCCAGCGCATCGACGCCGCTCTGGTCGGGCATCGAGAGGTCCATCACGAGCACGTCGACCTGGCCCTTCCTGACGATGTCGACGGCCTCGCGCCCGTTCGACGCCTCCGCGACGACGGTGAGGTCGACCTGCTCGGAGAAGAACTGGCGCAGCCCGGCGCGAACGATGGCGTGGTCGTCGATGATGGCGATGCGGATCATGGCGGCGGCACCCGCGGGTGCGTGATTTCTCGGTGGAGCAAGTTTAGAGGCATGGCCGGACGATGAGTTTTCTTTCGCGTTTCCGCGGCCACGTGATCGCCTTTCCTCTCGCCGCGCTGGCGGCGCTGGCAATGCTCGCCATCAGCGAGGCGTCGTACCAGGACGCGACTTCGTCGCTCGACCGCCTCGGCGAACGCGCGACCGCCCGCAGCAAGCTCAACAGCCTCGTCAAGTCGCTGCTCGATGCCGAGACCGGCCAGCGCGGCTACCTGCTCACCGAGCGGCGCGAATACCTGCGCCCTTACGATCGCGCGCTGCGTGAGACCCGCGACCTGCTTGTCTGGCTCAACGGCTACTACGCCAAGGACACCGCGACCGTGGCCACCATGCGCGAGGTGGCCAATGAGACCGAAGCCAAGCTGAGCGAGCTGGCCACGACGATCGAAATGCACGATCGCGGCGTCGAAAACGGCTGGCGCGAGCTGATGCTCTCCGACATCGGCCGCGAGAAGATGGAGCACGTGCGAACGCTCGGCGAGAAGCTGATCGACTACGAGTCGGCGCAGGTCGCCGTCGGCCGCGAGAGCGTGTACCAGACGCTTTGGCTGAACCGGATCGGCGTCTCGGCGATGGCGGCGGTCAGCCTGCTCGCCCTCTTCATGTACCTGCGCCAGACCGCGACCCTCGACCGCGCTCTCGCGACCGAAGCCGATCGGACGGCCGGCGAGCGGGACCGGCTCGAGCAGGAAGTGGCGGCACGAACCGCGCAGCTGAAGGAGCTCGCGCAGCACCTGCAGACGATCCGCGAGGACGAGCGCAGCATGCTCGCGCGCGAGCTGCACGATGAGCTCGGCGCCTTGCTCACGGCGGCCAAGCTCGACGTCGCGCGCCTTAAGTCGCGTCTTGGCCCGAGCGCCAGCGCCGACGCCGCCGAGCGCCTCGCGCATCTCAACGAAGCGCTCAACGGTGGCATCGCCCTGAAGCGGCGGATCATCGAAGACCTTCGACCGTCCTCGCTCAGCAACCTCGGCCTGGTGGCGGCGCTCGAGATCCTGCTGCGCGAGTTCTCGGCGCGCAGCGAGATCGCGGTGGTCGATCATCTCCAGCAGGTCGACGTCAGCCCGGCCGCGCAGCTCACGATCTACCGACTCGTCCAGGAGGCGCTCACGAACGTCGTCAAGTACGCGAAGGCGAACGAGGTCACGGTCACGCTCGAGGCGCCGGGCGCTGGCGGCGCCCACGTCTCGGTGCGAGACAACGGCGTCGGCTTCGACACCGACCTGCCGCGCCTCGCGCGCCACGGCCTGCTCGGCATGCGCTATCGGGTCGAGGCCGAGGGCGGGACGATGCGCCTGTCCTCCCAGCCGGGCGACGGCACCGTCATCGAGGCGACGCTGCCGTCCGCGCCCACGGCTGCCAACGATGGCGGCGATGTCGGCGCTGCCGTGCTGCCTACGGCGGCCGAGGCATGAGCGAGTCGCATCCGGCTGTCGGTCGCGTCCTACCGGCTCGGGGAGGGTCCCCCGACAGGGCTGCGCGCGCAGCACCTATCCTTCTTGCGAGGCAGCGACCGCACACTGCCCTCGTCGTCTCTTCCGGCCTGCGGGCACCGGAAGCGGAACCCGCCACCCACCAGCAAAGGAAACTCGATGGACACGATCGGCAGCAGCAACACCAACAAGCCCCTGCAGCAGCCAGGCCAAGACATGGCCGATAACGCGGCCAACACGGCCCAAGGCGCGATCCGCTCGACGCAGCGCGCCGCCGACCAGGCCGCGGACCGCCTGTCCGACAAGGTCGACGACCTCCGCAGCCAGGCCGCGCCCCTGCTCAACAAGGTGACCTCTCAAGCCGAAGCCGCGGCCCGGCGCGGTATGGAGGCCGTGCGCGACAGCTCGCAGCAGCTGCGCGAGCGCGCCCTGCAGGCGCAGGACATGACCGTCGCCTACGTCAAGGACGAGCCGATCAAGGCCATGCTCATCGCCGCCGCGACCGGCGCCCTGCTGATGGGAATCATCAGCATGCTCGGCCGCTCGCGCGACTGAGCGCAGGGCGAACCCGAGAGGCGACCCTATGATCCATCCCCTGCTGCGGCTGGCAGCGACCGAGCCGCAACTCATCGGCGACCACGTCGAAGCGTATGCAGCCCTCGTCGGCGAAGAGGTGAGCAAGGTCTCGACGTCGCTGATTATCCGAGCGGCGCTGTTCGCGACCGCGCTGGTCCTGGTCGCCGTGGGCCTGGTGTTGGTCGGCGTCGCTCTTCTCTTCTGCGCGGCGATACCGGCGAGCGACTTTCCGGCCGCCTGGGCCATGGTCGTGGTGCCGCTGGCCCCCTTCGTCATTGCCGTGGGTTGCGTTGTTTTCGCGCGCTCGCGCCCCACCGAAAAGCCCTTCGACACGATCAAGAAGCAGCTTCACGCCGACATGGCAATGCTGCGTGAGGTCAGCGCATCGTGAGCACCGTCGTTTCCCCGCCGATCCGCTCATCGCTGGTCGAGGATGCACCTGCCGCACCGTCGAAGCCGCGGCCGACGCCGTATGCCGCGAGGGCCAGCGCTTCCGAAGCCGACGACGCCGCGGCGGCATCGTCAAAGCAAGCGGCCGTGGCGGCGAAGGAGGCGCTCAAGGACGCGGCTGGCGGCGTCTCCTCGCTCGACCGACTCGCCGAGTCGCGCAACCGACTGCGCGACGCCATGATGGAGATTACCCATCCGCCGAAGAAGCCATCGCTGTTTTCGGGCCTGGGCGGGATCGGTGACCTGGGCGCCAAGTTGCTCGATCGCGCCCGCGACCTGCCCGGTATGACGCTGCTGATCGACACGCTCGACAGCTGGTGGCAGGATCATCCGCTGCGCACCGCCAGCCAGGTCGCTGAAAGCGCATCACGCAAGCTGGTCGAACCCCTGGCCGAACGCAACCCGGTCGGCCTCTTGCTTGCGGCAGCGGGTGCGGGCGCGCTGCTCCTCCTCGCCAAGCCGTGGCGGTGGGCGCTCCGGCCCGCCCTGTTCATCGGCCTCCTGCCGCAGTTGGCCAGGCATGCGATCCGCCGCATGCCGGTCGAGTCTTGGGTGCAGATGCTCGGCAGCATGGCGCGCACGCGCTCCCGTCCGCCGACGAGCACCAGCGCCCGGGCGGCGGGGTCGCGGGCATCCCGCTTGCCGTAGCTCCGGCATTGTTACCTCCCAATGGCCCCTTGTCGGCCCGCTTCGCGCGGACCCGACCGGTCTCCCTCCGTGGGGTCTTTGAAACGCGCTTCGGCGCGTTTTTTTTGTTTGGGCGCGCGCCTGAACTTCCCCCGATCGGACATATCCTACAGCCGGGCTTGCACCGTCCGACAGACAGGGAGCCGGTCCCTTCCTATATTTAGCGCATGACTTCCCCCACCGTTGCCCGTCCCGCCGACCTGACCGCTCGCCGCCCGTGGGCGACCGCATCGTTTGCCGACACCGCCGACACGACCCCGATGGAGCTTTCGGCCCTCGGCGCGCACGTCGACCGCTGCAACGGATCACGGGGCCGGCTGTTCCGGCTGCAGTGCGCGGTCGACGCGATGATCGGCTTCGTCGCCCCGCGGTTCGTGACGACCACGATCGTCGTCGCCCTCGTCTTCGGGGTCGCTTCGCTCATCGTCTGACCGGATGGCCGCATCCGACCTGCTCCGGCTGGTGCCCGATGCGCCGGCCGAGGTGGGCGAGATCCTTGACCCGGTGCGCGGCCCGCCGGAGCGGCCGAACCGTTCCGAGATCTTCGGTCCCGAGCGCTTCGCCCAGCACGGCAGGAGCCTCGCCGAGACCCATGCCGCCGGCTTCGCACGTCGTCGCTCCAGCGCCTTCTTTCCGCGCCTGCTCGACAACATCCGCACCCTGCGCGAGGCGCAGCGCTACATTGCCAGCCACGCCACGGCAGGCTACGAGGTCAGCCCCGCAGCCGAGTGGCTGCTCGACAACTTCCACCTGATCGAGGCGCAGGCGCGCGAGATCAAGGACGGCCTGCCGCGCCGGTACTTCCGCGACCTGCCGGTGCTCAAGGACGAGCCGCTAGTTGGCCTGCCGCGCGTCTACGGCGTCGCCTGGGCCTTTGTCGCGCATACTGACAGTGCCTTCGACGACGACCTCCTCGTCCACTTCCTGCACGCCTACGAAGAGATTCGCGAGCTGACGCTGGGCGAGCTCTGGGCGCTGCCGACGACGCTGCGCGTGGTCCTGATGGAGAACCTGCGCCGGCTCGCTGAGCGCGCCGCGGCGAACGAGGCCGCGCGGGAAATCGCCAACCTGTGCTGCGACCGGATCGAGGCCTTCAGCCCGGAGCAGCTAGACGCCGTCCTCGCCTTGCTCAACCAGCGCGGCGTCGGCGAATCGTTCCTGGGGCAGATGGCGCAGCAGCTCCAGGACCACCGCACGCCCGAGAACGGCAGGTTCTTCGAGTGGCTCGGCCGGGTCGCGCCGCATCTCGCGGAAATCCAGACCCGGCTGCCCGCGGCACAGGCGGCCGACAACCTCAGCGTCAGCAACGCGATCACGTCGCTGCGCTCGATCGGCGACGCCGACTGGCCCGACATCGTCGCCGCGACGAGCGTGCTGACGCGGCAGATGCTGACCTCGCCGGCATTCGCCTCCGAGCGCGATGACACGCGCGACCAGACGCTGCACGCGATCGAGATTCTGGCGCGAAGGAGCGGCCGCAGCGAGCGCGAGGTGGCGACGACGCTGCTCGGCCTCATGCGCGCCGCCGAGTCGTCGCCGGACAGTGGCGACGTCGATGCGCGCACCGTCGCCAACTACTGGCTGCGCGGCAGCGGCCGCGGCGAGCTGCGCCACGCGCTCGGCCTCGCCGACCCCCGCTCGCTCGCCTGGAGCCGGCGCGTACAGCGCGCGGCGCTGCCCGCCTACCTGGGCGCGATCGGCGCCTCCAGCGCCGCGCTCGTCCTCTGGATGCTGTGGCGCTACAGCCCCGTCCTGCCGCCCGGGCAGGCGCCGTCCTGGCTTGCCCTCTGCGCCGCGGCGCTAATGATCTTCCCCGCCTCGGAAGCGGTGGTCGCGATCGTCAACCGCCTGATCAGCGAATCGGTGCGCCCGGTGCGCCTGCCGCGCCTCGGGCTGGCCGGCGGCATCCCGGCGGAGCACCGCACGATGGTCGCGATCCCAGCGATGCTCAACTCGCCTGGTAGCGGTCGCGAGCTCGCGCACGACCTCGAGCTTCACTACCTCGCCAATCCCGAAACGCACGCGCAGTTCGCGCTCGTCACCGACTGGCCGGACGCCGAAGGCGCCAGCGCCCCCGGCGACGCCGAGCTGCTGCACGGCGCCGTCGCCGAGGTGCAGCGGCTGAACGCCTTGTATCCCGCCGCCGACGACGGGCCGGCGCGCTTCATCGTCCTCCATCGCGCGCGGCGCCTCTCGCCCTCGGAAGAGCGCTGGATCGGCTGGGAGAGAAAGCGCGGCAAGCTTGAGCAGCTGATCGCGCTGCTCGCCGAGGGCGGGCCGAGTCCGTTCTTCGACCTCGGGCGCACCTCGACGGTCGCCGCCGGGACGCGCTACGTCGTCACGCTCGACAGCGACACGCGCCTGCCGCCTGGCCGCCTGCGCGAGCTCGTCGGCGTCGCCGCGCATCCGCACAACCAGCCGCAGCTCTCCGCCGACGGCAGGCGCGTCGAGCGCGGCTACGCGATCCTGCAGCCGCACGTAGCGACGCCACTTCCCGAACCACACAAGGTCACGCTATATCACTGGCTGTTCGCCGGCCAGCCGGGAATCGACCCCTACAGCGCGGCGAGCTCCGAGGTCTACCAGGACACCTTCGGCGAGGGCACCTACGCGGGCAAGGGCCTGCTCCACGTGCATGCCTTGCACGCGGTCCTCGGCGGCCGGCTGCCCGAGAACCGCGTCCTCAGCCACGACCTCCTCGAAGGCTCGCTGGCGCGCTGCGCCGCGGTGACCGACATCACCGTGATCGAGGACGCGCCGTTCCATGCCGACGTCGCCGCGTCGCGCGTGCACCGCTGGACGCGCGGCGACTGGCAGCTGCTGCCGTTTCTGTGCAACCCGAAGCGCTGGCCGCTGCGCGCGATCAATCGCTGGAAGATGATCGACAACCTGCGCCGCTCGCTGGTCGCGCCGGCGTCGCTGGCGCTGCTCGCATTTGCGCTCGCCACCGGCGGCGTCTCGCCGTGGGCCTCGTTCCTGCTCGTCACCTTCGCGTTTTCGGGCGGGCCGCTGATGGGCGCCCTCGCCGGCTTGGCGCCCAGCCGCGATGACATCGCCCGGGTTCATTTCTACCGCCAGGCGTTCGCCGACCTCGGCCGGGCGCTGGCGAGCGCGGCCTGGCAGCTTGCGCAGCTGCTCCAGCTCGCGCTGATGGCGAGCGATGCGATCGTGCGCTCGCTCTATCGCCAGTTCGTCAGCCACCGTCATCTGCTCGAATGGCGCACGGCCGCTGCCGCCGAAGCCGAGGCGACGACCGACCTCGTCACGCTCGTGCGCAAGCACTGGGCCGCCCCCGTCGCCGCCGCCGTCCTGTGGCTGGTGCTGCTCGGGGGCGGCACGGCCCATCCCGCGGCCGCCTCGCTCCTCTGCCTCGTCTGGGGCCTCTCGCCGGTGTGGACATGGTGGGTGAGCCGGCCGCTCCGGGGCGAGCCCGGCGGCGCGCTCTCGCCCGACGACCGTGCGCTGCTGCACGACGTCGCGCGCGACACCTGGCGACTGTTCGAACGCATCGTCGGCGCCGAGGACCGTCACCTCCCCCCCGACAATCTGCAGGTCGTGCCGATCGACATGGTCGCGCACCGCACCTCGCCCACCAACATCGGCCTCTACCTCCTCGCCACCGCCTGCGCGCAGCGCTTCGGCTGGATCGGCACGGCCGAGACGATCGAGCGCATCGAGGCGACGCTGGCGACGCTGGCGACGCTGCCGCGCTATCGCGGCCACTTCTTCAACTGGTACGACAGCGCTTCGGCGCAAGCGCTGACGCCGCTCTACGTGTCGACGGTCGACAGCGGCAACCTCTGCACCCACTTGCTGGCGCTCGCCCAGGCTTGCCTGGCGCTCAGCCGGTCGCCGCTCGACACCGCGTCACTGCGGCGCGCCCTCGCCGCCTCTTCGGCGCGGATCGTCCTGCTGCGCGCGGCCGGCGCCGGGACCGTGGGCGGCATCGCCCTCGCCGACTTGCTCGCCGACGCCACGCCGCTCGAGCGGATGACCTTCGACCCCGCGCGCTACGCAGCGCTCCTCGCAAGCGCTGCGTCGGAGCTCGCCGCGAGCACGCCGAGTGGCGACGACGAGACGTCGCCGAGCCCGACGGCGCGGCTCGCGTGGGCGGCCGGAGACCATCTCTCGACCTTGCGATCAGCGCTGCGCGACCTCACCGTCGGCATCGATGCAGCCGGCGCCGCCGACCGGCTCGTTGCCATCGCGACCACGTGCCGGACGATCGCAGCCGAGTCCGATTTCGCCTTCCTGTTCCACCGCAAGCGGCGCCTCTTCCACATCGGCTATCGCGTCGCCGAGCATCAGCTCGACGGCGGCTTCTATGACCTGCTTGCCTCGGAGGCGCGCGCCACCAGCCTCTGGGCGATCGCCAAGGGAGA
>JBBRFW010000042.1:0-31594 GCA_038241255.1 Burkholderiales bacterium | reverse complement strand
GTCATGTTCACCGGCTACGACCCGCTGCGCTACAAGCTCGCGATCTGGACGCTCTCCGCCGTGATGTGCGGCATCGCCGGAGCGCTCTACGTGCCGCAGGTCGGCATCATCAACCCGAGCGAGATGACGCCGGCGGCGTCGATCGAGATCGCGATCTGGACGGCGGTCGGCGGGCGCGCGACCCTGATCGGTCCGATCGTCGGCGCTTTCTTCGTCAACGGCGCGAAGAGCTGGTTCACGCAGGCCTTCCCCGAGTTCTGGCTGTACGCGCTCGGCGCGATGTTCATCGCCGTGACGCTGTTCCTGCCGCAAGGCATCGTCGGCCTGCTGCGCGGCCCGAACGGCATCGTCTCCCGGCTGAGGAAGGGCGTGCGCAAGGAAGCAGGGAACGCGACGTGACGCCCGACCTGATGCGCGCAGGCGCGGCCGCACGCCGCTCGGCCGAGCAGCGCTCGAACGCCGCCGCGGCCGGCCGCTCCGGCGGACGCGAGACGAGCTACTCGCGCGTCGTCCGCGACGGCGAGGTCGACGTCATTCACGGCGCGATCCTCTACCTCGACGACATCACCGTCAGCTTCGACGGCTTCAAGGCGCTCAACGCGCTCACGCTCTCGATCAGCGCCGGCGAGATGCGCTGCATCATCGGCCCGAACGGCGCCGGCAAGACGACGATGATGGACGTCATCACCGGCAAGACGCGCCCCGACGCGGGCCAGGCCTTCTTCGGCTCGACGATCGACTTGCTGCGCCTGCGCGAGAACGAGATCGCGTCGATCGGCGTCGGCCGCAAGTTCCAGAAGCCGACGGTGTTCGAGCACTTGTCGGTGTTCGAGAACCTCGAGCTGGCGCTCAAGGCCGATCGCGGCGTGCGCGCGTCGCTGTTCTTCCGCCTCTCGGGCGCGCAGCTCGACCGGATCGGCGAGACGCTTGTCCTGATCCACCTCAAGGACCACGCGCAGCGCCCCGCCGGCCTGCTCTCGCACGGCCAGAAGCAGTGGCTCGAGATCGGCATGCTGCTGATCCAGAACCCGCTTCTGCTGCTGCTCGACGAGCCCGTGGCCGGCATGACAGACGAGGAGACCGAGCGCACCGCCGAGCTCTTCCTTTCGCTCGAGGGCAGCCATTCGCTCGTCATCGTCGAACACGACATGAAGTTCATCCATGCCCTGACGATCGGCAACGCGGCCAAGAAGGTCACCGTCCTGCACGAGGGGAGCGTTCTCGCCGAAGGGTCGCTCGCCGACGTGCAGGCGAATGAGAAGGTCGTCGAGGTCTATCTTGGACGGTAGGGCCCGATGGCGCCTTGCCGCCGCCGCGGCTGCGCTGCCCCCCGAGGAGGCGCGGCCGGGCTTGGGGCGGCCCGGCGCCCGGCCGGCCATCGATGCGGGCGCCGCTTCGCGGATCGCCGCTCGTGACGAGCCCGCGCCGCTCCTGCGCGTCGAAGGGCTCAACCAGTACTACGGCGGCTCGCACATCCTGCGCAACGTCGCGCTCGAGGCCGAGGCGGGCGAGGTGACGGTCATTCTCGGCCGAAACGGCGTCGGCAAGACGACGCTGCTCAAGAGCCTCATGGGGGTCGTGCCGGTGCGCTCCGGGCGGGTCGCGTTCGCCGGCGCTGACATCACGGACGACACGCCGTACCAGCGCGTCCGCCGCGGCGTCGGCTACGTGCCGCAGGGGCGCGAGATCTTCAGCCGCCTCACCGTGCAGGAGAACCTGCACATGGGCCTGGCCTACAAGCGCAGCGGCACGGCGTTGCCGAAAGTGCTGTTCGAGCTCTTCCCGGTGCTGGAGCAGATGCTGCATCGCCGCGGCGGCGACCTGTCGGGCGGCCAGCAGCAGCAACTCGCGATCGCGCGCGCGCTCGCCGCCGGTCCGTCGCTGCTGGTCCTCGACGAGCCGACCGAAGGCATCCAGCCGTCGATCATCAAGGACATCGGCCGCGTCATCCGCATGCTCGCCGACATCGGCCTGCCCATCGACGGCAGGCCGAAACGGATGGCGATCGTCCTCGTCGAGCAGTACTACGACTTCGCGGCCGAGCTCGCCGACCGTTACATGGTCATGGAGCGCGGCGAGGTCGTCCAGCGCGGGCGCGGCGCCGACATGGAGCGCGACGGCGTGCGCGCCCGCATGTCGATCTGACCGGCGCCCGCCGCGCGTCGCGACCGATCAGGCGGTCGAGCGCATCTGGTCGCGCAGCGCGCGGACCTGGTCATGGTTGCGCTTCACGCCTTCGTACTGGCGCTGGACGATCGCCGCCACGTCGGCGGGCAGGTCCTTCTTGATGGCATCGCGGTAGCGCTCGAGCGCCGCGTCCTCGCCGCGCTCGCATTCGTTGAGCGCAGCCTGGTCGCTGTCACCGGTGAGCGCGCCCTTGACGCTGACCCAGCCGCGATGGAGCGTGCCGCTGACGCTGCTGCCGGTGTCGGCCTTGCCGCCGAAACGGGTGACCAGCGATTGCAGCTCGGTCGCGCCTTGCCTGCACTCGTCGGCGCGACTCGTGAAGACCTGGCGCAGCTGCGCCGACTTGACGTGCTCGGCGGAAGTGCGAAAGCCGTATTCGCCGTCCTTGCAGGTCTCGATCAGGGTATTGAGAGTGTCGACGACGTCGTCGTTGCTCATGGATGTCTCCGAGGGTAGGGGGTCTGCTCGGCTGGCAGACCGCATGCCTGCGCGGCCACAATGCGCTCCCGCGTCGAGAGAATGCGCCATGCTCACCGTTCATCACCTCAACAACTCGCGTTCGCAGCGGGTTCTCTGGCTGCTCGAGGAACTCGGCCTGCCTTACGAGATCCAGAAATATCAGCGCGACGCCAAGACGATGCTGGCGCCGCCGGAGCTGATGCGTGTCCATCCGCTCGGCAAGTCGCCCGTCGTTACCGATGGCGCCATCACCGTCGCCGAATCGGGCGCGATCGTCGAATATCTGCTCGAGGCTTACGGCGACGGGCGGCTCGTGCCGCCGCCGCGCACGGAGGAGCGGCGCCGCTTTCGCTACTGGCTGCATTTCGCCGAAGGGTCGGCGATGCCCCCGCTGCTCTTGAAGCTGGTCTTCGACCGCATCGGCTCCGGTCAGGGGATGCCCTTCTTCGCCAAGCCGATCGGCAAGGGCATCGCCGCCAAGGCGAAGGCGCTGATGATCGAGCCCAACCTCAAGCGCCAGCTCGACTTCATGGAAAGCGAACTGGGCCGCAGCGAGTGGTTCGCAGGCGCCGACTTCACGGCCGCCGACATCCAGATGAGCTTCCCGGTCGAGGCGGCCGCGCAGCGTGCCGGGCTCGACGCGAGCCGGCCGAATCTGATGACTTACCTGAAGAAGATCCACGCCCGCCCGGCGTACCGGCGCGCCCTCGAGCGCGGGGGCCCCTACAGCTTCGCGAACGACTAGGGCCGCCCGGCAGCGCTCCTGCGCGGGCCCTCCCTTGGCGTTGACAGGCCTGGCGCCGCCTCGCTCAGCGCGAGGTCATGTCGCCGCTCGGCGACGTCGCGTCGAAGCGGGCTGCCTGGCGCAGCGGCCGGGCGCCGTCGCGCGGCAGCCTGGCGCCGCCGGCAACGCGCGGCGCGTCGCCGGCCGTGGCGGTCTGGGCCAGCGCCGTCGGCGCCGTGGCGCGTGGCGCGGGCGCATCGAGCAAGGCGACCATCGGGCTCTTGATCCCGGTCGCGAACGTGACCACGGTCTTGGCCGGGTCGAACGGCAGCTTCGCGCGTGGGTTGGCCCCGTGCGCCATCAGGAATCGGACCGTGTCGGCCTGCGCGTCGGGATTGGCGAGGTAGCCAGGCAGGAGCACGCGCTGCAGCGGCACCCAGGCCATCTGCGCGCCGCGGCTCGGTGGTGCCAGGTTGGCGAGCTGCGGCAGCTCGTAGAGCCACCACTCGAGCGCGGCCCAGTGGCTCGTGCGCAGCGCTTCCTCGAAGCCCGTCGGCAGACTGCCATCGTAGTGGTCGAGGGCGGCCTTCGACGAATGTCCCGCGACCTCGAGCTCGCGGCCGAAGCGCGAGACCAGCAGGTCGGGGTCGAGCGCCTCGAGCGGGCTGAAGGAAAGCGTTCCCGGCTTCAGCTTGCCCTGGTCGAGCCAACCGACGAGCAACCGCTCGAGGCCGACGGCGCGCGCGCGATTGCAGCCGAGCATACGAAAGACATCGTGGCGGACGGCGCGCGGGTCGTTGTCGGCGAGGTAGCCGATCGCCTTCAGGATCTCGGGCGATGCCGCCTGGAAGTCGGGGCAGGCGTCGACCTCGGCGAGGTCCTGCAGGGGCGAGCGTGGGCAGCGCTCGAAGCCAGCGCCCTTCTCGATCAGCTCGGGGAGCGCACGCCAGAGGCGGGCGTCCTGCGTGGCGACACTGAGCGGGCAGCCCTGCAGGCCGCTCCTGGCGATGTCGGCGCTGCGGATGCTGCCGGGAACGAAGGTGCAGCGGCCGTTGAGGGCGCGCTGGACGCTGTTCAGCATCGCGCACGGCGTCGGATCGTCTTCGGTGAGCTTGCCGTGGACGTGCTTGACGATGTCCCACGTCATGCTCGTATCCGTGGCGATGCCCGCTGCGCTGAGGATGAGCCCGGGTGCCGTGCAGCCGGCGAGCGTCGCCGCGCCGATCACGAGGGCGGCGAACAGGCCGGCGAGGCGAGGGGCGCGAAGCATGGACACGGATGGCGGTGTCGCTGCCTGGCCCGCGACGAGAAGCGCATGCCGGACGAGCGAAGGAAGATATTAGTCACGCCCCCGAGGCGAAGTCTGTGAACAAACCCCCTGATCCGAGACGATCTCGTAACACGATGTGCACAACCCCGCGGATCGCCGCGACGGGTTGGGCACTACAGTGGACCGATACCGCCATCGAGGCGGACCCCGAACGCTCAGGAGACTCTCATGACGCGAATCCTTTCCATCACCTGGGCGCGCCCGCTCGCCTGCAGCGTCGGCCTCGTGTTCACATCGACGGCCTTCGTGGCCTTTTCGCAGGCGGCGTCGGTTGCGCCCGTTGCCGCGGAGAACGGCATGGTGGTGACCGCCCAGCACCTCGCCACCGAGGTCGGGGTCGACGTGCTGCGCCGCGGCGGCAACGCCGTCGACGCCGCGGTCGCGGTCGGCTACGCCCTCGCCGTCGTCGATCCGGCCGCAGGCAACCTCGGCGGCGGCGGCTTCATGACGCTGCAGCTCGCCGATGGCAAGAAGACCTTTCTCGACTTCCGCGAGAAGGCGCCGCTCGCGGCGACCGCGGACATGTACCTCGACGCTGCCGGCAACGTCGTCAAGGGCTCCGCGACGACCGGTCATCTCGCCGTCGCCGTTCCCGGCACGGTCTCGGGACTCGAGACGGCGCTCGCCAACTATGGAACGATGAAGCGCGCCGACCTGATCGCGCCGGCGCTCCGGTATGCCGAGCAGGGCTTCGTCCTCGACGCCGGCGACGCCGAGATGTTCGCGACCGCGACCGAGGCGTTCAAGGTCGATCCGGCCACCAAGGCGATCTTTCTGAAGCCCGACGGCCAGGCTTACGGCGCCGGCGACAAGCTCATCCAGAAGGACCTCGCGGCGACGCTGCGCCAGATCCGCGAGGCGGGCGCGGCGGGCTTCTTCAAAGGCCCGGTCGCGGCCGCGATCGTCGCCTCGAGCCAGGCCGGCAAGGGACTGATCACGCAGGCCGACCTCGACCAGTACACGACGCGCGAGCTGGCGCCGGTCGAGTGCGACTATCGCGGCTTGCACATCGTGTCGGCGCCGCCGCCGAGCTCGGGCGGCGTCATCATCTGCGAGATCCTCAACGTCCTCGAGGGCTATCCGCTCAAGGACTGGGGCTTCCGCTCGGCGCAGGCGGTGCACGTGCAGATCGAGGCGATGCGCCACGCCTACGTCGACCGCAACAGCTATCTCGGGGACCCCGATTTCGTCAAGAACCCGCTCGACCGCCTCCTCGACAAGGCCTACGCGGCCAAGATCCGCGCTGCCATCGACCCGCAGAAGGCCGCGAACTCGAAGGACCTCAAGCCCGGGGTGCCGCCGCACGAAGGCAGCAACACGACCCACTACTCGATCGTCGACGCGAAGGGCAACGCCGTCTCGGTCACCTACACGCTGAACGACTGGTTCGGCGCCAAGGTTACTGCCGCGGGCACCGGTGTGCTGCTCAACGACGAGATGGACGATTTCACCGCCAAGCTCGGCGTGCCGAACATCTACGGCCTGGTGCAGGGCGAGGCGAACGCGATCGCCCCGGGCAAGCGCCCGCTCAGCTCGATGAGCCCGACGATCGTCAGCAAGGACGGCAAGCCGGTAATGGTCGTCGGCACGCCCGGCGGTAGCCGCATCATCACCGCCGTGCTGCACACGATCCTCAACGTCGTCGACTACGGCATGACGGTGCAGGAGGCGGTCGACGCGCCGCGTTTCCACCAGCAGTGGCTGCCCAACGCGACCCACCTCGAGACCTTCGCGATCAGCCCCGACACGCGCAGGATCCTCGAGGGCATGGGCCACGTCTTCGCGGCGTCGCAGCCGGCCAACCACGTCGCCGCGATCCTGGTCGGCGCGCCGGCGCTCGGCGCCGATCCGGTCGGCAAGAACCGCTTCTACGGCGCCAACGACCCACGCCGCAACATCGGCCTCGCGCTCGGCTACTGAGGTCTGCCGCGGAACCTAGGGCGCCTCGCTCGCGCCCAGGCCGGGCGCCCAGCCGGCGAAGGCGGCGAGCGCCGCGTCGCCGCGCGTGCTCGCGATGCGGGAGATCGCCGCGGGGTCGGCCGAGTACGCATAACCGAGCCGCCACGAGCCGAAGCGTCGCGGCCGGGGCGTGCCCCCGAAGTGGAGGACGAGCATGCGGACATGGCGCCGATCCGACTCGAGTCGGTCGAAAAGTGAGGTGATCGCCGGCCGCGGCCCTTCGACGAACTGGCAAAACGCCGCGCCGTCGAACACCAGCAGCCCGGTGATGCTGTCGCGCGTGTTGTTGTCGCGCGATTGGCGGCAGATCTGGCCGATCTCCCGCGCGCCACCGCCCGCGAGCTCGCTGACGTAGAGCAGGGAGAAGAAGGCCGCGTCGTCGCGGCGCAGGTCGGGCGTGTCCATCGTTCGGCTCGGGCCGCGTCGTCGCGGCATGGCGTCGGGAATTTCGACGATACCGCGACTCGCCGCGGCGCTGCATCATCCGGCCCTGTCCGACCACGGCTCGAGCAACTCCGTGCCTGAGCTGGGGCGCGGCGCCTTGCGGGCCGTCGCCGGGCACGACGTGCAGCGCGGCGCGCCTTCGACCAGCCCGGTCGCACGCTGCTGCGACGCCTGCCGGCACGAACGCTCGACGCCGCCTCGCCGAGCCCGCACGAGCGCCGCTTCGTTCAGCCCTCGAACTGGAAGCTCGTCCTCGACGCAACCTCGAGAGCTACGACTTCCACTAGGTTCACAAGGCGACGATCGCCGACCTCTTCCACGACAACGTGGTGCAGCAGGCGTCGTTCGGGGCCACCAGCGCATCGTCCTGCCCGAGCGCTCGATCGTCGACGCGGCAGAAGCGGCGGGCGCGGCCGGCTGGGAGCAGCTCGGGCGGCAGCAACGTCATCTACTACTTCTTCCCCGGCACCTTCGTCCTCTGGGAAGGCGACCATGCCAACGCCTTCGACGTCATGCCGGCCACGGTATCGAGCTGCGCGACAGCGAGCTGGATGATCGTTCCGGCAGCGCTGCACGCACGCCGCCAGGCCGCCGCCCACTGGGAGCGCAACTGGCGGATCTTCTGGGATGCGATCGACAAGGACTTCGCCCTCGCCGCGTCGATGCAGGCGGGACTGGGCAGCGGCGCTCACGCGGCGCTCACGTTCGGCAGCAACGAATTCGCGTGCGATCTCTTCGAGCGGGCCGTCGACGCGCGCGTCGACGGCCCGGCGGCTCTGCCCGCAACCCGCGCGCTCGCGGCGCTCGACGTCTTCGCCGCCGTCTTGCATGCGCCGCATTTCTCGGCATCGGTCTTGCGCGGGGGCGCTACCGGGTCGCGGTCTTCTTCGCCGCGCCTTTCTTGGCGGTCGTCGTCTTGGCCGTCTTCTTCGCCGCAATCTTCTTCGTCGCGGTCTTCCTGGCGGCCGCCTTCTTCGCGCTAGTCTTCTTCGCTGCGCTCTTTTTCGCCGGCACCTTGTCGCCCTCGCGGCGCGCCTCCGACAGTCCGATGGCGATCGCCTGCTTGCTGCTCGTCACCTTCTTGCCGGAACCGCCGCTCTTCAGCGTGACTCGCATGCGCTCGTGCATCACCGCGCCGACCTTGGCCGACGCCTTCTTGCCATACGTTGCCATGTGCGTGTCCTCGTTTCGTGGGTTGAACGGGGTTGCACGGGGCGCTTAGCACTCGACGTGCCAGAGCCCGCCTGCGGCGCAAGATGCTCGCGACCGCGATGCGTCGTGCCAGCGCCATGGCGCCGACGGGAGCGTCAGAAGATGCGGCCGGCGAGCCAGGTGAAGCCGGTGAATGCCGACCAGGCCGGCGTGCCGCCGCGCAGGCTGCGCGCCGCGCCGGCGTCGAGGACGAGGCGCTTCGACACGTTGTAGCTCGCGGCGAGGAGCAGCTGGCTCGTCGACTCGGCAGCACGCCGATGCGTCCCCGAGACCTCGCCGACGACGCCCCAGCGATCGTCGATCGACCGCGACAGCGACACCGCGCCGAGCAGTTGGGTGCGTGCGCTGCCGGGGTCGAACGCCCCGAGGCGTGTCGCTGCCGCATTGACATCGGTGTGCCAGGCGCCGAAGTCGGCGCTGTAGATCGCGTTCACGCTCCAGTCGGGCTTGCCGCTACCGGTGCCGACGCCGTGGCGCGAGGTCGGCACGGTCGTCCCGGCCTCGAACCCGAAGGCGCGGTCGTCGTCGACGGCGAAGCGTCGCTTGAGGACGATGCCGGCATCGCCGAAGCCGCTCGCGCGCGCGCCGCTCGCCTCGACTTGCCGCGCCCACGCGTCGCCGCCAACGCGAATGCCCCAGTCGGGCGTGAAGGCGAGCTTGAGCGTGACCGGAACGCTGTCGCGCCGGCCGCCCGCACCCGCGTGCTCGTGGAGGACGCCACCCTCGAGCTCGAGCCAGCCGGGCGCCGAGAGCGCGGCTGGCGTCGACACGCTCGGCCGGTACGGCACCGCCGAGGGTTCCTCGTCGGCCGCCGCGGCGCAGGGAAGGCTGGCGAGCGCCGCGACCAGCGCCGCGATGGCGGCCGGCACCGCGCGTGCCGCCATCGCCGCGTCTTGGCTTTCGAAGTCGTTCGCCATGGGTCGCCCGTGTGTCGAGGCGGGCGACGTTAACCGATGTCGAGATGGAGGGCGATCGCGGCCAGGCCGTGGTCGATCATCGCGGCGATCGCCGGCGCGTGCTCGTCGGGAAGGAAGTCGGCGATCCAGACGAAGCGGCTCGCACCGTCGCCAGCGGCGAACACCTGTGCGCTGGCGTTGTGGTGGGTGAGGCGGCCGCCGACGGCCGACCAGGCGACGCGCTGGCGCTCGCCATCGACGTCGACGATCAGCTCGCGCGCGCTCATGCCGTTGGCGAGGGCAACGATGCGCGCGCCCGTCTCGAGGCGGCAGTCGGTGACGAAGCCCGGTGCCAGGCGTGTGGGCAGGGCGCCAACATCGGCGAGCGCGTCCCAGACTTCCGCCGGCCCCCGCCAAATGACGATTTCGCGATGAACCGATGCCATGGGCGCCGTCCTCGAAGTGTTGAAGGACTCCAGCCCAGCCTCCCGCGCCGACCCCGGCTCGCCGCTTCCGGACACGTTCAGCCGCCGCACGCAGACCGTAGACTCGGCGCCGTGCCCCACCTCCACGAACTCGCCGCAGACTTCGACCTGAAGCGGCTGCCCGGCAGCTTCTACGACGACCCGTACCCGACCTACCATGCCTTGCGCGAGCATGCGCCGGTGAAGCGCCTCGCCGACGGTGGTGTGTTCCTGAGCCGGTACGCCGACGTCGTCGCCGTCTACAAGGACGTCGCCACTTTCAGCTCCGACAAGCGCGAGGAGTTCTCCCCCAAGTACGGCGCCTCGCCGCTCTTCGAGCACCACACGACGAGCCTCGTCTTCAACGATCCGCCGCGCCACACGCGCGTGCGCCGGCTGATCGCGGGCGCGCTCACGCCGCGCCACATCGCGGCGATGGAGCCGCGCCTGATCGAGCGCGTCAATGGACTTCTTGACGCCATCGCGGCGCGTGATCGCGGCGCCGAGATCGATCTGATCGCCGCCTTCGCGAGCGCCATCCCGATCGAGATCATCGGCAACCTGCTCGCCGTGCCGAACGAAGAGCGCGCGCCGCTGCGCGACTGGTCGCTCGCGATCCTCGGCGCGCTCGAGCCCGCGCTCACGACGGAGCAGCTCGAGCGCGGCAACCGCGCCGTTCGCGAGTTCCTGCGCTACCTCGAAGGCCTCGTCGAGCGGCGCCGCGCCGAGCCGGGCGACCCCGAGGTCGACGTGCTGACGCGGCTGATCGCCGGCGAGGGCGGCGAGGCGCTGAGCGCCGCCGAGCTGCTGCACAACTGCATCTTCCTGCTCAACGCCGGCCACGAGACGACGACCAACCTGATCGGTAGCGGCCTCGCCTGCCTGCTCGAGTGGCCCGACGAGAAGGCGCGCTTGCTCGCCGAACCCGCGCTGGTTCGCACGGCCATCGAGGAGTTCCTTCGTTTCGAGAGCTCGAACCAGCTCGGCAACCGCATCACGACGCGCGCGACCGAGATCGCCGGGGTCGCGCTCGCGCCGGGCACGTCGGTGACGCTCGGCATCGGCGCCGCCAACCGCGATCCCGAGACGTTCGCCGATCCCGACCGGCTCGACGTCGGCCGCTCGCCCAACCGCCACGTCGCCTTCGGCTCCGGCATCCACCAGTGCGTCGGCATGGGCCTGGCGCGGCTGGAAGGGCGCGTGTCGATCGGCCGCTTCCTGGCGCGCTTTCCAAACTACCGATTCGCGGCACCGGCGCTGCGCCAGCGCCGGGCTCGCTTTCGCGGCCATGCGCGCCTGCTCGCGATCGTCGACCCGCTGCCTTCTACAACGACCTTCAAAGAGACCCCGCGATGAAACGAATTTGCCTCGCCGTCCTCGCCCTGGCCGGCACCGTGGCCGTGGCGGTTCCCTGCGCTGCGCTCGCACAGATCAGGATCGGCGTCACGCTGTCGACGACCGGACCCGCCGGCTCGCTCGGCATCCCGGAGAAGAACACGATCGCGGTGCTGCCGAAGGCCTCCGGGGGTAGGTCGATCGAGTACATCGTCCTCGACGACGCCAGCGATTCCGGCGCCGCGGTCGTCAACACGCGAAAGCTGATCAGCGAGAACAAGGTCGACGCGATCATCGGCTCGACGACGACACCCAACACGCTGGCGATGATCGACATCGTCGCCGACGGCGAGACGCCCGTGATCTCGCTCGCGTCGTCGGCGCGGATCATCGAGCCGATGAACGCCAAGAAGGCGTGGATGTTCAAGACGCCTCAGACCGACACGATGATGGTGCTGGCGATCCTCGAGCACGCGGCCCGGCGCGGCATGAAGACGATGGCCTACATCGGCTTCAACGACGCGCTCGGCGAGGCGTTCTACGCCGAGTTCGAGAAGTTCGCCGAGACGAGGAAGATCCGGATCGTGGCGAGCGAGCGCTATGCGCCGCGCGACACCAGCGTCACCGCGCAGGTGCTCAAGCTCGTCGCCGCCAATCCCGACAGGGTCGTCATCGGCGCCTCCGGAACGCCCGCCGTGCTGCCGGCGAGGAATCTCGTCGAGCGCGGCTACAAGGGCAGCGTCTACTTCAACCACGGCGTCGCCAACAACGACTTCCTTCGGGTCGGCGGCAAGGACATCGAGGGCGTGTTCGTGCCGACCAGCCCGGTGGTCGTCGCCGCCGCGCTGCCGGCCGACCATCCGGCCAAGGCGGCCGCGCTCGACTACGTGCGCCGCTACGAGGCGGCCCAGGGCGCGGGCACGGTTTCGGCGTTCGGCTCGTACACCTGGGACGCCTGGCTCGAGCTCAACCAGGCGATCCCGATCGCGCTGAAGAAGGGCGCGCCCGGAACGCGCGAGTTCCGTCTCGGCCTGCGCGACGCGCTCGAAGGCATCCGCGACCTGCACGTCTCGAACGGCGTCGTCTCGATGTCGAAGAGCGACCACCTCGGCCTCGACCAGCGCGCTCGCGTCGTCGTCAAGGTCGAAGGCAACAAGTGGAAGCTAGATTGAGAAACGCCCCGAGCATCGCGTCGTGAGCACCGCCCCGGTCCTCGCCGGTCGGGCCACTTCCGTGCGTTCGTCGCCGGCTGCCTCGCCGTCACGGCCGGCGTCGTCCTGCCCCGGCCCAGGTACTGGATGGGGCGGGACATCGGCTTTCGCCTCGCCGACATAGCGACGGACGCCGCATGCTCTGGGGCATGGCGTTGATCGTCGCCGGCCTCGTCGTCGCAGGCTACGGGCTCCTGCCGCGAAAGCGCGGCGTGCGAGGCGAAAGCCGTCCGCGATTCCGACACCTTGTAGGCGCAGCCGGCGACCGGTGATGGCAACATGTCGCGATGGCGAAACTGCTGACGCAAGAGGTCGCAAACTACCAGGCGCAGGGCTGGGTCGTCCCGCGATTTCGCCTGCCCGCGGCGCGCGTGACGGCGATGGGCGAGGCGCTCGAGGCCTTGCTCGCCAGCAATCCCGGCGTGCGTCCGGAGAAGCTCGTCTCGGCGCACGTCGAAGGCGACAACGGCGAAGGCGTGTGCGGCAGCCGCGCTTTCCTCGAGCTCGCGCGCGACCCCGAGATCGTCGAGCTGGTGAGCGGTGTTCTCGGCGACGACGTCATCCTCTGGGGCTGTCACGTCTTCTGCAAGCCGGCCGGCCAGGGCTACGAAACGCCGTGGCATCAGGACGGGCACTATTGGCCGATCCGTCCGCTCGCGACCTGCACCGCGTGGGTCGCGCTCGAGCCGTCGACGACGGAGAACGGCTGTCTGCGCGTCATTTCCGGCTCGCACGCCGGCCGGCGTCTGCACGAGCACCTGCACGAGGACCGGACCGACCTGACGCTGAATCAGCGCTTGGTGGCAGGCACTTTCGACGAGGCGAAGGCGGTCGATCTCCAGTTGCAGGCCGGCGAGATGTCGCTGCACGACGTCTACATGATCCACGGCGCGAAAGCGAACCGGTCGGCGCGACGCCGCACCGGCGTCGCGTTGCGCTACATGCCGGCGACCTCGGTGTTCGAGCGGCACCTCGAGCCGGCGCAGGGCAAGAGCGGCCTGACGCTGGACTTCGCGCGCCGGCCGCTCTGGCTGGTGAACGGCTCGGACCGAAGCGGTCGGAACGACTTCAGCATCGGCCATCGGCGCTGAGCGCGCGGTGCGCTTCGCCGTGCCAGGGCGCTTCGCCTCGGCGTCGTGCTACCCGCGATCCTGGCGTCGTTCGCGCTTCCGCTGGGCGCCATGGGGCGTACCCAACACGCTTGCAGGACATCGGCGCGGCCGCGCCGGTCCCGCCCGTGCGGTCGACGCCCTGGTCGTGCTTAGGAACGAGATGCTCTGGTTCGGGCCCCTCACGACGAAGCGCAGCCGCATGCGGGCACGCACGCGAGCCGCGCGGCGAGCGCCGCGGAACGAATCAACATCGAACTCCCTCGCGAACGTTCTTCTGGACGTCGTGGCACCGCTGCGCGACGGCGCTCCGATTGTCCGGTCAGCGCGGCGCAGGCAGAGGGTGGTTCGGCGCGAATTCCGACGCGAGGATGCGCCGGCAGTGGGCGAACGCGGCTTCGATGAGGCGCGCGTTCGCCTCGGGCGTGCGAAAGCCGGAGTGCGCCGACAGCGTCACGTTGGCGAGCATCGTCAGCACATGGCCGGCCGGCAACGGCTCGATCGCGAAGACGTCGAGGCCAGCGTGCCCGATCTGTCCGGAGTGGAGCGCCTCGATCAGCGCCGCCTCGTCGACGAGCGCGCCGCGCGCGGTGTTGACGAGGAGGGCGCCGCGCCGCATCGACGCGATCCGTGCCGGCGACAGGAAGCCGCGCGTCTCGTCGGTGAGGAGAAGGTGGAGCGAGAGCGCATCGCTTTCGGCGAGCAGTCGATCGATGGCGACAAACTCGACAGCGGGCACGTCCGCCTTCCGCGTCCGGTTCCACGCGAGGACCTTCATGCCCAGCCCGTTCGCTATCCGCGCGACCTCCGCGGCGATGCCGCCGAAGCCGATCAGGCCGAGTGTCTTGCCGCCGAGCTGCGTGCCTTCGCTGCGCAGCCAGCGGCCTTCGCGCATCGCCCGGTCCATCGCCGCGAGGTTGCGCGCCGCGGCGAACAGCAGGCCGATCGCGCACTCGGCGACGGCGGTGTCGCCGTAGCCCTTGATGAGGTGGACCGCAATGCCGATGTCGGCGAGCGCTTCAGGATCCATGTAGCTGCGCGCGCCGGTGCCGAGGAAGACGACGTGGCGCAGTCCGGCGCAGCGGCGCGCGATTTCGATCGGCAGCGACGTGTGGTCGATGACGGCGATCGGCGCGCCGGCGAGCGCCTCGGGCAGCGCCTCCGGCACGATGTCGGCATCGCCGAACGCAAGCGCGAGACTCGGCAGCGTCGCCGGCCCGAGCGCTTCGGCGAGGGTGCGAAGCGCCGCGTTGGCGTCGACGAAGACGGCGCGCACCGCGGCTTTAGCCGAGATCGGCCATGGCCTGGCCGAGCCTCACCGCGCCGCCGGGCTGCCAGTCCGGGTTGAAGCGCAGCTCGCGCGACGGGAACAGCAGCACGACCGTCGAGCCCAGCATGAAGCGTCCCATCTCGCCACCCTTCTTCAGCGCCACGGCCCCGTCGGCGTACTGCCATTCGCGCACGCGCCGCACGCGCGGCAGGCGCAACGCGCCGTGCCACACCGTCGCCATGCTGCCGACGATGGTCGCGCCGACGAGCGTGAGCACGAACCTGCCGACCGCCGGTGAATCGAAGACGCAGACGACGCGCTCGTTGCGCGCGAACAGGCCCGGCACGCCGCGCGCCGTCGTCGGGTTGACAGAGAAGAGCGATCCCGGCACGTGGATCATCCGCGTCAGCGTGCCGTCGCACGGCATGTGGATGCGGTGGTAGTCCTTCGGGCTGAGGTACAGCGTCGCGAAGCTGCCGTCGCGGAAGCGCGCCGCGAGCTCGGCGTCGCCGCCGACGAGCGCCGTCGTCGAGTAGCGGTGGCCCTTGGCCTGCAGGATCTGGTCATGCTCGATGCGGCCGAACTGGCTGATCGTGCCGTCGACCGGGCAGATCAGATCGGCGCCGGCGATCGGCCGCGCGCCTTCCTTCAGCGCGCGCGTGAAGAACTCGTTGAAGCTGCGGTAGGCCGTGACGTCGGCGACGGCGGCCTCGCTCATGTCGACGCCGTACTTGCGCACGAACCAGCGCACCAGGCGGGTCGTCGTCGCGCCGCGCTCGCGCGAGGCGACGTGGCCGGCGAACGCCGTCAGCCCGCGCTTGGGCATCACGTACTGGGGCAGGACCTTGCGGCGATCGGACACGGTGACGTTGCCAAAGGCGCGGATTCTATCGACGCGATCACGTTGGCCGGGTCGGTCGCGACTGCTACCCTCGCGCGGTCGGCGCGGCCGAGCGCTGCCACCATCCCATCCCCGCCATGGCCCGACGACACCTCGAACGCCACCGCACGACCCGCATCGGCTGGTTGCGGGCGGCCGTGCTCGGCGCCAACGACGGCATCGTCTCGACTGCCAGCCTGGTCGTCGGCGTCGCCGCGGCGCACGCGCCGCAGGCCAGCGTCCTGCTCACCGGCGTCGCCGGCCTGGTGGCCGGTGCGATGTCGATGGCTGCCGGCGAGTACGTCTCGGTTCATTCGCAGGCCGACACCGAAGCCGCCGATCTCGCCAAGGAGCGTGCCGAGCTCGCCAACGATTCGGTGGCCGAGCACCGCGAGCTCGCCGCGATCTACGTCGGCCGCGGCCTGGACGCGGGCCTGGCCGACCGCGTCGCCGATCAGCTCATGGAACACGATGCGCTCGGCGCGCACGCGCGCGACGAGCTCGGCGTCAGCGAGGCGCTCGCGCCCAAGCCGGTGCAGGCTGCCCTCGCCTCGGCGGCGAGCTTCGCCGTGGGCGCGGTCTTGCCGCTGGTCGTGACGCTGCTCGCGCCGGCCGGCGTGCTCGCCTGGTGGGTGGCGGCGACGGCGCTCGTCTTTCTCGCGCTGCTCGGTGTCGTCGCCGCCCGCACCGGCGGCGCCGATCCGCTGCGCGGCGCTTGGCGCGTCACCTTCTGGGGCGCGCTCGCCATGGCGGTGACGGCAGGCGTCGGTTCCTTGTTCGGCTCGGTGGTCTGAGCGCGCGCTCCGCGCCGTGAGGATCGACTTCAGCGGGTCTTCGCTCGAGGTCGCTCGCGAGCTCGTCGGCGCGAGCGTGTTCGTCGATGGCGTCGGCGGCACGATCGTCGAGACCGAGGCGTACGACGAAAACGACCCGGCGTCGCACAGCTTCGCCGGCCACACGGCGCGCAACGCGGCGATGTTCGGGCCGCCCGGACGCGCCTACGTGTATCGCTCGTACGGCATCCACTGGTGCCTCAACTTCGTGTGCGCGCCGGCCGGCCACGGCGCCGGGGTGCTCGTCCGCGCCCTCGCGCCGACGGCGGGAGTCGACCTCATGCGCGAGCGCCGCGGCGTCGACGCGCTGCGTCTGCTCTGCTCGGGGCCGGGACGGCTGTGCCAGGCGCTCGCGGTCAGCCACGCGCACAACGGCCTGCGCCTCGACCACAAGCCGTTTCGCGTCGTCGCGCGCGGCGACGAGCCGAGGCCAGTGGTTCAGGCCGGCGTTCGCATCGGCATCAGCAAGTCGGTCGAGCGGCCCTGGCGCTTCGTCCTGGCGGGGTCGCCGTTCCTGAGCAAGCCTCTGCGCGAGGCATGACGCGCGTTGCCGCGGCCGCGCGCTGCCGCGATCTGGCTTAATGGCGCATGGCCACCGCCGGCGCCCGCTCCGCTGCCGACACGCCCGTGAGCGACGCTGCCGATCGCGACTCGACGACCTCTTGCATCGTCGGCGGCGGGCCGGCCGGGATGATGCTCGGCTACCTGCTTGCGCGTGCCGGCGTTCGCACGGTCGTGCTCGAGAAGCATGGCGACTTCCTGCGCGATTTCCGCGGCGACACGGTCCATCCGTCGACCCTGCGCATCATGGACGAGCTCGGCCTGCTCGACACCTTCCTGCGGCGGCCGCACCAGCGCCTCGAAGTAATCGGCGGCTGGTTCGGCGACAGGCACGTTCAGCTCGGCGACTTCCGCGGTCTGCCGGCGCGGTATGCGTTCATCGCCCTGATGCCCCAGTGGGAGTTCCTCGATTTCCTTGCCGGCGAGGCGAAGAAGCTGCCCGCTTTCAAGCTGCGCATGCGCGCCGATGTCACCGGCCTGATCGAAGCCGAAGGACGCGTCGCCGGCGTGCGTGGCCGCTCCGACGACGGCGATTTCGAGATCCGCGCCGACTGCACGGTTGGCTGCGACGGCCGCCATTCGACCGTGCGCGCCGCCGCGCGGCTCGCGGTCGAGGACCTCGGCGCGCCCATTGACGTGCTCTGGTTTCGCGTCACGCGCGATCCAGCCGGGATCGACGACAGCCTGGCGCGCATCGCGCCGGGCCACTTCGTCGTCACCATCGACCGAGGCGACTACTGGCAATGCGCCTTCGTCATCGACAAGGGCGGCGCTGACGCGCTGCGGCAACGGCCGATCACCGAGTTCCACGCGCAGGTCGTCCATGCCGCACCGGTGCTCGCGGCGCACATCGCCGCCGACGTGCGCTCGTGGGACGAGGTCAAGCTGCTCACGGTTGCGGTCGATCGCCTGACGCAATGGTCGAAGCCGGGGCTGCTCTGCATCGGCGACGCGGCTCACGCGATGTCGCCGATCGGCGGCGTCGGCATCAACCTGGCGATCCAGGACGCCGTCGCCGCCGCCAACCTGCTCGCCGTCAAGCTGCGCGCTGGCACCTTCGGCGACGACGACCTCGACGCCGTGCGGCGGCGCCGCCTCTGGCCGACCAAGGCGACGCAGGCGATGCAGGTCGCGATCCAGAACAACGTGCTCGTGCCGGTGATGCGGGGCACCGATGCCGGGCTCGAGGTGCCGCTGCCGATGCGCGTCCTCACCGCCGTGCCGATGCTGCAGCGGCTGTTCGCGCGGCTGCTTGGCATGGGCGTTCGTCCCGAGCACGTCCGCTCGCCGTCGGCGTGAGCGAATCGGAAGGCGCGCACCGTCTGACGCGAGGGACGGCCGGTTCGGGCGGCGCGCGCGTCGAACGCTACGGTCGCATCGACGCCATCGACGCTGCCGCCGGCGCGCCGAGCGGCGCGAGGTGGGCGTCGAAAAACCGCGCGATCGCGCGAAAGACCGCCGGCATCGTCGCTGCGCGATCGAAGCCCGGCGGGTCGTTGAGCAGGTCGCCCGCCAGCCCGGTCATTCCCGGCGGCAGCGGCGACAGCAGGGCGCCGTGCCCGCCGTCGGCGACATCGGCGATGCGTTCGCACGGGCGGCACGCCGCCAGCACCCGGTCGCCGTGAAAGCGCGGCGTGAGCCAGCGGTCGTGCCGCGCGGTGACGAGGCCGAGCGGCACGCGCGGTTGCGCGAGGGAGGCCGGATCGAAGTCGGCGGCATACGGCACGCTCGCGACGATCGCCGCGATGCGCGTGTCGCCGTCGCTGCGCGGGCGGTCGTCGGCGCCGAAGCGATGGCGGATGACGGCCAGCGCGAGCGCCTTGCGCACTTCGTCGAGCGGGCTTCCGGTCAGCTGCGTCAGCAAGCCCACGCACGAATGGAAATCCTCTGCGATGTGCGCCTCGCAGTGGCGCGTGAAGGCAGCCGGCGACCAGCGCCCGCCGGCCAGGCTGAGGGCCGTGTGGCCGCCGGCCGACATGCCGTACAGGCCGACCTTGTCGAGCCGGAGCAGCGGCGCGAACCGGGGGTCGCCACCGACCGCGTCGATCGCGCGGACGACCTCGCCGGGCCGGATGTTCCAGCTTTCGGGTCCGGGATGGCCGTCGTCGCCATGGCGATCGCCGCGGTGCTCGGGCACGGCGACGACGAAGCCCTCGTCGACGAGCGCCCGTGCGACATCCGCGTTCACCCAGGGACCGCCGCCCGAGCCGTGCGAGAAGACGACGAGCCGGCCGTTGCCCGCCTTCGGGGCCGCGTCGAGCGCGAGGTCGAAGGTGAACGGGCCGCGAACCAGCGCCCGCGCCGCGGCGTCGGTCGGGTAGAAGACGGTGATCGGACCGTCGCGGGCGGTCGCCGCGATCGCGGCCAAACCGAGCGCCGCGTGGGCGCCGGAAGTAGCAAGAGCGAGCGCCGCGCCGGCGAGGGCCGGGCGCCAAGCGCCGACTCGCGTTCGAAGAAGGGTGAAGGATGTCATCGGGGCTCCGGTTCGAAGGCACCAGCGCCTTCGCCGTCGCAACGATGCCGGCGCTGCGAGGCGCCGTCTCGCCGAATCGCGTCGAAGCGTGATTCGGCTCGCCGATTTCAGGAATCGGCGCTGTTTTCGCGCCGGAACTCGGTCGGCGTGAGGCCCGTCGCCGCCTTAAAGGCGCGGTTAAACGGGCCGATCGACTGGAACCCCGCCTCGAGGGCGATCGTCAGCACCGGCAGCGCACGTCGGGCCGGATCCGCCAGCCCGGCGCGCGCTTCCTCGAGCCGGAACGAATTGACGTAGGCGTTGAAGTTGCGAAAGCCGAGGCGCCGGTTGACGTGGCGGCGCAGGCGGTATTCGGGCACGCCGAGGCGCGCGGCGAGGCCGGCGACGGTGAGGCCTTCCAGGCGATAGGCGCGGTCGTCGCGCATCAGCCGCTGGAGGGTGGCGGCGAGGCGGCCTTCGTCTGCGTCGGCGGGTGCGAGCGGCGGGGCGGTGTCGGCCGGGGCGGGCTCGGCCCTCGACGCCGTCGCGTCGCCAAGAGGCTCTGCGATCGCGTCGTCGACGACGCTGCGCGGGAACAGCTCGGACGGGGCCAGGCGCAGCATGCCGTAGGCGACCACCGCCACGATCGCCAGCAAGGCGGCGACATCGAGCGTCGCCGAGCTCGGCGAGAGCCGGCCCAGCGGCGCGGCGGTGCGCAGGGCGAAAATGGCGACGGTGTAGAGGCTGCCGGCGACAACGATGAACATGCGCAGACGGCGCCGCTTCTCGACCAGGTCCGCGCGCCAGGTCGATGCCGCCGCGGTTGCGGCGAGCAGCGCGGTGACGAGCGGCACGCTGCGCTGCAGCCCGACGGCAATGAGGCCGAGCGCCGACGGGTCGCGCCAACCCGTGGCGCAGTTGAACGTGCTTACCGCGAACACCGCCAGCCAGGCCGCGACGTGCCAGCGGCGCAGCACGAAATCGTCGTCGAGGAGCGCCAGCACGAAAAGCCAGAACAGGACGCCGTTGCCGACGGAGACGCCCACCGCGGGCGCCTGCCAATGCCTCGGCACCGCCGCCTCGAAGGCCGGCGCGGCGGCGATCACCTGGACGACCAGGCCGAGCGCGAACAGGGTGCCGAGGCGCGAGAAAGGTGGCCGCGGCCGCTCGCGCGACATCGCCGCCGCGAGCAGGAGGAGCAGCGCGACGACGACGCCGCGCAGGCCGGCATCGAGGAGGGGCGTCGCGGCATCGGTCATGACGGAGCGATTCTCCTCAATCGCGGCGCGCGCGCCACGGCCCTGGCGCGCGCCTTGCTGATCTGCATCGATGGCGAGCCCCTTCATCAAGCTTCACGTCGGCAGCGACATCACCGTCCGCGCCGCGCACGACTGCCCGATCGTCGCCATGCTGCGCCCGGCGAGCGGCTTGGCGCAGTGGCTGTCGAGCGAGACCTACGTCTTCGATCCCTGGGTGCCGACGGCCGAATTCGTCGATGTGTACGGCAACCATTGCCAGCGCATGGTCGTTCCGCGAGGCCTGATGCGCCTGCGCGTCGAGGCGACGGTCGAGACCGAGGCCTTGCTGGCGGTGGCGCCCTGGGCGCCATTCACGCTCGTCCAGAACCTGCCCGACAACGCGCTGCAGTACCTGCTGCCGAGCCGCTATTGCCCTTCCGACACGCTCGAGACGCGAGCCCGCCAGATCGTCGGCGACGCCTCGCCCGGCTACCGCCAGGTCGACGCGATCCGCGCCTGGATCCACGAGCGCATCGAGTACCGCTACGGCGCCAGCGACGCCTCGACCGACGCGGCCGCGACGCTCCAGCGCGGCGCCGGCGTGTGCCGCGACTTCGCCCACGTCGGCATGGCGCTGACGCGAGCGATGCGGATCCCGGCGCGGATGGTCGTCGGCTACCTGTTCGGCCTCGACCCGATGGACCTGCACGCCTGGTTCGAGGCGTACGTGGGCGACCGCTGGTACACGTTCGATGCCACGCAGGGCCTGCCGCGCGGTGCGCGCGTCGTCGTCGGCTACGGTCGCGACGCTGCCGACGTCGCCTTCATCTCGAACTACTCCCGGCTCGAGACCGTGGCGATGAAGGTCTGGGCCGAGGTGGCGCCGCCGCCGCGCCCCCTGCCGCCGGCACCGCCGCCGTTCGCGCCACCGCCCTAGTCAGTCGAGAAGCGCCAGCAGCGCGGCGCCGGCAAGTTCGGCCTGGTCGCGCGAGACGTCGAGATGGGTCACGGCGCGCACCGTGCGCGCATCGAAGGCGTTGACGAGGACGCCGCGCGCTCGCGCCCGCGCCACGAGCGTCGCCGCGTCGCAGGCGCCCTCGCGCAGGCGAAAGACGACGATGTTGGTCTGCACGGTGGCGAGGTCGAGCTCGACCTGCGCGTGCTCGGCGAGCGCTTCCGCGAGCAGGCGCGCGTTGGCGTGGTCGTCGACGAGGCGGGCGCGATGGTGGTCGATGCCGTGCAACGCCGCCGCGGCGTAGAAGCCGGTCTGGCGCATCGCGCCGCCGAACATGCGCCGGTGCCGCGTCGCCGCGGCGATGAGCTCGCGCGTGCCGGCAAGCAGCGAGCCGCCCGGCGCGCCCAGCCCCTTCGAGAACGAGACGGCGACGAGGTCGAACGGCGTCGCCAGCTCGGCCTCGGCGCGACCGCTCGCGACGCTTGCGTTCCACAGGCGTGCGCCGTCGAGGAACGTCGCGAGCCCGCGCGAGCGCGCAAGCGCGCAGACGCGCTCGACCTCGTCCTGAGGAAAGACGATGCCGCCGCTGCGGTTGTGCGTGTTCTCGATTTCGAGCAGCGTCGTCGGTGGATAAACCGGCAGGCCGCGTGGCTTGATCGCAGCCTCGACCGCCGCCGAATCGAAGACGCCGCGCGCGCCAATCTCGACCAGCTGCACGCCGGCGTTAGCCGCCGAGCCGCCGGTCTCGTGCCAGCCGGCGTGACACTCGCGGCTGACGATGACCTCGTCGCCGGGCCGCGTCAGCGTGCGCAGCGCCACCTGATTGGCCATCGTCCCCGAGGGCAGCCAGAGGCCCTGCGCCTTGCCGAGGAGCGCGGCGACGCGGGCCTGGAGCTCGTTGGTGAGCGGGTCTTCGCCGTACTGGTCGTCGCCGACCGGTGCCGCGGCCATGGCGGCGCGCATCGCAGCGGTGGGGCGGGTGACGGTGTCGGAGCGGAGGTCGATGGGCGCGTTCGTCATGCGCCGATTGTCGGCCACGGGCTGCGCGGGGTCCTTAGCGCGAGCGCCAGTAGCGCCGATGCAGCGCAGCGATCGGTTCCTCGACCGCCGCCACCGGGCCGATCACCTCGATCTCCTTCTGGCCGCGCGCGAAGACGTGGCGGCACGGCAGGTCGAGGGTCGGGTTCTCGGCGTGGTCGCCGGTGATCGCGAGGAGCGCCTTCTCCTCGATGCCGAACACGGTGCGCCCGATGTTCGCCCAGTACTGGGTGCCGGCGCACATCGCGCACGGCTCGACTGTCGTGACGAGCGTGCACGGCCAGAGTTCGGTCGGCGACCAGCGCCGCGCCGCCTCGCGCGCAAGCACCGCCTCGGCGTGGTTGACGCTGTCGACGTTGCCTTGCTCCATCAGGACCGTCGCGTGGTCGGCGCCGACCAGGAGGGCGCCGAACGGGTGGTGGCCGGCATCCATGGCGCGGCGCGCGAGCGCCTGCGCGCTCTCGAGCATGGCCAGCACCTGCGCCGGCGTCGGCGCGCTGCGCGCCGGCATCGCCGAGCGATCGACGTAAGTCGCGCTCATGCCGCCGCGCCCCGATGCGCCCAGCCGGTGGTGCGCTTCTCGATCACCGCGAACAGCTCATACATCGCCACCGCCATCGCGCTCACCACGACCAGACCGGCGAACGCCAGCCCCATCTGCATCGACGAGCCGGCCGACATCAGTAGGTAGCCGATGCCCTCGTTCGACGCCGTCATCTCCGAGACGGTCGTGCCGACGAAGGCGAGCGTGATCGCGATCTTGAGCGAGCCGCAGAGGTAGGGCATCGAGGGCGGCAGGCCAACCTTGACGAGCACGTTCCAGCGCCTGGCGCCGAGGACGCGCAGCACGTCCTCGAGCTCGGGCTCGAGCGTCGCCAGGCCGGTCGCGATGTTGACCGTGATCGGGAAGAACGAGATCAGGAACGCGGTCAGCACCGCGGGGCCGACGCCGATGCCGAACCAGACGACGAGGATCGGCACGAACGCCGCCTTCGGCAGCGCGTTGAAGCCGGTCATGAGCGAGTAGACGGCGGCGTACGCCGTGCGCGAGCTGCCGATCAAAAAGCCGAGCAGGGTGCCGACGACGATCGAGATCGCGAAACCGACCATCGTCACCCAGAACGTGCGCCACGCGTGGCCGGCGATCGTGGCGCGGAATTCCCACAGCTGGGCGGCGATCCGCGAAGGGCTCGGGAAGATGAAGTCGGAGACCTGGAAGGCGCGGCAGACGACTTCCCAGAGGAGCAGCGTGGCGAGCAGCAGCGCCCACGGCGCCCAGCGCTCGCGCTGGCGGCGCGTCATGGGGCCACCGCTGACGGCGCCGTCGCGACCGGCCTCCGGATCGCGCCGATGTGCGCGCGCAGCTCGTGGACGATGTTGGTGAACACCTTGCTGTACGTGACCTCGAGGTCGCGCGGCCGCGGCAGCGCGATCTCGCGCCGCACCAGCATGCGGCCGGGGGCCCGGCTCATCACGAGACCGTGTCGGCGAGGAACACCGCCTCGCGCAGGTCGTGGGTGACGAGGATCACGTTGAAGCGCTGTGCGGCGTGCAGGTCGCGCAGGATGCACCAGAGCTCCTCGCGTGAACGCGTGGAGCGCGCCGAACGGTTCGTCGAGCAGGAGCATCTTCGGCTCGTGGACGAGGGCGCGACAGATCGAGGGCGCTGCTGCATGCCGCCGGCGAGCTCCCACGGGAACTGGTCGGCGTGGCCGTCGAGGCCCACGCTGGCGAGCAGGCGCCTCGCCTTGGCGGCGAATGCGGGGCGCTCGCGCCGGAAGTTCGTGCGGTGCGGCTCGACGATCTCGAGCGGCAGCAGGACGTTGTCGAGCGTCGTGCGCCACGGCAACAGCGACGACGCCTGGAATGCCATGCCGGTGACCTTGAGCGGGCCGACGATCGGCTTGCCGTCAACGGCGATCGAGCCGCGCGACGGCATCCTGAGGCCGGTCGCGAGCTTCATGAACGTCTTGCTGACCGCGGCGGCGCGGCCGTAGATCCTGCCGTCCTCGATCTCGCCGCCGTAAGGTCGTGGTGCCAGCCTTCGCCGGGCGGGACGACGTCGCCGTGGGCGTTGAGCGCGATCGTCGGCCCGTCGCCGTAGCGGCGCCGAACGACGAGGTTGGTGATCGAGGTCAGGCCATGGGCGCGGACGATGTCGTCGGGCACCGGATGGCGCTCGACGGCGAAGCCGAAGCCTTCGAGCAGCGTCGCGGTCGCCTCGGCGTGCGGCCCGTTGTCGCCGGGCGGTGTGTCGGTCGGCACGCGCACCAGCGCCTGCAGGAAGCAGACCTCGGCGTCGAAGTTCGCGTCGATCCATGCGTCGAGGCGCGCGTTGTCATCGTCGTGCGGGGACGCGCTCATCGCAGCACGGCTTCGGCGGCGAGGCCGTCGAGGAGGTGGAGGAAGGCATCGATCGCCAGCTGCATGTCATCGGCGTTGCTCGACTCGAGCGGGTTGTGACTGATGCCGGCGTTCTCTCCGCGCACGAACAGCATCGCCTGCGGCAGGATCTCGCCGAGCTTCATCGCGTCGTGGCCGGCGCCGCTCGGCATGCGGTGCACGGGCAGGGCGAGCGACTCGACCGCGCGTTCCCAGCGCGCCTGCCATTCGGGCGCCGACGGCGAGGCGGCGACGCGCATCGTCTCCTCGAGCGCGAGCGAGACGCCGCGCCGGGCGCAGACCGCCTCGGCCTCGGCGAGCACGTCGGCGACGCAGGCGTCGCGCACCGGGTCGGTGGTGGCGCGGATGTCGAGCGTGAAGCGGCAGCGGCCGGGGACGACGTTGGTCGATCCGTTCGGCACTTCGAGCATGCCCATCGTGCCGACAAGGTTTGGCGCCTGACGCGCGCGCTGCTCGAGGTAGACGGCGATCTCGGCGACCGCGGCGGCGGCGTCGCGCCGGCTCGCCATCGGCGTCGTGCCGGCGTGGCTCGCCATGCCGCGCACCTCGCCGGCGAAGCGCAGGCCGCCGTTGATCGAGGTGACGACGCCAAGGGGCAGGCCGAGCTCGCTCAGCACCGGCCCCTGCTCGATGTGGACCTCGACGAAGGCGAGGTAGTCGGCGGGATTGCGCTTCAGCCGGGCGATCGCGAGCGGCGTCCCTGGCAGGCCGGCGTGCAGCATCGCTTCGCGCATCGACACGCCATTGGCGTCGAGCTGGTCGAGCCAGAGCGCATCGAACTGGCCGACGAGCGCGCCCGAGCCGAGGAAGGTCGCCTTGTAGCGCTGGCCTTCCTCCTCCGCGAAGGCGACCAGCTCGAGCGCGAACGGCAGGCGGCGGCCGGCGCGCTTCAGCTCGCGCACCGCGATCATCGGCACGAAGATGCCGAGCCGGCCGTCGTACTTGCCGCCGTTGCGCACCGTGTCATAGTGCGAGCCGGTGAGCAGACGCTTGGCGCCCGCCGTTTCGGCGCGATAGACACCGACGACGTTGCCGACGGCGTCGATCGTGACCTTGTCGAAGCCGCACTCCCTCATCCAGCGCACGAGTTGGGCAGCGCAAGCGCGGTGGGCCTCGGTGAGGTAGGTGACGGTGAGCTGGCCCTGCTCGACGAAGCCGGGGTCGGAATGGCGCGCAAGAAGCTCGGCGCAATCCCAGGATTGCCGGCCGAGCACGGGGACGACGCCGAAGCGGTCGTCGAGGCGCAGCTCGGCGACGCGGTGCACGTTGCGCATCGCTTCCGCGAGCTCGAAGTCGGGATGGCTCTCGAGGCGACGCTCGAACGTGGCGACGATCTCCGACATGCTCAGGCCGTCGCCGCGCGGGCCGCGCACGGCGAGCATGAAGGGGAAACCGAAGCGCTCGCGGTAGGCGGCGTTCAGGCGAGCGATCGTCGCGAGCTCGGCCGGCGTGCAGGCGGTGAGGCCGGCCTTGCCTTGCTCGCGGCTCGATTCGGCGGTCAGCGTGTCCGCCGCCATCGCCTTGCCGTCCAGCTCGGGGTGCGAACGCAAAAGCGCCAACTGCTCGTCGCGCTCGGCCTCAGTGACGACCTCGACCAGCGTGCGCTTCAGGTGGGCGAGGCTGCGGAACGGGCCGCGCGGCCAGGCGCGCTCGGCGACCCACGGCGAGTGCTCGTACGTGCCCGCGAGAAGGGCGCCATAGTCCTTGTGCGAGGCGCCGTTCAGGCGGTCCAGCGTCAGGGCTTCGTCCATCGTCGCGTCGCGACCGTCGCGATCAGAGCGTGACGCGCACGGTCTTGACGACCGCCTGCAGCGCGCTGACCTGGTCTCGGACGAAGGCCTGGAAGTCGGCGGGCGTTCCCGGCGTCGGGGTGACGCCGAGCTCGAGCAGGCGCTTCCTGATGTCGGGCTGGGCCAGCACCTCGTTGGTCGCGGCGTTGAGTCGCGCCACCAGGTCGGCCGGCATCTTGGCCGGACCCGAGAGGCCGAAGAAGTTGTCGAGGACGAGCCGGCCGTGGCCGCTCTCGACGACCGTCGGCACCTCGGGCGCGAGCGGCGAGCGCTGCGCCGAGGTGACGGCGAGTGGCTTGATCTGGCCGGTCTTGAAGTACGGCACGAAGGCGGTGATGACGTCGATGCCGATCGGGATCACGCCGCCGATGAGGTCGGTCGTCATCGGCGCGCCGCCGCGGTACGGCACGTGCGTCATCCTGATGCCCAGGGCGCGGTTCATCAGCTCGCCGTAGATGTGGCCGATCGACGCCGGCCCGCCCGAGCCGAACTGGAGCCCGCCGGCCTTCTTCGCCGCGTTCTCCAGATCGACGATGGTGTTGATGCCGACCGTCGGATTGGCCATGACGACGCAAGGCGCCGAGCCGATCGAGGCGATGTGGGTGAAGTCGGCGATCGGGTCATACGGCTGCTTCTCGAGCGCGAACGGGCCGATCGAGATCGGCGTCGAGTTGGAGAGCATCAGCGTGTAGCCGTCGGCGGGCGACTGGACGACGTTCGTGCCGCCGACGCTGCCGCCCGCGCCCGGCCGGTTGTCGATGATCACCGCCTGGCCGAGCTTCTTGCCGATCTGCTCGCCGATGACACGGGCGACGATGTCGCTGGCCCCGCCGGCGGCGAACGTGACGACGATCCGGATCGGCTTGTCGGGGTACCCGGCCCAGGCCGGGAAGGCGAGCGCGGCGGCGCCGGCACCGAGGAGATCGCGACGGCGAAGAGGAAAGGTCATGGTCGTTCCTTGAGGGCAGCGGAGGGGAGCGCGTCACGCAACTCCCACGCCACGTGTCGCGGTGAACGGATGCATGGCCTTCCAGTGGCGCGCGATGTCGATCCGGCGCGCGATCCACAAGCCCTCGTGCCCCTGAACGTGATCGAGGAAGCGGCGCAGCGCGCCGATCCGGCCCGGTTTGCCGAGCACGCGGCAGTGCATGCCGATCGACATCATCTTCGGCCGGTCGAGGCCGCCCGGGTCGGCTTCGGCGTAGTGCGCGTCGAACGCGTCGCGCAGGTAAGTAAAGAAGTGCTCCCCGGTGTTGAAGAACTGCGCCTACACGAAGCGCATGTCGTTGGTGTCGAGGGAATACGGCACGATGAGGTGCGGCACGCGGTGGCCGTCGCTTTTCTCGACCTCGGTCCAACACGGCAGGTCGTCGCCGTAGTAGTCACTGTCGTACTCGTAGCCGCCGTGCTCGACGACGAGGCGGCGCGTGTTCGGGCTGTCGCGGCCGGTGTACCAGCCGAGCGGCCAGGCGCCGCCGCTGAGCTCAGCACCTTCGTCGCGATGTCGACGTCGCGCCGCTCGGTCGCCGCCTCGGGCAGGTTCTGGTAGTGGATCCAGCGCAGGCCATGATTGGCAATCTCGTGGTCTCGCTTCATGAACTCGCCGACCAGCTCGCGATAGCGCTCGAGCGCCATGGCGACGCCGAAGACGGTGAGCGGCAGGCCGCGCGCATCGAATTCGCACAGGATCCGCCAGACGCCGGCGCGCGAGCCGTACTCGTACATCGACGCCATCGTCATGTGCCGGTTCTCATACGCCTGCGCGGTGACGAGCTCGGAGAGGAAGGTCTCCGACGCGGCGTCGCCGTGGAGCACGCTGTTCTCGCCGCCTTTCTCGTAGTTGAGGATGAACTGAACGGCGATTCGCGCGCTGTTCGGCCAGCGTGCATGCGGCGGGTCACCGCCGTGGCCGCGCAGGTCGCGCGGATAGGCGTGGCCGCGCAGGTCGCGCGGATAGGAAGAAGAAGCGCTCATCGAGTGCCGGCGACGATACACTTTTGCGCAGCGCCTTCGGATCTCCGCAGGGCAGGGAAGGCCCGATGGGAAAGCTCACGACGCACGTGCTCGACACCGCAAACGGCTGCCCGGCTTCGGGAATGCGCGTTGCGTTCTTCCGCGTCGACGACGGTGTCTCGCGTGAGCTGAAGTCGCTGGTCCTGAACGACGACGGCCGCGCCGACGCGCCGCTGCTCGAAGGCGCCGCGCTCCGCCCCGGGCGCTACCGTCTCGTCTTCGCCGTCGCCGCGTACTTCGCGGCGCGTGGCACCGAGCTGCCCGATCCGCCCTTCCTGGGCGACGTGCCGCTCGATTTCGGCATCGCCGCGGCCGACCAGCACTACCACGTGCCGCTCCTCGTCAGCCCCTGGTCGTACTCGACCTATCGCGGCAGCTGAGCAGGCACGGGCCGGCGCACCGACGTGGACGCGTACCTGCTCGATTGGGTCGGCTTCGCACTGCGCTGGGCGCACGTGATCACGGGCATCGCCTGGATCGGTGCGTCGTTCTACTTCGTCGGCCTCGACTCGAGCCTCACGCCCCCGGCCGACGAGAACGATCGCGCGAAAGGCATCGGCGGCGAGCTCTGGGCGGTACACGGCGGCGGCTTCTACCACCAGCAGAAGTACCCGGTTGCGCCGGCCCGCCTGCCTGATCGCCTGCACTGGTCGATGTGGGAGAGCTACTCGACCTGGCTTACCGGCTTCGCGCTCTTCGCCGTGCTGTACCTCTTCAACGCGCGCACGTTCCTGATCGACAAGGCGGTGTTCGACTGGACGCCCACGGCGGCGGTCGTCACTGCGCTGGCGTTCTTCGCCGCCTTCTGGATCGTCTACGACGCGATCTGCCGCGTCTTCGGGCCGCGCCGCCACGGCGACCTGATCGTCGGCGCGCTGGTGGTCGTGCTGATCGTCTTCGCGTCATGGCTCTCTTGCCGCCTGTTCGCCGGCCGCGCTGCGTTCCTCCTCGTTGGCGCGATGATGGCGACGACGATGACCGCCAACGTCGCGCACTGGATCATCCCCGGGCAGCGCAAGGTCGTCGCCGCGCTGCGCGACGGCAAGCCGGTCGACCCGGTGCACGGCCAGCGCGGCAAGCAGCGCAGCGTCCACAACACCTACTTCACGCTGCCGGTCGTCTTCACGATGATCAGCAACCACTACGGATTCATCTTCGGCGCGAAACTCAACTGGGTCGTGCTGGTCGCGCTGATGCTCGCCGGCGCGCTGGTCCGCGTCTCTTTCGTGCTGCGCCACAAGGCGCTCGTCGAGGAAAGGGCGGTGCCATGGCGCTACGCGATCGCCGGCGCGCTCATCGTCGTCGCGACCGTCGCGCTGCTGCGACCGGCGCCGTCGGCTCCTGCTGCAGCGACGAGCGCAGCGGCCAGGCCCCCCGCCTTCGCCGAGGTGCAGGCGATCGTCACGCAGCGCTGCAGCGTCTGCCACAACGCCGCCTTCGCGAACAAGAACGTCCGCCTCGACTCGCCGGCCGAGATCGCCGCCCACGCGCAGGCGCTGTACCAACAGGCGGTCGTGCTCCGGCTCATGCCGATGAACAATGCCACCGGCATCACCGACAGTGAGCGCGGCGCCCTTGCGCGCTGGTACGAAGCCGGGGCGCCGCGCTAGCTCGCGGCGGCAGGGCAGCGCGGCGGCGCGGCCAGAGGAATGCCAGCACCGACGGCAGGGGAAAGGCTCGGTTACGTCTCGGCTTGCCGGCTCGCGTCGGCCGACGCCGTTCGTGCGCGGCATACTTTGCGATCCCACCACTTGAGGAGCACCTCATGTCCCTGCGCATCAACGACATCGCGCCCGATTTCGAAGCCGACACCACGCATGGAAAGATTCGTTTCCACGAGTGGATCGGCGACCAGTGGGCGATCCTTTTCTCGCATCCCAAGGACTTCACCCCCGTCTGCACGACCGAGCTCGGCTACATGGCCAGGATCGAGCCCGAGTTCACCAAGCGGAAAGCCAAGCTCATCGGCCTTTCGGCCGACCCGGTCGACCGCCACAGCGCCTGGGCCAAGGACATCCATGAGACGCAGGGTTCGGAGGTCAAGTACCCGATGATCGCGGACCACGACCTCAAGGTCGCCAAGCTCTACAACATGCTTCCCGCCGACGAGGTCGGAGCGGACGGCCGCACCGCCGCCAACAACGCGACCGTGCGCTCGGTCTTCGTCATCGGCCCCGACAAGAAGATCAAGCTGATGCTCACCTACCCGATGACCACCGGTCGCAACTTCGACGAGATCCTGCGCGTGCTCGACTCGATGCAGCTCACCGCCAGGCACCAGGTGGCGACGCCGGCGAACTGGAAGCAGGGCGACGACGTCATCATCGCCGGCTCGGTCTCCGACGAGGAGGCCAGGAAGAAGTACCCGCAGGGCTACAAGACGATCAAGCCCTACCTGCGCGTCGTTGCGCAGCCCAAGTAGCATCGCCCTTGGCCGTCACTCAGCGACGCGGTGGCAGGGGCTTCCTCGCGCGCGCCGGCCGCGCCGCCTCCGGCGCGCGCAGCGGGGCCGTTCGATCGGTGGCTTCGAGCGCCGTCTGCAGCGCGACCTCGAGCTGGCGGTCGCGGCCGGCGGCGCTGTCCTGCGGCGCGTTGTCGACCTCGATGTCGGGGTCGGTGCCGTGGTTCTCGACGCCGAAGCCGACGTCGGTGAACCAGAACGCGAACTCGGGCTGCGTCGTCTCGGTGCCGTCGACGAGCTTGTGGCGCGGCCAGATGCCGACCACGCCGCCCCAGGTCCGCATGCCGACGAGCGGGCCGATCTTCATGAGCTTGACGTTGTGCGAGAAGATGTCGCCGTCGGAGCCGGCGTGCTCGTTGGTGAGCGTGAC
>JBBRFW010000041.1:0-32593 GCA_038241255.1 Burkholderiales bacterium | reverse complement strand
CCGCAGCGCCGAGCAACGCTCGCAAGCCTGGATCGAGCGGCAGATGAAGAAGGTGAGCGCCTCGCTCGAGGCGGTTTCGACCGGCGTCGCGGCCAAGCCGTGGTGCACCGGCATCCACATGACGCTCGCCGACGTCGCGGTTGGCTGCGCGCTCGGCTACCTCGAGTTCCGCTTCCCGCAAATCGGCTGGCGCGCCGAGCACCCGAACCTGGCGCGCCTGGCCGACAAGCTCAACGCGCGCAACAGCTTCATCGACACGGCGCCGCCCAAGGGCTGATCGGCAAGATCCCGTCGGCCTGCGCGCCGGCATCCCGAGCGCGGCGAAGGGTCTCAGCGGGACGCGACGGCGAGATCCTCCGCTTCGCTCAGGATCGCCGGCAGGGGCGCCAGCGCCGGCGCACGCAACGCGCTGAAGGTCTGCGCGCTCGCCATCGGCCAGTAGGTGCGGAACACCTGGTGGGTCAGCTCGCCGCGAACGAGCTCGCCCGGCTGCACGAAGGGCAGCAGGTTGGCGAGCAGCTTCACCCCGTGCTCGGAGTTGCGCCGGACGATGTGATCGGCGGTGATGTCTGCCGGCGTGCGCAGGCCGGCCGCCTGCACCAGCTCCTTCAGAGCCAGCAGCGTGTTCTGGTGGAAGTGGTAGACGCGGTCGGCCTTGTTGATGACGTTGAGCGCCTTCTGGCGCTGCGGGTCCTGCGTCGTCACGCCTGTCGGGCAGGCGCCGGTGTGGCAGGTCTGCGCCTGGATGCAGCCGAGCGCGAACATGAAGCCGCGCGCCGCGTTGCACCAGTCGGCACCGAGGGCGAGCATGCGGGCGATGTCGAACGCGCTCACCACCTTGCCGGCGCAGCCGAGCTTGATCTTGTCGCGCAGGTTCAGGCCGACCAGCGTGTTGTGGACGAGCAGCAGGCCTTCCTGTAGCGGCGCGCCGACGTGGTCGCAGAACTCGAGCGGCGCCGCGCCGGTCCCGCCCTCGGCGCCGTCGACGACGATGAAGTCCGGCAGGATGCCGGTCTCTTGCATGGCCTTGGCGATGCTGAACCACTCCCACGGGTGGCCGATGCAGAGCTTGAAGCCGGTCGGCTTGCCGCCAGAGAGCTCGCGCAGCCGCTCGATGAAATGCATCATCTCGATCGGCGTGTTGAACGCGGCGTGCGACGCCGGCGAGACGCAGTCCACCCACGGCTGGACGCCGCGCGCCTCGGCGATCTCGATCGTCACCTTGGGCCCGGGCAGGACGCCGCCGTGGCCGGGCTTCGCGCCTTGCGAGAGTTTGAGCTCGATCATCTTCACCTGCGGGTCGCGCGCGTTGGCGGCGAAGCGTTCCTCCGAGAAGCTGCCGTCGGTTCCGCAGCAGCCGAAATAGCCCGAGCCGATCTCCCAGATCAGGTCGCCGCCGTGGACGCGGTGGTGGCGGCTGATCGACCCTTCGCCGGTGTCGTGGGCGAAATTTCCGCGCTTGGCGCCGGCGTTGAGCGCCAGGATCGCGTTCGCCGACAACGCACCGAAGCTCATCGCCGAGATGTTGAAGAGGCTGGCGCTGTACGGCTGCGCCCGGCCGGCGCCGATTGGGACGCGGAAGTCGTGCGTCTCGACGACCGTCGGCTGCAGCGAGTGGTTGATCCACTCGTAGCCGACCGCCGCGACGTCGAGCTGCGTGCCGAAGGGGCGCTTGTCGGAATCGCCCTTGGCGCGCTGATAGACGAGCGAGCGCTGCTGGCGAGAAAACGGCGCCGCCTCGCTGTCGCTCTCTATGAAGTACTGGCGCATCTCCGGCCGGATGAACTCGAGCAGGAAGCGCAGGTGGCCGATGACCGGGTAGTTGCGCAGGACGGCGTGGCGCTTCTGACGCACGTCGCGAACGCCGAGCAGGACGAGGCCGAGGAAGACGACGGCTAGCCACGCGTCCATGCCCATCTTCGCCCACGCGAACGCGCTCGCGACGAAGCCGAGGAAGGACAGCGCCCACGCCGAGTAGCGGATCGGGAAGTGCTGGTCGAGACGGTTGATCCAGACGAACATGCCATCTCCTGCCGCGCGAAGTGGCGCGATGGTAAGGGCCTGTGCCACTTCAGCGGCCCAGGAAGGTGCGCAGTCTCGTGACGGTCTCGTCGGGAAGATCTTCGGCGATGAAGTTGCCGGCCGCCATCGCCTCGCCCTCGACCGCGTCGGCGCATTGCGCGCGCCAGAGGGCGAGCGGCTCGTAGAGCCGGCCGACGACAGCGTGTCGCAGGCGATCTTCTCGCCCGCGGCGCGCGAGGCGCGGTTGTGCGCGAAGTCGATCGACGCCGAGGCGCGGCAATCCTCGCAGGCGGCGTGGAGCGCGTCGGCGCGACAGAAGCCATCGAACCGGGACATGGCGACTCCTCGGCGAGCTGCGGCCGCATTCTCGGGCCGGCGACTCCGCGGCGCGTTCAGGCCGGATCGACGGCGGCTTGCCGGCGTGCGGGCGGCGCGGGCGCACGTGCTTCGCCGATGCCCAGGCCGGTGACGACCTCCACCACGGTGGCACGCAGCCAGCGTTGCGCCGGGTCGCGCTCGTGGCGGCGATGCCAGAGCATGCCGACCTCGATCGTGGGCAGCGGCAATGGCGACGGGCGCATCGCCAAGCCGTCGCCGAGGCCGCTGGCGGCGACGAAGCTGCGCGGCAGCACGGTCACAAGATCGGAATCGTGGACGACCCGCGCCGCCGTCGCGAACTGGTTCACGGTAAGGACGATGCGGCGGTCGCGTCCGAGGGCGACAAGCGCCTCGTCGACGAAGCCGCGCGGCCGGCCGGCGAAGCTCACGCGCACGTGCTCGGCGGCGCAGTAGGCGTCGAGCGGCAGCGTCGGCAGCGCGGCGAGAGGATGGCCGCGTCGCATGACGCAGACGTACTCGCAGGCGTAAAGCGGCCCGAGCAGCAGTGGTGCCCGCGAACCCTCGGCGGCGAGCGCCGCCGCGACGTCGGGAAAAAAGCCGAGCGCCAGATCGGCGCTGCCGCGGTCGAGCTGCGGCCTTGGATCGCGCGAGGCCAGCGGCACCACGCGCAGGTCGCTGCGCGCGTGCCGGCCGGCGATCGCCGCGATCAGGCCCGGCACGAGGACGCTCGCCGTCGCGTCGGCCATCGCCAGCGAGAAGCTGCGCCTGTCGCGGTTCGGCTCGAAGCTCCGCGGTTCGAAGGCGTGGCGCAGGCCGTCGAGGGCGACGCGCACCTGCGGCCAGAGCGCCTCGGCCTGCGCGGTCGGTCGGACGCCGCCGGGGACGGTGACGAAGAGCTCGTCACCGATCGCCTCGCGCAGCCGGCGCAAGGCGTTGCTGACCGCCGGCTGGGTCATCGCCAGCTCGGTTGCCGCGCGCGTCACGTTGCGCTCGACCATCACGGCGCCGAAGACGCGCAGCAGGTTGAGGTCGAGGGTGCGGAAGTTCATCGGCGCCGCGTCGCCGCCGCCGCAGCTGCATTCATCGCGGTGATGGGAGCGTTCGGAATCTCAATTTCCCACGACATAGGGAAAACCCTAGTCTAGCGGCGTCGTGCACTTTCCGTGCGCGAGGTCATTTCAGGAGAAGTCCTTTGTCCATGCAAAAAGTCAGCGTGATGCCGCCGTTGCGGGCCTTTCCTCGCGGCGCTCTGTGGCTCCGCGGCGCGGTCGAGTGGCTGGTCGGGGTCGAGGCCCGGATGCGCGGCGAACTGACGGCGACGCTCGAGGCCGTGCGTACGAAACTGGCGATCGAGCGGGCCGCGCGCCGCGAAGCGCGCAGCCGCGCCGATCTCTTCGAGCTGGCACGGCGCTATCAGGCGACGCAGCCCGAGTTCGCCAAGGATCTCTTCGCCGCCGCCGCCACCGGCCGCGCCCGCTGAGTCGCAGCGCCGCGAAGGGCGTCGCTATACTTCGCGTCGAAGCGCCGATTTGTTCCGGCTTGCGGGCGCTCTACAAATTCGGCTAAAGACAGGACGCACGCACCCGGTGTCCCGCTTTGGCGGCGCCGGGTTTTACTTGCCCGTGCCGATGAGTTCCCTAGGCGACGTCCAGCCGCAATCGATGCACTTTGCAGCGCCGCTGCCGCTGGCGAGCGGCTCGGTGCTGCGCGATTACACCCTCGCCTACGAGACCTACGGGACGCTGAACGCCGGCCGCAGCAACGCCGTCCTCGTCTGCCATGCGCTGAACGCTTCGCACCACGTTGCCGGCACCTACGCGGGCCAGGCGAAAAGCGAAGGCTGGTGGGACAACCTCGTCGGCCCCGGCAAGCCGCTCGACACCGACCGCTTCTACGTCATCGGCGTCAACAACCCGGGCTCGTGCTTCGGCTCGACCGGTCCGGCGAGCGCGAACGCCGACCCGGCCGCGAACGGCCGCGCCTACGGCAGCGATTTCCCGGTCGTCACCGTCGAGGACTGGGTCGACGCGCAGGCGCGCCTGATCGATGCGCTCGGCATCGAGACGCTGGCGGCGGTGCTCGGCGGAAGCCTGGGCGGCATGCAGGCGCTCGCCTGGTCGCTGCGCTATCCGGGGCGGCTGCGCCGCTGCGTCGCCGTCGCCACCGCGCCGAACCTTTCGGCGCAGAACATCGCCTTCAACGAAGTCGCGCGCCGGGCGATCGTCACCGACCCCGACTTCCACGGCGGCCACTACGCCGGGCACGGCGTCGTGCCCAAGCGCGGCCTCACGGTGGCGCGGATGATCGGCCACATCACTTACCTCTCCGACGATTCGATGGAGGCCAAGTTCGGGCGCGGCATGCAGGGCGGCGCGCCGCGGTTCGGCTACTCGACGCAGGGGGTCGAGTTCCAGATCGAGGCCTACCTGCGCCACCAGGGCGACAAGTTCAGCGAGTACTTCGACGCCAACACCTACCTCCTTATCACCCGTGCCCTCGACTACTTCGACCCGGCGGCCGCACACGGCGGCGACCTGACCGCGACGTTCGCGGCGGCGCGCTGCATGTACGAGCTGGTCAGCTTCACGACCGACTGGCGCTTCGCGCCCGCACGCTCGCGCGAGATCGTGAAGGCGCTGGTAGACAACGGGCGCGACGTAAGCTATGCCGAGATCGACGCGCCGCACGGCCACGACGCGTTCCTCCTTGACGACCCGCGCTATCACGGCGTGATGCGGGCCTGCTTCGCGAACCTGGCGAAGGAGCTGCCATGAGCGATCGCAAGGACATCGAGCTCATCGCCGAGCTGGTGCCGCATGGCTCGCGCGTTCTCGACCTGGGCTGCGGCAACGGTGAGCTGTTGGCCTTGCTGCAGCGCGAGCGCGGCTGCAGCGGCTACGGCATCGAGCTCGCCGACGATAACGTGCTCGCCTGCCACCAGCGCGGCGTCAACGTCATCCAGCTCAACCTCGAGGAAGGGCTGGCCCTCTTCGACGACCGCAGCTTCGACGTCGTCCTCCAGCTCGACACGCTCCAGCATCTGAAGAACACCGAGAAGATGCTACGTGAGACGGCGCGCGTGGGCCGCATCGGCATCGTCAGCTTCCCGAACTTCGCCCACTGGCCGAACCGCCTGCACGTCGCCAGCGGTCGCATGCCGGTGACTCGCATCCTGCCCTACGAGTGGTACGACACGCCGAACATCCGCGTCGGCACCTACGCCGATTTCGAGGTTCTGGCGAGGAAGGACGGGCTGACGATCCTCGATTCGTTCGGCATTCAGGCGGGCCGGGTCGTCCGCACGTTCCCGAACCTTCTCGCCAGCGTCGCCGTGTTCAAGTTCGAGCGCGGCTGAGTCGTTCGACGACCGAACCGAGCCGAACGGCCGGCCGCGAAGTTCCCCGGCCTCGGCTATTCTGCGCAGCTTTCGCTTGTTTTAACGCCACCCATGACACCGATCCGCGCTGCTGCCGCCATCGTGATCGCCCTCGCGCTCGCGGCCTGCGGCGCCAAGAACGACAACGCCCCGGCCGCAGGCGGGAAAGGCCCGGGTGGCGCCGGCGGGCCGCCGCCGGCCGAGGTCGGGGTCGTCACCGTGCAGCCGCGCGCGGTCGGCCTCGTCACCGAGCTGCCCGGCCGGCTCGAGGCGTCGCGCGTCGCCCAGGTGCGCGCGCGCGCCGCCGGCATCCTGCAGAAGCGCCTCTTCACCGAAGGCAGCGACGTCAAGGCCGGCCAGCTGCTGTTCCGGATCGACCCGGCGTCGCTGCAGAGCGCCGTCGCCAGCGCGCAAGCGACGCTCGCGCGCGCCCAGGCCGGGCTGACGCAGGCGCAGGCGCAGGCCGAGCGCTACAAGCCCCTGCTCGAGGCCAACGCGATCAGTAAGCAGGACTACGTCAACGCCGTCGCGGCGCAGAAGACCGCCGAGGCCGACGTCGCGGCCGCGCGCGCCAACGTCCAGAGCGGCCAGATCAATCTCGGCTACGCCTCGGTGACAGCGCCGATCGCCGGCCGCATCGGTCGGGCGCTGGTCACCGAGGGCGCGCTCGTCGGCCAGGGCGAGGCGACCCAGCTCGGGGTGATCCAGCAGATCAATCCGATGTACGTAAACTTCACGCAGTCGACGACCGACGTGTTGGCGCTGCGCCGCGCCGTCGACAGCGGCAAGTTCAGGCGCGCCGACGGCGCCGACGCGGCGACCGTGACCATCGTCCTCGAGGACGGCAGCGTCTATCCGCAGCCCGGCAAGCTGCTCTTCTCAGACCTCAGCGTCGATCCGACCTCGGGGCAGATTACCCTGCGCGCCGAGGTGCCTAATCCGCGCGGCATTCTCCTGCCGGGCATGTACGTCCGCGTCCGCCTCGAGCAGGCCGAGACGCCGAGCGGCATCGTCGTGCCACAGCAGGCGGTGCAGCGTGGCTCGACGGGCGACAGCGTCATGGTCATCAGCGCCGAAGGCGTCGTCGCGCCCCGCCCGGTGAAGGTCGGCTCGGCGCAGGGCCGCAACTGGGTCATCCTCGAAGGTCTCAAGACCGGCGAGATGGTCATGGTCGACGGCTTCCAGAAGCTGCGCGGCAGCGCGCCGGTGAAGCCGGTGCCGTGGCAGAGCGCGGCGTCGGGCGCGCCGGCCGCCGCGAGCGCCTCGGCGCCGGCGTCGCCGGCATCTCGCTGAGGGCCTCGACGTGGCGCAGTTCTTCATCGACCGGCCGATCTTCGCGTGGGTGATCGCGCTCTTCATCCTCGTCATGGGCGGTGTCGCTATCAAGCAGCTGCCGATCGCCCAGTACCCGACCGTCGCGCCGCCCTCGATCATCGTCAGCGCGGTCTATCCGGGCGCGTCGGCGCAGACGCTCGAGGACAGCGTGATCAGCGTCATCGAGCAGGAGATGAACGGCTCGCCGGGCCTTATCTACCTCGAGTCGACCAGCCAGGCCAACGGCACCGGCTCGATCACGCTCACCTTCGAGTCGGGCACCGATCCCAACTTCGCCCAGGTCGACGTGCAGAACCGGCTCTCGCGCGCCGCGCCGCGCCTGCCGGCGGCAGTGACCCAGCAAGGCGTTCGCGTCGACAAGGCGCGATCGAACTTCCTCCTCTTCACGATCCTCTCGTCGGACAACCCGGCCTTCGATCCGATCGCGCTCGGCGACTACGCCTCGCGCACGGTGCTGCCCGAAATCCAGCGCCTGCCGGGCGTCGGCCAGGCGCAGCTGTTCGGCACCGAGCGAGCGATGCGGATCTGGATTGACCCGGCTAAGCTGGTCGGCTTCAACATGTCGTCGAACGACGTCGTCGCCGCGATCCGGGCGCAAAACGCGCAGGTCTCCTCGGGGGCGATCGGCGACCTGCCGATCGCCGCCGACCAGCCGATCAGCGCCACCGTCGTCGTCGCGGGCCAGCTCACCTCGGTCGAGCAGTTCGGCAACATCGTCCTGCGCGCCAACACCGACGGCTCGACGGTCAAGCTGAAGGACGTCGCCCGGATCGAGATCGGCGGCCAGAACTACGGCACCTCGGCGCGTCTCAACGGCAAGCCCTCGACCGGCATTGGCGTGCAGCTCTCGCCGACCGGTAACGCGCTCGCGACCGCGCAGCTGATTAAGAACCGGATGATCGAGCTGGCGCGCTACTTCCCGCCCGGCGTCAAGTACGACATTCCTTACGACAGCTCGAAGTTCATCAGCATCTCGATCCGCCAGGTCGTCGAGACGCTGGTCGAAGCAGTGATCCTGGTCTTCCTGGTGATGTACCTCTTCCTGCAGAACCTGCGCTACACGCTGATCCCGACCATCGTCGTGCCGGTCTCGCTGCTCGGCGCGTTCACGGTGATGTGGGTGTTCGGCTACTCGATCAACGTGCTGACGATGTTCGCGATGGTGCTCGCGGTCGGCATCCTCGTCGACGACGCGATCGTCGTGATCGAGAACGTCGAGCGAATCATGAGCGAGGAGGGCCTCAGTCCGCGCGACGCGACCAAGAAGGCGATGGGCCAGATCACCGCAGCGCTGGTCGGCATCAGCGTCACGCTGGTCTCGGTGTTCCTGCCGATGGCATTCTTCAGCGGTTCGGTCGGCAATATCTATCGCCAGTTCTCGCTCGTCATGGTGAGCGCGATGCTGGTCTCGGTGTTTCTCGCTCTATCGCTCACGCCCGCCCTGTGCGCCTCGTTCCTGAAGCCGGTCGAGGCCGGCCACAAGATGGAGAAGGGCGGCGTCTTCGGCTGGTTCAACCGCGGCTTCAAGGTGACCACGCACGGCTATGAAGGCTGGGTCGCTAAGATCCTGCGCCGGACCGGGCGCTTCCTCGTCCTGTTCGCGCTGATCGTCGCCGTCGTCGCCTTCATGTTCACGCGCATGCCGGCGTCGTTCCTGCCGACCGAGGACCAGGGCTACCTGATCGCCAACGTGCAGTTGCCGCCGGGGGCGACGCAGGCGCGAACGCTCGCCGTCATGCAGCAGGCCGAAGGCTTCTTCCTGTCTCAGCCCGAGGTCGACAAGATGGTGAGCGTGCTCGGCTTTTCCTTTTCGGGCAGCGGTCAGAACGCAGCGCTGGCGTTCGTTCCGCTCAAGCCTTGGGACGAGCGCAAGGGCCCGCAGCACTCGGCGCAGGCGCTCGCTGGGCGCGCCTTCGGTGCGCTCTCCAAGGTTCGCGACGCGTTCATCTTCGCCCTCGTCCCGCCGGCGATCCCCGAGCTAGGCACCGCGACCGGCTTCTCGTTCCGCCTCCAGGACCGCGGTGGCAACGGCCATGCGGCGCTGCTCGGCGCGCGCAACCAATTGCTCGGGATTGCGGCGCAAAGCAAGGTGCTCGCCGGCGTCCGCCCCGACGGTCTCGAGGATGCGCCGCAGCTGCAGATCGACATCGACCGCGACCGCGCGAGCGCGCTCGGCGTCTCGTTCGACAGCATCAACGCCGTCCTTTCGACGTCGCTCGGCTCGAACTACGTCAACGACTTTCCGAATGCGGGACGGCTGCAGCGCGTCGTCGTTCAGGCCGACGCGCCCGACCGCATGCAGCCCGACGACCTGCTCCAGCTCAACGTCCTCAACAGCCAGGGCAAGCCGGTGCCGATGGCGGCGCTGGCGACGACGCGCTGGGTGACCGGGCCGATCCAGACGATCCGCTTCAACGGATACCCGACGATGCGGATCTCGGGCGACGCGGCGCCGGGCTACTCGACTGGCGACGCGATGAACGAGATGGAGCGCCTTGCCGGCCAGCTGCCCGCCGGCTTCGCCTTCGAGTGGACCGGCCAGTCGCGCGAGGAGCGCCTCTCGGGATCAACGGCGACGATCCTGCTCGCGTTCTCGATGCTCGCGGTGTTCCTCTGCCTCTCTGCCCTCTACGAGAGCTGGTCGATTCCCTTCGCGGTGCTGTTGGCCGTGCCGCTCGGCGTCCTCGGCGCCGTGCTCGGCGCGACGATGCGCGGCATGCCGAACGACGTCTTCTTCAAGGTCGGCCTGATTACCGTCATCGGCCTGTCGGCGAAGAACGCCATCCTGATCATCGAGTTCGCCAAGGACCTGGTGGCGCAGGGTAAGGACGTGATTGAGGCGACGCTGCAGGCGGTGCACCTGCGCTTCCGGCCGATTCTGATGACGTCGATCGCGTTCATCCTCGGCGTCTTGCCCCTCGTCGTCTCTTCGGGCGCAGGCTCGGCAAGCCAGCGCGCGATCGGCACCGGCGTGATGGGCGGAATGTTCACGGCGACGCTGCTCGCGATCTTCTTCGTTCCGGTCTTCTTCGTCGTCGTGCGGCGCGTTTTCATGAGCAAGGTCGTCGCGACGGCCGGCGCCGCCTCGCTCGAGCCGGTGCCGACTCAGCGGCCGCCGATCGCCGAGGAGGGCGGCCGTGCGTAAGGCCTCGTCGCGCCGGGCGCTCGTCTGCGCGCTGGCGAGCGCGCTCCTCGCGCTCGCCGGCTGCTCCTCGCTGATTCCGAAATACGAGCGGCCGGCAGCGCCGGTGCCGGCGACCTACCCGATCCAATCGACGCCGGCCGTCGCGCCGGGCAGCGAAGCCGCCGCCGACATCGACTGGCAGCGTTTTTTCGCCGATGCCCGGCTGAAGCAGCTGATCGCGCTGGCCCTTGCCAACAACCGCGACCTGCGCGTCGCCGTCCTCAACATCGAGCAGACGCGCGCGCTCTATCAGGTGCGTCGCGCCGACCAGCTGCCGACCGTCGGCGTCGGCGCCGCCGTCTCGCGCACGCCGATCGGCAGCCGCGTCGCCACCGCCTACGCGGTCGGCTTCGCGATCAGCGGCTACGAGCTCGACCTGTTCGGCCGCGTCCACGATCTCAGCGAGGCGGCGCTGGCCCAGTATTTCGCGACCGCCGAGAACAGGAAGGCGGTGCAGATCAGCCTGATCGCGTCGGTCGCCAACGCCTACCTCAACCTGCTCGCCGACGACGAGCTGCTCCGGGTGACGCGCGAGACGCTGCGCACGCGCGACGAGTCGACGCGGCTCACCAAGCTGCGCTTCGACAACGGCGCCTCGTCCGAGCTCGACTTCCGCCAGGCGGAGTCGCTGCTCGAAGGCGCGCGAGTCGCGCTGGCCCAGTCGCAGCGCCAGCGCGCGCTCGACGAGAACGCGCTCGTGCTGCTCGTCGGCCAGGCCCTGCCGTCAGAGCTGCCGGCGCCGCTGCCGCTCGACCCGCAGCAGATCCCGGGCGACCTGCCGGCGGGACTGCCGTCGGACCTGCTCATTCGCCGTCCCGACGTCCGCGCCTCGGAGGAGCAGCTGCTCGCCGCCAACGCCAACATCGGCGCTGCCCGCGCCGCCTTCTTCCCGCGCATTTCGCTGACCGCCAATCTCGGCAGCGCGAGCAGCGAGCTGTCGGGCCTATTCAAGAGCGGAACCTTCGCCTTCACCGGCACCGCGCAGCTGCTGCAGCCGATCTTCGACGCTGGGCGCAATCGGGCCAACCTCGACGTCGCCAAGGTCAACCGCGACATCGCTGTCGCCCAGTACGAGCGCGCCATCCAGACAGCGTTCCGCGAGGTCGCCGACGCCCTGGCCGGCCGCGCCACGCTCGGCGAACAGTTGCGGGCGCAGGCGGCGCAGACCAACGCGCTCGCGATCACGTATCGCCTCGCGGACCTTCGCTATCGCGCCGGCGCTGCCAGCTACCTCGATTCGCTCGATGCGCAGCGGCAGCTCTTCATCGCCCAGCAAGCACTCGTCCAGACGCAGGCATTGCAGCTGCAGAACCTCGTGGCGCTTTACCGCGTGCTCGGCGGCGGCTGGCGCGAGGCCTCGGAAGTCACCGCCGCCTCGAACCCGACGATTCCAGCGCCGCACTGACGGGGGCGATCGCTTTGCGCCATCGCGCGCGGTAGCGCTGCCGCCGGCCGGGACGCGGTGACCGACTCGCCCATCTCGATCACCATCAGGTCCTCGCCGAGCTCGAAGAGACCGCCGTACGTCTTACCCGTCGGCGCAAAGACGTCCTGCTCGGTCGCTGCCGGTCGGGTGATGTGCGAATAGACCGCGAGCTTCAGCTTGATTTTCGCGCGAACATCGCCCGCCTGTTCGGCGGTGGCGTGATGGGGATGATCGTCGCGCCGAGCGCGGGATCGATGCCGGCGCAGCGGAAGGTCTTGGGCGCCGTTACCTCTGGGCCCGAAGCGACTCATCACCGGCCCGGCGACCCGGTGCCGAGCAGGGTGACGCGGTTGTCGTTCTACGAGGCGATGCCGACGCATCCCGCGAGCAGCGGCCCAGACAGAGCCAGCGATCGCCGAGCGGCAGGCGTCGGCATGAAGTTCCTCGCGTCGACAGGAGCGGACATCACGGCCGGGCGACCGGCGCCAGCGCGTCGAACTCGGCACTGCGCTTGTCCTTCCAGGCGGAAATGGCGATCGCCATTTCGGCGGTATCGAAGATGGCGCTCTGAAGCAACGTCATCTGTTGCAGCGCCGACGCGGTCGAGTGGTCGCGCGCTTGGTTGAGTGCGAGCTTGGTGCCGGCGATGGCGAGTGGCGACTTGCTGGCGATCGCCCGCGCCAACGTCATGGCTCGCCCGAGCGCCGCGGCGGCATCGGGCAGCACGGCATTGACGAGGCCGACGGCGAGGGCGCGCTCGGCGCCGAGGCGCTCGCCGGTGTAGGCCATCTCGCGTGCGACGCCCTGCGGCACGATCTTGGGCAGCCGCTGCAGGACGCCGAGGTCGGCGACCATGCCGATCGAGATCTCCTGGACGGTGAAGAAGGCGTCGGCGCTGCACACGCGCAGGTCGCACGCAGTCGCCAGATCGAGCGCGCCGCCGATGCAGCCGCCCTGGATCGCGCAGACCGTCGGAAAGCGCGCTTCGTCGAGCGCGGTGAAGCAATCCATTAGCTTCCTCAGCGACTCCTGGAACGCAAGCCGCTCGCGCGCCGTCGCCACACCCATCGCCAGGTCGCTGCCGGCGAAGACGTCGAGCGACATGCCGGCCGAGAAGTGCTTGCCGGTCGACGAGATCACCATCGCCCGCGTCGCGCCCTCGCCATCGAGGCGGCGCACGGCATCGCGGACGGCCGGGAAGAACGCCGGCGTCATCGTGTTCATCCGCTCGGGCCGGTTCAACTGCAGGTGGGCGATGCCGTTCTCGTGCGAGAGTGCGAAGAATTCCGTGGTGGTGTCGGTCATGGTCGGAGGTGAGCGATGAGACGAACGATTGCGACGCGAGACGGGCTGGCGCTGGTGCGCCGCGACTGGCCGTTCGCCGACGCCAGTGGGACGATTGTCATCGTCCACGGTCTCGGCGAGCACATCGGCCGCTACGCCCACGTCGCTGCGCGGCTGAACGCCGGCGGCTGGAGCGTCGCGGGCTACGACCAGCGTGGTCACGGCGCGAGCCCCGGCGAGCGCGGCCGCATCGCCGCCGAAGACGATCTGCTCGTCGACCTCGCCGCGGTCGTCGACACAGTCCGGGCGGAGACCCGCGGCCCGCTCGTCCTTCTCGGCCACAGCCTGGGCGGGCTCGTCGTCGCGCGCTTCGTCGCCGGCGCGCTCGAATCGCCTCGGCCGCGCTGGCAACGCGACGTCGACGCGCTCGTCCTGTCTTCGCCCGCGCTCGACATCGGCATGACGCCGGCCAAGCGGGCCCTGCTCGCGACCCTCGAGATGTTGATGCCCAACCTGGGCATCGGCAACGGCCTGGACGCCAACGCGATTTCGCGCGATGCCGCGGTCGTCGCCGCTTATCGGGCCGACCCGCTCGTCCACGACCGCATCGCGCCGCGCCTGGTCCGCTTCCTCGCCGACGCCGGGACCGCGGTACGCGCGCTCGCGCCGCGCTGGCGCGTGCCGACGCTCCTGCTCTACGCCGGCAGCGACCGCTGCGTCGTCCCGGCGGGCAGCGCGGTGTTCGCCGCGGCGGCGCCTCCCGGCGTCGTGACCACGCACGCGTTCGCGCTGCTGTTCCACGAGATCTTCAACGAGCCCGAGCAGAACGAGGTCTTGCGACTGCTGGCCGCCTGGCTCGATACACTGAACTTTTCGCCGTCGAGGAGCCCAAGGTGAACGCACGCGACCCGTTGCAGCCGGTCCAGAAGGACGAGGCCGAGGCGCTCGGCCGTTTCGCCGAGCGCGTTTGGGACGACGAAATCGTCCCGCAAATCACGACCTACATCGAAGTGCCCGCGAAGAGCCCGATGTTCGACGCCGAGTGGAAGGAGCACGGCTTCATCGACCGCGTCGTTCGCGACGCCGCCGCCTGGGTCGAGCGCCAGCAGGTGCGAGGGCTCGAGCTTGAGGTGATTCGACTCGAGGGCCGCACCCCCGTGATCTTCTTCGACGTCCCGGCGACGCGGCCGGGCGGCAACGACTCTGGCGCCGAGACGATCTGCCTTTACGGTCACCTCGACAAGCAGCCCGAGTTCAACGGCTGGAAGATCGGCTACGGGCCGTGGTCGCCGCGCTACGAGAACGGCCTCCTCTAAGGCCGCGGCGGCGCCGACGACGGCTACGCGATCTACGCCGCGATCACGGCGATCAAGGCGCTGGACCTGCAAGGCATCGCGCGGCCGCGTTGCGTCGGTCTGATAGAAACCTGCGAAGAGAGCGGCTCGCCCGACCTGCCGGTCTACGTCGACGCCCTGCGCGATCGCCTCGGCCACATCGGCCTCGTCGTCTGCCTCGACAGCGGCGCCGGCAACTACGACCAGCTCTGGCTCACGACCAGCCTGCGCGGCAACATCACCGGCACGCTCAAGGTCGAGATCCTCACCGAGGGCGTGCACTCGGGCGACGCGAGCGGCCTGGTGCCGTCGAGCTTTCGCATCCTGCGCCAGGTGCTCGATCGCCTCGAGGATTCCAAGACCGGCCGCTTACTCCCGGAGAGCTTCCATTGCGAGATTCCCGCCGACCGCATAGAGCAGGCGAAGGCAACCGCGAAAATCCTCGGCGACGAAGTCTGGAAGCGCTTCCCGTGGGCATGCGGAGCCGACGGCGGCCCCTCGCTGCCGACGACCACCGACCCGGTCGAGGCGCTCGTCAACCGCACATGGAAGCCGACGCTCTCGGTCACCGGCGTCGACGGCTTTCCGGCGATGAAGGATGCGGGCAACGTGCTGCGCCCCTACACGGCGTTTAAGCTGAGCCTGCGCACGCCGCCGCTCGTCGACGGCAACGTCGCCGCCCAGGCGCTCAAGAAGCTGCTCGAGGACAACGCGCCGTACAACGCCAAGGTCACCTTCCACACCGACGCGCGCGGCGGCGACATCGCCTCGGGCGCGACCGGCTGGAACGCGCCGAGTCTGGCGCTCTGGCTCCAGAACGCGCTGCACGCCGCCTCGAACGCGCAGTTCGGCGCGCCCTGCGGCTTCATCGGCCAGGGTGGCACGATCCCGCTCATGGCGATGCTGCAGCAGAGCTTCCCAAAGGCGCAGATGATGGTCTGCGGCGTGCTGGGCCCGAAGAGCAACGCCCACGGCCCGAACGAGTTTCTGCACGTGCCTTATGGCAAGAAGCTGACGGCCGCGGTGGCCCAAGTGATGGCGGCTTGCGTGGGAGACACTAGCGTGGGAATGACCCCTGCCTAGACGAGCACATTGATACCGGCGCCTCCCGACACCCCCAACAGAGGCATTCAACCCGCGCGCGCGCCTCCCCGGACCATCTCTCTCGCGACCTTCTCCGCGACTTCGATGCCGTCGACGGCGGCCGACATGATTCCGCCTGCATAGCCGGCGCCTTCGCCAGCCGGGTACAAGCCCCGCACGTTCACAGCCTGGCCGTCGACGCCGCGCGTCACCCGCAGCGGCGACGACGTCCTCGTCTCGACGCCCGTCAGCACCGCGTCGTCCATCGCGAAGCCGGGGATCTGACGCTCGAACGCAGGCAGCGCTTCGCGGATCGCTTCGATGGCGTAATCGGGCAAGGCGGTGCGTCCAGGAGCACCGAGGTCGATGCAACAAACGCCGGGCTGGTAGGACGGCCGCACGGCGCCGAATGCGGCCGATGCCTGGCCGCGCAGGAAGTCGCCGACGCGCTGGCCGGGCGCGACGTAGCCGCCGCCTCCGAGCTCGAAGGCGCGGGATTCCCAGAAGCGCTGGAAGGCGATGCCGTCGAGCGGGCTGACGCGGCCCTGGAGAGGGTGAGTCGGCACGGCGTAGTCCGCGGGGGCGATGGCGACGACGATGCCCGCGTTGGCGTTGCGCTCGTTGCGCGAGTACTGGCTCATGCCGTTGGTGACGACACGATCGGGCTCCGAAGTGGCGGCGACGACGGTGCCGCCGGGGCACATGCAGAAGCTGTAGACGGCGCGGCCGTTCCTGGCGTGGTGGACAAGCCGGTAGTCGGCCGAACCGAGAAGCGGATGGCCGGCGTTCGGGCCGAAACGGGCTCGGTCGATGAGCGACTGCGGGTGCTCGATGCGAAAGCCGATCGAGAACGGCTTGGCCTCGAGACAAACGCCGCGCTCGTGCATCATCGCGAAGGTGTCGCGCGCGCTGTGGCCCGGCGCGATGACGACGTGCTCGGCGTCGATCTCCTCGCCGGCGTTTCCCACGATGACGCCGCGCACCGCGCCGTCCTCGATGCGCAGGTCGCTCATGTGCGCGCCGAAGCGCACTTCGCCGCCGAGGCGCACGATCTCGTGGCGCATCCGCTCGACGACGGCGACCAGGCGAAAGGTTCCGATGTGCGGCTTGGCGACGAAACGAATCTCCTCCGGCGCCCCGGCGCGGACGAACTCCTCGATCACCTTGCGCGTGAGGAAGCGCGGATCGCTGATCTGGCTCCACAGCTTGCCGTCCGAGAACGTGCCCGCGCCGCCTTCGCCGAACTGCACGTTGGACTCGGGGTCGAGGACGCCGCGCCGCCACAGGCCCCAGGTGTCGCGAGTCCGCTCGCGCACCGCACGGCCGCGTTCGAGCACGAGCGGCCGCAGGCCCATCTGGGCGAGGATGAGCGCGGCGAAGATTCCGCACGGCCCGAAGCCGATGACGACCGGCCGAGCCCGCCCGCCGGTCGCGAAGTCGGCCGGGGCGTGAGCGACCAGCCGGTAAACGGTGTCGGGAGCCGGCCGCAGACGCGGGTCGCCGTGGTGGCGCGCGAGCAGCGCCGCGTCGTCCGCGACCTCGCAGTCGATCGTGTACACGAGGACGATCGCCGCCTTCTTGCGCGCGTCGTAGCCGCGCCGGAAGACTTCGAAGCGGAGCAGCTCGGCATCGTCGATGGCCAGGCGATTCACGATCGCGACGCGCAGCGCGGCTTCGGGATGCTCGAGCGGCAGGCGGAGTTCGGTCAGGCGGATCATGGCGGCGGCGCGAACGGCGATTGTCGCGACCGTCGCGCTTCTCGCGCGAGAGCGCGATCAGTGAAACGCTTCGATCGTCGTCGCGCCCATCAACGGCTCGAGCAGGCGGGCGAGCGGGCGCAACGTCGAATAGCGCGAAGCGACCTTGTGCGCGTAGGCGAAGAAACGCGGCAGGTCGCGGCTGTACGCCGGCTTGCCGTCGCGGTGCTTGAGGCGCGAGAAGATGCCGAGCACCTTCAGGTGGCGCTGCAAGCCGATCCATTCGACGTTGCGCCAGAGCTCGCCGAAATCAGCCGAGACCGGCAGCTTCGCCGTGCGCGCCGCCTCCCAATAGCGGATCGCCCAGTCGAGCTCCTGCTCCTCGTCCCAGGAAATGAAGGCGTCGCGCAGGAGCGAGGCCAGGTCGTAGCCGATCGGTCCGGCGACGGCGTCCTGGAAATCGAGAATCCCCGGGTTGGGCTCGGCCACCATCAGGTTTCTCGGCATCCAGTCGCGATGGACGGCAACGGTCGGCTGCACCAGCGCCGCCGCGACCAGCTGGTCGCAGGCGCCGGCCCACACCGCCGACTCCGCCGCGCTCCATGCGACACCGCATTCGCGCGCGACGCACCAGTCGGGAAAGAGCGCCAGCTCGCGCCTCAGCAGCGCATCGTCGTAGGGCGGCAGCGCCGCGCCGGGGACCTTGAGCTGCCAGGTGACGAGCGCGGCGATCGCGTCGCGCATGAGGCGGTCGGCGCGGCGCATGTCGCCGCTGGCCAGCGCGGCTTGTAGCGCGTGCAGGTAGAGCTCGCTGCCGAGGTCGTCGAGAAGCAGGAAGCCCTGCCCCGGATCGGCCTCGAGCACCCGCGGCGCATGCAGGCCGACGGCGGCGATCAGGCCGGCGACGTGGACGAACGGACGCACGTCTTCCTGCGGCGGCGGCGCGTCCATGACGATGACGCTGCCGCCGGCCTCGCGGTCGGCCCGGAAGTAGCGGCGAAAGCTGGCGTCGCTCGACGCCGGCCGCAGGGTCGAGGCGATGAGCCGGTTGCGCGGCCCGACGTCGGCGAGCCAGGCGAAGAACGCGTCAGCGCGGGCAGCGTCGCTCCAGGCGATCGGAGAGACGGGCGAAGAAGGCGGGGTCACGGGTCGAAGGGGCGTGGCGGAGAGCGAGGGCGTGAACGCCTCGTGGATAATCGATTCTACAAATCGGTGCCGGGTCGGCCGAAGGCCGCGCACCGTCTACGTCCGGCAACCGAATGCGAAAGCCGGCCTCGCGCCTGCGTCCCCGCCCGCCTCGCCCAGTGAGTCCAGCCGCTCGCCAAGATTCACGATCCAGCGTCCGCGGCCGGCCAAGGATGGGCGCGTCGGCGTGGGCGACGATCCTCATGGCTATCGCCTTCGACGCTGCTGCGCAATCCGAGCCGCCTGCCGGCGCCGCAAGCGCGGCCGCCGCCGCTTCGCGCGCCGGCATCGAGCTGCGCCGGGCCGAGACGCTGCTGCCGCCCGCGCGCGGCGACGCCGCGCGGCGACTGCCGATCATCCTGCGCGCCGCCGAGGTGAGCGGCCGCCCCGATCTCGACGCCTCAGCCGAAGGCGACGTCGAGTTCCGACGCGGCGGCGTGGTGATCCACGCCGACAAGCTCACGTACGACCAGGCGGAGGACCTGGCGCGCGCGACCGGCCATGTCGTCGTCACTCACGACGGCAACGTCTTCAGCGGCCCCGAGCTGCAGCTAAAGGTCGAGCGATTCGAGGGATTCTTCCGCGCGCCGACGTATCGCTTCGCGCGCACCGGGGCCGGCGGCAAGGCACGGCTGATCGAGTTCCTCGACGACCAGCGCGTCGTCGCGAGCGAGGCCACCTACTCGAGCTGCACCATCGCCGACGGCGACGGCGAGCCGGTGTGGATCCTCAAGGCCGGCGAGCTGCGCATCGACAACGAGACCAACGAGGGCGTCGCTCGCGACGCGGTGCTGCGCTTCTACGGCGTTCCGATCCTCGCTTCGCCGGTGCTCAGCTTTCCGCTCAGCGAAGAGCGCAAGTCCGGATTCCTGCCGCCGAGCTTCGGCATCGACAGCCGGAGCGGCTTCCAGGCGGCGATCCCGTACTACTGGAACATCGCTCCGAACCGCGACGCGACCTTCACGATGCAGGAAAGCGTGCGGCGCGGGCCGTCGCTCGACAGCGAGTTCCGCTACCTCGAGCCGACGTTCTTCGGCTCGGTCGACGCGAAGATCATGCCGCGCGACGCCGTGGCCGAGCGCTCGCGCTATTCGCTGCGCGCCGATCACGAGGGCGCGCTGCCGTACGACGCCTACGTGCAGCTGCGCGCGATGCGCGTCTCGGACGACGACTACTGGAAGGATTTTCCGGGCGAGGTGAAGAGCCTGACGCCACGCCTCCTGCAGACCGACCTGCTGCTGACGCGGCCGTTCGGCGACTGGTCGACGTACGCGCGCGCGCTCCGCTGGCAGGTGCTGCAGACGGTCGACCCGACGACGCGGATCGATTCTCCGTACGATCGCGCGCCGCAGATCGGCACGCGCTACGCGGGTCCGTTGCGCGGCGGGTTCGACGTCGGCTTCGAGACCGAGCTGAACCGTTTCGCCAACCCCAACGATCGCTACCTCGCCAATCGCCAGACGGGGCTGCGCACGCATGCGCTCGGCAGCATCGCCCGCCCGTACTTGTCGCCTGGCTGGTCGTTCACGCCGAAGCTCTCGTTCAACGCCGCGAGCTATGCGCTCGACATGCCGCTTGCCGACGGTCGGCGCAGCGCCTCGCGCGTGATTCCGACGGTCAGCGTCGACAGCGCATGGACGCTCGAGCGCGAGACCAGCCTCTTCGGTCGTGCTGTACGGCAGACGCTGGAGCCGCGCCTCTTTTACGTTAACACGCCGTATCGGCGCCAGGAGGACCTGCCGAACTTCGACGCCGCGTCGAAGGACTTCAACTTCGATTCGCTGTTCACCGAGAATTCGTTCTCCGGCGTCGACCGCGTCTCCGACTCGAACCAGCTGACCGCCGGAGTGATCTCGCGCGTGCTCGATCCCGACACCGGCGCCGAGGCGCTGCGCGTCGGCCTGGCCCAGCGCTACCGCTTCCGCGACCAGCGGATCACGCCCGACGTCGTGCCGCTGACGCAGCGCTACTCCGACGTCCTCGTCTTCGGCTCGACCAGCCTGGTGCCGCGCTGGGACTTCGACACGTCGGCGCAGTTCAACCCGGACAGCCACCGCATCGAGCGCTCGCTGGCCAGCGTGCGCTATTCGCCCGGGCCGTATCGGACCGTCAGCCTGACGTATCGGCTGACGCGGAGCCTGTCGGAGCAGGTCGAGCTCGGCTGGCAATGGCCGGTGTACGGCCCCGCCCGGGGCCGCGAGAGCGCCGCCGCTCCCGGCAGGGGCTGCAGCGGCACGCTGTACAGCGTTGGCCACGTCAACTACAGCACGCGCGACAGCCGCTTCACCGATTCGATCGTCGGGCTCGAGTACGACGCTGGCTGCTGGATCGGCCGGCTCGTGGTCGAGCGGCTGTCGACTGGCCGCAGCGAGGCGACGACGCGTTTGCTGCTGCAACTGGAACTCGTGGGGCTGTCCCAGCTCGGATCAAATCCGCTCAAGGTCTTGAAGGACAATGTGCCGGGCTATCAGCTCCTGCGCGACGAGCGCACGACGACGTCACCGTTTACTCCCTATGACTGACTTTCAACTCCTCTGCCGGCGCGCCGTGGCCGCGGGGGCACTGTGCGTCGCTGCCGCCTATGCCGCCGCCCAGACCGGCGACTACATCGTGGCCGTCGTCAATCAGGAGCTCGTTACCGCCAGCGAAGTGCAGCAGCGGCTGGCGCGCGTGCGCGACGAGGCGGCACGCAACCGCACCCCCTTGCCGCCGGCCTCGGCGTTGCGCAAGCAGGTGCTCGACACGCTCGTCGACGAGCGCGTGCTGGTCACCAATGCGCGCGAGAGCGGCGCCCGCATCGACGATCCCGAGCTCGATCGGGCGGTCGCCAACGTAGCGACCCAGAACCAGCTCACCCTGGCGCAGCTGCGCGAGAGGCTCCGCCAGGAGGGCATCCCGTTCCCCAAGTTCCGCGACAACATCCGCGACCAGCTGCTCGTCGAGCGCGTGCGCGAGCGCGAGGTGGTGAGCCGGATCAAGATCAGCGACGCCGAAATCGACGACCTGGTCGAGAAGCGCCGTGCCGCCGCCGGCATCGGCGGGCAGATCAATGTCGCACAGATCCTCGTCGGCGTGCCTGACGGCGCGTCCGAAGGCGTCGTCGCCGAGCGGCGCGGCCGCGCCGAGGCGGCGCTGAAGCGTGTTCGCGGCGGCGAAGACTTCGCCACCGTCGCGCGCGAGGTCTCCGACGACAACAACCGCGCCCAGGGCGGCGAGATCGGCCTGCGCCCGCTCGATCGGCTACCCGAGCTGTTCGTTCGCTCCACGCAGCGTCTGCGCGCGGGCGAGATCGCGCCGGAACTGATCCGCAGCGGCGCGGGCTTCCACGTCCTCAAGGTCGTCGAGCGCAAGGAGAGCGCCGCATTCACCGTCGACCAATCGCGCGCCCGGCACATCCTGCTGCGGCCTTCGCCCGAGCTGACGCCCGAAGCGGCGGCGCGTCGGCTGGTCCAGTTCAAGCGAGACATCCTGTCTGGCGCGCGCACCTTTGAGCAGCTCGCCCGCGAGAACTCGGAGGACGGCAGCGCGGCGCAGGGTGGCGACCTCGGCTGGGCCGCGCCCGGCTCGTTCGTCCCGGAGTTCGAGGAAGTGGTGTCTTCGCTTCCGGTCGGCGGCATTTCCGATCCGGTGACGACGCGCTTCGGGCTGCACCTGATCCAGGTCGTCGATCGGCGCCAGACGACGCTCGACAATCGCCAGCTGCGCGAGCAGGCCAGGAACATCCTGCGTGAACAGAAGTTCGAAGCGGCCTTCGCCGAATGGCTGCGTGACCTGCGCGGCCGTGCCTACATCGAGTACCGCGACCCGCCGCAGTAGCGGCCCCGGCGCGAGCTCGCTCAGCGCGAAACGCACCGCCGTGCAGCACGCGAGGAAGCGCTTCGGCCAACATTTCCTCGTCGACGGCTCGATCATCGACCGGATCGTCGATGCGATCGATCCGCGGCCGGGCCAAGCGCTCGTGGAGATCGGCCCGGGCCGGGGGGCGCTGACCGCGCCTGTGCTCGAGCGCAGCGGCGCGCTGACGGTGATCGAGCTCGATCGCGACTTGGCCGCGAGACTGCGCCGGACGCCCGGTCTCGACGTCATCGAGGCCGATGTGCTGAACGTCGACTTCGCTCGCCTGCCCGCCGCGTCGAGCGCAAAGCTGCGCGTCGTCGGCAACCTGCCCTACAACATCTCGACGCCGATCCTGTTCCATCTGCTCGAAGCGAGCCACGCCGTCGAGGACCAGCACTTTATGCTGCAGAAGGAGGTCGTCGACCGCATCGCCGCATTGCCCGGCAACAAGGACTACGGCCGGCTCACCGTCATGCTGCAGTGGCGCTACGAGATCGAGACGCTCCTCGATGTGCCACCGGAGTCGTTCGACCCACCGCCGCGCGTCGATTCCGCGGTGCTGCGCATGACGCCGCTGCCGTTGCGCGACGACGTCGAACCGGCGCTCCTGCGCGAGCTCGTCACGGTCGGCTTCTCGCAACGGAGGAAGCTTCTGCGCCACACCGTCGGTCGCTGGCTCGATGCACGCCAGTCCGATCAGCCCTTCGACCTGCAGCGCCGCGCCGAGGAAGTCCCGGTCGACGAATGGATCGCCCTCACGGTCGCACTCAAAAAAACGACACCGGAGGGGTCAGTCCCTTCCTCTCGCAGGGAGAGGAACGCAGCGGGCAGGGAGCGATCCTGACCGGCCGCGGGGGTGGGTTGAGGTTTCTAGGCCGCCTCAACCCACGCCGTGTCGAACGCACTGCTCATCACCGGCATGTTCGCACCGAAACTACTGTTCGCCGCCGACTTGGCGGACTTCACCGGCTTGTCGCTGCCGTTGACGTTTTGTGCTCCGGGGGCCACTTCCGTCGCCCGCTCCCATGACCCTGATTCTTGGGAGCGGGCTACTGAAAAGAATAGAAGCACCTGAACGGGACTTTTCGTTCCGCCCAGAAGTCCGCCGCGTCGCGGAACACGTCGAGCAACTGCTCGCGCGCCTCGCGATCGAAGCGCGGGTTGTCGGGAAGCTGCTCGAGGACGACCACGAAGCCCGGCTGCGCACCGGCCTTGTGGACGAGATCGGTCATGCAGTCGAACAGCGCGTCGAGGTTCTTGCCGAAGTGTGCCGGGAAGGTGAACGAATCGGCGATGGCTTCGAGGACATCCTGCTTCGACTGTGCCGTAGTCAGATTCGCGTAGAGAAAGTGCTGGTCGGCGTGGCGCGCCGCGTGCATCAGATCGTCGACCCGGTAGGCACGGATCGACTGCACGATATTCGGACGGACTGTCTGCAAGAGCATGTCGCGTTCCTCCTGTTCAAGAAAAATGGCTGAAACAACTGCGCTCATGGCGAAATCCGGTGAAAGCTGGAGTAGTGATCGGCGGTGTAGTAACACGCTTGCGGTTCAGTCGGCTGCGGCCCGCCGCAAACGATGCGGCGACCGCCGCGGTCGCGAGCGCCCGGCGTAGGAACGGTGTACTCGCGGTAGAAGCCGCGCGGCTGGCCTGGAAGCAAGCGCTCGCGATTGGCGAAGACGATGCCGTCTTTCGGGAAAGCGAACGGTCCGCCTCGGCGGATGGCTTGCTCGACCGAGCGCGCTTCCGCCGGCAAGGCGGCGAGGGGGACCGCCTGCGGAACGGGCGAATGCTCTCGTGCCTGGACCGCCCCGATCGACAGCAACCCTGCGACACCGACGCCCGCTCCCCACTGGAGCAGTGGCCGCGACAGCTGCAGCCAACCCGACAAAACCACGGGAAATCCCTGAAAAATAATCGCCGGATGTTACCGAATCGGTGCAGAAACCTCAACCCTTTGCCTCAAATTTGGGCACATACGGAAGGGATTAAGTATGCGCTTACATTATTTATAAGTAGCGACCAATCTCAATGGATCGAATCGCCTCCGTCGCACCGGGGCGCGATATTTACTCACCGGGCCGCGTTTGCGTCGGCGACGGCGAGCGCTGTCATGTTGATGATGCGACGCACCGTCGCCGACGGGGTCAGGATATGGACGGGGAGGGCGGCGCCGAGCAGCACCGGGCCGATCGCGATGCCGCCGCCCGCTGCTGTCTTGAGCAGGTTGTAGGAGATGTTGGCGGCGTCGATGTTGGGCAGCACAAGCAGGTTGGCTTCGCCAGTGAGTGGGCTCGCCGGCATGATTTCGTGACGATAGTGGGGGTCGAGCGCGGTGTCGCCGTGCATCTCGCCGTCGACCTCCAGCCAGGCGGCGCGCGCCTGCAGCAGCGCCAGCGCCTCGCGCATCTTGACCGCCGACGGCTGGTTGCTCGAGCCGAAGTTGCTGTGCGACAGCAGCGCCGCCTTCGGGCGCAGGCCGAAGCGCATCATCTCCTCGGCGGCCATGACCGCGATCTCGGCGAGCTGTTCGGCGGTCGGGTCGTAATTGACGTGGGTATCGACGAGCATCACCTGCCGGCCGGGCAGGATCAGGCCGTTCATGCAGGCGTAGGTCTTGGCGCCTTCGCGCAGGCCTATCACCTGGTCGATGTAGTGCAGGTGGATGGCGGTCGATCCCCATGTCCCGCACAGCATCCCGTCGACCTCGCCCGTCTTCAGCAGCATCGAGCCGATCAGCGTCAGGCGGCGCCGCATCTCGATCTTGGCGAGCTGCGCGGTCACGCCCTTCCTCGCCGTCATCTCCTGGTAGCTCTGCCAATAGGCCCGGTATCGGTGGTCGTTCTCGGTGTTGACCAGGTCGTAGTCGCGCTCGGCCTGCAAGCGCAGGCCGAACTTGGCGATGCGCTGCCGGATCACGTCGGGTCGGCCGATAAGGGTCGGCCGGGCGAGGTTCTCGTCGACTACTACCTGAACCGCACGCAGCACGCGCTCCTCCTCGCCCTCTGCGAAGGCGATGCGCTTCTTCAGCGCCGCCTTGGCGAGGTTGAAGATCGGCCGCATGGTCGTCCCCGACGCATAGACGAAGGTCTGCAGCTTCGCCCGGTAGGCCTCCATGTCGGCGATCGGCCGCGCTGCGACGCCTGACTCTTCGGCCGCCTTGGCGACCGCCGGCGCGATGCGCATCATCAGACGCGGATCGAACGGCTTCGGGATAAGGTACTCGGGGCCGAAGCTGAGCGTTGCGCCGGCATAAGCCGCGGTGACGACCTCGCTCAGTTCCGCCTGCGCGAGCTCGGCGATGGCGTGCACGGCCGCGATCTCCATTTCGACCGTGATCGTGGTTGCGCCGGAATCGAGCGCGCCGCGGAAGATGTACGGGAAGCACAAGACGTTGTTGATCTGGTTCGGATAGTCGGTGCGCCCAGTGGCCACGATCGCGTCCTTGCGTACCGCATGGACCTCCTCGGGCAGGATCTCCGGCGTTGGATTGGCGAGCGCGAAGATCACCGGCCGCGGCGCCATCATGGCCACCATCTCCGGCTTCAGGACGCCGGCCGCCGACAGGCCGAGGAAGATGTCGGCACCGGCGATCACCTCGGCGAGGGTGCGGTGCGGCGTCGCCTGGGCAAAGACGATCTTGTCTTCGTCCATTAGCTCGGTCCGCCCCTTGTAGACGACGCCGGCGAGGTCGGTGACCCAGATGTTCTCGCGCGGGATGCCGAGCTTGACGAGTAGGCCCAGGCAGGCCAGCGCAGCGGCGCCGGCGCCCGAGGTGACGAGCTTGACCTCGTCGATCTTCTTGCCGCTCACCTTGAGCGCGTTGAGCACGCCGGCGCCGACGACGATGGCGGTGCCGTGCTGGTCGTCGTGGAAGACCGGTATGTTCATCCGTGAGCGCAGCGCGCGCTCGACATAGAAGCAGTCGGGCGCCTTGATGTCCTCGAGATTGATGCCGCCGAAGGTCGGCTCGAGCGCGGCGATGAGGTCAATCAGCTTGTCGAGGTTCTTCTCGTTCACCTCGATGTCGAAGACGTCGATCCCGGCAAACTTCTTGAACAGCACGCCCTTGCCCTCCATCACCGGCTTGGCGGCGAGCGGGCCGATGTCGCCGAGGCCGAGCACCGCCGTGCCGTTGGTGATCACCGCGACAAGGTTGCCGCGAGACGTGTAGCGAAAGGCGTTGGCCGGATTCGCAACGATCTCCTCGCACGCCGCGGCGACGCCCGGCGAGTACGCGAGCGCGAGGTCGTGCTGGTTGACGAGTTGCTTAGTCGCTGCGATGGCGACCTTGCCCGGCGTCGGGAACTCGTGATAGTCGAGCGCGGCTTGGCGCAGTTCGGCGGCTTTCTGTTCGGAGTTCGACATGATTTCGCTCGGGAGCAAGGCGTGAAGCGGGCCGCGGCGCGGCCGCCGGCCATCATTGCAGATCGGCGCCGTCGAGCGAACGGGATGTTCCCCTTGGTGCCGGCCGTGGCGCCGCGGCCGGCGCCGATAATCGGCCGCGACATGCCTGACTTCGGCGAATTCGAGCTCATCGAGCGCTTCTTCACGCGGCCGGCGCGGCGCGCCACGCTCGGTGTCGGCGACGATTGCGCGCTCCTGCAGCCGACTCCCGGGACAACGCTCGCGGTATCGACCGACATGCTCATCGAGGGACGCCACTTTCTCTCGACCGTCCCGGCGGACCGGCTCGCCCACAAGGCCCTCGCCGTCAACCTGAGCGACCTCGCCGCGTGCGGCGCGCGCCCGGTCGCGTTCACGCTGGCCTTGGCTTTGCCGCGCGCCGACGAAGCCTTCCTCGCCGCCTTCGCCCGCGGCCTCTTTGCGCTCGCCGACCGCGAGGCGTGCGAGCTGATCGGCGGCGACACCACCCGCGGGCCCCTGGCCGTCTGCGTCACCGTCTTCGGCGAGCTGCCCGCCGGCGCCGCGCTGCTGCGCTCGGGCGCTCGACCCGGCGACGATCTCTACGTCAGCGGCACGCTCGGCGACGCTCGTCTCGCCCTGGAAGCGTTTCGCGGGCAGGTGGCGCTCGACGCCGAAGCCTTCGGCCAGGTGCGCCAGGCGATGGAGCTGCCGAAGCCTCGCACCGCGCTCGGCATCGGCCTGCGCGGCTTGGCGACGAGCGTGATCGACGTGTCCGACGGGCTCACCGGCGACCTCGGCCACGTGCTGCGCCGGTCCGGCGTCGGCGCGGTGGTCGACATCGAGGCGCTGCCGCACAGCGCTGTTCTCGCTGCGCAGCCGCTCGCGCTGCGGCGCGAATGCCTGCTCGCGGGCGGCGACGACTACGAGCTGTTGTTCACTGCCCTGCCCTCGCGCCGCGATGCCGTCGCCGCCGCCGCCGCAAGCGCCGGCGTCGCGGTCACGCGGGTCGGCCGCATCGAGGCCGGCACGGGCCTGCGTTTGGTCGATGGCGGGGGCGATACGGTGGTGAGCGAGTTCGGGTCGTTCGATCACTTTCGGGCTTGATGGAGCGACGATGACGGCCGACCCTGCGCTTCATCCGCCGCTCGTGGGCGTCGGGCGCCGGCCGGGGTGGCGTTTCCTGGTCGCGCACCCGGCGCACCTGATCGGCCTCGGCTTCGGCAGCGGCCTGGCGCCGATCGCCCCGGGCACGGCCGGAACGCTCTGGGCCTGGATCGTCTATGCGCTCGCCGCGCCCGTTCTCGGCGAAGCGGCGCGCGGCGTCGTGATCCTCGTCGCGACGCTCGTCGGCTGGTGGGCGTGCACCGTCACCGCGCGCCATCTCGACCAGGCCGATCCCTCGGTGGTGGTCTGGGACGAGGTCGTCGCCTTCTGGCTGATCCTGTGGCTGGTCACGCCGACGTCGTTCGTCGCCCAAGCGGTCGCGTTCGTGCTCTTTCGTGTCTTCGACGCCGCCAAGCCCGGTCCGGTGGCGTGGGCCGACCAGCGCTTCAAGGGGCGGCGCGGCGCGCCGATCGGCTGGGCGCAAGGCTTCGGCATCGTCTTCGATGACGTGGTGGCCGCGCTGTGCACGCTGTTCGTGATCGCGATCTGGCGCTTCGTATGATGGCAGCGGAGCCCGTCGAAGGCCTGGTCGCGCAGCTCGCGGCGGCGCTCGCGGCGCGCGGCGCGATGTTGGCGAGCGCCGAGTCCTGCACCGGCGGGCTGATCGCCGCCGCGTGCACGGCGCGCGCCGGCTCGAGCGCGTGGTTCGAGCGCGGCGTCGTCACCTACTCCAACGCCGCCAAGAGCGAACTGCTCGGCGTCCCGCCTTCGCTCATTGCCGATTGCGGCGCCGTCAGCGCAGAAGTGGCGCAGGCGATGGCCGAAGGCTTGCTCGCGCGCTCGCCGGCACGCTTCGCGGTCGCGGTCACCGGCATCGCCGGCCCGAGCGGCGGCAGCCCGGCGAAGCCGGTCGGGACGGTGTGGATCGCGACGGCGGGGCGCGGAGGGGCCGCCGAGGCGACGCTGCTGAATGCCGGCGGCGATCGCGCCGCCGTGCGCGAGCAATCGGTGGTTCGCGCCTTCGAGTTGCTGCTGGCGCGTCTCGCGGCGGAGCCGGCCGCGCCGCGCCGATGCCTCAGGCGCTGAGCGCCATGCGCGCGATCGGCTTGACGCCGACGCGCGCGGTCTGCTCGGCGAGGAGCAGCACGAGGCGCTTGAGCGCTTCCCATGGATCGCGCGGCCAGTCGGGATGCTCGAGGCCCTTCATCAGCCCGTCGCAGACGTGGGCGGCGTCGAGGAGGTGGGCGAGCGTCGACTCGCTCATCAGCGTCACGGCGCGTTCGAAGACGCGCTCCTTGGCGCCCCAAACGCGCGCTTCGCGAAGGGCGAGCGGCAAGGGCCGGCCGGCGCCGAGCGCGTCCTTGACACGCTTGAGTCCGCGGATGTCCTCGGCCAGCGTCCAGTGGACGAGCACCGGCGCCTCGCCTTCGCTGCGCAGGCCCTCGAGCATGCGCAGTGCACGCCCGGCCTGGCCGGCCAGGACGGCCTCGCCGAGGCGAAAGACGTCGTAGCGCGCGACGTTGAGGACGGCGCTCTCGATCTGCTCGAAGCCGAGCTCGCCCGCCGGATAGATCAGGGCGAGCTTCTGGATCTCCTGGTGCGCGGCAAGCAGGTTGCCCTCGACGAGATCGGCGAAGAAAGCGAGCGCGCGCTGGCCGGCCTCGCCGGCGGCGACGTGCTGTCCCTGCGCGGCGAGCCGTCCGGCGATCCACGAAGGCAGCGCCTTGCGCTCGATTGGATCGACGCGAATCGTGATGCCGGCGCGGTCGAGCGCGCTGAACCAGGCGCTCGATTGCTGCGAGCGATCGAGCCGCGGCAGCTGCACCAGCGTGACGACGTCGCGGCCGCCGCCGGCAATCGCGATCTCGCTGTAGCGCTGCAGCGCCTCGGAGCCATCCTTGCCGGGCTTGCCGGAAGGGATGCGGATCTCGACCAGCTGTCGATCGGCGAAGAGGCTGAGCGCCTGCGATGCGCCGAGCAGGCCGCTCCAGTCGAAGTGAGCGCCGGCGACGGTGTGGACCTGGCGCTCGCTGCAGCCGGCGGCGCGCGCCGCGGCGCGGATCGTGTCGCCCGCTTCCTGCGCGAGCAGCGGCTCGTCGCCCCACACCGTGTAGGCCGCGCGCAGGTCACGTTTCAAATGCTCGGCGAGACGGTCCGCGGGCAGCTGCATCAGAGCAGGCGCACGGAGGCGAGGCGACGCAGGACCTGCGAGACGATGTCGCTCTGCATCGCCCGGTACAGGAACGCCTCTTCCTGTTCCTTGGCGAGCGCCGCGCTCTCGATGTAGGTGAGCGAGCGGCGCTGCAGGATCTCGCTGTCGGCGATCAGGTCCTTGCCGGTGCTGCTGCGAACCCGGAAGTTGAAGCGCAGGCGGAGCTCGAACTCGCGGATCTGGTTGGCAGCGGTCTGCGCGACGACGACCTTCTCGCGCGTCTCGGAGAGCGCCTGCACCACGACCTGCGCGTCGGCGGGCGATTCGACCACCCGCGTCGTGGGGCTGGCCTGGAGCTGGGTCCGGAGCTCCGCGGCGAGCGGCGAGCGGGCGCCGAAGCCGGTCAGCTGGATGGTCCTGAAGCTGAGCTCGGGAGCGCGCTTCGGCGTGAAGCCGCAGCCGGGGAGCGTGACGGCGGCGCCGAGGAGGAGGCGCCGCCGCATCAGACGACGACGTTGACCAGTCGCGCCGGGACGACGATGACCTTCTTCGCGTGTCGTCCCTGGGCGAACTTCGCGAATTCCGGCGATGCCAGCGCGGCGGCTTCGATGTCGGCCTTGTCGGCTCCCGCAGCGAGGCGGATCGAGCCGCGCAGCTTGCCGTTGATCTGCAGCATCAACTCGACTTCGTCCTGCGCCAGCGCGCGGTCGTCGACCTTCGGCCAGGGCCCGTCGAGCAGGCTCCCGTGCTCGGCCGCGAAGCCAAGCTCGTTCCAAAGCGTCCAGGTCGTGTGCGGGCAGACCGGATAGAGCACGCGCAGTAGGATGCCCAGGCCCTCGCGCAGCGGCGCGGCCGCCGCGGTGCCCGCGGCCTCGAGCGCGTTGAGCAGCTTCATGGCCCCCGACACGACGGTGTTGTATTGCATCCGGTCGTAGTCGTAGCTGACCTGCTTCAGCACCGAATGGATCTCGTGACGCAGCACCGGCGCCAGGCCGGCGGCGGACTGGCGCGCCGGCGCCGAGTCGATCGTGTCGGCCTGCCGCGCCGCGAACTTCCAGAGGCGCTTGAGAAAGCGGTTCGCGCCTTCGACGCCGGCGTTGTTCCAGTCGAGCGACTGCTCCGGCGGAGCCGCGAACATGACGAACAGGCGCGCCGTGTCGGCGCCGTAGCGGTCGATGATGTCCTGGGGATCGACGCCGTTGCGCTCGGTCTTGCCCATCTTCAGCATGCCCCGGTAGGAGACGCGCGTTCCGTCCGCGAGGCGGCCGGAGCGCACGCCTCCGGCGACAGGAATCGCCCCCTCCCCGACGCTTCTCTCCGAGCGGGAGGGGTCGACCCCGCCGGGGTCGCTTTTGTCGTCGGGGGTGATCTGGCCGGGCGGAAAGTACTCGATGCCGCCCTGCGCAGTCGTCCGGGCCCAGACATGGTTCAGCACCATGCCTTGCGTGAGCAGCCGGGTGAACGGCTCGTCGACGTCGACCAGCTTAAGGTCGCGCATCACCTTGGTCCAGAAGCGCGCGTAGAGTAAGTGCAGGATCGCGTGCTCGATGCCGCCGATGTACTGGTCCATCGGCATCCAGTAGCGGGTGCCGGCGCCGACCATCGACCGTTCGAGGTGCGGATCGCAATAGCGCATGAAGTACCACGCGCTGTCCACGAAGGTGTCCATCGTGTCGGTCTCGCGCCGTGCCGGGCGGCCGCAGGTCGGGCACGCCACGTTCAGGAAAGACGCATGCCTGGCGAGCGGGCTGCCCGAGCCGTCGGGGATCAGGTCCTCGGGGAGAACGACCGGCAGGTCCTTCTCGGGCACCGGCACGACGCCGCAGACCTCGCAGTGGACGATCGGAATCGGCGTGCCCCAGTAGCGCTGGCGGCTGATGCCCCAATCGCGCAGACGCCAGGTGGTCTGCTTGCCGCCGAGTCCGCGATGCTCTAGCGCCGCGGCGACCACATCGACGGCGACCTCGTAGGCGAGGCCGCTGTAGACGTCGGAGTTGACCGTCACGCTGCACGAGGTGTCGGCGTACCAGTCCTGCCACCGCTCGTACGAGAACTCCTTGCCGTCGACGTGGATCACCTGCAGGAGGTCGATGCCGTACTGCCGGGCGAAGGCGAAGTCGCGCTCGTCGTGCGCGGGCACACCCATCACGGCGCCGTCGCCGTAGTGGATCAGGACGTAGTTGCCGACCCAGAGCGGAATGCGCTGTTGGCTGAGCGGATGCCGGACGAAGAGGCCGGTGTCGATGCCGCGCTTGGCCTGCGTCGCGACCTCCGCCTCGGTCGTGCCGCCCGACTTGCACGACTCCAGGAAGGCGGCGACGGCGGGGGTGCTCGCCGCTGCGCGCAGCGCCAGCGGATGCTCGGGCGCGACGGCGCAGAAGGTCATGCCCATGATGGTGTCGGCGCGCGTCGTGAAGACCCAGAGCTTGCCGTCGTCGATGAGCTTGCCGTGATCGTCGGCGATGTCGTGGAGGAGGGCGAAGCGCACGCCCTCGCTCTTGCCGAGCCAGTGCTCCTGCATCACCCTGACGCGCTCGGGCCAGCCTGGGAGGCCGTTCTGCACGCATTCGAGCAGCTCGTCGGCGTACTTGGTGATCTTCAGGTAGTAGCCCGGGATCTCGCGCTTTTCGACCAGCGCGCCCGAGCGCCATCCCCGTCCCTCGATGACCTGCTCGTTGGCGAGCACCGTCTGGTCGACCGGATCCCAGTTGACGATCTGCGTGCGTCGCTCGGCGATGCCGGCCTCGAGCATCTTCAGGAAGAACCACTGGTTCCACTTGTAGTAGTCGGGGTCGCAGGTCGTGACCTCGCGGCTCCAGTCGAAGGCCAGGCCGAGCGAGACCATCTGCGCCTTCATGGCGGCGATG
>JBBRFW010000040.1:0-33007 GCA_038241255.1 Burkholderiales bacterium | reverse complement strand
GAGCTCGCGGATCCAGCGCTCGTGCTCGTCGGCCATGGCCGCGAAGCTGCTCTTGCCCTTCGGCGTGAGCCGCACGATCCAGGCGCGGCCGTCGTCGGGGCTCGCCTCGCGGATCACGAGCCCATCGCGCGCGAGCTCGTCGGTGAGGCCGGTGACGTTGCCGCCGGTCACCATCAGCAGGCGCGAGAGCTCGCTCATGCGCAGGCCGCCCCGGGTGCGGTCGAGCTGCGCCAGGTAGTCGAAGCGCGCCAGCGAGATGCCGAAGCGCTCGCGCAGGCGGCGCCGCACCTCGTTCTCGATCTGCGTCGTACTCGCGAGCAGGCGCAGCCAGAGACGCAGCACCGCATGGTCGCCGCGGCCGGCGCGCGCCTCGGCGCCCAGGCCGTCGGCTTCACGCAGGACGTCGTGCGATGGATCGTTCTTCATGATCGAGTCAGACGCCGAGGGCGCGATTGGCGGCTTCCAGCGGCGAGACCGCGCCGGCCTGCGCCACTATCGACTTCTCGCGCTCGAGGTTGCGCTCGAGCTGGGTCTTGGCCGAGCGGTACTGCTTCGGCCAGACGACGTCGGTGTAGCCAATTTTGGCGGCCTCGAGCAGCGTCCACGACGGGTTCGCGAGGTGCGGCCGCGCCACCGCGCACAGGTCGGCGCGACCGGCGGCGACGATGCTGTTGACGTGGTCGGCCTCGGAGATCGCGCCGACGGCGATCGTCGGGATGCCCGCTTCGTTCCTGATGCGGTCGGCGAACGGCGTCTGGTACATGCGTCCATAGATCGGCTGCTGGCGCTTGCTGACCTGGCCGGAGGAGCAGTCAATCATGTCGGCGCCGGCGGCCTTGAAAGCGCGCGCAATCTCGACCGCGTTGTCGGGCGTTATGCCTCCCTCGACCCAGTCGTGCGCCGAGATTCGCACCGAGATCGGCAGCCGCTTCGGCCAGACCTTGCGCACCGCGGCGAAGACTTCAAGCGGGTAGCGCAGGCGGTTATCGAGCGAGCCGCCGTAACAGTCGGTGCGCTGGTTGGTGAGCGGCGAGATGAACGACGAGAGCAGGTAGCCGTGCGCGCAGTGCAGCTCGAGCCAGTCGAAGCCGGCCTCGGCGGCGAGGCATGCCGAGCGAACGAAATCTTCCGTGACGCGGTTCATGTCGGCGCGCGTCATCGAACGCGACCAGTCGCTGACGCCGTCGAGATACTGCTGCGGCGAGGCCGAGACGAGCGGCCAGTTGCCGTCGGCGAGCGGCTGGTCCTCGCCTTCCCACGGCACGCGAGTCGAGCCTTTGGCACCGGCGTGGCCGAGCTGCATCGCGATCTTCGCCGAACTGTTCGCGTGCACGAAATCGACGACGCGCTTCCAGCCGTCTCGCTGCGCCGCGCTCCACAAGCCGGGGCACCCCGGGGTGATGCGGGCGTCGGGTGTCGGGCACGTCATCTCGGCGACGACCATGCCGGCGCCGCCCATCGCGCGCGCGCCGAGGTGGACGAGGTGGTAGTCGCCGGGCAGGCCGTCGACGCACGAGTACTGCGCCATTGGCGAGACGACGATGCGGTTGGGCAGCGTGACGCCGCGCAGGGTGAACGGCGTGAGCATCGGCGGGATCGAGTGCCCCGTCGGCGCGCGCGTCACGCCGGCGTGCGTGGCGATCCAGTCCTCGTACTCCTCGACGTAGCCGCGATCGCGCAGGCGCAGGTTCTCGTGGCTGATGCGCTGGCTGCGCGTCAGCAGCGAATAGGCCAACTGTTCGGGCGGAAGGTTGACGTAGCGGTCGACGTGCTCGAACCATTCGGTCGAGTTGCGCGCCGCGTTCTGGATCTTCAGCACCTCGACGCTGCGCAGCTCCTCGTAGTGGGTGAGCGCCGAGTCTAGATCGCCCGGTTCCTGGCCGATCGATCGCGCCAGCTCGATCGCGTCTTCGAGCGCGAGCTTGGTGCCCGAGCCGATCGAGAAGTGCGCCGTGTGGGCGGCGTCGCCCATCAGCACGACCGGCGTACCGCCCGGCCCGCCGAGCCAGTGCACCCAGCGCTCGCAGACGACGCGCGGGAACTTGATCCACTGGTTCGAGCCGCGCAGGTGCTCCGAGTTCGAGAGAAGCGGGTGGCCTTGCAGCGTCTTCGCGAAGAGCTGCTCGCAGAACGCGAGGGTCCCTTCCTTTTCCATGGCTTCCAAGCCGGCCTTCCTCCACACCGCTTCTGGGGTCTCGACGATGAAGGTGGAATGCGTCCGATCGAAGCGGTAGGCGTGGGCCTGGAACCAGCCGTACGGCGTCTCCTGGAAATCGAAGGTGAAGGCTTCGAACAGGCGCGTCGTGCCGAGCCAGACGAAGCGGTTGCTGCGCATGTCTATGTCGGGGCGGAAGGTGTCGGCGTACTCGGTGCGCACGCGGCTGTTCAGGCCGTCGCTGGCGATGACGAGATCCGCGTCGGCGTAGTCGGCGGCCGATTTCACGTCGGCCTCGAACACCAGCTCGACGCCGACTTCCTCGCACCTCGCCTGCAGGAGGTTGAGAAGGCGCTTCCTGCCGATGCCGCAGAAGCCGTGGCCGCCAGAGGTGATCCTTGCGCCGCGGATGTTGACCTCGATGTCGTCCCAATGGTTGAAGGCGTCGAGGATCCGGGCCGCGCTCGTCGGGTCGGCCGCCTGCAGGTTGCCGAGCGTCTGGTCGGAGAAGACGACGCCCCAGCCGAAGGTGTCGTAGGGCTTGTTGCGCTCGACGACGCGGAGGCGGTGCGCCGCGTCCTGCTGCTTCATCAGCAGTGCGAAGTAGAGACCGGCGGGCCCGCCGCCGATGCAGACGATGTTCATTCGGGAATCAGGTGCCAGGCGCCGTCCTTCAGCTGCATCAGCTCGCGGCCGCGCCGGTCAAAGCCCGAGTGGTCGGCGACGGTCATGTTGTAGACGCCTCGCGTGCCGACGAGCTCCTTCGTCTGCTCGAGCGTATCGCGGAGCGCGGCGCGGAACTCGGGCGTGCCGGGCTTGCCCTTGGCCGCCGCGATCGGCACCGCCTTCTGCAGCAGCAGGCCGGCGTCGTAGACGTTGCCGCCGAAGGTCGCGGGCTTGACGCCGTAGACCTTCCCGTAGGCGCCGATGTAGTCGAGCGCGACCTTCTTCGCCGGGTTGCTGTCGGGCATCTCAGGCAGCACGAGCATCAAGCCGGCCGCCATCACCGTGCCCTCCACCGCCTTGCCGCCGAGGCGGGCGAAATCGGGCGTCGCCGCACCGTGCGTCTGGTAGATCTGGCCCTTGTAGCCGCGCTCTACCAGCGTCGTGTGCGGCAGCACCGTCGGGCCGCCGGCGGCGCCGACGAGGACCGCATCGGGGGCGGCGGCGATGATCTTCGCGACCTGGCCGATTACGCTCTGGTCGGCACGCGAGAAGCGCTCATTGGCGACCAGCTTGATGCCCGCCTTCTCGGCCATCGGCACGAAGGTGCGGTACCACGACTCGCCGTACGCGTCGGAGAGGCCGATGAAGCCCACCGTCTTCACGCCGTGCTTGGCCATGTGCGAGACAAGCGCCTGCGAGATCAGGTCGTCGTTCTGGGTCGTCTTGAAGACCCAACGCTTCTGGTCGTCCATCGGCAGCACCACCGCGGGCGTGCCGACCGGCGCCAGCATCGGCGTCTTCGCCTCGGCGATGAACTGGATGGTTCCCATCGCGTTGGGCGAGCCCGAGGGGCCGATGATCGCGTCGACCCGGTCTTCGCTGAGCAGCTTCTTGACCAGCGCGACCGACTGAGTGGGGTCGGAAGCGTCGTCGTAGACCATGTACTCGACGTCGATGGTGCCGATCTTCTTGGGCAGCAGCGCGGCTGTGTTCTTCTGAGGAATGCCGACCACGGCGGTCGGGCCGGTGGACGAGGCGATCAGGCCGACCTTCATCTGCGCCGAAGCGGCGCAGGGGACGAAAGCGGCAAGCAGGACGGCGGCGACGCGGCCGCGGGACGAGAGCTTGGGCATGGGGCAGTCTTCCGAGATGGCGGGACGGCGAGCGGGGCAATGGATCGGCCCGGCCGCATTTAGTTTAGTCCTAAAGCACCCGGCGTGTACAGCCTGCGCGCCGCGCCCCCGCTCAGCTCGCGTCTTCGACCAGCGCCAGCACGCGCAGCGGGCTGCCGCTGCCCTTCTCGATCTTGAGCGGTGGGCAGATCAGCAGCGCGCCCGCCGGCGGCAGCAGGTCGAGGTTGGCGAGGCACTGCAGGCCGTAGCGGCCGGCGCCATGCATGTAGTAGTGGCACGGGTACGGCGGTCGCAGGTGCACGCCCTGGCCGGCGTCGGTGCCAATCGCTTCCGAGCCGAAGCCGAGCACGTGCCGCTGCTCGATCAGGAAGCGCACCACCTCGGTCGACGGGCCCGGCGTGTGCTGGCCCTCCTCGTCGAAGTTCTGGTACGCCTGGGCGTCGCCGGCGCGTTTGGACCAGTCGGTTCGCATCAGCACCCACGCGCCAGCGGGAATGCGGCCGTGCGCCGCCTCGAAGCGCTCGATGTCAGCGGCCGTCATCAGGTAGTCGGCGTCGGCCTTGGCCTGCGCGCTGCAGTCGATCACGCAGGCGGGCGCGACGAAGTGCTGCGCCGGAATCGTGTCGACCGAGTTATTGGCCAGGTCCTTGCCGGAGATCCAGTGGATCGGCGCGTCGAAGTGGGTGCCGGTGTGTTCGCCGCACGAGAAGTTGTTCCAGTACCAGCCCGGGCCGCGCGCGTCGTAGGCCGAGACCTCCTCGATGCGGAACGGCCAGCACTGGCCGAGCTCGGGCGGCAGCGCGATCTGGGGGAAGTCGGGGCTGAGCGTCTGCGTGAGGTCGACGATGCGGATGCGCCGGCTAGCGAGCGCCGCGGCGAGCTCGGCGAGCAGCGAACGGATCGGCGCCGCTGCGGCGGCCCGGGGCTTTTTCGGCGTGACCGCGCGGGGGGCTGATGTCATGGGCCAAATGGTCGCACGACTCCGCGTGCGACTCGGCTGCTTCAATGCGGCGACGCGCGCCGCAGCATCGTCCAGCAGAGCGCCGTGACCACCAGGAACACGATCACGAGGACGACCGCGACGGCGAGCGTTGCGGAGACGACGGCGTTGCCGAACGCCTGCTCGCTCCAGACCTCGATGCCCGCGAGCAGCATTCCGGTCACGAGCCAGCGCCGCAGATACGTCGGCAGCCAGCGCGCGTGGTCTCGGTTGTGGCGCAGCGCCGCGGCCCGTTCGAAAAGAGAGCCGCGCTGCGCGTCTCGGAACAGCCAGCCATAGAAGAAGTAGCGGTACACGGCCATGCGCGGCGGACGCGCGCCCTGGCGCGTTCCCGCGGCGTCGGTCGACAGACTCCCGGACATGGCGCGAGCCTACGGCAGCGCTCGGGCCCGCGAGCGGCCGCCGCCCAGTGCCCCTGCCGGCGTGATCGGTACCGCCCTGCTCTTTCGGTGAGGTCGGCGTGCGCGGCGCCTTGCGAACGCCGGTGCGACCCCGAGATCGACGGCTTCACCATGGACGCGCCCGACTCCATTCTTCTCGACGCGTATTCGCAGACGGTGAGCGCCGTCGTCGAGCGCGCCGGCCCAAGCGTCGCCGCCGTCCGCATCGCCGGCCAGGACATCGCACTCGGCAGCGGCTCGGGCTTCGTCTTCACCTCCGACGGCTACCTGCTCACGAACTCGCACGTCGTTCGCGCCGGCCGCAACCCCAGTGGGCCGCGGCCCGAGCTGCGCTATGAAGCGTTGCTCGGCGACGGCACGCAATCGGCGGCCGAATGGGTCGGCGACGACCCGGACACCGACACCGCCTTGCTGCGCGTCGTCGCCGCCGCCCGCACCTCGCTGCAGCCGCTCGTGCTCGGCGGCTCCGGGGCACTAAAGCGCGGCGAGATCGCGATCGCGATCGGCAATCCGCTCGGCTTCGAACACACCGCGACCGCAGGCATCGTCAGCGCGCTCGGGCGCAGCATGCGGGCGAGCACCGGCCGGCTCATCCCCGACGTGATCCAGACCGACGCCGCCCTCAACCCGGGCAACTCCGGGGGCCCGCTGCTCGATTCGCGCGGCGAGGTGATCGGCGTCAACACGGCGATCATCCGCGACGCGCAGGCCATCTCGTTCGCGATCGCGATCGACACGGTCAAGTGGGTGATCCCGCAGCTGCTTCGCCACGGGCGGATCCGACGCGGCTATCTCGGCCTGGCCGGGCAGACGGTCGCAATCGACCGACGCGTGATCCTCCACCACGGCCTCGCCCAGTCCCACGGCGTTCGAGTCGTCTCACTCGACGCGCAGAGCCCGGCGGCGCGAGCCGGCCTGCGCGAAGGCGACACCGTGCTCGGCATCGACGGCTTCGCCATCGACTCGGTCGACTCGCTGCACCGCGTGCTCGACGAGAGCCGCATCCAGCGCGACTGCGCCGTCAAGTTCCTGCGCGGCCACGCGACACCACAGCCGATGTTCGTCAGCGCGCGGCCGAGCGAGCGCGTCGGCTGAAGTCGCTTCGGTGACTGCGGTGTCGTGCCGCGCCGGCAAGTGCGGATGGCCGTCCCATTCGCGGCAGGAGGCCTTCGAAGGATCACCGACACCACCGTGCGCGCGACGGGCGTGGCGGGGGCGCCTGCTAATTCGTCGGGTGCGCGGCGATGAAGGCGAGCAGGCCCTGGTACTTGGGGGACGTCGCCGGGTCCTGCGTCACGTACTGCAGCGATCCCCACAGGCCCCACTTCGACCAGCCGCCGATATCGCTGTACTGGTTCATCGTGTCGCCACCGACGCCGACCCACTGCCCGTAGTACTCGCTGTAGACGTCGCGCATGCGCGGGTTGTTGTGAGCAGCGACGAAGACCGCAGTCATCGCATCCTGCCTGTCGGCCGGAAAGTACGAGGTGCTGTCGCCCGGGCCGCTCTCGTAGGCTTTGAGCTTGAGCTTGTACCGGGCGGCGAGCGCGGCGTTGGTCGTCATCCACGACTTGATGGCGCCACGGATGTTGGCGAGCATCTGGTCGACGATCTGGTCGCTGCTGAGGGTGAGCGTCGTCGCCACGTTCGCCGGGTCGCCGGCGGCGGCGGCGTTGAAGTACGGCGCGACGGCCATCACGTCGGCATTGGCGGCAGTGTCCTGGTAGGCCAGCATGTGGGTGAGGAAGTTGTCCCAGGCTGCCTGGCCGGCGAGCACGCGCACGATGCGGCCGCTCTCCGCCGCGCCGAACACGTCCTGGACGATTTTAAATATCTGCACCGAGCGCACGGCGTAGAAGATCGCGGGTTGCCCGAACGGGCTGTCGAGGCCGAGTTCCAGCGAGCGCGCGTTCGCCCACGTCGCCTGCGCAAAGCCGGTGTTCCAGACCTCGTTCGAGTACTCGATGTGCGCTTGCAGCGAGGGGTCGAGCCGCGCGCGCACGAGGGTCGCGAACTGGCGCACGTAGTCGTCGCTCGCCTGGTGCGGGATGCAGAACCAGGGGTCGACGTGAAGCGTGTTGGCCAGATCGATCATCGTCTCGAGCGGCACGCCGGCCGGTGTCGACCAGGTCAGGTCGCCTACCTGGGCCCGCGCGGCCCACTCGACCACCGGCGAGCCGTTGGTGGCGCCCCAGTCCATGAAGCGGAGCAGCGAGAACGGCGCGATCTTGGCAAGGAAGACCGGGTTGAACGGCTGCGTCTTGTAGGTCCCCTCGCTGCCGGGCCAGAGGAAGCGGACGTTGCGCACCGGGTTGGTCGCGCTCGTGCGGTCGATGCCGACCCAAAGGCTGCCGCTGGTGTCGACGACGTCGATCGCGATGCGGTTCGGCGCCGTCTCGGCGACGGTGACGTTGCTGAGCGGAAAGCTGATCGTGCCGTCGCCGTCCCAGAGCACGACGTAGCGGCCGGGAGCGAAGTGGCTGCCGGCCCAGGCGACGGCGCTGAGCGCGTGCTGGCCGGGCGCGAGCGCCGCGGGATAGCCGTCGGCCGTCAGCGACCGGAACGGCGCGCCCCAGGTGCCGTTGTCGTCGCGCGAGGCCCAGCCGCCGCCGCTCTTCATCAGGTCGACGAACGGGAACTGCGGCGAGTAGTAGGCGATGCCAGAAAGGTTGGTGCCGACGTACTTCGAGCGCTTCGGCAGCGGCACGGGGCCGCGGACCGAGATCGTGGTCGACGCCGAGACACCGTTGCTCGCGACGGTGACGCGCGTAAACCCGGCGCGGACTGGCGTGACGTTGCCGCTCGCGTCGACGGTCGCGACGCTCGGGTCGGCGCTCGACCAGCTGAGCGCGGCGCCGCTCACCGGTGCGCCCGACTTGTCGGCGGCGGCCGCGCTCAGGCGGGTCGCCTGCGCGATCGCCGCCGTCGTCACGGCGGGCAGCGACAGCGTCACGACGGTGCCGGGGCCGGTGCCCTGCACGATGCCCTCGCCGCCCTTGCCGCCGCCGCAGGAGGCGAGCGAGAGCGAGGCCGCGAACGAGAACGCAAACGCGAGGGCGAGGCGAAGCGGGCGAGTGCTCATGAGCTGCGGTGATCGGCGTTGCATTGGCAGCTGCGCATGTTCGGCGACGCGCTCGCGATCAGGGGTTACAGAATGGAAAGGTTGGTTTCAGGAGCGGTGCGCCATTCGCTACAGCGAGTCCCCTGGCCTCCGATAACGACGCTACCCACGCGATTGCGCGCGCTTCTATCCTGCTTGCCATGAACCCAGGCCTTCTGTCCAGCGGCCTCGCCGCTGCCCTCACGCTCGCCGCCGGCAGCGCCGGCGCGGGCGAGCTTTACGCCGGCATCGGCACCACCGGGCTTGAGCTCGGCGTCGCCGGCCGCTTCGGCGGCGATGTCGCCGGCCGCCTGGAAGCGAACGCGCTGAGCGTCACGCGAGATTTCTCGACCAGCGACATCGACTACGACGCAAAGATGGAGTTCTTCACTGCCGGCGTCTACCTCGACTGGTTCATCACCGGCGGATTTCGATTGACAGGTGGCGCCCTGGTCGGCGAACGCAAGGTCCACGGCACGGCGCGCAGCGCCGGCAACACGGTCTCGCTTAACGGCGTCGCATACCCGGTCGCGGCCGGCGACACGCTCGACTTCGACGCCAAGTTCCCGACCGTCACGCCCTACCTCGGCCTGGGCTTCGGCCATCACCGCGCCGATGCCGGCTGGCACGTCTATGCGGACGCGGGCGTTGCCTGGGCGCGCCCGGAGGTCACGCTGTCACCTTCGGCGAGCCTCGCCGCCAAGCTCAACCCGGGCGATCTCGCGGCCGAACAGGCGCTCGCGCGGGACAAGGCGAACGGCCTGCGCGCCTACCCGGTGCTGAAGGTCGGCGTCGCCTACGCGTTCTGAGGCGCGCCGGCGTCGCGTCGCCTAGCTGCCGTCGGCGAGCTCGCGCTCCAGCACCTTCGGGTTCTCGCGCCAGCGCTCGAGCCACTCCTGCGCGACCTCGCCCGGATAGACGTCCTCGATGCCTTCCCTCAGCGCCTTGACGATCGCGCTCGCCAGCGCCGCGGGCGCGATTTTCGGCGGCGGAAGGTTCTGGTTCCACTCGTCGTCGACCGGGCCGGGGAAGACGTTGACGACGCGGATGCCCGACGGGCGCATCTCGGCGCGCAGGCATTGCGCCAGCGAGTGCGCCGCCGCCTTCGATGCCGAGAAGGTGCCGTGCGGCGGGTAGTTGGAGAGCGCGTAGATCGAGAGCACGTTGACCCAGGCGGCGGCGTGTGTCTCGCCGTCGGCCGAGCGCGCCTTGAGCGCTGGGCCGAACTCCTGCGCCAGGCGCAGCAGGCCGAAGTAGTTGATATCCATCTCGGCGCGCGCCGCGTCGATGCCGTGCCTCGCCGCGATGCCGAAGGCGCGGTGCACCTCGGCGTTGTTGACGACGATGTCGATCTTGGCGCCAATCTCGCCGGCGAGCTCGGCGACCGAGCGGCCGTTGGTGAGGTCTAGCGGCACCAGGGCCACCTCCGGCAGCCCGGCGATGTCGTCGAGGCCCGGCAGCTTCTTCCACGGCTCGGCGTGGCCGACCCAGACGATCTCGGCGCCGGCCTTCACGAGCGCCTGGACAAGCGCCTGGCCGATCGCGGTCTTGCCGTCCGTGACCAGGATCTTCCTGAAACGCGGGTCGCTGGCCATCTCGCGCAGCATCTTGTCGTCGGCCATGTGTTCGCTCTCCTCGGCAGGGAATCCGATCAGGACCGCGGCGCCGGCGCGATCGAGGCGCACGCCGACGTGGACGCGCACGGGCACGGGCGCCGACGCGGCGCCCGCCCACGGCGCAGGCGAGGCGACGTCGCCGTGCAGATGCACGATCAGCGTCGGCCCGGCATCGAGCCGCACCAGCCCGAGTCGCCACGGCAGCCGCTCTCGGTAGAACGGGTCGTTGCTGTGATGGAGCACGGTCTCGGCGAGCAGCTCGCCCGCGCCCGACTGAGGCGTCCACGCCAGCTCGACGGACAGGCAGCGATGGCAAGCATCGCGCGGCGGGTATTGCACCGCCGCGCAGCGCCGGCACACCTGCAGCTCGAAGCGGCCTTCGGCGGCGGCCGAGGTCATGCCGAGCGCAGTGCGGCCGCGCGCCCACGATGGCAGGTTCATCTGCCGCGTGCGCAGCACCGGGTTCTTCTTGCGCGGCTTCATCAGCGGCATGGTCATGGCGCCAATCCTCGATGACCCGGCGTCGTCATGACGAGCGCCCCAGGACGACCGCGCCGGTGCACAGGCACCGGTCGTAGGTGACCATGCCGAAGCCGGAGACGAGGCCGAGCCGCGCGCCGGGCACGGCACAGTCGCCGGCGTCGTCGGTGAGCTGGCGGATCGCCTCCGTCATGCCGAGAAAGCCGCCGGCGCAGCCCGCCTGGCCGGTCGAGAGCTGACCGCCGCCGGTATTGCTCGGGAAGTCGCCGTCGTGAGTGAGCGTCTTTGCGCGCACGAACGCCGGTCCCTCGCCCTTGTCGCAGAAGCCCAGGTCCTCGAACTGCAGCATCACGACGACCGGATAGTCGTCGTAGCTCTCGACGAAATCGATCGCCTCGGGCGCGACGCCCGCCTGGGCCCACAGATCGTCGCGATCGACGCGCCAGCCGCCGCGGAGCAGCACCGGATCGTCGGCGTAGGCGTTGTGACGCTCGATCGCGCCGCGCACGAGCACGTGCGCCAGGCCGAAGTCGTTCGCGCGCGCCTGGCTCATCACTAGGAACGCTTCCGCGCCCGCGCACGGCATGACGCAGTCGAACAGGTGGATAGGCTCGGCGATCGGGCGCGCGTCGAGGTACTGCGCGAGCGTGAGCGGCACCTTGAAGAGCGCATTCGGATTGTTCAGCGCGTTGGCGCGCTGCGCGACGGCGATGCGGCCGAAATCCTCGCGCGTCGCGCCGCAGACGCGCATGTAGGAAGCGGTGATGAAGGCGAAAACCGAGTTCGGCCCGCCAGATCCGTACGGATAGCTCGCGTCGCGCGCGAAGTGCGAGAAGCCGCCGAGCATCTGCCGGAACGACTCGACGTGGTTGGCATCGGCCGCGACGCAGGCGACGACGTCGGCGTCGCCTGCCTGCACCGCGCGCGCAGCGCGGCGCAGCGCCATCACGCCCGAGGCGCCGCCGGACGGCAGATGGTCGAGCCAACGCGGGGACAGGCCGAGGTGCTGCGTCACGCCGACGGCGGTGTCGGGCGCGAGCGAGAAGCTGCTGACGATGAGGCCGTCGATCGCCTCCTTGGCGATGCCGGAGCGCGCGACCAGCGCTTCCATCGCCCGGCCGATGAACCAGTGCGCACCGTGCGTCGAGTGGCGCACGTAGGGCACGGTCACCGGCACTGCGACGGCGACGCCGTCGTAGGAGCGGCGCGAGGCGCGCGCCGTCACGTCACCGCTTTGCGACGCCGCTTCATCGCCCGCGTGTCGATGCAGTTCGGCTTGCCGGGCAGCGTCCGCGCCGTCGCGTTCAGCTCGCCGCGCTGGATCTTCTGCGAGACGGTGAGCGGCAGGGCCTCGACGAAGGCGACGTAGCCGGGCGCCTTGAAATACGCCAGCCGCTCGAGCGCGTGGCGGACAATGCTCGTCGCAAGGCGCTCCGGCGACGGCATCTGCGCGGCCTTACGCAACACGATGCAGGCGAGCACCTCGTCGCCGCGCACGGGGTCGGGCGTCGCCGCGACTGCGCTCGCCGCCACCGCCGGGTGCTGATTGAGGACGCTCTCGACCTCGAGTGCCGAGATGTTCTCGCCGCTGCGCCGGATCACGTTCCTGCGCCGGTCGACGAAGTGGAAGTCGCCCTCGGCGCTGCGCTTGACGACGTCGCCGGTGTGGAACCAGTCGTCGGCCCACGCCTGCTGGGTCGCCTCGTCGTCCTTGAGGTAGCCGATGAAGAAGTCCTTGCGCGGGTCGGCGCCGGCGGCGCGAACGAGCAGCTCGCCGGCGACGTCGACGCCGGCGTCGAGACCCTTGTCGGTGACGATCCGCGTCTGCAGCGAAGGCTGCGACCGCCCGAAACAGTTGGTGCCGACGTGGCGCGGCTCGCGGTGCGCCATGATGCAGGCGGCCGCGCCGGTCTCGGTCATCGCCCACGCCTCGAGCAGCGGGAAGCCGAAGCGCTCCTCGAACGCGGCGTGGTGGCGCGGGTCGACGCCCGCGCCGAAGCCGAAGCGCACCGTGGTCTGGCGATCGAGCTCGCTCGCCGGCGCCGCCAGCAGCAGCGCCGGCATCACGCCCAGGTAGTGGACGACAGTCGCGCCACTCTCGCGCACGCTCTGCCACCAGGTGCTCGGATGGAAGCGATCGAGCTGGACGAGGCAGCCGCCGGAGAGCATCGCCGCCATCGACGAGAACGCGAGCGCGTTCATGTGGCTGAGCGGCAGCGGCGTGATGAAGCGGTCGATGTCGGGCACCACCTCGGCGAGGTCGTGCAGGCCGAGGTACCACTCGCCGGCGCGCAGGAAGTAGCCATTGGCGAGGCGGCAGCCCTTCGGCCGCCCGGTCGTGCCCGAGGTGTAAAGCAGTGCGCACTCGGTGTTGCGGCCGATCGGCTCGCGCGCCAGCCGCGCCGGCGTGCGTGCGGCCGGGATCCGGCCGGGGACCTCGGGACGGATCGTGTCGATCGTGATGCCGGCTTCGCTGCCGGCGGCGCGGAGCGCGCCTTCACGGTGGGGCAGCGTCACGGCGAGGCCGATCTCGCTGTGGCCGATCAGGTGGGTCAGCTCGCCCGAGCGGAGGTCGGCGTGGATCGGCACGATGCTGATACCGAGGGCGTTGAGCGCGAGCCAGTGGGTGAAGAACGCCGGCCGGTTCTCGAGCAGCAAACCGACGCGGTGGCCGTGGCCGTAGCCGGCCTGCGCGTAGGCGGCGCGCAGCCGCTCGACCTCGCCGGCGACCTCGCGCCAGCTGCGCGGGCCGGGATCGATGCCGTAGGCGTGCGCGGTCACGCTCTCGACGCAGAGGAAGTCTGCGTCGCCGCGGCGCTCGGCGACGCGGCGGAAGGCATCGTGGACAGTGACGGCGGCAGTGCTCATATGAAAAGCTGCACGGCTGGTAGCGCGGCCTCGCCGTTGAGGATGTCGACCCGCTTCAGGCGCAGGCGCAGCGCCGAGCCGTCGTGGACGAGGTGGTGGAAGGCCGTGCCGACGAACGACTGAATCTCGTCGCCCTGCGCCTCGCTGTAGTGAAACGGCGTGCGCAGCACGTAGCGGCGCGCGTGCCGGTCGCTCGACTCGATCGCCGGCGCCTGCAGCACGTGCAGGGCTCGGCTCGGCGGCTGCTGCGAGAACGCGCGCGGGCTCTTCAGGCGCTCGACACGCAGCGTGCGCAATAGCTTGTCCTCGTAGAGGTGCGAGTTGTGGTGCACGCCGTCGGTCTGCTCCGGCGTGAGCGGCACCCAGTAGATGCCATCGTCGGTCCAGAGGTCGAGCCACTCGCCGTAGCGCTTGTCGTCGAGCAGGCGCGCCTCCCACACGACGAAGTCGATAAGCGTTTGCGCGCCGGGCCCGTCGACGTCGTCCGGCTGGGCACCGGGCGGCCCCAAGCCCGGCCGCGCCCCCTCGGGGGGCAGCGAACGGAGAGAGCGTGGCGGCTTCATCTCACATCGTCGCCGTCATGTATCGCACCCAGGCGCGGTACTGGTTGCGCATCGAGATCTCGCTCGTGCCGGTGGCGGTGACCTCGGCCTGGCCGACCTCGGCGGGGTCATAGTCGCGCAGCAGGCTCACCCACGGGTTGCCGCTCGCCTGCAGCCCCTTCTGGATCGCGCGGTAGGCGTGAAGGTCGTCGTGGCCGACGACCGAAAACGGCGAGTTGATGAGGCGGTTGTATGTGACGGTGCGCGCAAGGAGCGCCTCGGGCGCTCCCTTGAGGCGCAAGGTCCAACTCTCGACGATCGTCCTGTCGACCGCGATCGGCCGGATGACGCGGATCGACTGGATCGCGCCCTTGATCGTCAGGCTCGGGTAGTAGACGGTGTTGTGGCGCGCGACCTTCATGATCTCGGCGCTCTTGGCGGCGCCGTAGGCCGCGAGCATCGCCTCCTCGTAGCCGGCGACGCCCGAGTAGCCGCTGTGGATCGAGAAGTTCACGCCCGAGTAGCTGTGACCGTTGGCGAAGACGCGAACCCCCATGTCGTCGTAGAACGCGTAGTCGGAGACGAAAGGAACGAACTGTTCGATCGCCATCGGCTTCGGCTTGTCGACCGGCTCGCACTTCCACATCGCTTTCGCCGTGCCCGCCGACGATTCGTGAACGACCATGGGGTGCATCGTGTCGTTGAGGTTCTCGACGAACATCTTCCAGTTGCACGCGTGCAGGAAGCGAAGGCAGCCGCCGGTGATCTCGAGCTCGCCCTCGGGCGAGCGGTCGGCCAGGTTGTCGATCGAGGTGAGCGAGGCGCCGAAGTAGGCGGCGAAATCGGGCCCTGCGTCGCTCAGCTTGCAAAAGACGAAGCCGCGACGGCCCGCGACATGGCGCACCGGCACAAGGCCCTGAGAGGCCTCGCATTGCGCCAGCCGCGCGGCGTCGTAGCCCTTCCTGTGCGGGATCGCGAGCAGCGCTCCGTCAGTGGTGTAGGCCCAGGCGTGGTACGGGCAGCGGAAGAAGCTGCCAGTGTTGCCGGCCGGCGCGCTGACGATACGCGCGCCCTTGTGGGCGCAGCGGTTCATCAGCACTCGCACGCTGCCGTCTTGATGGCGTACGGCGATCAGCGGCCGGCCGGCGATCTCGAGCGTGACGTAGTCGCCCGCCTTCGCGATCTGGCTCTCGTGGCAGACATAGATCCAGGTGTTGGCGAAGAAATGCTCCTGCTCGAGGGCGAAGATCTCCGGGTCGATGTAGAGGTCGCGGTGGACGCGATCGGGCTCGACGAGGGCACGGATGGCGGCCGGGTCGCCGCGGTAGCGCGAGGCCGATGCGGGGACCCTCGTCTGAGTGGCGGCGATCTCGCTCATGCCAAGGCGTGGCGCTGCAGCGCCTTGGCGAGGCCGTGGCCGTGCTCGTCGGCGAGCGCCGCGTCGCGCAGCTCGCGCAGCGTCGCCGGTGCGAGCGCCGCGCCGCCCCTGTTCACCGCAGCCATCACGGTGTCGTAGTTGCGCACGCCGCGCTCGTGCGTGTCGCTGTAGCCCTTGACGAGCTGATGGCAGCGCGCGACCTCGACGGCGAGCTCGGGGTTGCACGCGGCGGCGGCGGCGATGCGCGCGAGCCAGTCCTCGATCGCCGCGTTCTCGGTCGCGTAGCGCGTCGTCGTGCGGCGCCAGCGCTTCAGGGCGGCCACGGCATAGAGCATGAGGAAGCCCGAGACCGAGCTCGTCGTCACGACCCGGCCGCGTCGCGTCGCGCGCTCGACCGCGCGGCGCAGCCAGCCGGAGCGCTCGATGCGGCGGCCGATCGCCGCCGGGAGGGTCTCGGCGATCTCCTGCAGGCGCGGGTGCAGGTATTCGTCGATCGCGAGCACCTGGTCGGCGCCGGCGCGCACCTCCGCGCGCACGCGCGCGAACCGCGTACCGCGCGTCTTCAGCGCGGCAACGCGCATCGTGTCCTCGTACGACATCCAGAGCGCGAGGTGGCGCGCGGTCTCCGTCAGCAGTTCGCCGGCGGCATCGCGCGGGCCGGTGGCGATGCCGGCCATGCGGTCGAGGTAGAGATGGGCGTAGGCCAGGTCCTGGTAGTCGATCAGGCGACGCACGCCCTCGCGCAGGAGCGTGCGCGCGGCGGACGGAAACGCGCCGTCGATGCGGTCGAGCAAGGCGCGCACGCCTGGGTCGACCGGACCCGACCGCTGAGAGACCGTCGGGGGCGCCCCCGCCACAGCGGGCGCGTCGGTCGTGCCGTCGAACGCGCTCGCCTGCGGCCCGGCCACGGTGGCGCCGTGCGCAGGCGTCGCCACGCCGGCGGGGTCGGCACCTTCCAACGGGGTCGCCTCGGCGCCGTTCCCGGCGCCAGCGCGCCGGTGCGCTGCGTCGAACGCCTTCAGGCTCGGCGCGACGCCAACGCCGCCGCGCGCGATCGTCGCCTCGAACTGGCCGCGGCTGAACGGGAGCACGCCGGTGCCCGCGAGCGCACCGAACAGCACCGCGCTGATAACGCTGCCGGCCTGCTCTGCCGCTTCGGCCATGTCAAAGCGGACGAAGCGCCGCGCCGCGTTGCGCGCGTGTGCGAGCAGCACGTCCCCGTCGACCCGGCCGTCGCCGAGCGCGGTTTTCTCGGCGATCGAGTAGACGCGGTGGGTCGAGGCGATCAGCGTCGTGCGGTCGGGCGTGACCAGGCCGCGCTGGACGGCGCGGCCGCATTCCATCAGCTCGGAGGCGAGGACGATGTCGACGTCGCCGGGCAGTGGCATTAGCGCGAGCACCGGCTCAGCGCCGTCGCGCTCGGCCTGGGCCTGCGGATAGAGTTCGACGTAGTAGATCGTCGCGCCGGTGCGCTGGGCGACGCCGGGCACCGAGGTCGCCTGGGCCAACCAGCCGTTCGCCTCGCCGAGGTCGACGATCCAGTCGGCCAGGACGCCGCCGCCCTCGCCGCCCATGGCCATGATCGCGATCTTGATCGGCGGCGCAGCCACGTTCTCTGCCTAGAACGTGAAGCGCGCCCGCGCCCGTTCGTCGCGGCGCTGCAGCCAGCCGATCACCGCGCCGCGCACGCGCTCGACCAAGCGGTCCCACGCGGTAGGGTTGCTGACGATGCGCGCTTTGTAGAACGACGGGCACAGCGCGGCGGCGTGTGAAACCTCGCCGCACACGCCGCAGCCGACGCAGCTGTCCAGCACGGTCGCGACCGGGTCGGTACGCAGCGAATCGGGGTTGGCCTTGATCGAGAGCGACGGGCAGCCCGAGAGGCGGATGCACGAGTGGTCGCCGGTGCAGGTGTCGGCATCGACGCCGAAGCGCTCGCGAACGACACGCCTCCCCGCGGCGATCTGCTGCTTCACGAGCGGCTTGATGCGGCGCTGCCGGTTGAGCTGGCACTCCGATTGCGCGATCAGCACCTTCGGGCCCTTCTCTGTCGTCGTCAGCGCCTCGCGCAGCGCGTCGCGCATGGCGGCGACGTCGTACGTGCGGCGGATCGTCCGCACCCACTCGACGCCGACGCCGCGCACCGCCTTCTCGATCGCGTGGCCGGTGCTGCGTTTGGCGTGCGGGCCCCTGGACGAGAGCAGGTCCTGGCCGCCGGTCGCCGAGGTGTAGTTGTTGTCGACGACGATGGTCAGGTTGTCGCTGCGATTGAAGACGGCGTTGGCAACGCCGCTCGTCAGGCCGTTGTGCCAGAAGCCGCCGTCGCCCATCATCGAGATCGCCCGCTTCGCGCCCCGGCCCTCGGTGGTGAACGCCGAGGCGCCCGCGGTGCCGAGGCCGTAGCCCATCGTCGTGTTGCCGATGTGGAACGGCGGCAGGATCGAGAACAGGTGGCAGCCGATGTCGGCGCTCACGTGATGGGGCCCGAGCTCGCGCTCGACGAGCTTCATCGCGCTGAAGATCGGCCGCTCGGGGCAGCCTGTGCAAAAACCCGGCGGCCGGCCATGGACGACGTCGCCCAGCGGCTTCTCCTCGGCGATCGCTATCACCTTCGGCGCGCGGACCGCCGCGGCCTCGGGGCCGACGCGACCGTAGCGCTCGAGGAAGGCGCGGGTTCCCTTCAGCACCTCGGCGCCTGTGTATTCCCCGGCCGGCGCGAGAACGTCCTTGCCATGGAGGGCGGTCTGCAGGTCGGCCTGGCGCAGGATCGTCGCGAGGTTCTGCTCGATGAAGTTGGGCTGCCCCTCCTCGACCAGCAGCACTGCGCGCCTGCCGGCGCAAAAGCGGGTCAGCTCGCGCGGCACGAGCGGGTAGGTGACGTTGAGGACGTAGAGCGGGACCTTCGAGCGGCCGTAGGCGTCGGCAAGGCCGAGCCGCTCGAGGGCGCGCACCAGCGCGTTGTAATTGCCGCCCTGCACGACGATGCCGAGGTCGTCGAACCCGTCGGCTCCGGCGAATGTCTCGTTGAGGCCGTTCTCCTCGATGAACTTCAATGCCGCCGGCCAGCGGTCCCTGACCTTCTCCTGCTCGTGTACGTAGGTCGCGGGCGGCAGGGCGATGCGGGCAGTGTCGCGATGCGGCGTGGCGAGCGCGTCCTGCGGGGAGAACGTCGCGGTTCGGTTCGCCGCCGCGACGAACTTCCCGTGCACGTGGCAGGCCCGTATGCGCAGCATCAGCATCACCGGCGTGTGGCTCGCCTCCGAGAGCGCGAAGCCCTGCTTCACCGCCGCGACCATCGCCGGCAGGTTCGGGCGCGGGTCGAGCAGCCAGATCTGCGACTTCATCGCGAAGGCGTGCGTGCGCTCCTGCATGATCGACGAGCCCTCGCCGTAGTCCTCGCCGACGATGACGAGCGCACCGCCGGTAACGCCGCCGGAGGCAAGGTTGGCGAGCGCGTCCGACGCGACGTTGACGCCGACGGGGCCCTTGAACGTGACCGCGCCGCGCAGCGGGTAGTTCACCGACGCCGCGAGCGTCGCCGCCGCGGTCGCTTCGCTGGCGGAGTTCTCGAAGCGGATGCCGTGCTCGACGAGGATGTCCTCGGCGTCGGCGAGGACGTCCATCAGGTGCGAGATCGGCGCGCCCTGGTAGCCTGCGACGTACGACACGCCCGATTCGAGCAGCGCCTTGGTGACGGCAAGGATGCCTTCGCCGCGGAAGGTCTCGCCGGCTCCCAGGCGGAGCTTGCCGACTTCCTCCGCGAACGATCGTTCAGCCATATCTCACCCGACGGCGCATCGGCGCATGTTAGTTCGCATTGCACCGGGCTCGTGACCTGCCATGCGCCCGCCGCGGCCGCCGGTCGCCGCGCGCCGACAATGCGCGTTCTTCGCCCTGGATCGCCATGACCCCTTCGTTCCGCTCCACCGTCGTCGTCGGCGCCGGCGCCGTCGGCAGCTTCTTCGGGGCGATGCTCGCCCGCGCCGGCCACCCGGTGACGCTGATCGCCCGCCCGGCCCACGCCGAAGCGATCGCGCATGACGGGCTGCGCCTGCAGATGGCCGGCCGCATCGAGACGATCCGCGCCACCGCGCGCATCGACGTCGCGGCGGTGCGCGGCGCCGACCTCGTCCTCTTCTGCGTCAAGTCGACCGACACCGCTAAGGTCGCGCGCGATATGGCGCCCCACCTCGACGAGGGCGCGCTCGTCGTCAGCCTGCAGAACGGCGTCGAGAACGCGACGACGATCGCGCACGAAGTGCGCCAGGTCGTCGTCCCGGCGGTCGTCTACGTCGCGACGGCGATGCCGGAGCCGGGCCTCGTCAGCCACCACGGCCGCGGCGACCTCGTGGTCGGGCCGCTCGACAAGAACGCCGTCCACGACGAGGTGCTGGACGCGCAACTGCAAGCGCTCGTCGACCTGTTCGCGAGCGCGCAGGTGCCGGTGCGCATCTCCGCCGACGTCATGGCCGAGCTGTGGTCGAAGCTGATGGTGAACTGCGCGTACAACGCGATCTCGGGAATCGCGCAGGCGAGCTACGGCAGCCTCAGCGCGCTCGCCGAGGTGCGCGCGCTGCAGGAGACGGTCGTGCGCGAGGTGGTCGCCCTCGCCGAGGTGGAAGGCGTCGACCTGCCGCTCGATGGCGCGCTGGAGGCGATGCGTCGCATCGCCGGCGCGATGCCGGCGCAGTTCTCGTCGACGGCGCAGGACATGGCGCGCGCCAAGCCGAGCGAGATCGATCACCTGAACGGCTTCGTCGCCCGCCGCGGCGCCGCGCTCGGCGTCGCGACGCCGGCCAACCAGGCGCTGCACGCGCTGGTCAAGCTGATCGAGTCGGAGCGCGGGGCCGGCTGATGGCGGAAGCGCTTCCCAGCGCCCGCGCAGTCACGGCCGCGGTGCCGCCTGAGTTTGAGCAGGCGTTGCGCGAGCTTGGCCTCGCCGGCGCCGAAGAGCACCTGACGGGCGCGCCGCTCGCGGGCGGCGTTTCGTCGGACATCTGGCGCATCGACACGGCGCGCGGCCCGGTCTGCGCCAAGCGCGCGTTGGCCCGCCTACGCGTCGCCGCCGAGTGGCGCGCGCCCATCGAGCGCAACCGCTACGAGGCGCGCTGGCTTGAGGTCGCGAACGGCGCCAGCCCGGGCGCGGCGCCGCGCGTGCTCGGGCAGCACGAGGGCCTCGGCGTGCTCGTCATGACCTGGCTCGTTCCCGATGCGCACCGCCTCTGGAAGGCGCTGCTGCGCCGCGGCGAGTCCGACGCGGCGACCGCGCGCGCCGTCGGCGCCACGCTTGTCCGCATTCACGCGCATTCGGCGGCGCGACCGGCGCTCGCTGCGCGCTTCGATACCGACGCGATTTTCTTCGACATTCGCCTCGACCCCTATCTACTCGCGGCCGCGCGCCGCCACAACGAGCTCGCGCCGGCGCTCGAGCGGCTGGTCGCGACGACGCAGGCAACCCGGCTCGCGCTCGTGCACGGCGACGTCAGCCCGAAGAACATCCTGATCGGCCCGACCGGGCCGGTGCTGCTCGACGCCGAGTGCGCGTGGTGGGGCGACCCGGCGTTCGACCTCGCCTTCTGTCTCAACCACCTGCTGCTGAAGTGCCTGTGGACGCCGGCCGCGACGCGTGACTTCCTGGCCGCCTTCGAGGCCCTCGGCAGCGCGTACCTCGACGGGGTCGACTGGGAACCCCGCGGCACGATCGAAGCGCGCGCCGCCGCGCTTTTGCCAGGCCTGCTGCTCGCGCGGATCGACGGTAAGTCGCCGGTCGAATACGTCGACGACGATCGCGATCGCGAGCTTGTGCGGCGCACCGCCGGCGCGTTGCTGCGCCGCCCCGCGGCTTTCCTCGGCGATGTCGCCGCCGCGTGGCACGAAGCGCTGGAGCGCAGATGAACGCGACCTCGCCCTCGGCGTCGGGCGACGACACCGCGATCGGCAGCATCCGTGCACGTCGCGTCTGGGACAGCCGCGGCCGGCCAACGGTCGAGGCCGAGATCGCCCTCGTCGGCGGCGCGATCGGCCGGGCGATCGTGCCTTCGGGCGCGTCGAAGGGGAGTCGCGAAGCGCACGAGCTGCGCGACGGCGGCGAAGCGTTCGGCGGCCTCGACGTCATGCACGCCATCGCAAACATCGAAGGCGAGATCGGGCGCACCGTCGTCGGGCTGCGCGCCGACGACCAGGCGGCGCTCGACGCGACCCTGATCGAGCTCGACGGCACGCCGACCAAGTCTCGCCTCGGCGCCAACGCCACGCTTGCGGTCTCGATGGCGGCCGCGCACGCCGCCGCCGCCGCGCGCGGCGTGTCTCTGCACGAGTACCTAGGCGGCGCCGCCGCGACGGCGATGCCGATGCCGCAGATTCAGATCTTCGGTGGCGGCGCGCACGCCGGCCGGCGCGTCGACATCCAGGACTTCATGGTCGTGTGCCCGGCAGCCGCCACCTTCGCCGAGGCGCTGGAATGGACGGCCGAGGTCTATCGCCACGCCGGTCTGGCGATGCAAGCGCGCGGCTCGTCGCTCGGCGTCGCCGACGAAGGCGGCTGGTGGCCCGACTTCGCCAGCAACGAGGAGGCGCTCGCGACCCTCGTCGAGGCGATCGAGCGCGCCGGCTTCGCGCCCGGCGCGCAGGTCGCGATTGCGCTCGACGTCGCGGCCTCCGACTTCGGCCGCGCCGGCCGCTACAGGCTCGGCCTCGAGGCGACCGAGCTCGACAGCGATGGCCTGATCGAGCTGCTGCTGCGCTGGGCCGACCGTTATCCGATCGTCTCGATCGAGGACCCGCTCGGCGAGGACGACCCGGACGCGTTCGCCCGCTTCACGCGCGCCGCGGGCGGGCGGCTGCAGATCGTGGGCGACGACTTCCTCGTCAGCGATGCGGCGCTGGTCCGCGGCGCCGCCGCCATGGGGGCCGCCAACGCGGTGCTGCTCAAGCCGAACCAGCGCGGCACGCTGAGCGAGACGCGCGCGGCGTGGAACGCGGCGCAGGCGGTCGGCTATGCCGGCATCGTCTCGGCGCGCTCGGGCGAGACCGAGGACACCACCATCGTTCACCTCGCCGTCGGCTGGGGGGCGGGCCAGCTCAAGGTCGGCTCGTTCGCGCGCGGCGAGCGGATGGCAAAGTGGAACGAGGCGCTGCGCATCGAGGAGCGGCTCGGGCCGCAGGCGACGCTGGCGCGGCCCTTTCGGCGCCCCGCGCAATGACGCCAAAGCACGACGGCGACACGACGATGGGCATGCCTCCTGCCGCCGACACCGCCTCCGCCGAAGAGCGACTCGACGCCCGGCTTCGCGCCGCCCTCGCCTACTACCTGCCGAGCATCGCGGTCATGCTCGCGCTGCTCGTCGTCTGGCAGTTCGGCGTGCCGTGGTTCGGCATCAAGGAATACATCCTGCCGACGCCGCTCGCCGCGCTGCGCACGCTGGCCGACCCGAACTACCGCTGGACCGCGAACTTCCTTGCGACGCTCTATTCCGTTCTCGGCGCGTTCGCGCTCTCGGCCGTTCTCGGCGTGCTGCTGGCGATCGTGATCGTCTGGAACAACCTGCTCATGCGCACCGTGATGCCAGTGCTGATCCTATTCAACACGCTGCCGAAGATAGCGCTCGCTCCGCTCTTCGTCGTCTGGCTCGGCTACGGCATCTGGCCCAACATCGTCATCGGCACGACGATCGCGTTCTTCCCGATGGTCGTCAACACGGCAGTCGGCCTGGCGAGCGCCGAGCCCGAGATGCTCGACCTGGTGAATACGCTGCGCGCCAGCCGCTGGAAAGTGCTCACCAAGATCCGTTTCCCCAACGCGCTGCCGTACATCTTCGTCGGCCTGAAGCTGAACGCCACGATGAGCGTGATCGGAGCGCTCGTCGGCGAGTTTGTCGCCTCCGAAAAGGGCCTGGGCTCGCTGATCATCACCGGCGGCGTGACGATGCAGACCGCGTCGATCTTCGCCTCCCTGACGCTGATATCCGCGCTCGGCCTGCTCCTCTACGGCATCGTCGTGGCGGTGGAAAACATCGTGGCGCCGTGGGCTCATCGGGGCTAAAACCGGCTTGGCGCAACGACAAGGAGACAACCCCGTGCCCCCTGAGATCCGACTTATCCGCCGCGCCGGCTGGCCGCGCGCACTCGCCGCCACCCTGGCCTTGCTGGCGAGCTGGCCCGCCCTCTCCCAGGACAAGGTCCAGCTACAGCTGAACTGGTTCCATCTCGCCGACCATTCGCCGATCTACCTGGCGATGAAGAAGGGCTACTACAAGGAAGAGGGCATCGACCTCACGGTGCTGCGCGGCAGCGGCTCGTCGGACAGCGCGAAGAAGATCGACCTCGGCCAGTCCGACATCGGCATCTCCGACGCGCCGACGGTGCTGACGGCGATCAGCAAGGGCGCCAACCTGAAGATGGTCGCGGTCGTCTACGACAAGGCCGGCAACAACGTGTTCTTTAAGAAGAGCGCGAACATCAGGACGCCGAAAGACCTCGCCGGCAAGAAGATCGCGGTGCCGCCGGCCGACTCGCACCGCGTCCTCTGGCCTGCGTTCGCTGCGACGCAGGGCATCGACGCCAATAGCGTGACGATGGTGAACGTCAAGCCCGAGGGCAAACAGGCGATCGTCGCCGCCGGCGAGGTCGATGCCGCGTTCGACCTCTACACCAGCTTTGCGATCTGGGAGAAGGTGCTCGGCAAGGGCGAGGTCGGCCACCTGCTCTGGGCCGACTACGGCCTGCCGATCTACGGCCACACCTACTTCGTCAACAACGACCTGATCAGGAAGAACCCCAAGCTGATCGAGCGCTTCCTGCGCGCAACGCACAAAGGGTGGCGCGATGCCAAAGCCAACCCGGCGGCGTCGATCGACGCGATGGTCGAGCAGGTGCCCGGACTCGACCGCGCGACGCTGCTGGCGACGATGCCGGCGATCCTCGACCTCTGCGTCACCGAGCGCTCGGCCAAGCACGGCCTCGGCTGGATCGAGCCCGAGCTGATGCAGAAAACGATGGACATCACCTTCGCGACCAGCAAGCCCGACAAGCCGATGGTGCTGGCGGACGTGTTCACGAACGAATTCAGCAGCCGCATCAGGCCCTAGCCGACGCGCGGGCGTGCGAACGCCAGCGGGTCATTCGCGCCGCCCCGCGGCGATCCCGTTACCCTTGGCGCAAGCCGGTCCTCCGCAGTCGTTGGCCGTTCGCTCTCGCCGCATTGATCATCTTCGGCGGCTGCGGATGCGGCTCGCCACCGCCCCACGCGCGGCGCGGCCTGAGAATGTCCGCGCCCGCATCGTCGCGCTGCTGCCGACGACAGTCGCCGACGCCCGGGCTGGGCCGTCGACATCTACGGCGCGTTCTCGGCGCTGCACATCGAGCCGGGAATCGCCAACGTTTGCCCGGTGCTGGCGGTGGCCGAACAGGAATCGACGTACCGCGCCGATCCGACCGTGCCCGGCCTCGGCCGCATCGCTCGAGAGGAGATCGACCGCCGCGCCGAGCGCGCCGGCGTGCCCCGGCTGCTCATACAGGCGGGCGCTGCAGCTGCACTCCCAGGACAGCCGGACCTACAGCGAACGCATCGACGCCGCGAAAACCGAGAAGGAGCTGAGCGACGTATTCGAGGATTTCGTCGCCCAGGTGCCACTCGGCCAACGCTTCTTCGCCGGATACAACCCGGTGCGGACCGGCGGGCCGATGCAGGTCTCCGTCGACTTCGCCGAGTCTCACGTCAAGGCCCGTGCCTATCGGTACCGGCTGACGGGCTCGCTGCGCGACGAGGTCGCTCTCGCGCCGCGGCGGTCTCTATTTCGGCATCGCCCACCAGCTCGACTACCCGGCGCACTACGACCGGCCGATCTACCGCTTCGCCGACTTCAACGCCGGCCAGTACGCGAGCCGCAACGCCGCGTTCCAGAACGCCGTGGGCGTGGCCTCGGGCGTGGCGCTCGACCTCGACGGCGACCTCATCATCCCCGGCGGCGACAGCGGCCGTCCGGGCAGCACCGAGGCGGCAGTGCGCTCGCTCGGCGAGAGGCTCGGCGTCGGCGATGGCGAGGTCCGCCGCGCGCTCGAGCAGGAGAGCCGGCCGGACCTCGAGCAGACGCGCGTCTACGTGCGCGTGTTCGAGCTCGCCGGGCAGGCGGCCAGGCGGCCGCTGCCGCACGCGATGCTGCCGCGCATCCGCCTGCAGAGCCCGAAGATCACGCGGCCGCTGACGACCGAGTGATTCGCGCACCGTGTCGACGAGCGCTACCTGCGCTGCCTCGCAAGGGCAGGCGCGTATGCGGCCGGCGCTTACCGGCCGCGCGTCTGGAGCCAGGGATCGAGGGCCGCCAGCCGCTCTTGCGCGACCTGCGCCCGGTACCGCACACGCGAGATCGCCGTCTCGGCCGCCCGGCGCGACGCCGCCGCGATGTTCGCAGCGGCAAAGCGCCGACCTTGGCGGCCATCGCCGGGTCGACCGAGCCGCCCGCCAGGTCAGGATAGAAGCGGTGGCGCGCCTGGTCGCCGAGCCGATGGTCAAAGCTGGCGCGATTCGCGACCGAGAAATCGAAGGCGAGGTCGGGATGGTTCTCGGCGACTTCGCCGAACATCGAGGCGGCGTTGGTCTTGCCCGCCTCGCCGGCCAGGGCGAGCTCGAGCCAAGCAGCCGGTAGCCGCCGCGTCGGCGTGACGCGCGATCACGGCGAGGATCGACTTGCGCAGCCCCAAGGGGATGGCCGTCGGGCTCGGCCGCGCGTGCCGCGTAGCGCCTGCGCGCCTCCGCGATCGTTCGCTGAGTTCGCCGCGCGTTTCGATCAAAGCGGCCAAGCAGCAGAGCGCCCAGGCATTGTCGATCGCGCCGAGCTGGTCGACGGCGTCGAGGTCCTCGGGCGTGAACATCTCGTGCGCCGGCAGGCCGATCCAATCTTCCGGCTCTTAGCCGAAGACGTTGCGGACCCCTTCGTTGCAGCTCGTGATCAAGCCTTCTGAATTGAGCAGAACATCGCATCGTCCTGCACTCTGCCGGATGAGGCGTTCGTCTGCCAGCGGCAGCGGGTCGGGATCACCGCGCTCGTGGGCGAAGGAAATCCATCCCCGCTGTCGGCAAGCCGTATTCCCGTCTTCAGTAGCGCACTAGCACCCGGTAGCGCAGCGTCGTCGCCCCGCCCGCGGGAACGTCGACGTGCCACTCGGCGGTCCCCGCGGCGGCCTTGGCATGCGGGCGCGACTCCTCCAGCATCGTCCAGTCGCCCGGCACCGGCTCGCGCACGGTGACGCTCACCGCTTCGTTCTTGGCGTTGCGGACGACGATCTCGTAGGCGCTCTCGAAGACATAGCTCGCCTTGTTGGTCGGCTCGCGACGGCGGAAGTCGGTCTGCTTCTTGTCAGCGGTGACGTCGAATGCGTCGCCGAGGTGGAGGCGAACCTTCTCGTTCTTCGGCGTGTGGTCGATGCGGTCCTCGCCGACGAACTGCGCGTTGCCGGCGCTGTCGCGCTTGTAGACGCGGACCACGCCCTTGGGCAGCGGCTGGCCGAGGCGCGAGCTCTCGCGATTGGCGAACTCGACGAAGACGCCAGCCTTCAGCCTCTGGCCGATGTCGCCGGCACTGGCGCGGTAGTAGTAGTCGCTGCCGTTCAGCAGCAGCTCCTTCGTGACCGGCACATGGCTGGCATTGAGCAGGGCCACCTGCTTGGTCTGGTTGTCGCCGAGCGTGGTCGGGCGGCCGAGGGTGTAGAGGTGGTACTCGAACAGCGATTCCAGCACCATCGCCTTGACCGCGGGCGCGGCGACCGACCCGGCCTTTGCCATCATCGCGTCGTTGGCGCGAAATTCCTGCCGGACGCGATTGACGTCGCCGGCAACCAGCTGCAGCCTGGCGTTCGGGTAGGCGGTGCCGCTTCGGTTGGTGAGCGTGACCCAGCCGTTCAGGTCGAGTGCGTCGTCGTCCGCGCTCAGCTCGGCGACGTAGTCGGCCTGCCACGACAGGCCGCCGCTCAGGTACGTGAGCTCGACGCTTTGCATTCCCGGCTGCCGGTTGTTCAGCTCGGCGACCAAGGTGGGCCGGTCGCGCAGGTTGACCGGCACATCGTCGAAGACGATCCGGCCCGGCGCGCCGGTCTCGATGCGGTCGCCGATGCGCAGGACCACGCCACCGCTGGCGGCAAGCACCTGCGCCGACTCGACGGTCTCGACGCCGGTGGCGGGATTCGTTCGCAAGACGCGGACCGTCCGCCCGACGTACTTCTCGAGCAGCTTGGCCGGCGTCAGCAGGTCGAAGTCAAAGTTCTGCTCGAGCAGGTCGAACGCGCCTGGCGCCGAGACGCTGCGCAGCTGCGCCGTCTCGGGACGCATGCGCGCGCTGACGTCGCGCAGGGCGAACCGGTTCGCGCCCGGGTCGAGTACGAGGCGGCGCGAATCCTTGATCAAGGCGAGGTCCTCGTTGTAGATCGTGACCGCGATCGACTCCTGGTCCTCGAGACCGCTGCGCCGCTCGACACGCGCGGCCGCGGCCGACGCGAATGGCGACGCCGCGACCGGCGGCTGCGCGGCGGAGGCAGCGTGAAGAAGCGCAGCGAGCACGGCGGCCGAGAGGAAAGACCGAACGGGCAAAGACATGAGTGGCTCCGGGAGTTGGATGGCTTGCCTGTCTCCTACGGCGCAGAACCGGAAAAGGGGTCGAACCCCCTTTGCGAGGCCCGTATTACTCACCCCCTGTTCAGGCGTCGAAGCGCTGCGCCAATTGCCGCCAGTCGCGGACGGGCGCCTGATTCCGACCCGCGAAATCCGGGGCCGACATTCGAGGAGAGCACGCCATTAACACGATCGCCCACCGCGCCCTCGGCGCCGCTGCCACCTTCGCCTGCGCGCTGGGAATCAGCACGCCCGCCCATGCCGCCTTCATGGCCGCAATCTGCAACGACCTCGCAAGCACCGGCGGCGACGACTTCCTGATCGCCGACAACGGCGCTGGCGACGCGATCGGCGCCTTGAGCGCGATCAGTTTCTCGACAAGTGCGTTCGGCTACACGCTGCTCGTCAACACATCGCAGAGCAAGCCCGTGGTCGGCAGCGCGTCCGTGCCGCAGCTCGACTACCCGTTTTGGGCGTCGTCGATCAATCGGGCGTCGTACGCTTCGTGAATCGTGCCGCCCTTCGATGCGACGTCGCCGTCTCGAACGCGTGACCGAACGCGAGCAGCCGCGCCTCGCTCCACGCCATGCCAACGAACGAGAGCCCGATCGGCAGGCCGCGCACGAAGCCCGCCGGCACAGTGAGGTGGGGATAACCGGCGACCGCAGCCGGCGACGAGAAGCTGGCGCCCGAGTGATCGCCGTTGACTGGATCGATCAGCCAAGCCGGCCCACCGGTCGGCGCGATCAGCGCGTCGAGACGGTCCGCCTTCATGACGCGGTCGATGCCGTCGTCGCGCGCCGCCTTGCGGCACTCGGCGAGCGAGTCGAGGTACTCCTTGCTGTCGAGACCGCCGTAGGCGTCGGCCTTCACGAACAGCTCCTGGCCAAACCACGGCATCTCGCGCCCGTGCTCGGCCGTGTTGAAGGCAATCGCGTCGTGCAGCGTCTTCACCTTCGCGCCGGGCGCGAACTCGGCCAGGTACTTTGGCAGGCCGGCCTTGAACTCGTAGAGCAGCACGCGCAGCTCGGCGTCGGAGTACGTCGGCACGGGGAAGTCGATCGGATCGACGACCTCGGCGCCGGCGCGCCTCAGGACGACGATCGCCCGCTCGATCAAGCCGTCGAGCTCGTCGAAGCCCGTGAAGTAGGCACGCGCGACGCCGAGGCGGGCGCCGCGCAGGGCATAGTCGGGCAACGGAATCACGGTGCCGGCGGGGAGGTCGGCCGGCGCGGATGCCGTCGCTTCGTCGGCCTGGTCGCTGCCGCTCATCGCGGCGTAGAGCAGCGCCGCGTCGGCGACGCTGCGCGTCATCGGGCCGGGAGTGTCCTGGGTGTGCGAGATCGGCACGATGCCGTCGCGGCTCATCCGGCCGACAGTCGGCTTGAGCCCTACCAAGCCGCAGATCGACGACGGCGAGACGATTGAGCCGTCGGTCTCGGTGCCGAGGCCGAGCGGCGCCAGGCCCGCCGCGATCGCTGCTGCCGTTCCCGAGCTCGAGCCGCTGGTGCTGCGGTCGAGCGCGTACGGATTGCGGGTCAGACCGCCGCGCGCGCTCCAGCCGCTCACCGAGCGCGTCGAGCGGATGTTGGCCCACTCGCTCAGGTTGGTCTTGCCGAGGATAACGGCGCCGGCGTCGCGCAGTCGCTTGACGACGTGCGCATCGCGCGGCGCGCGCACGCCGTCGAGCGCGAGGGAGCCGGCGCTCGTGCTCATGCGGTCACCGGTTGCGATGTTGTCCTTGACCAGCACCGGCACGCCGTGCAGCGGGCCCCGCACGTGACCGGCCTTGCGCTCTTCGTCGAGCGCGCGTGCGATCGCGATCGCCTCCGGATTGATTTCGATGACGCTGTGCAGGCGCGGGCCGTGGCGGTCGACGGCGTCGATGCGTGCCAGGCAGTCGCGCACCAGCCGCTCGGCGGTCAGCCGCCCTTGCGACATGGCCAGGGCGAGCGAGACGGCGCTGCCCTCCTCGTGGGCGAACGACAAAGCGGCGGTGCGGGTGGCGGCCATGAGCAGACCTCGTGGGAGAAGCGTCCGATGCCTGCGCAGCAAAGAGGAGACTGCGGCGGCGCATGGCGTTCTCAGGCAGGGCGATCAGCCGACGCGCTCGGCGTCGTAGCCCTCGGCGCGCATCGCCTCGAGGATCGCCTGCACGTGCGCGACGCCGCGCGTCTGCACGACGACCTCGATCTGGACGCGCTCGACCGAGAGAGACGTGAACGCGCGCTGGTGCTGCACCTCGTCAATGTTCGCGCCGAGGCGCGCCAGCAGTGCGGCGACGTCGGCGAGGGCGCCGGGCACGTCGCGAACGTCGACGCGCAGGCGCACGAGCCGGCCCGACTTGACCATGCCGCGCTCGATGATCTCGGCGAGCACGAGCGGCTCGATGTTGCCGCCGCAGAGGACGAGGCCGACCTTCCGGCCGGCGAAGCGTGCCGGCTCCTTCATGAGCGCGGCAAGTCCGACCGCGCCGGCGCCTTCGACCACCGTCTTCTCTATCTCGAGCAGCATGAGGATGGCCTGTTCGATGTCGTCTTCGGAGACGAGGACGACGTCGTCGACGAGCGCGCGGATCACAGGCAGCGTCAGCGCCCCCGGCGACTTGACGCCGATGCCGTCGGCGATCGTCGCCTGGAAGCTCTCGCGCCGGCCGTCGTGCATCGCGTTCCATGCGGCGGGGAAGCGCTCGGTCTGCACGCCGATCACCTGCAACCCAGGGCTGATCGCCTTGGCAGCGGTCGCCATGCCGGCGATCAGGCCGCCGCCGCCGATCGCGACGACGAGCGTGTCGATCTGCGGCTGCTCGGCGAGCATCTCGAGCGCGACCGTACCCTGGCCGGCGATGACGGCGAAGTCGTCGAACGGATGGACGACCGTGTAGCCGCGCTCCTCCGCCAGCTTCAGGCCGGCGACGCGCGCGTCCTCGAAGGTGTCGCCCTCGAGCACGACCTCGGCGCCGAAGCCGCGAGTGTTCTCGACCTTCACGCTCGAGGCGAAGCGCGGCATGACGATCGTCGCCGCGATTCCCATCCGCTCGGCGTGATACGCGACCGCCTGCGCGTGGTTGCCGGCCGAGACCGCGAGCACGCCCTTGGCGCGCTCCTCGGGGGTGAGCTGCGCCATCTTGTTGAGCGCGCCGCGCTCCTTAAACGAGGCGGTGAACTGCAGGTTCTCGAATTTCAGGAAGACGTCACAGCCGCAGATCTGCGAGAGCGTTCGTGAAGCAAGGCACGGCGTCTCGCTCACCTCGCCGGCCAGGCGCGCTGCGGCGGCGCGGATATCGTCGATTGTCGGGCCCGTCGGCGCGATTTTCATCACGTCATTGTCGCTTGCGTGTGCGCGCCCGCCGGGCGCCGGCAGAATTTCCGATCGAGGTCCGCACCAGCCGGCGCGAGGCGCTCGGACCAGGAGATTCGCGGTTGCCGCCCCTCTCAAGCCCGACGGCCGCGCTCCGCTACGCGCGCGGCGCCGGTGGCAGCTACGCCTGGGGAACAAGCGCGACGCTTGCCAGCGCCAACCTCGGCGGCGAGGGCATCGTCGCAACTTCGGAGACGCGCCTGCGCTTCGGCGCCAAGGCGCTCTGGTCGCGCAGCTTCACCGAGGCCGCGACGGCCGAGTCGACCACCCTCCCCTCCGCGAGGAGTCGCGGCACCGCTGGCGTTGCAGCACCTGGTTCCGGCAGAAGCTCTCGTTCTTCCCGGCGGTGCGCGCCGGCGAGAGCGCGCGCAGCATCTTCGATGCCGGCCTGGCGATCACGATGGCGCCGCTGTGCAGCCTCAGCGTGGCTTGTCGCAGCGCCACGACCGCCTCCGAGGCCTCAAGCCGGCGAAACGGCGGTCGACGTCGATCGCGATGAAGCTGCGCTGAGCAGCGCCGCGTGCCGCCTCAGCCGACACGCACCACTTTCAGCATGTTGGTGCCGCCCGGGTAGCCCATGGGCTCGCCGCAGCTGATGGCGTAGGTGTCGCCAGGCTTGAGAACGCCAGCACCGACGAGCAGCTGCTCGGCGTGACTGAGCGCCGTGTCGCGATCGTCGAAGTTCGGCATCAAGAGCGGCGTGACGTTGCGGTACATCGCCATCCGGCGCTGGCTCTTGATCTGCGAGGTCAGGCCGAAGATCGGCACGTGGATCTTCTGGCGGCTCATCCACAAGGCCGTCGATCCGGATTCGGTGAGCGCGATAATCGCCTTGCAGCCGAGGTGGTAGGCGGTGAAGAGCGCCGCCATGGCGATCGACTGGTCGATGCGGCCGAAGGTCTTGTTGACGAAGCCGGCATCGAGCGAGATCTCTTCGGTGCGCTCGGCCTCGGCACAGATGGTGGCCATCATCTCGACCGTCTCGACCGGGTAGCGGCCCGCCGCGGTCTCGGCCGAGAGCATCACCGCATCGGTGCCGTCGAGCACCGCGTTGGCGACGTCGCTGACCTCGGCCCGCGTCGGCACCGGGTTGACGATCATCGACTCCATCTTCTGGGTCGCCGTGATGGTGAAGCGATCGAGCTCGCGGGCCAGCTTGATCATGCGCTTCTGCAGCGCCGGCACCGCCGCGTTGCCGACCTCGATGGCGAGGTCGCCGCGCGCCACCATGATGCCGTCGGATGCCTTGAGGATCGATTCGAGCGCCGGGATCGCTTCGGTGCGCTCGATCTTGGCGATCAGCTGCGGCTTGTGCTTCCACGGCTCGCCGGCCACGTTGGCGAGCTGGCGTGCCATCTCCATGTCGGTGGCGTTCTTCGGGAAGCTCACCGCCAGGTATTCGCACTGGAAGCTCATCGCGGTCTTGATGTCTTCCATGTCCTTGGCCGTGAGCGCCGGCGCGGTCAGGCCGCCGCCGGCCTTGTTGAGGCCCTTGTTGTTGGAGAGCTCGCCGCCGACCATGACGACGGTGTGCACCGCCTCGCCGCGCACCGAATCGACGGTCACGCGGAGCAGGCCGTCGTTGAGGAGCAGGGTGTCGCCGGGGCGCACGTCGCGCGGCAGCTCCTTGTAGTCGAGGCCGACCCGGGCGCTGGTGCCGAGGCCGGTGAACGCGGCGTCGAGCACGAAGGCGGCGCCGGCCTCGAG
>JBBRFW010000039.1:0-33153 GCA_038241255.1 Burkholderiales bacterium | reverse complement strand
CGGCGCAGGCGGCCAGGACCTTCGCCTTGAGTTCGGCACTGTGGCGGCGCCGAGGGCCGGAATTGGGATGCATAGGCGTCCACCAACGAAATAGGTGGACACCATGCTCAGCCGCCTATCCGGGGTATACAAGGTGGGACGGCGAGCCGCTCACGGACAACCAGCACTTGAGTCGTCTTGTTCTTGCGACCCCCCCGGTAAGAGACGCTCCTCGCGATCCGTGACGGCCAGGTACGTCTCGTCCACCTCGACCTGGCCCTTCAAGCGGTCACGATCGGGACGCACCATCGCTCGGCGAAACCGGTGCCGCATGGTCCAGGCTGTCTGGTAGCGCCCCAATCCGAGTACGCGCTGCAGACCCAATGCGCTGACGCCTTGCTTCTGATTGGTCTGACACCACGCCGCCGCGAGCCAAACGCGCAGCGGCGTGCGGGTCTTGTCGAAGATCGTGCCGGCAGTCACCGTGCTCTGGTGTCCACATGCGCGGCACATCAGCCGGGCCCGACTGGAGCGATAGGGCGCTTGCAACACACCGCAACTCGGGCAGACGAATTCCTGCGGCCAGCGCAACCGCTCCAGATAGCCCAGGCAAGCCCCCTCGCTGCCGAACAGTCCAGGAATTCGTTCCAGTTGCGGGGATAGTCTTTACCTGCCTCGGGCGTGACGATAGGCTGGGTATCCATACGGGGTATCCGCTTAGCTCCAGCAGACTCCGGCAAGACCCCCTGTTTGGTGCCGAATCACAGAATGAGTCGGTTCGCGGCGGCGGTACAGGAAGACCAGAGGCGGTAGTTCGCTTAGGGCTTCTCTGTGGCTTAACCGCTACTCGATCACCCGGCTGGCACGTAGCAGCATGGACGGCGGGATCGTGACGCCGAGGGCCTTGGCGGTCTTGAGGTTAATGACAAACCTGAACTTGCTCGGTTGCTCGAAGGGGATATCGCCGGGCTTTTGGCCTTTGAGGATTTTGTCAACGTATGTGGCTGCGCGATGAAGGAGGTCTTCGTAGTCAACCCCGTAAGACATGAGGCCGCCGCCGTCCGCGCCGTCTTGCTCGCCGAAAGTCGTCGCAAGCTTGTGCCGCGTGACAAGCTCACCGATCTCGCGCGCGTGAAAGTTGAAAAACGCATCGTCGGCGACGAGCAAACCTTCAGCGGACTGCTTGATCACCAAGGAAACGCCTGTTGCGACGTCATCCATCGTACGAGCCCTAACAACCAGCATTCCCATCCAATTGGGACGTACATATCCGGCGTCCGGGTTCGTCAGATAGGCGATACGGGCACTCTTCGGCAATACGCTGGACAGCAACTCCAGACGCTTGTCGAGGACTTCGCGCCACATCACGGACGACCCGGTGATGTTGCCACCGGGATGGGCAAGGCTTGCCGCAAAACCGCTGGCAACCGGGTCCCCGACGGTCATCGCAACGATGGGGATTGCCTTCGTTGCCCGCTGCGCGGCGCGAACACCCGATGATGTATAGGTAACGATCACATCGACCTGCAGCTTTACCAGTTCCTCCGCAAGCTCCGACAGGCGCGCATCGACGTCGTCAGCAAAGCGCCAATCAATCGTGAGGTTGCGTCCCTCGATATACCCCAGTTCACGCAGACCCTCCCGAAAGCTGCGCATGGAGCGAGTGTCGGATTTTTCTCGCGTGGTCGCCACGAGTAAACCGATACGCCATACCTTCCGCTGCTGTTGTGCCGACACACCGAGCGGTGCTCCAAACACGCTTGCACCAAGCGCGAGGACAGCCCGACGATGCGAAACCAAAAGGTCACCCCGTTCGGTGCGCACCATCCTTACCCTCCCAATCGGCTGTCCGGAACGGGCACGCCCACTCTAGGGGGCTGCGGTCAGGGGGTCAAGAAACAGCGGAGACTTTCATCTTGGAATGTCCGCTGTGGGATATTTTCCTTCGCGGCCCGGAGCTTTCTGGAGCTAAGCGGATACCCCTGTATCCATCCAGTAGTTCCGGCGTGAATGGAGCTAAAGTGATACCCATTACATCCATACAGTTCTGCCTGCAGCGGTCGTCACGCTCCTCTGGCCGTCCTGGACCGCAGCGAACGCGGCATGAGTGGAATCAGGCCTGGGCAACGTCGACCCACTCCGCGGCGGTGAGATGCACCAGGCGGTCGGGCGAGATGCGGATCGCGGCGTGTGTGTCGCCTGCCGCCGGCACCATCTCGCCGAAGCCGCGCAGCGAGACGTCGGCGTAGACGCGCAGCGGCCGCGGCAACCCGAACGGGCAGACGCCGCCTACCGGATGGCTGGTCGCGGCCAGCACCTCCTCCGCGCCGAGCATCTTGGCCTTGGCGCCGAAGCGGTCCTTGAACTTGCGGTTGTCGAGGCGCGCGGTGCCGCTCATGACGATCAGGATCACCTCGTCGCCGAGGCGCAGCGAGAGCGTCTTGGCGATGCGCGCCGGCTCGACGCCGTGCGCGGCAGCGGCGAGCGCGACCGTCGCGGTGCTCGTCGTCGCTTCGAGAATCTCGATGTCGGGCGCGCGCTCGGCAAGAAAGGCGCGCACGGATTGCAGGCTCATCGCTCAGGCCGCCCGCTTCAGCGCGCCGCCCTTGGCGGTGCTGCGGCGCGGCGCCGGACGCGGCGGCGCCGACACCTGCGTCGGACAGCCGGCGGCGATCAGCCACGGATCGCGGTCCTCGCCGCCGAAGGTCTCGACGAGAAAGTCGACGAAGGCGCGCGTTCGCGCCGGGATGTGCTTTCGCGTCGGCATGCCGGCGTAAAGCGTCATGCTGTCGAGCCGCCACTGCGGCAGCACGCGCTCGAGCGCGCTCTCGAGCAACGCATCCGCGACGACGAAGGACGGCAGGCCGGTGATACCCATGCCGGCGAGAGCGGCGGCGTAGAGCGTGTCGGTGTGGATGGTGCTGAGGCCTGCGGGCGGGCGATCGATGCTGAACGTCTCGCCCAATGCCGGCCCGGCACTCTGGCGGTGGAAGGTGAGCTCGCGGATGAACGTGGGCACCATGGCCTCGTGGCCGACGAGCTCGCGCGGATGCCGCGGGCGACCGCGCAGGTCGAGGTATTCCGGTGCGGCGCAGGTCACGACCTCCGTCCGCGCCAGCCGCCGGGCGATGAAGCTGCCGTCGATCCTGCGCTTGCCTTCCATGATGATCGTGACGTCGTGGTTCTCGTCGATCGTCTCGACCGGCCCGGGCACGGTGAGATCGATCGAGACCTTCGGATAGCGCTCGCGGAACTGCTTCAGGTGCTTGGCCAGCTGATGCACGGCAAATGCAGGCGGGCACAGCACGCGCAGGTGGCCGCGCAGCTCGGCGCTGGAGGCGGTCGCGAGCGCCTCGGCTTCATCGACCTCGGTGAGCACGTGGCGCACGCGCTCGAGGTAAGCCTCGCCGGTGTCGGTGAGCGCGAGGCGCCGTGTCGTGCGGTTCATCAGGCGCGCGCCGAGGTGTTCCTCGAGGTCGGCGACGAGCCGCGTCACCGCCGCGCCCGACAGATTGAGGCCGCGCGCGGCAGCGGCGAAACTGCCTTCGTCGACGACGCGCGCAAACACGCGCATCGAGTGAAGTCGGTCCATGGCGTGCTCCTGATCGTTTCACTTTCAGCAATGTCGAATTTAAGTTTAGGTTATTTATTGGGCGATCGGCAATGGCTACATTGACCTCACCGATCCAACGATCACTTCCCAGGAGGTCACCATGAACGCCAAGATCCTCTTCGCCGGCACCCTCGTCTTCGCCCTCGCCAGCAGCCTGGCCTTCGCACAGGACGCCAAGCCGCTGACCCGCGCCGAGGTGCTCGCCGACTACGGCCGCGCTGCCGCCGACGGCACGCTGCACCGCACCGACTACGACGACGTCGGCCGCGATTCCGCCGCACCGTCGACGCGCACCCGCGCCGACGTCGTCGCCGAGAGGGCGAGCGCGCGCGGCGCCAGCACGCTGCCCGGCCCGATGCGCAACCGTACCTACAACCCGTACGGCAACGAGACGCTGCGTCCGGCGGCCGTGACGCGCAACGAGGTCAAGACGCAGGTCGCCGGCGCCGTCCACGACGGCAGCCTGCGCCGCAGCGACTACGACAACGTGCCGGTCACGGTGTCGCGCCGCGTCGCTCGCGAGCGCGCGGCGGTGCCGGCACGGTCGTTCGCGAGCGATCGTTCCGCGAGCTGAGCGTCGCTCGCGCGGGGCCTCAAGTTCCCCGCCGCGGCGTCGAAGACAGGGCGGCTCCGGCCGCCCTGTCCCCGTGCACTCCCGGCATTCCTTCACATGAACTTCTACAGCGAGGTCGAAGCCGCCTGCGCGGGCCTGAGCGGGCGCGACTCGAGCCGGGAAGAGTTCGTCGAGGAGTGCGTTCGGATCACCGCCCGCGCCGTCGGCTCGACGCGCGCCGGCCTGTGGGTGTTCGCGAACTCGGAGCGCGGCCGGCTGATGCGCTGCCTCGGCATGTACGACCATCGCAAGACCGCGATGGTCGCCGTCGCCGATCGATCGGAGGACGGCGCCGCCGCGTACTTCGCCGAGCTCGACCGCGTCGGCCACGTGGTCGCGCGCGACGCGCGCAGTCATCCCGCGACGAAGAGCTTCTTCGACGGCCGGCTCAGCGACCGCGGCGTGCGCTCCCTGATGGCGGCTTCGTTCTCACTCAATGGCAGGATGTTCGGTGCCTTCACCTGCACGCAGATCGACGAGCCGATGAATTGGTCGATCCGCCAGCTCGCCATCCTGACCCGGATCGGCTCGCGCGCGACGCTGGCCCTCGCGAGCTCGAGCCCGAACCAGCTCACCTCCTGGCTGGCGCCGCTGTAGGGCCGTCAGCGCCAAGACAGCGAGCGCCGCCACGTCCGGTGGCACACTCGATCGATGGCTCGCCGGGAGCAGCGATGAAGGTGTTGGTCGGCACGGCGTCGTGGAGCGACAAGTCGCTCGTCGCGTCGAAGAAGTTCTATCCCAAGGGCGTCAACAGCCCGGAGGGGCGCTTGCGCTTCTACGCGACCCAGTTCCCGCTGGTCGAGGTGGACACGTCCTACTACGCGATCCCGCTGGCGCAGACGTCACAAGGCTGGGCCGACCGCACGCCGGCGCACTTCACGCTGAACATGAAGGCGTTTCGACTATTCACCGGCCACGCCACCTCGCCCAAGGTGCTGCCGCCCGACCTGCGCGCCGAGCTTCCGGCCTTCGAGAGGGCGAGCTTCTACTTCAAGGACGTGCCCGCGGCGCTGCGCGAGGCGATCTGGCAAAGGTTCAAGGAAGCGCTCGAGCCGCTGCGCGCCGCCGGCAAGCTCGGCATGGTGCATTTCCAGTTCGCGCCCTGGCTCCTGCGCAATCGCGACGGCCACGCGCACGTCGCCCACTGCGTCGAAATGATGAAGGACTACACCGTCAGCGTCGAGTTCAGGAACCGGACCTGGTTCGACGAGGGCCACCTCGGCCAGACGCTCCAGTTCGAGCGCGATCTCAACGTTGTTCACACCGTCGTCGACGGGCCGCAGGGCTTCCACAACAGCGTGCCGCCGGTGTGGGAATCGACGCACATCGACTATGCCCTGGTGCGCATGCACGGGCGCAATCACGAGACTTGGAACATCAAGGGCGCGACCGTCGCCTCGGAGCGTTTCGACTACGACTACCCCGACGCCGAGCTCGAGGCCATCGCCGCCCGCGTCGAGCGGCTGTCGCCCGAGACCTTCACGACCCACGTCGTCATGAACAACAATAACGAGGACCAAGGTCAGCGCAATGCCGCCACGCTGATGCGCATCCTCGAGCGGCGCAAGGAAGCGCGCGTGCCGAAGCTCGTCGCGCGCGAGCGAGTGCGGCCCGTCGCCCCAGACCTGGCCGGAGATGTGGAGCCCGAGCGCGCCGAATGGGTAACCGAGCCGAGGTGAGGCGCTGGCCGCACCGCCGCTCACGCGGATGCGGCGAGCTCGATCCAGACCGGCGCGTGGTCGCTCGGCTTGTCGCGGCCGCGATGCTCTGCGTCGACTCCGGCGCCGCTGAGCGGCGCCGCCAGTGCCGGCGAGAGCAGCTGGAAATCGGTGCGGAAACCGGCGTTATGAAGAGGCGCGTCGGCGTTGACCCAGAGGGTTTAGATGCGCTGACGCGGATGAAGATCACGCGTCGCAACGACCCCGCGAGCGCGAGCAAGCACCGATACGGCGCACGCGTTTCGGGCACCGCGTCGAAGCCCATAGCCAGGCGTCGTAGATGTCGACGTCGGTCGGCACGACGTTGAACTTGCCGCGAGCACGACGGCGAGCCCGGAATCACTTCACGCGGTGCGGCGCCGCGTGAGGTTGCCGACGCCCTGATGCGAGGGCGGGTCGTGCCAGACCGCACGGTAGCCGGCCGCTTCGATCGCTGCGGTCGGGAACGTCGCGTCGCCCGTCTTGATCACCTGGAGACGGCGACGTCGTGCCGGCCTTCCTCGAGCCATTCCACCAGGCGCGCAGACGCCTTTTGACGCCTTTCACGTAGAAGGGGGCGAGCTTCAATATGCGTCTTGCACTATAAGACGGCTTCGGATTCGACCATCACCTGATGAGCACCTCTCCCGCGCCCCCCGACCGCAACCGCCGAGCCACGCCGCGCAAGGCGCTGCGCCACGATGCGACGGTGGTCTACGGCGATGCGAGCCGCGTCGTCCGCACCTGGGACGTGGGCCGCGACGGCATGTGCCTGCTCTCGTCGCGGCCGATCGCGCCGGGCACTCGCTGCAAGGTGTCGTTCGACGTGCCGCTCGGCGCCGAGCTGATCGGCGTCACGACGGCGGCGAAGGTCGTCTATTCGTCCTATTCGGCGCCGGGCGAATTCAAGATCGGCGCGGTGTTCACCGACCTCGGCGACGACGTCGCCCTCGTCCTTGCGAGGTTCGCCGCGGAGACCTGATCGTCGGCCGGAGCATGCGCGGCGGCGCGCACGGTGCCCGGCGAGAGTGCCCACACCGTGGCCGAGAAGACGCCCATGCCGACCGAGGCGAAGCCGACGGCGACGATCCCGGCTTCCCAAGGATGGCTCATCGCGGCGAAACCCGCTGCCGAGCCCAGCGACGTCGCAGCCGCGACCAGCCGCCCGCGCGCGCCGGCGAACTCGCCCAGCGCCAGCGCATAGCCGGCAAGAAAGACGAGCGCGAGAAAGAGCTGCTCCGGGCCCATCGCCTTCACGATCTCAACGACTTCCCGCATCTCCGGCTCCGACGTGCTGGCGTGCTTGCAGGATGCCTGCGCGGCGGTCGCCGCGCAACGCGCCGCGCGATCGCTTCGCGGTGTGCGTGGTTCGCGTCACGGTCGCGGTTGCGGAGCCGCCACACGAGGTGCGATCTGCGCCACATCGGGCGGGAGACGATTCGAAACGAAGCTTACGCGGAGGCGGCGCGATGGCGGCGATCGCGGATCATCCGGTCGACGCATTGGCCGAGCAAGCGCCCGCTGCACGGCTTCGGCAGGAAGGCGTCGTAACCGTCGAAGCCGGCGCGGACATCGGCCTCGGCGAGCGTCGTGTGCATGGCGATCACCGACCGGCAGCTGCGCGGATGCCGCCGCAAGGCGCGGCCGACGGCGAGGCCGTCGAGGCCCGGCATGTCGACATCGAGGATCACGGCGTCGAAGGTTTCGTGCGCCGCCGCGACGAGAGCGGCATGACCGCTGGCAACCGCCTCGACGCTGTAGCCCGCGGCTTCGAGCGCCGCGACCAGCAACTCGCGAATGACCGACGAATCATCAACCGCGAGGACGCGGCCGAGGCTGAGTGCGGTCGAAGGCATCCACGAACGTTAGCTGAGAGACTTCAACTCGCCCAGCCCGCCGGCGCCGCTTTTCACCCGTCGCGCCCACCTGCTGCAAAACGCGGCAAGCCGCGCGGACGCTGTCACGACAGCCAGTGGGCGACGATCTCAACCGGGTTATGCACAAGGTTATCAACGAGCGCACGGCGAAAAAATATTTCCGCTCAGCGCTTGATGCGATCGCTGCGAGAACGCACCGCCGCGGCGCGCGGGCGGCGCGTGGGCGGCCGGGCGACCGCCGTGCCGGGGATCAGGCCCGGGGGCGCGGCACGCAGCCTGGTGAACAGCCGCTCGCCGATCTCCTGGCTCGCGCCGACGGAGGTCGTGCACAGACGCTCGAGCAGCGCGCTTGTCGCGGTCAGCGCGGCCGGCGCGCGGCCGGTGCCGTCGAGATCCGCGAAGCAGCCGTTGATGGCGAAGAAGATGTTTTCGGCCATGCTCTGCAGGGCGCTGATGGGCCCGGCGAAGTCGGCGATCGGCAGCAGTCCCATTTCCTCGTTGGTCAGGACGAGCGCCGTGCGCGCCGCTGCCTGGTAGGCGTCCGGCGCCATCGCTTCGATGTTGCGGTCGGCCCGATCGAGGGCAACGACGAGATCACGAAGCTGCTTGATCCTGGCGTTCACGGCGGTCTCCCTGACGAGGTGCTCCCTGTCCGATTCGGCGCGGCGGGCGCACTCTTGAGCGCTCAATGCAACGAATCGGTGCGAGACCTCGAGAAAAGCAACTCCGGGGCCAACCATTTAACGGCATGACTCTTCGGCGCCGGCCGACAGCGGGAGCGTGACGCCGTGCGCCGACGCTCAGGTCGATGCCGTCAGGCGCCTGATCCGGCGCTGCGCCGCCGACGTGATGAGGCTTCGCTCGAACGACGAGGCATTCGCGTAGATCGCTTCGCCCTCGCTCAGGCACTCGGCCTGGCGCGCCTCGGCCGCATCGCGCGGCAGGGTCTGGAACTCCAGCTCCGCCGACTTGAGCAGCTCGCGCGCTTCGACCTCGCGCAGACCGGCCAGGTACTGCGTGCCGATGATGGCGATTCCGCTGCGCACGACCTTGAGCAGATCCTGCTCCGCCGCGTGGCCCGACTTGACGCTCTCCACCAGCGCCGCCTCCTGTGCCTTGAGTGCGGCAACGCACGCCGCCGCGTGCGGCGCGCTGGCCGGGGCCGCGAGCGCGCCGGCCGACGCACAGAGCAGCGCGAGGGCTGTCGAGAGAACGGCTGTAGGATTCATCGAGCGCGGGAAGCGTTGCGGGTCGGTATACAACGATGCCACGAACCCGGCGTTGACGCGCGGCACGGGATTTGAGGCGCGTCCGCCACCGGCGACGCTCCTGCCGGGACGCCTCGCTAGCGGATCTTCGCCGCCTCGGTCTCCATCTGCGAGACGAGACGGTCCATCTGATCGACGACCGCCTGGATCGTCGCCCGCTGCGTCAGGTCGACGCCGGCCTTCTTCAGCTGCGCCATCGGATGGTCGTTGCCGCCGCTCTTGAGCAGAGTCAGGTAGCGCTCGGTCGCCGCCGCGCGCGAGTCCGGCGCGCCCTGGGTCATCGCGTCGTGGAGCTGCGCCGAAGACGCGAAGCACGTCGCGTACTGATACACGTAGTACGGGCTGTTGAAGAAGTGCGGGATGCGCGCCCAGGTGAACTTGTAGAAGTCGTCGACCGTGACGGCGTCGCCCCAATACTCTCTGAGCAGGCCCGCGTAGAGGTTGTTGAGCACGTCGGTGGTGAGCGGATCGCCCTTTTCGACCAGGCGATGCGCGCGCAGCTCGAAATCGGCGAACAGCACCTGCGCGAAGAAAGTGCCAACGATCGAATCGACCGCGTGCTGGAGCAGAAGGAAGCGCTCCTTCGGATCGCCGGTCTGCTGCAACAGCTGCTCGAGCAGCAGGCGTTCGTTGGTGGTCGACGCGACCTCGGCGACGAAGATCGTGTAGCCCGACGTAATGAAAGGCTGCGACTCGTACGACAGCACCGTGTGCATCGAGTGGCCGGCCTCGTGCGCGAGCGTGAACGCCGCGTCGAGCGTGTCGTTGTAGTTCATCAGCATGTACGGGCCGACGCCGTAGACGCCGGCGCTGTAGGCACCGCTCCGCTTGCCTTCGTTCTCGTAGACGTCGACGCGGCCGCCGAAGACGAACTGCCTGTAACTGGCGGCATAGTCTGCGCCGAGCGGCGCCACGGAGGCGGTCGCGAGCTCGCGCGCCTGCTCGTACGGATAGCTCTTGTCGCTGCGATAGATCGGCAGGAAGGCGTCGTAGAGGTGATAGCTCGACAGGCCGAGCAGCTTCTGGCGCAGCCGCGCGTAGCGGCGGAACGGCTCGGCGCCGGCGCGCGTCGCGTCGATCAGCGTCTCGACAACGGCGCGCGGGATCGCGTCGCCGTCGAGCGCGGCGTCGAGCGTGCTGGCGAAGTTGCGCGCCTGGGCGACAAACCAGTCGCGCTGCAAGATGCCGTTGTAGATCGACGCGTAGGTGTGCGCGGTGGCGCCATAGGTTCCGACGTGCGCCGCCGCGGCCCTCGCGCGCTCGCCTTGATCGCGGTTCTTCTCGAGCAGCTCGGTGTAGTTGCCGGGGCTGAGGACGACGTCGCCGCCGTCGCCGAGGCGCAGCGTCGGAAACTTGATGTCGGAGGTGCTGAGCTCCTGGTAGATCGTGCGCGGCGCGTCGTTGAACTGGCCGGCGAGCGAGAGCAGCCGCTCGCCCTTGTCGTCGAGGACGTGCGACCTGCGGCGGTAGGCGTCGAGGATCGGGAAGCGATAAGGCACGAGCGCCGGCGTTTGCGCGATCCAGGCCGTCGCGGTCGCTTCCGGGATCTTGAGCAGCTCGGGCGTGAACCAGGCCGACGCGGTGTCGAACTTCGCGAACACCGCGCTCATGCGCTGGAAGCGCCCGGCCACGGCCTGGTCGCGTGTGTCGACGTCGCGCTGCAGCTGCGGGTAGCGGTACAGACGGTACTGCAGCTTGCCGATGTCGTCGAACGCCTGGTAGGCGGCAAGCAGCGCCTGCGGCCCCTGAACCAGGGTTCCCTGGAGCTTGGCGAACGCGTCCATGCGCGCGTCCATCTCCTTCATGCCCTCTTCCCACGCTGCCCAGCTCGGGTAGATCGGCGAGAAATCCCAGCGGTACTCGGCGGGGATCTCGGCGCGATTGCGCGTCGTGGGCCTGGCACCACCCGCGGCGGTGGTGACGGCGGCGGCGGACAGGGCGCCGGTGCGGGCGATGGACATCTTCATGGGCAGGTTCTGCGCGAGGGCGCGGGCTGGTCGATCCGCGAGTGTGACGGCCGCTCGCCCGGGATCGAGCGCGATGCGACATGTCGCAGCGGCGGCGGGATGAACTGCGAAGCCGGCCGGCCGACACGCGGCGCGTCGGCATAGTCTGGCACCATCGGCGCCACCGCATCGCCTAGCATCATGAGTTCCCCTTCCACCGCCCCGAACGTTCCCGAAGGCTTCCGTGCACGCGAGTTCGGCGGCGGCTTCATCGCCGTCAACGGCCCGCTCTACGCGCGGCGCGACAGCGCCGGCTTCCGGCTCGGATTTCGGGTCGAGCAGCGCCATTGCAACCCGATGGGCATCTGCCACGGCGGCATGATGGCGACCTTCTGCGACATGCTGCTGCCGATCTCGGCGCACGTGCTCTCGGAAGAGATCGGCCAACGCTTCCTGCCGACGATCAACCTGCAGATCGACTACCTGGCCGCTTCGCCGCTCGGCGCCTGGGTGCAGGGCGAGGCGCAGCTGCTGCGCGCGACCCGCGCCCTGGTCTTCATGCAGGGCTTGGTGACGGCCGACGGCGCCACCGTCGCCCGGGTCAGCGGCATCTTCAAGATCGGGCCGCCTTTCGGCGATGCGTTGCGCCAGCCGCCCGAGGTCGTGCCGCGCGGCTGAGCGGCCGGATCAGTCGTCGTCGCGGACGCGAAACGCACCGACGAGCTGCTGCTGAAGGTTGGGCGGCACGGCCTCGTAGTGCGAGAACTCGACCGTGTAGCGCCCCTGCCCGCTCGTCAGCGCGTTGAGCCTGCTCTGGTACCCGAGCAGCTCGGCCATCGGCGCCTGGCCGCGCACCGTCATCGTCCCGGGCGCGCCGTTGGCGGTGCCGCTCACCATGCCGCGCCGCGACGCGAGGTCGCCGGTGATGTCGCCAAGCGCCTGCTGCGGCGCCGTGATCTCGACCTGGACGATCGGTTCGAGGACGATCGCCCGCGCTTCGCGGATCGCCGCCATGAACGCCTTCTTGCCGGCGGTGACGAAGGCGACCTCCTTGCTGTCGACGCTGTGGTGCTTGCCGTCGTAGACGACGACCCGCACGTCGACGACCGGATGGCCGGTGATCGCGCCGATCGCGAGCACGTCGCGGCAGCCCTTCTCCACCGCTGGAATGAACTGGCCGGGGATGGTGCCGCCCTTGACCTGGTCGACGAACTCGAAGCCGGCGCCGCGCGGCAGCGGCTCGACGCGCAGGAACACCTCGCCGAACTGCCCCGCGCCGCCGCTCTGCTTCTTGTGCCGGTGGTGGCCCTCGGCGGTCGCGGTGATCGTCTCGCGGTAGGGAATGCGCGGCGGCCGCGTCGTCACCTCGAAGCGATAGGTCTCGCGCAGCCGCTCGAGCAGGACGCGAAGGTGCAGCTCGCCGAGGCCGTAGACGATCGTCTCGTTGGTGCCGGCGACGTGCTCGAGCCTCAGGCACGGGTCCTCGTCGACGAGCTTGGTGAGGATCTCCCACATGCGCTGCTCGTCGCCGTGTCGCTTCGGCTCGATCGCTAGGCCGTGCACCGGCTTGGGAAACGCCATCGGCGCCAGGTGGATGTGGTCGTCTTCGGCGGCATCGTGCAGGACCGCGTCGAAACGGAGCTCGTCGACCTTGGCGACGGCGACGATGTCGCCCGGCAGCGCCTGGGCGACCTCGAGGTGGTCCTGGCCCTGCAGCATGAACAGGTGTGCGACCTTGAACGGCTTCCTGCCGTCGCCGACGTAGAGCAGGCTCTCCTTGGCGACCGTGCCTTGGTGGACGCGGAAGACGCCGAGGCGGCCGACGAAGGGATCGACCGTCACCTTGAAGACGTGCGCGAGCACGTGCCGCCCCGGCTCGGGCAGCGCCGCCAGCGGCAACGCCGCCGCGCCTTCGCCACGCAGGAAGGCCGGCGGGTTGGCCTCGCCCGGATGCGGCAGCAGCTTGACGATGATGTCGAGCAGCTCGGCGACGCCAGCGCCGGTCTTCGCCGAGACGAAGCAGACGGGGATCAGATGCCCTTCGCGCAGCGCCTGCTCGAGCGGCGCGTGCAGCTCCGAGGCGTCGATGTCGCCGTCGGTGAGATAGCGGTCGACGAAGCCGGCGTCGACCTCGACGACTTGCTCGACCAAAGCGCGATGGGCGTCGTCGACGCTTCCGAAGTCGCTGTGACCGTCGCGGTTGTGGAAGCAATCGACGACTCGCGTGCCGCCTGAGTCTGGGAGGTTGAGCGGCAGGCATTCCCTGCCGAACGCGGCCTGGATCTGCGCCAGCACGCCGGGAAGGTCGACGCCCTGCGCATCGATCCGGTTGACGACGATCATGCGGTCGCGCTGCCGCGCCGCGGCGTGCTCCATCATTCGGATCGCCATCGGCTCGACGCCGATCGCCGCGTTGATCACCACCACCGCGGTTTCCACCGCCTCGAGCGCCGGCAAACTCTGGCCGAGGAAGTCGGGGGCGCCCGGCGTGTCGATGAAGTGCACGCGCGTTTCGCCGCGCATCAGGTGGAGCACGCTCGCGTTGAGCGAGTGCTGCATGCGCCGCTCGAGCGGATCGAAGTCGCTCACCATCGTGCCGCGCTCGAGCGACCCCGGCGTGGCAATCGCGCCGGCGGCAGCGAGCAGCGCCTCGGCAAGGCTGGTCTTGCCGGCCGCGGCGGGGCCGACGAGGGCGAACGTGCGGATCGAGTCGATCCGGGCGGCGCCGGCGCCGGGCTGCGAGGTGGGCATGGGGCTTTCTCCTTCAGCGGCTGCCGGAAGGAACGACCCCGGCGGTAGTCAAGGCGAGCAGGAAACGCTCGGCGGCGGCGAGCTGGGCGAGCGACACGTATTCGTCGGCCTGGTGCGCCTGGGCGATGTGGCCGGGGCCGCAGACGACCGTCGGCACGCCGGCTCGCTGGAAGAGCCCCGCCTCGGTGCCGAAGGCGACCAGCGTCGTCTCGTCGATGGCGGCGAGGCGCTTTGCGAGGCGAACTGCGGGATCGTCGGCCGCGGCGAGGAAGGCGGGCATTTCGCAGAGGGTCTCGAAACGGATGCCGGCCTCGCCGCTCACCGCCCGCATCGCCGGCAGCAGCGTCTCGGCGTAGGCCTGGATGTCGCCCTGCATGCGCTCGACGTCGCTTCCCGGGACGTTCCTGAACTCGTAATTGAAGCGGCAGTCCGCGGGGACGACGTTGTCGGCGATGCCGCCTTCGATCACGCCGACCGAGCCGGTGCTGTAGGGCACGTCGAAGCCTTCGTAGTGCGGCTCGTCGTCGCGCCAGCGCTCGCCCATCGCGACCAGCTTGCCGATTACGCGCGCGCCGACCTCGATCGCGTTGACCGCCTGCGGCGTCAGCGACGAGTGCGCGGCATGGCCGCGCACGCAACAGCGCCAGCGATACACGCCCTTGTGCGCGACCGCCGGGATCATGCCGGTCGGCTCGCCGACGATGCACGCGAGCGGCTTGACGCCGGCTGCGCGCATGTCGGCGATGAGCCGGTGCGCGCCGAAGCCCCCGACCTCCTCGTCATAGCTGAAGGCGAGGTGGACGGCGAACGGCAGGTCGGCGGCGAGGAACGCCGGCACCTGCGCCAGCGCGATGCCGATGAAGCCCTTCATGTCGGCGCTGCCGCGGCCGTAGAGGCGGCCGTCGCGCAGCTCGGCGCCGAGCGGGTCGAGCGACCAGTCCTGGCCGTCCCAGGGAACGGTATCGGTATGGCCCGAGACGATCACGCCGGCGGCCTTGCCGGCGCCGAGGGTCGCAAACAGGTTGGCCTTCCTGCGCTCGTCGTCGTAGGTGAGCCGGCTCTCGACGCCGTGACGGATGAGCTCGGCGCGGATGAAATCGATCAGCGCCAGGTTCGAGTCGCGGCTGACCGTGGGGATGCGAACGAGCGCCCGCGCCATCTCGAGCGCATGGGTCGACGGGGCGGCGGGCATGTCCATCGGTGCAATATAGCGACTGCGCCACTTTCGACGTTCCGATGGACATCAGCCGCAGCGAGATCGCCGACGCGCAACGACGCATCGAGGGCGACATTCGGCATACGCCGCTGCTTCGCATAGCCGGCACTCCGCTGGGCGTCGACGGCGTCGAGCTCTGGCTGAAGCTCGAGCACCTGCAGGTCGGTGGCAGCTTCAAGGCGCGCGGCATGTTCAACCGCATGCGCGCGAACACGTTGCCGGAGGCAGGGGTCGTGATCGCCTCGGGTGGCAACGCGGGCATCGCCGTCGCGTGCGCGGCGAGGTCGCTCGGCGCCCGATGCGAGGTGTTCGTGCCCGCGACGTCGAGCCGTGCCAAGCGCGACAAGCTCGCGCAGCTCGGCGCCGTCGTCACCGTCGGCGGCGCGGGTTACGCCGACGCACTCGCGGCCAGCCTCGCGCGCCAGGCCGAGACCGGCGCGCTCCTCATGCACGCCTACGACCAGCGCGAAGTCGTGACGGGCGCGGCGACGCTCGCCGCCGAGGTCGAGGCCGACGCCGGTGTTCCCGATCGCGCGCTGGTCAGCGTCGGCGGGGGCGGCCTGATCGCCGGCGTCTGCGCCTGGTTCGAAGACCGTTGCCACATCGAGGCGCTCGAGCCCGAGCTGGCACCGACGCTCCATCGCGCGCGCGCTGAGGGTCGGCCGGTCGACGTCGACGTGTCCGGGATCGCCGCCGACTCGCTCGGCGCGCGCCGCATCGGCTCGATCGCCTGGGCAATCACGCAGCGCCACGTGAAGGCCGCGCATCTGCTCACCGATGCCGCGATCGGCGCGGCCCAGCGCACCTTGTGGGAGGAGCTTCGGCTCGTCGTCGAGCCGGCCGCCGCGCTGCCGCTCGCCGCACTCGCGAGCGGCGCAGTCGCGCCACGACGCGGCGAAAAGGTCCTGCTGGTGATCTGCGGCGCCAACCTCGACCCGACCGCCGTCTCCAGCTAGCGGACCGCCACCCCCTTTACCTGAGGGCGCTGGGGCGGCGCGAGGCCCAAGTTACCGACGCCTCAGGTCTTGGCTGACTTGCGATCTGCCTTCTTCGCCGCTTCGAGGTTCTCGGCCTTCTTGGTCTTGTTGTCAGCGCGCGAGGGCTTGTTGGTCTTGCCGGCCACCTTGGCTTCCTTGGGTGGCTTGGCCGCTTTCGGCGCCTTCGGCGCCTTCGGGGCTTTCGGGGCTTTCGGCGGGTTGGCGGGCTTAGCCGCCTTGACCTTGGGCAACGTGGCCATCTTGCGCCGCTCGGCCTGCGCCGCCTTCAGCGCGCTGCGTTCTTCGCGCAGCGCCTTCTCGGCGTCGGAGCCCGGCTGATCGGCGCCTTGCGAGAACGCGCGACCGACGATGGCGTGATGAAGACGCTGCCCGTTCTTCTGAAGCTGACGGGCGAGCGAGGCGGTACGGATGGGCATGGAATGCTCCGGAATACGATGCCGGATGGTAAGGCCAGCCGGTTTCGCGCCGGCGCCGCCTCAGGCGCGCGCCTGCATCGCAACGGTTCTCGGCCGGGCGAGCGCGAGCGCGTAGTAGACGACGCCGCCGATCGCGACGCCGAAGAACCAGCCGTAGGTGCCCCACCACGACGGCAGGACGTGGGTGAAGTTCGGCAGGATGCTCGAGAACACGGCGCCGGCCGCCGTCGCGATCAGCGCGTTCACATTCCAGCCGCCCTGGTAACGATAGCGGCCGGCCTCGCGATAGAGCTGCTTGACGTCGACCTTGCCCTTGGCGATCAGGTAGTAGTCGACCAGGATGATGCCCAGCAGCGGCCCCATCGTCGCACCGATGGCGTTGACGAAGCTGGCCGCGTTGCCTTCCCAAGGCGCGATCGGGTAGAGCAGGAGCGCGATCGCTGCCGCGATGTATCCACCCTTCTTGAAATCGATCGCGCGCGGGAAGACGCGGGAAGACGTTGGCGAAATCGAACGCGGGCGAGACAAAGTTGGCGACGACGTTGATGCCGAGCGTGGCGACGGCGAAGGTCAGCGCGGCGAGCGTGGCGAGGAACCAGCTGTCGAACTTGGCCGAGATCTGCTCCGGGTGCAGCATGACCTCGCCATAGACCTTGAACGCCGCGATCGTCGTCACGCCGGCGACGAGCGAGAACAGCAGCAGGTTCACCGGCAGGCCCCAGAGGTTGCCCTTCGTCACCGCCGCCTTGTTCTTGGCGTAGCGCGAGAAGTCGCAGAAGTTCAGGTAGAGCGCGGCGAAGTAGGTGACCCAGGTCGCGCCGACCGCCATCAGCGCCCAGAACGAGCCCGGCTCGCCGGCGACGCCGGCGTCCTTGGTCTTGTCGAGCAGCACCGCCTGGGGAAGGGCGTGGTCGAACGAGAAGCCGCCCGCCTTCACGCACAGGCCGATCGCCAGAATCAGCATCGCCACCCACACGGCCGGGCCGGCCCAGTCCTGGAACTTGCGCACGGTCTCCATGCCGTTATGAATGATGAGCAGCTGCAGCGCCCAGACGACGACGTAGCAAATCACCTCGAGCCCCGAGTGGCCGAGAAGATGGGTGCTCTTGTGGAACTCCATCAGGGCGTCGGTGCGGGTCAGGAGCGCGACGATCGCGCCCGATGCCGCCGCCGTCTGCGCGCCGTACCAGAAGCAGGCGACGACGGCGCGGACGAGCGCCGGCAGGTTGGCGCCCCAGACGCCGAACGAGGCCCGCGCCAGGACTGGGTACGGCATGCCGGTCTTCTCGCCCGCGTAGCCGACCAGGCTCATCAGGAAGAAGATGACGAGCGAGCCGATGCCGATCGCGACGACGAAGTTGAGGAAGCTGCCGCAGAGCAGAAACAGGCTCGCGGCCAGGTAGAGCCCCAGAGGCTGTGCACGTCCGAGGTCCAGACGTTGAAGATGCTGAAGGCGCCCCAGTGGCGTTCCTTCGCCGACGCCAGGTCGTCGTTGTAGAGATTGGGAGAAGGATGGCGAACGTCCGTCATTCACCTCCGGTCGACGGCTGCAGGGCGAGGCGATCATCGCCGATGCATGGCGATCCGCCAAAGGTTTGCGAGAATCGCGCCATGGACATCACCCAGCTCATCCTCGACGACCATCACGAGCAACGCCGGCTGTTCGCGATCCTCGAGCAGGTCGACCGAAAGGACGTGAAGGCCCTGGGCGCGATCTGGGGTCGGCTGTCGGCGTTCCTCGAGGTTCACGCCGAGGCCGAGGAGCGCCATTTCTATCCCACGCTGCTGCGCGTCGGCACCGGCGCGGGCGGTAAGCCCGACGCCGACGCCGAGACCGAAGACGCGATCAAGGACCACAACGAGATCCGCGACGCCGTCGCCAAGGCCGCCCCCCTCGACGTCGGCAGCGACGCGTGGTACGCCGCCGTTGCCGCGGCCAACAAGGCCAACGGCGAGCACATGGGCGAGGAAGAGCGCCAGGGGCTGGCCGACTTTCGCGACAGCGCCGACCTGCAGACGCGGCACGAGCTCGCGGTCGCATTCGCCTCGTTCGAGGCGAGGCACTTCGCCGGCGTGACGCCGGTCGACAAGGACCCGAAGAAATACATCGATCGGAACAAGTAGGACGCCGGCAAGCGGCGCCGTGTCGTCCCGCAGTCGCTCAGCTCACATTCATCACCCGCGTGCCGAGCAGTTTGCCGCCCTTGTCGAAGACGTGGACCGTCGTCTGGCGTGGCTTGAATCCCGGCGGCAGCGGCACGCTGCCATGCACGCTCTCGTGGGCCTCGACCGAGATCCGCACCGGCTCCGGCGAGATCGTTGCCCCACTGCCGCCACGGTCAGAAACGCCGGCGACGACGAGCTGCATGACGCCGTCGAGCGGCCTCTTGCCGCGCTGCTCGCGCGACAGGACGACGTGGTAGGACAGCGCACCGTGGTCGACGATGAAGCGCGCGGCGCGAACCGCGACCACGCCTTTGCGCGGGTCCTGCGGCAGCGAGTCGACGAGCGCGTCGACATCCCGGCGCAGCGACGCAACGGCCGAACGCTCGGCCGCGAGGGCGTCACTGAGGCGCTGCTTTTCCGCGTCGGTGCTCTCGAGACGACTGGCGGCCTGCGCGCCGTCGCGCTCGAGCCGCAGGCGCGCCGCGTCGGCGTTGTCGAAGGCCGATCGCAGCCGCGCTGACGCATCGGCGGAAAGGCGCGGCGCAAGGTAGCGCTCCTGGACGAAGACGACGCCGCCGGCGCCGACCGCCGTGCCGACGAGAAGGAGGACGAGCCATCGGGGCAGCGCGCGGCGCGTGCGCCTGTGCTGGTAGCGGTCAAGGACGACCGCCTTGCGGGAACTGAACATCGGCAACGGCGACTGAAGCTGGGTCAATCACGAGGTTAACCCGCTCCGATGCTGCCCCTGCCGCGCAAGGGGTCACACCGCCTCACACGAGTTCGCGCGCTACTGGCGAATCGCTTCGACCTGGATCAGCAGCGGAACGCTGTCCGGCGTGACGCTCGGCAGGAAGCCGAGTCCGTACTGGCTGCGCTGGATCGTGGTCGCGAAGTCTCCGCCGCACACCTCGCGCTTGAGCTGGGGGTCCTCGTAGCAATTGAAGCGGACCGCCTTCAAGGTGGCCGGCGCCGATTTGCCGAGGATCGTCAACGTTCCCGACACCGAGGCGACCTTGTCGCCGTCGAAGGTGAAGGCATCGCCCACGAAACGCGCCGTCGGGTTCTGCGCCGCGTTGAAGCCGCGCTCGCCCTTGAGAAAGCCTTCGAGCCCCTGCGAGGCCGTGCTCAGCGTGGCCACGTCGACGCTGATGTCGGCCTTACCGGTCTTGGCGGCGCGGTCGAGGACGACCCTGCCTTCCTTGGCCTGGATTCGGCCGCGTTGCGTCGAGGTGTTCATGTGGAGCGCCTCGAAGACGACGACGGTGTGGCCCGGGTCGATCGCGAAGGTGGCGGGCTCGGCGGCCGAGGTGCCGGCGGCCGCGAGCAGGGCGATGAAAAGGATCTTGCGCATGAGGTCGTGTCTCCTGAGGGTCGATGTGCCTAAAGTGGGCCAAGGCCCGTGAATACCAGCTTGAAGCGGACCCGCACGTCGTTCGCGACCAGCGACACGTCCGCCCACTCGTTCTCGCCGATCTTGAAGTCGAGTCGCTTGACGACGAACTCGCCGGTCGCGGTCGACAGCGCGCCGCTCTGGACGATCGTCACCGGCACGACGAGTTCGTGCGCCGTGCCCTTCAGCTCGAGCTTGCCGACGGCCTGGAAGCGGCCGCCGCCGAGACCCTTGATAGCGCTCGACTGGAACGCGGCGCGCGGAAACTTCAGGCTGTTGAACCAGAGCGCGCGCGGCAGCTCGGCGTCGCTTTCGGGAAAGCCGACACTCGCGCTGCCGGTCTCGACCGAGATCGTGACGGCGCCGGTCAGCGGCGCCTTCGGGTCGAGCGCGAGCTGCGCGTCGAACTTGCGGAAGCGCCCGTCGATCGGCACGCCGCTCTGCTGTACCTGGAACGCGATCTCACTCTGCGCCGGTACAAGCTTGGCGACCGGCGCCAGCTGCGCCTGCACGGCCGCGCCGACGAGCAGCGACGCGACCGCGCACGCAAGCGAACGCCGGGCGCGCCTCATGCGCGCCGCCGGCTCGGCCACCACGGCCACATGCGCACAAGCAGCCCGTCGCGCTCGACGTAGTGATGCTTGAACGCGGCCCCGACGTGAACGACGACGACGGCGGCGAGCAGCCACGAGGCGAGCTCGTGAAGCGCCTTCATGACGTCGCCGAGCGCCTTGTCGCGCGGCACGAAGTCGGGCAGCGGCAGCACGCCGAGGAAGACGACCGGAACGCCGACCGCGGAGGTGTAGGCCCAGCCGAGCAGCGGCACGACAAAGAACAGGACGTAGAAGAGCACGTGGGTCGCGCGATACGCCGACCTCTGCCACGCCGGCCCGCCCGCCGGCGCGGGTGGCGGCGGATGCCCGGTCGCGCGCCACAGGAGCCGCACCGCGGAGAGGAACAACGCGCCGATGCCGAGCCACTTGTGCCAGTTGAAGAGGCGAAAGCGCCAGGGCGAGAACGGCAGGTCGACCATCGAGAGACCGACCAGGAAGGCGACGACGATCAACAGGGCGATGACCCAGTGGAAAATGATGGCGGTGACACCGTAGGTGCTTGTCGCGTGCGGGTCGGGCAAGGTCCTGGCGTCGTCCATGCAGTCGAGGGCATCCGTGGCGATCGACGGCGTCGGCGATCCAGCGAGCGGAGCCGATTCTAGACAGTGCGGTGCGCCTGGATCGGCGCGCCCACCCCCGCTTTTCCTGACGGCGTCGTCCGCGCGCCCGTCGGCTGGCGCGGTGCGTGAACTTCGGCGCAACTCCGGGCGCCTGGCGCCGGTTAGTGCGGCCGCACCGGGCCGAATCGCCGCATGATTCGCCGACACGAGCCGCACCGTCGATGCCCATGACCAAGATCGCCCTCTATCGCGCCAGCCTGCTGGCCGACAACCTCGGCATTCGCCTCTGCGCCGCGGCGGTCATGGTCATGCCTTCCGCGCTGGTGTTCCTCGTCCCGAGCGTCGCGGTGTTCGGCGCGCCCGAGGCGGCGTCGCTGGCCGGCGCCCCCGTTCCCGAGCTCGACGGATGGCGGACGCTGCTCTCGCTCGCGCTCGGCGTCGGCTTCGCCGCCGCCTGGATGCGGATCGTCTTCACCGGCGGCCGGCTGCTGCGGCGGCGGGGCCTGCGCCGGTTCGTCACCGCCGGACTCGCCATCGGCATCGCCGCCCTCGCGTTCGAGATGGCGGTGCTGCCCCGCGCCGACCCGCACGACGACGTCGGCTGGCTGCTCCTCGCCTCGCTCGCAGTCAGCGTGTTCCTGTTCGCGGCCACGCTGGGCCAGCCGCGCACCGACCGGCTGAACCGCCTGCGCAGCCGGAGCGGCGCCGCCGCCGACGCTTAGCGCAGCGCGCCCATCACCGGATCGGGGCGCATCCGCTCCATCACGTCGGCGAGGACGACGGGCGAGCGACCCGGGATCATCAGCAGCGTCTCGAGGTCGTCCTCGAGGTTGAGGTCGTGCAGGTAGCCCATCCCCCAGTCGCCGTACTCGCGCTGCTCGCCATGCGACTCGGACAGGAAGCGAACGCCGCCGTGGCGCGGATCAGCGGCGATCTTGCGCGACAGCGCGATCACCGCCGGCTCGGCGCCCTCTAGAACCTGGGCGAAACAGCGCCCCGAAAACAGCAGGCAGCCCGTGATGTCGAGCCGAACGTTGTTGCGACGCGAGGAGTGCAGGATCGCCTGGACCGACGCCGTGTCGAACGCGTTGCTGGCGCGGCTAACGTAGAAGATCTGGTAGACGGACATGGCGGTGCTTGGAGCAGAGGCGGCACGCCTCTTATCGGCAGCGCGAGGCCCGGCTTGAGCCGCGCGGCCGCGACGCCGCGCGCTCAGCTGTCGGTGCGCAGGTCGACCTGGTGCATGTCCTCGGCGACGGCCTCGGGGCTCATCGCGCGCAGGTTGTCGTCCTGGCTGAGGTCATGGGCGAGGTCGAGGGCTTGCTCGGCCGTGAGCCCCGGATTGAGGCCGACGAGGCGCTTCGAGCAGCGCGCGCACCAGTCGATGTTCGAGCGGACGTACTCCGCACCGTGCTGGTCCCAGCGGGAAGGCTGCGGGAGTGTCTGATCGAACGAGGTGTGCATCGCTTGTGCCGGCGTTGAAGACGACCGCCAGTGTCGCGTGCCGCTCCCGGCACCGGCCCGGCGCCGCCCGCCGTTCGTCCGCCGATCTCTGTAACACGGCCGGGAAGCGTGAAGTGCTCGGCGCTTCACGGGGAGCGCCCGGCTCGGGGATACTTTCGCTCCCGCCCGCACTTTTCGCCGGAGTCCGCCATGAACGCACCGACCGATCTTTCCCGCCTGACACCGCGCCTCGAAGGCAATGTCTCGGCCGAGGAGTGGCAGGCGCGAATCGACCTCGCCGCCGCCTACCGCCTGGTCGCCCACTTCCACTGGGACGACCTCGTCTTCACCCACATCACCGCCAAGATTCCGGGCACCGAGCATTTCCTCATCAACCCGTACGGGCTGATGTTCGACGAGATCAGCGCCTCAAGCCTGATCAAGATCGACATCGAGGGCAACGTGCTGCAGGAAACGACGTTTCCGATCAACCCCGCCGGGTTCACGATCCACAGCGCCGTGCACGCGGCGCGCCACGACGTTCAGTGCGTGATGCACACCCACACGCTGAATGGCGTCGCCGTCTCGGCGCAGAAGCGCGGCGTTCTGCCGATCTCGCAGCAGTCGATCTTCGTGCTGGCAAGCCTCGGCTATCACGACTACGAAGGCGTCGCGCTGCGCGACGACGAGAAGCCGCGCCTGGTCGCGAGCCTCGCCGACAATTCCTTCCTGATGCTGCGCAATCACGGCCTGCTCACGGTCGGCGCCTCGGTACCCGCGGCATTCCAGGCGATGTACCTGTTCGAGGCGACGTGCGCGATCCAGATCCGCGCACAGGCCGGCGGCACGGTCGCCAGCGGCGATCTCAGCGAGGTGAGCAGCTCCATCATCGCCACCGCGGGCGAGCAGTCGCGCGCGGTCACGCGCGGCGGCGGCGCCTCGCTGATCTGGCCCGGCCTGCTGCGCCGCCTCGACCGGACGGACCCGAGCTATCGCCATTAGGACCGACGCCGCGCGACCGAGACCGCCGATGCCCGCCCGCCGCGCGCCGCAGCGGCCGCTTCGGCCCAAGGAGGAGTGCATCCTCGTCCTCCAGGGCGGCGGCGCGCTCGGCGCGTACCAGGCGGGGGTGTTCGAGTCGCTCGCCGCCATGCACCACACGCCCGACTGGGTCGCCGGCATCTCCATCGGCGCGATCAACGCGGCGCTCATCGCCGGTAATACGCCGGCACGCCGCGTCGAGCGGTTGCGCGAATTCTGGGAGGGCGTCTCGTCATTCCCTTTCGCGCCCGAGCTGCCGCCGCTCGTGCCAGCGGGCCAGGGCAGCCGCGACGCGATCAACGAGACCAACGCGACGATCGCCATGCTCTTCGGCGTCGCCGGCTTCTTTTCGCCGCGCGTTCCCGCGGCGCCGTTCCAGCCGCAGGGAACACCGGCGGCGATCAGCTATTACGATACTGCGCCGCTACGCGAGTCGCTCGAGCGCCTGGTCGACTTCGACCTGCTCAACTCCGGCGCGGTCCGCTTCTCGGTCGGCGCGGTGAGCGTGACGAGTGGCAACTTCTGCTACTTCGACAGCACCGAGCGCCGCATCGACGTTCGCCACGTCATGGCCAGCGGCGCGCTGCCGCCCGGCTTTCCGCCGATCGAGATCGACGGCGAGTCCTACTGGGACGGCGGCATCGTCTCCAACACGCCGCTCCAGTACGTGCTCGACGAGCCGGGCCGGCGGCCGCGCCTGGTCTTCCAAGTCGATCTCTTCGCCGCGCGCGGCGAGATGCCGGCGACGATGGCCGAGGCGAGCGAGCGCGAGAAGGACATCCGCTACTCGAGCCGAACGCGCCTGAACACGACCTACGAGCTGCGCCGACAGGCGACGCTGCAGGCGGCGCGGCGCCTCGTCGCGCGCTTGCCCGCGGCCCTGCGCGATGACCCTGACGCTAAGGTGCTGGCGGCGCTGCCGTCGGAGGCCTCGGTCGACGTCGTCCATCTGATCTACCGCAGCAAGCACTACGAGAGCCAGTCGAAGGACTACGAGTTCTCGCGCGCGTCGATGCTCGAGCACTGGGCGGCTGGCCTGGCCGACACGCAGGCGACGCTCGAGGATCCACGATGGCTCGGGCGCGCACGCGGCGCCGACGGCGTCCACGTGTTCGACTTCGCCGCCGAGGCAGCCAAGGCCAGCACCACCGTCACTCCCACCACCGGCTTCAAGAGCACCACACCATGAACATGCAGCTTCAGGACAAGATCGCCATCGTCACCGGCGCAGCCAGCGGCATCGGCAAGGAAATTGCCGCCGTGTACGCGAGAGAAGGCGCCAAGGTCGCCATCGCCGACATGAACCTCGCGGCTGCGCAGGCCGCGGCGGCCGAGATCGGCGGCGGCGCAATCGCGGTGGCGATGGACGTCACCGACGAGGGCCAGGTCAACGCCGCCGTCACCGAGGTGGTGAAGGCCTGGGGCGGTGTCGACATCCTGGTCAGCAACGCCGGCATCCAGATCGTTCACCCGCTCGAGGAATTTCCGTTCTCGGAGTGGAAGAAGATGCTGGCCATCCACCTCGACGGCGCCTTCCTGACGACCAAGGCCTGCCTGCCGCACAGGTATGAGTCGGGGCGCGGCGGAAGCGTCATCTACATGGGCTCGGTGCATTCGAAGGAAGCGTCGATGCTGAAGGCACCCTACGTCGCCGCCAAGCACGGCCTGATCGGCCTGGCCAAGGTGATCGCCAAGGAAGGCGCAAACCACGGCGTCCGCGCCAACGTGATCTGCCCGGGCTTCGTCCGCACCCCGCTCGTCGACAAGCAGATCCCGGAGCAATCGAAGGCACTCGGCATCAGCGAGGACGACGTCATCAAGAAGGTGATGCTGAAGGAGACCGTCGACGGCGAGTTCACGACCACCGCCGACGTCGCCGCGACTGCCCTCTTCTTCGCCGCCTTCCCGAGCAACGCGCTGACCGGCCAGTCTCTCGTCGTCAGCCACGGCTGGTTCATGCAGTAGGCGGGCGATCGACTTACGATCGGCGCCCATGGACAGTCTCGATCTCCAGGTCCTCGTACAGGCACGCGACTGGCGTGAGCAAGGGCATGGCGTCTGGCTGGTGACGGTGATCGAGACCTGGGGCTCGGCGCCGCGGCCGCCGGGCGCCCTGCTGGCGATGCGCGAGGACGGCCTCGTCGCTGGCTCGGTCTCCGGCGGCTGCGTCGAGGACGACCTGATCGATCGCGTCAGGAAGGGCGAGCGCGTTGCCACGCCGTCGCTGGTCGCCTACGGCGTCACCAAGGAAGAAGCTGCGCGCTTCGGCCTGCCTTGCGGCGGCAACCTGCGCCTGGTGCAGGAGCCGCTCGCAGACACGGGCTGGATCCGCGAGGTGCTCGACCGCACCGAGCGGCACGAGCTCGTCGCCCGCGTCGTCGACCTCGCCAACGGCAGCGTCCGCGTCGAGCCGGCGCGGCGAGGCGAGGCGTTCAGCTTCGATGGCAAGACGATGCGCGCGCTCTACGGCCCGCGCTGGCGCATGCTCATCATCGGCGCGGGGCAGCTGTCGCGCGCGCTGGCGCAGATGGCGCTCGGCCTCGACTTCGAAGTCATCGTCTGCGATCCGCGCGAGGAATACCACCTGACGTGGGACCTGCCGGGCACGAGCTTCAGCACGGCGATGCCGGACGACCTCGCCGCGGAGCTCCAGCTCGACCCCCACACGGCCGTCGTCGCCGTCACCCACGACCCGAAGCTCGACGATCTGGTGCTGCTCGAGGCGCTCAAGTCGCCGGCGTTCTATATCGGCGCGCTCGGCTCGCGCGGCAACACCGCCAAGAGGAAGGAGCGGCTCGCCCTCTTCGATCTCAGCGCTGCGGAGATCGAGCGCCTGCACGGCCCGATCGGGCTTGACATCGGCAGCCGCACGCCGGCCGAGATCGCGGTTTCGATCCTCGCCGAGATCGTCGCCGTGAGGAATGGGGTCGCGCTGACGCAGAAGAAGCCGGTCGCGGCGGCCGCCTCGCATCGCTGACGCCGCCGGCGTGATCCGCTGGCTGACCGGTCCCGACGACCCGCTCCCGGACGCAGAGCGCGCGCTGCCGCGCACGAGCGACATCCCGGGCCTGGTCGCAGCCGGCGGCGAGCTGACGCCCAAGCGGCTGGCGGAGGCCTACGGAAAGGGCATCTTTCCGTGGTATAGCGAGGGCCAGCCGGTCCTCTGGTGGTCGCCCGATCCGCGCATGGTGCTGCTGCCGGCCGAGTTCAAGCTGAGCCGATCGCTGAAGAAGACGATCCGCCGCTTCGCCGCCACGCCCGGGGCCGAGGTCCGGGTCGACAGCACGACGCGGCGCGTGATCGAATCGTGCGCGGGGGTGCCACGCGACGGCGAGAGCGGCACGTGGATCGTCGCGGAGATGATCGAGGCCTACGCAGCGTGGCACGAGAGCGGCCGCGTCCACAGCTTCGAGACCTGGATCGACGGCGAGCTCGCGGGCGGCCTCTACGGCGTCAGCCTCGGCCGGATGTTCTTCGGCGAATCCATGTTCGCGCGCCGCACCGACGCGTCGAAGATCGCACTCGCCGCGCTGGTCGCGTTCTGTCGCGTCCACGGCATCGAGACCATCGATTGCCAGCAGCGCACGTCGCACCTCGCCTCGATGGGCGGTCGGGAGATCGTGCGGAGCGAGTTCCTGAGCCGCCTCGGCACGTCTCTTGCACGCGGCGACGTCGTCGATTGGTCCTATGATTTGGGCTTCTGGAAGGAGCTGGGCCTCGGCCCGACGCCGCGCCGCGCCGAGCCCGACGCTTCCGAGGACATCCGCACGTGACCCATCCGAAAGAGCTCCCGCTCGCCTCGCTTCAGTTCTATGCCACGGCGCCCTACCCGTGCAGCTACCTGCCGGGCCGGATGGCGCGCTCGCAGGTCGCGACGCCGAGCCACCTGATTCACGCCGACGCCTACTCGGGGCTGGTCGCCAACGGCTTTCGGCGCAGCGGCATGTTCACCTACCGCCCTTATTGCGACGGCTGCCGGGCCTGCATGCCGCTGCGCGTGCCGGTGGCGACCTTCGTGCCGACGCGAAGCCAGCGGCGCGCCGAGCGTGCCCACGGCCAGCTGGAGGCACGCGTCCTGCGGCTGTGCTTCGTCGCCGAGCACTATCAGCTCTACCTGCGCTACCAGGCGGGTCGCCACATCGGCGGCGGCATGGACCAGGACTCGATCGACCAGTACACCCAGTTCCTGCTGCAAAGCCGCGTCAATTCGCGACTGGTCGAGTTCCGCGAGCCCTCGCCCGGCGGCAACGGCGCGCTCAAGATGGTCTCGATCCTCGACGTCCTGAACGACGGCCTGTCGGCGGTCTACACCTTTTTCGAGCCCGAACCGAAGACGAGCTACGGCACGTACAACGTGCTCTGGCAGATCGAGCAGACGCGCCAGCTCGGCCTGCCGCACGTCTACCTCGGCTACTGGATCCACGGCAGCGGCAAGATGGCCTACAAGGCGCAGTTCGGCCCGCACGAGCTCCTCCTTGGCGGCGAATGGCGCCCGGCGTCGGCGCTCGGCCAAGGCGAGAGGGCGTAGCGATGGATTTCGACGTCACGCGCGAGCAATGGGTCGCGCGCTTCGCGATGAAGTTGAGCCGACTCGACGTCGGCGCCGACCCGTCGAGCTTCGCGCCGCTGGCCGAGAGCCTCTGGCCGGCGCACGGCCAGCGCGAGCCCGAGATCGCTGCCGAGGAGGTCCATGCCGCTCGCCTCGACGTCGCACCAGCGCTGCCGGAGTCGGGCCCCGCCGTGGCAGCCGGCCAAGAGGACTGCTTCGAGCGCACCGAGCGCATCCCCGTCGAGCGCATCGAGGCCGACGGCGACTACGTTCGGGACACCGGCGAATGGATCGCTCGCTGCATCGCTCGCGTGCTGGCGCTCGATCCGATCATCAAGCGCGAGGAGGCCCAGCGCTCGGTCGCCGAACTGGCCGAGCTCGAACGCTGGCGTGTGATGAAGCCCGAAGCTGCCGCCGAGCAGCTCTACACGCCGATCCGGCTCCGCTGACCGAGGCCCGCGCATGAACGACGACGACGTTCGGGTGGTGGTGGTCGACGATGTCGCCGACGCCGCGGAAGCGCTCGCCGCAACGCTGTCGCTAAGCGGCTACAAGGTCTGGATCGCCGGCGACGGCGCGGCCGCGCTTGCGCTCGTCGAGTTGCATCACCCGCACTGCGTCCTCCTCGACATCGGCATGCCGGGCATGGACGGCAACGAGCTGACGAGGACGCTGCGCGCAAGCTACGGCGACGACATCGTCCTCATCGCCGTGACCGGCCGCGAGCACGACGACGAGCGCGTCTCCGACACCTTCTCCCGCGTCGACCACTACCTGCAAAAGCCGGTCGACCCCGACGTGCTGCGCAAGCTCCTGCCACCCGTCGACTGAACGGTCAGGCCGCGGCGGCGATCGCTTCGCGTTCCGCGGCCAGGCGTTGCCCGAAGACGCGCCGAAAGTGCGCCAGCGGCGCGTCGGCAGCAATCGCGAGCAAGGTCGTCTCGGGCTCGCGATCGAACAGCTTCTGCTGCGCCTCGATGATCGCCTTGTCCTCCATGAAGCCTTCGCGCAGGCTGTTGCACAGCGACAGCGCGATGTTCGGATCGTCGAGGTCGAAGTTGTGGAGGTAGTTCCAGAAGAAGTGCGTCGTGCGACGCGTCTCGGGCGTCATGAACTGGCAGTTGCGGTACTGCCGCGCGCCGGCGACGTGGCCGTTCTCGGCGCCTTGTCCCGCCGACGCGAACATCGATTCGAGGAAGAAGATCCCCGGCACCAGCATGCGGCCGATGTTGCGGCGATCGACCTTGGCCGTCTTGTCCGGGATCACCTTCCGGTGGAACGGCGGCGAGTCGCTGTTCATGTGCCAGCGCTCGACCCGAAAGCCGTCGGCGAGACGCTCGATGTTCAGCGGACGCGTCTGGTAGGCGTACTCCTCCGAGCCGCCGAGCGTCCTGGCGTGGACGAACGCTAGGTGCGCGAAATCGCTCAGGTTGTCGACGATGAGCAGCCAGTTGGCGTCGTAGTGCATGTACGCGGGCACGCCCCGCCACGCCGGGTCGTGCAGCGGCTCGTAGTCGACGATGAGCGACTCGTCGGCGAGCGCCGGGTCGCCCATCCAGATCCAGACCAGGTGATCGCGCGCGACGACCGGATAGCTGCGCACGCCGAGCCTGGCCGGGATCACGTCCTGACCTGGGATCTGGATGCACTTGCCGGACGGATCGAACTTCATGCCGTGGTACATGCAGCGGATGCAGTCGCCCTCAATCCTGCCCATCGACAGCGGCGCGCCGCGGTGGCAGCAGCGATCCTCCATGGCGACGACGCGGCCGCTTTCGCCCCGGTAGAGGACGACCGGCTTCTCGAGGATCGTCCTCGCCAGCTTGGTGGCGTCGATCAGCTCGTGGTCCCACGCGGCCACGTACCAGCAGTTCCAGAGAAAGATCGCGTCGTCGCCGGAAGTCATGGGTCGCTCCTCGGTGCCGCTCGCGCGACACCTCTTGCGCCATCCTAGCGCGGCGGCTCACTCGATTCGGCGCGCGTGGCACCGCCGACACCATTGCGGATCATTTGTGCATGTGACGGCATCCGCTTAGTCAGTACTCTGCCTGCTTGCGCGCCCACAGCGCCACGATCTCGCGGTGGTGCGGGATGTTCGCGAGGAACATCTGCCGCAGCGCGGCGTCTGTGATGGCGTCTGCCTGGGACAACAGCGCGGTGTGGGCGCGTTGAAGCCAGGCGCCGGCGTGGAGATCGCTACATGCGGCCAGCACCTGGTGGACGATCAGCTCAATCAGGCTCGGGTACTCTGCGCCCTCGAAAACACTGGCCGCGTCAGACGATCCGTCACCTGTACCCTCTTCCGTCGTTGCCTCGGCCCGCGCGAGCATCGCCTCTACCTCGCGCAGTGCGGCGGGAGCATCGCCCTGCGCCAGTGCCAGCCCCGCCAGGCCGGCGCTGGCGTCGCACTGAAAGGCAAAGCCAAACGCCTGCGCCACGCTGTGTGCACGCCCGTAGGCCTGCGCTGCCTGCACGGGTCGACCCATCGCGGCTTCGGCGTGGCCGAGTTTCAATGCAGACCAGGCCTCCAAGAACGGCGCCTGCACCGCCACCGCCGTGTCCAGCGCGCTGCGCGCCAGAGCCAGAGCGCGGGCGTCGTCGCCCCTCCAGAGTGCCAGCCCCGATAAGTTGCACAGGGTCCCGCACTCCGGTGCCCGATCGCCGTTCTGGCGCATCAGTCTCAAGGCCTCTTCCAGGTCGCCCGACGCTGCCGCCAGATCGCCAAGGCTCAGCCGGCTTATTCCGACATTAAGCAGGGCGATCGCCTCGATGCGCCGATCAACCAGCTGACGCGACAGCGCCAGGGCCTCGCGGGCGAGGGCGAAACGGCGAACGGGGTCGTTTCGCGCGCGAGCCACCTCCGACAGACCCCCGAGGCAATGCACCTCGGCCTGCAGCAGGGGGATCTCTCTCGCCTCGGCAAGCGTCTGCTCCAGCAGTGCCTCTGCCTCGTCCCACCGGCATTGCCTGCCCAGCGCATCGCCCACCAGCCTGAGGCTGAGCAGGCGCAGTTCGTGCAGCTCGCTGAGCACGTTGCCGGGTTGCGGGCTGTCGGCCCATGCGGCCAGCGCGGTTTCGGCTAGCGCCACGGCGCGGCGGGCACTGCGCTCGCACTCTGTGTGGTCGGACGTGCTCATGCCCATCGTGCCGCGTCGGTAGGCTGCCCAGGCGCGCTTGGCGTCATCGCCCAACACTTCGGCCCAGCGGTCCAGGGCATCCAGGTCTGCGCCCTGGCGTTCGCGCTCGCCCCGTACGCTCAGCGTGCGCTCGCGGGCGTGCAGCAGCCGCCAGCGCAGCGGGGCCTGGGCGCTGCTCTCACCGGCCTTGTCCAGCAGCGCCAGAGCCTGGGCTGTGTGCTCCAACGCCGCGCCATGCGCCATACGTGTGGTGGCGTGCTCGGCTGCGCGGGCGTGAAACTCCGCCGCGTTGGCCGCGTCCCCAGCCTCTGCGTAATGCTGCGCCGTCAACCCCAGGAAGTCGCCGGCCCGGGCGCTGCCGCTCTGGCTCTGCGCGGCCAACCAGTCAGCCAGCTTGGCGTGCAGTGCTTTGCGCTGGCGCTTGAGCACGGTGCCGTAGGTCACCTGGTGCAGGATGGCGTGCTTGAAGGCGTATTCGCGCAGGCCATCGAGTTCGGAATCGTGCCGCGGCAGCGCCAGCTCGCGCTGCACCAGGCGCGGCAGCGTGGCCCCGGTCTCTCCGTCGAGCGCCAGCAGCGCCCGGTCCCAGAACACTTGGCCGATAACGCTGGCCTCCTGCAGTGTCAGCCGTTCATCGGCGGGCAGGCCATCCAGGCGCGCTTGCAACACGCCGGTAAGTGTGGAAGGCACCTTAGTTGCCAGCAGCCGCTCCACGTGCAGCCGCCAGGGATCGCCCGAGGCGTCGATCGCGCCCTGATCGATCAGCATGCTCACCAGCTCTTCCATGTAGAAGGGGTTGCCTTCGGCGCGGCCAGTGATCAGAGCAGTGAGCGCTACGGGCACTTCGGGCAGCTTCCTCAGCAATTCATTAGCCAGCTCGTGGCTGGCCTGCTTGTGAAGCGGGTGCAGGTCGATGCGTTCGTGCCGGCCTTCGGTGCTGCTCCAGTCGCTGCGCCGCTCGAACAACGTCGGGCGGGTGAAGGCCAGCATTAACAGCGGCACGTCGCGGTTGACCTCGACCAAGTAGTTCAGGAAGTCTAGGCTCTCGTCGTCGGCCCAGTGCAGGTCTTCGAGTTGCAGGATCACCGGTGAGCCGTTGTTGGCGCTGACCCTGCGGAACATCTGTGCCGCAGCGTGCTGCGCGCGGTTGCGGATCTGCTTGGGATCATCGAGGATGCCGCGCAGGTGGGGGCTGTCTTTCCAGTCCAGGCCGATCAGGTGGCCCAGCAGGTGGGCGTGGCCCTGGGCGAACTCGGGCTCGTCGGCGAAGAGCGGCATCACTCCCTGCTCGATCTTGGCCTTGGCCTCGTCCAGGGTGTCGTCGTCGCTCAACTGCAGCCGCCAGGCGACGATGTCGCGCAACAGGCCGAAGGGCTGGCCCTGGGTCTGCGGCGTGGCGCGGCCGCGGAACAGATAGACGGTCTCGGAGCGGTCTTCGGTCCAGGCCTGGAACTCGTCGAGCAAGCGGCTCTTGCCGATGCCGGCATCGGCCACCACGCTGACGGCGAGCAGCTGGCGCTCGGCGAACAGGCGCTTGAAGGCGGCCTGCAGCGCCTCGAACTCGGCCTCGCGGCCGATCATGCGGGTGGCCACGCCTTCGATGCCGCGCGTGGCGATGCGGAAGGACCGGGGCTTGGCCTTGACGACGAGGTAGCTGACGATGGGCTCGTCCACACCCTTGACCTGCAGCGGCTCGGGCGCGGAGACCTCAAACAGGCCGCGCACCTGCACGTACGTCTCGTGGCTGATCCGCAAGCCTCCGGCGGGGGCTGTCTGCTCCATGCGCGCGGCGATGTTGACGGCCAAGCCGCGGATGCTGCCGTCTTCGTCGACGCCGCCACCGAGCAGCACGCCGCCGGTGTGGATACCTACGCGGACG
>JBBRFW010000038.1:0-33911 GCA_038241255.1 Burkholderiales bacterium | reverse complement strand
TCGCGCGACAAGGCCAAGCGCCTCGCGTCATGGATGTCGCTCGAGAACTCGCTCGAGTCGGGCGAATTCGTCACCGGCACCGTCAACGGCAAGGTCAAGGGCGGCCTGACGGTGCTCGTCAACGGCATCCGCGCCTTCCTGCCGGGCTCGCTCCTCGATACGCGTCCTGTCAAGGACATGAGCCCGTTCGAGGGCAAGACGATGGAGTTCAAGGTCATCAAGCTCGACCGCAAGCGCAACAACGTCGTGCTGTCGCGCCGCGCGGTCGTCGAGGCTTCGATGGGCGAGGAGCGCGCCAAGTTGATGGAGACGCTGCGCGAAGGCGCGATCGTCCACGGCGTGGTCAAGAACATCACCGAGTACGGCGCGTTCGTCGACCTCGGCGGCATCGACGGCCTCCTGCACATCACCGACATGGCTTGGCGCCGTGTCCGCCACCCGAGCGAAGTCGTCCAGGTCGGCCAGGAGCTCGACGCCAAGGTGCTCAAGTTCGACGCCGAGAAGAATCGCGTCTCTCTCGGCATCAAGCAATTGGGCGACGACCCGTGGCACGGCGTCTCGCGCCGCTACCCGCAGGGCACGCGCCTGTTCGGCAAGGTCACGAACATCGCCGACTACGGCGCTTTCGTCGAGATTGAGCCGGGCATCGAAGGCCTGGTCCACGTCTCGGAGATGGACTGGACCAACAAGAACGTCGCCCCGTCGAAGACGGTCTCGCTCGGCGAGGAAGTCGAGGTCATGGTCCTCGAGATCGACGAGGACAAGCGCCGCATCAGCCTCGGCATGAAGCAGTGCAAGGCCAACCCGTGGGAGGAGTTCTCCTCGACGGTGCAGCGTGGCGACCGCGTCAAGGGCCCGGTCAAGTCGATCACCGACTTCGGCGTCTTCGTCGGCCTCGCCGCAGGCATCGACGGCCTCGTCCACCTCTCCGACCTGTCGTGGAACGAGCCCGGCGAAACTGCCGTGCGCAACTACAAGAAGGGCCAGGAGGTCGAGGCGATCGTTCTGGCCGTCGACGTCGACCGCGAGCGCATCTCGCTCGGCATCAAGCAGCTCGACTCCGATCCGTTCACCAACTACTCGTCGGTGAACGACCGCGGCGCGACGGTGACGGGTAAGGTGATCTCTGTCGACGCCCGCGGCGCCGAGATCCAGCTCAACCCCGACGTCACCGGCTACCTCCGGGCCTCCGAGATCAGCCGCGATCGCGTCGAGGACGCGAGGAACGTGCTGAAGGAAGGCGACGAGGTCTCGGCGATCATCATCAACGTCGACCGCAAGGCGCGTTCGATTCAGCTCTCGATCAAGGCCAAGGACAACGCAGACGCCCAGGAAGGCATGCAACGCCTGGCAAAGGACAGCGAGCGCGAGAACGCCGGCACGACGAGCCTGGGTGCCCTGCTGCGCGCCAAGCTCGACAACCAGAACCAGGACTCCTGATCGCGATGACGTCGGCGGGCCGAGCGACGGGCCGCTCCCAAGCCCGCCGATCGCTGGCGCGATCCCTCCACTGGACGGCTCGCGTCCACGCTCGCGCCCTCCGGGAATCGGCCGGCATACTCGCCGGACGACGGGCTCCGTGACGCGATCGGACCTCGTCATCCAGCTGGCCGAGCGATTCGGCCAGCTGACCCACCGCGATACCGAGTTCGCGGTCAAGACCATCCTCGACGCGATGGCCTCGGCGCTCGCGCGCGGCCACCGGATCGAGATCCGCGGCTTCGGCAGCTTCTCGATCAACCGACGGCCGCCGCGCGTCGGGCGCAATCCGCGTTCGGGCGAGCAGGTCGTGATTTCGGAAAAGCTGGTGCCGCATTTCAAGCCAGGCAAGGCCTTGCGCGAAGCCGTCGACAGCCGCGTGGGCGCGTTGCGCGCGGCGGCGGCGGAGGGCGAGTCCGCCGCGGACAAGAGCGACCTCTAGCACCGGCAGGCGATGCGAACGCTCGTCTGGCTCGTCCGCGCTGCCGTCTTTTTCACGCTGTTCGCGTTCGCGCTGAACAACCAGCACCCGTCGAGCGTCTACTGGTTCTTCGGCTACGAGTGGCGCGCGCCGATGGTCTTCATCGTCCTTGCGGCGTTCGGGCTCGGCTGCGCCTTCGGCGTGTTCGCGATGGTACCGAGCTGGTGGCGCCACCGCCGCCTGGCGCGGACACACACCCGCCGTGCCGACGATCGCCGCGACGCTGCGCCGGCGCCGCCCGTCGCCGGAGAAGCGTTGTCGCCCCACCCGCCGCGCGATGGACTTTGATCCGCAGTGGCTGCTCTGGCTCGCACTCGGACTGGGCGGCGGCGGCTTCGCGCTCGGCTGGCTGGCGTCGCGGCTCGACGCGCACCAATACCGGCGTGAGCGGCAGGAGTCGCCGAAGGTCTACTACAAGGGCTTGAACCTGCTCCTCAACGAGCAGCACGACAAGGCGATCGACGCCTTCATCGAAGCCGTCCAGCAGGACCCCGACACCTCCGAGCTTCACTTCGCCCTCGGCGACCTGTTCCGAAAGCGCGGCGAGTACGAGCGCGCGGTGCGCGTGCACCAGCACCTGCTCGGACGCGCCGACCTGTCGAAGGCCGAGCGCGACCAGGCCCAGCACGGCCTCGCCCAGGACTACATGAAGGCGGGCCTCTTCGACCGCGCCGAAGAGGCTTACCTGGCGCTCGCCGGAACTTCGTTCGACACCGAAGCGCGCCTCGCCCTGCTCGACCTGCACGAGCGCTCGCGTGACTGGCGCGCAGCCGTGCTCATCGCCGAGCAGCTCGAAAAGAGCGGCAGTGGATCGTTCGCGTCGCGGATCGCCCACTACCACTGCGAGCTCGCGCTCGAGGCCGACGCCGCCGGGCAGCCCGACGTCGCCCAGACCGAGCTGGCACGCGCGCGCGACGCCGCCCCCGCCGAGGCGCGGCCGCTCGTTCTCTCCGGCGAGCATGCCGCGGCGCGCGGCGATCGCGCCACGGCGCTGCGCTGGTGGAACACGCTGATGTCGGTGCGACCGGCGGCCTTCAATCTGGTGGCCCGCCGCTATGCGAGCAGCGTGCTCGGTTCCGGCGAGGCCGGCGCCGCGTTGCCGCGCCTGCAGGGGCTCTACGACAAGGCGCCGACACTCGATCTGCTCCAGGCCATCGCCACGCTCCAGCACGACGACGCCCGGCGACGTGGCCAGTTGCTCGCGCATCTGCGCGAGCACCCGAGCCTCGGCGCTGCGCAGGCGCTGCTCGGCGCGTCGACCGCCGACGCTACCGCAACGGCCGCCCCGGCGGCGGGCGCGGTGACGGAGGGCCTCGCGTCGAGCGAAGCCACCGCGGTGCGCGACGCCGTACGGCGTGCGGCGCGGCCGCTGCACCGCTATCGCTGCGCGGCGTGCGGCTTCGAGGCCGAGCACTACTTCTGGCAATGTCCCGGCTGCCTCGGCTGGGACACGTATCCTCCGCAGCGACTGGAGGATCTGTGACCGCTGCCGCCCCCACCCGCGATCAGCTGCAAGCGGCGCGCGTTCTCGTCGTCGGCGACGCCATGCTCGACCGCTACTGGTTCGGCGCGGTCGACCGCATCTCGCCGGAGGCGCCGGTGCCGATCGTTCGCGTCAATCCGGGCAAGGAGCAGGAACGGCTCGGCGGCGCGGCCAACGTCGCCTGGAACGTGAAAGCGCTCGGCGCGCACGCGAGCCTGCTGACGGCGATCGGCGACGACGAGCACGGCCATCGCCTCGAGGCGCTGCTCGCCAAGAGCGGCATCGAGTCGCTGTTCCAGCGCGACCCGCGCCTGACGACGACGGTGAAGTTGCGCGTCATCGGCAGGTCGCAACAGCTGCTCCGCATCGATTTCGAGAAGGAGCCCGACCACGAGGTGCTCGAGGCGATGCGGCCGCTCTACGGCAAGGCGCTGCTCGCGTCGCGCGTCGTGCTGTTCTCCGATTACGGCAAGGGCGGACTGACGCACATCCCGGCGATGATCTCGGCCGCGCGCGACGCCGGCCGCGCCGTGCTGGTCGACCCCAAGGGAAGCGACTATGCGCGCTATCGCGGCGCCACCGTGATCACGCCCAACCGCAACGAGCTCGCGCAAGTGATCGGCGCCTGGAACAGTGAGGCCCAGCTGCTCGAGCGGGCGCAGGCGCTGCGAACGTCGCTCGGCGTCGAGGCGCTGCTCCTGACCCGCTCGGAGGACGGCATGTCGCTGTTCGACGCCGCCGGCCACCTTTGCGTACCGGCCGAGGCGCGCGAGGTGTTCGACGTCACCGGCGCCGGCGACACCGTCATCGCCACGCTCGCGGCGATGCTCGCCTGCGGCCTCGGCGTGCGCGAGGCGATGCCGATCGCCAACCGCGCCGGCGCCATCGTCGTCGGCAAGTTCGGCACGGCGAGCGTCAGCTACGACGAGCTGTTCGGCGCGGGAGCTGCAGCGTGAGAGTCGTCGTCACCGGCGCGGCCGGAATGATCGGCGCCAACCTGCTACGTGGCCTGAACGCGATCGGCATCGACGACATCGTCGCCGTCGACGACCTGAGCGACGGCGCCAAGTACGCCAATCTCGCGGGCGCGTCGATCAGCGACTACTTCGACCGCCGCGACTTCTACGCTCGCTTCGAGCGCGCCGAGCTCGGCCGCATCGACGCCGTCTTCCATGAAGGCGCGTGCTCCGACACGATGGAGCACGACGGGCGCCTGATGCTCGACCTCAACTACCGCGCCTCGAAGACGCTGCTCGACGCCTGCCAGGCGCAGGGCGTTCGGCTTCTTTACGCGTCGTCGGCGGCGGTGTACGGCGGCTCCGACACCTTCCGCGAGGAAGCCGCGTTTGAGCGGCCGCTCAACGTCTACGGCTACTCGAAGCTCCTCTTCGATAACGTCGTGCGACGCATGCTGCCGGCGGCGACAACGCAGGTCGCAGGCTTTCGCTATTTCAACGTGTATGGGCCGCACGAGCAGCACAAGGGCCGCATGGCATCGGTCGCGTTCCACCATTTCAGTCAGCTGAAGGCGGAGGGTCGGGTCAGGCTGTTCGGTCCGTACGGCGGCTACGGCGCGGGCGAGCAGGCGCGCGACTTCGTCTTCGTCGATGACGTGGTCGCCGTCAACCTCTGGTTCCTCGGCCATCCCGAGGCGAGCGGCATCTACAACCTCGGCAGCGGCCGCGCCGAGCCCTTCAACGCGATCGCCGTCGCCGTCGTCAACGCCGGACGTGGCGAGCGCGGCGAAGCGCCGCTGTCGCTGGCCGAGGTCACTGCCTCCGGCGAAATCGAGTATGTCGAATTTCCCGCCGCGCTCGTCGGCAAGTATCAGTGCTTCACGCAGGCCGACCTCGGCCGGCTGCGCGGCGCCGGCTGCGACCATGCGTTCGCCGACGTGGCGACGGGCGTCGAGCGCTACGCCGCAGCCCTCCGAAGCGGCGTCTGATTCGCCCGGCGGGTCAACCCCCGAAGGGCTGCGGCCGTTACGGGTGGGCGCCGCGCGTCGTCATCGACACGGGGCGGTCCGGCGCCCGCTCGAGGCAGCCGTTTCATCCATCCATGGAGGTCTCGCATGTTCAAGAAATTCGTCGCCGCGCTTGCGGCGCTGCTCGCCGCCACCGCATTCGCCGCGGTCGACGCCAACAAGGCCACCCAGGCCGAGCTCGAGGCCATCAACGGGATCGGTCCCGTCATCTCGACCTTGATCGTCAACGAGCGCAAGAAGAACGAGTTCAAGGACTGGAACGACCTCGTCGTCCGCGTCAAGGGCGTCGGTGACCGCAATGCCGCCAAGTTGTCGCAAGGCGGCCTCACCGTCAACGGCAAACCGTACGCCGGCGCGCCCTATGTCGAGCCGACCAAGGCGCCGGCAACGGCCAAGGCCGCGTCGGGCGCGAGCCGCGTCGTCGAAGCGACCAAGGCAACGGCCTCCGCCGTCAAGGGCGGTGCGGAGAAGGCCGCTTCGGGCGTCAAGGGCGCCGCGAAGGTCGTCAAGGAAGACGCCAAGGAGCAGAAGGACGCGGTCAAGGAGAACGTCGCCGACGCGAAGGCCAAGCGCGCCGAGAAGAAGGCCGAGAAGGCGGAAGCCAAGGCCGAGAAGGCCGCCGCAGCCAGCGCCAGCGCCGCGAAAAAGTAGCCTCTTCGCCCTTCCCGGCGGGCTCGGCCATCGCGCTCCGGCGCGATCGCCAAGCCCGTTTTTCATGCCGCGAGGGCCACCGGCGCGGGCGAACCGCTCCACTCGAAGAACGTGCGCACCTCGTCGAGGCGCGCCAGCGTGTCCCTCACGCCGAGCTCGATCAGCTCGCGCGTGTAGGGCGCCTCGAACAGCAGGTAGCTGGCCAGCGCAGCGCCGCGCGCATCGTCGCCCTGCCCCGAGACGCCGATGCCCCGCAGCATGGCGCGGATCGGCAGCGGCAGGCTCGTCAGGTGGCGCGCTGCGATGTCGTCGAGCCGCTCGCTCGGCGAGATGACGAGCACCTTGATCGGCTTCAGGCTCGTCGCGACGAGCGCCTGCGGCGGCAGCAGCGCCAGGGTCGCGTTGATCCGCTGCAGACGCTCGACGTCGACGGCGAGCGCGTCGAGGAAGATGTTCGAGAGCGCGTGGCCGGCGATCTGCGCCAGGTTCGGGTATTCGCTGCTGCCGATCCGCTCGCCGGGTGGCTCGTGCATCCGCCCCGCGCCGACGACGAGGATCCGCTCGGCGCCGAGGTGCACCGCCGGCGAGATCGGCGCCGCCTGCCGCATCGAGCCGTCGCCGCAGTATTCGCGGTGGCCGGCGATGTCGAGCGCGACCGCGGGGAAGACGAACGGGATCGCCGACGAGGCGAGCAGGTGCGGGATGGTGATCGACGTGCGCACCGCGAGGCGCTGCGAGCGTGTCCACGGCACGATGTCGCCGAGCGCGTCGTAGAACGTCACGTGCAGCCCCGAGCCGTAGCTCGACGCGGTGACGGCGAGGGCGCGCAGGTGGCCTTCGGCCATGACGCGGTGCAGCCGGCCCGTATCGACGAGATCGGCGAGCAACATTGCCAGCGGCGCGTTGTCGAGCAGCGAGCGCGGACGGGCGCGGCGCCAGCGCGCGATCACCCAGCCGATGGAGAGCATCGACAGCCAGCGGGCGCCGGTGCGGATGACGCCGAGCGAATCCGAGCGATAGACCTGCTCGGCACGGAAGTTTCGCCAGACCTCGACCAGGCCGGCGACAGCGTCGTCGAAGGTATCGGCGCGGCAGGCAAGCGCAGCGGCGTTGATGGCGCCCGCCGAGGTGCCGGCGATGACCGGAAAGAGGTTGCCCGGCGGTGCGCCGCTGTCGCGCCGGATCCGCGCCACCGCCTGCAGCACGCCGACCTGGTAGGCGGCGCGTGCGCCGCCGCCGGTGAGCACCAGCCCGGTTGTGCTTGTCGAAGTCGTCATCGCCGCGCCGGGTCGGCCGTTGGCCGTTCGGCGCGATGATAGGTCGGCGCCACGCGAGCGCAGGCGACTCGCCGCTGATGTGAACTACCAGCAGTCGGCGACGCCGAGCGCGCCGCCGCTGACACCGCGCACCCCGCGCTCGTCGAGCGTGAAGGTCGCGCAGCCGTCCGCCGATTGCGCGCCCTGCGGCGCGGCGCGCAACGTGAATGTCGTCGCCGTCAAGTTGGCGAGCGACAGCAGGTAATAGCCGTTGTCGCTCGCCGGCTTGGTGACGACGGTCGGGCCGGCGGATGTGCTGAGCGTCGCCGTCGAATAGCCGGCGGCGCCGTGCTCTGTCGCATAGCGCTCCATGAGCTGCGCCGTCGTGACGAGCGCCGAGCGAGCGTCCGCGCGGCGCGCCTTGCGCACCGACGCCTGATAGCTCGGCAGCGCGACCGCGGCGAGAAAGCCGATCATCGCGACGACGATCATCACCTCGATGAGCGTGAAGCCGCGGCCGGCGCGGCCCGAGCTTTCCTGGCGAAGCGCGGACTCAGGGCGCATAGATCACCTTCAATGCAGGGGCCGCGCCGGTGCCGGGCAGCACCGTGAAGCGGATCGATTCGCCGACCTTGAGCGTATCGAGTGCGGCCGGCCGGTCGCCGCGCAGCAGCTGCGTCTTGCCGGCAACGAGGTCGAGCCAGATGCCATGCACCTGCACGCGCCCGGCGCGCTCGTCGAGCGCGCCGATCGTTCCCTGGCGCAGGCTCGCGCTGTCGTCGGACTGGACGTGCGCCGGCTGCTGCTGCGTGCCCAGCACCGACGATGCGGCCGGCGCGGCGGAACCGGTGACGCGGCTCGCCGCTGCGAGCTGGGCGACGCAGGCGAGCGCCGTGGCCGCTGCGAGCACGCAGGCGGCGCGCAATCGCGAGGGTGACATTGGATCTCTCATGGTCAGCGTACCTCGTGCCACATGACGCGCCCTTCGCGGCCTGCGCCGGAGGTCTCGCGAACCCGGACGACCGAGCCGTCCGAGGTGTTGATGAACTTGTCTTCGAGGCCGCTGACGCCGCCGGCGCGGTTGCTCATGAAGCCCGGGGCCGCCGGGATCGCACCGATGCGCCGGCCGCTGGTGTTCATCGCCTCGGCCGCCAGGCCGCTGCGGCTGATGTAGTCAGCGGCGGTGAGGACGTTGTCCCCGTTGCTGTCGAAGGTGGCGCTGTCGAAGCGGTTGCCGGTCATGGCGTCGAACTCGAGCACCCAGCCGGAGCCGCCGTAGGCGCAAGGCGAGCTCACGTCGGGGATGATCGAGGTGAAAATAACGCGGCCGCCACGGAAGCGCGCGTCGGCAACGACACGCTCGCCCGACTCCGGAAGATCGAGGTACCAGCCTCGCTTGTCGCTTAGGTAGTTTGACATGACGATCGTGTTGTCGCCCGTGCCGGTGTAGTCCCGCGGCACGCCGACGGCGTGGGTGCTGAAACGGTATTCCTTGCCGTCCGCCCCGGTCCCGGTGGTGGTGGCGATCGTCTGCTGGAGCAGCGACGACAGCGGCACCGTTCCGGCCGTCCCGGTGTCGCGCACCGCGTAGATGCGCTGGGCGGTCAAGTCGGTGTTGTCGCCGCCTGTGATGTAGCGCCCCGTGCCGAAGGCGACCAGGTATCCGCCGGTGGTGAACTTCGTGATGTCGGGCCGTCCGGTGATCGCGTGGCGGGCACCAGTGCTGAACAGCGGCACGCCGCCGTTGCTGAGCGACCAGCTCCCGGGCAAGGTGCTGAAGAGATCGAACTTCCAGAGGTTGCCGTCGAGGTCGCCGGCGTAGGCCATGTCGGCGACGCCGTCGCCGTTGATGTCGATCGCCGCCGCGGCCGACAGCCCGTTGGGGCTCGCCGCGCTGCCGGCGCCGGTGTCGATCTTCGCGACCAGCGCGCCCGTCTCCGCGTCGACGACGAACAGGAAGGCATGCCCGTTCGCGTTGCCGACGTTGTAGCCGCCGCTCACGACCACCGACCAGCGGCCGTTGTTGGTCTTGACGAGGAGCGGCTGACCGAACACGTAGCCGAGGTCCGGGTCCTGGAATTCCCAGCGCACGATGCTTGCGGCTTGGGCTTCGGAGAACTGGCCCGGGTCAGTGACATCGAGCGCGAACAGGCCCTTGGCGCCTGCGCGCATGCCCGAGACGAGCAGCGTGTGCCAGGCGCCGTTGTAGAAAACGTCGCCCACAGTCGGCGAGCCGTCGACGAAGTAGCGGTGCGTGTACGCTAGGTCGGTGAGCTTGGGCAGGTCGGCGATCACCGGCGACGGCACGTAGGCAAACATTTCGGTTCCGGTCGTGGCGTTGATCGCGTGCAGCATGCCGTCGTTCGCGCCCATGTAGATGACCGGCGTGCGCGCTCGGTAGGTCGCCGTGAACGCGCTGTAGCGCGCCGACTCGAAGTCGTCGTAATAACCAAAGTTGGGCGCGCCGACGTAATACGGCGACGAGTTGATGACGTCGCCGAGTGGCGAGACCGCGCGGTTCCTGAACTGCGGCGCGGCGCACGGCGGGCTGGCGCAGCTGCGCGACTCATAGCTCGGGTCGCCGCGCAGGAAGCGCAGGCGCTGCGCGCCGAAGCCGTCGTTGCCGCCGGCCGGCGCGATGTTGAGTGCGGTGCTCTGCGCAGTGTCGAGTTCGGTGGCAAGCGGCACCGCCGGAAGCAGCGGCCAGCGGAAGGGAATGCCGTGCTGGCCCGCGGGAGCTGACGGCTTGTAAGTGAGAACTTTGCGGCCGGTGTCCCAGTCCTGTGCCTTGATCCGCGCCCCGGCGTCCCAGGTCGCGGTGGCGCTGATCGCGCCGCTGCTGGCGACCGGGTAGTTGAGCAAGGTGCCTGACCAGTCCGAGCTGTTGAACTTGGCCTGGTAGATGGACGAGCCCGTCGTCCACGATCCGGTGTTGAGCGCCACCGACGATGCGGCGCTCGTCTTGGCTTGGATGTCGCCTACGATGTCCTGGAATGCACGTTGCAGCGAGGCCGGATCGTTGCCGAGGAAGGCGGTCGGATAGCCGCCGCCGAGCGCGGCCATCTGATTCAGCGCCGCGATCGAGCTCGGGTTGGCGAGCGTGTCACCCATGCCAACCACGTAGGTCTGGACGTCGTAGTTGCGGCCCGAGACGCGGGTGGTCCGAAGCGCGGTCAGTTTGTCGAAGACGTCGCGTTGGGCGGGGCCATACGTCCACACGCCGTTGCTCTGCGTGTTTTGCCATTCGGAGGGGTCGTATTGGCTGCCGTCCGTCCGCCCGGTAGGGTTGCCGTCGGTCGCGAGCATCACGAAGTTGCGCTGGCAGCTCTGCGTGATCGGCGTGTCATCGCCACTGCGGAAGTAGTCCCTGACGGTATCCAGCGTTCCCGCGATCGGGGTGAAGAAGGCATTGTTCTTAATCTCCGGGGTGCCCCCCGGCGTCTCGTTGCCGAGCAGCGTCATCATGGTCGAGAAGTGGCTCGATGAGTCGGCGCGGACCGCCTCGTTGATGTTGCCGCGGCCGGTGATGTAGTCGCCATAGCCCCAACCGCGCCGGATCCAGATCTGGCGCGGCACCGTCTCGGTGGTCGGCAGGAAGCCGGCGTCGGTCGGCGTGAAGCCCCAGACGCCGTAGTCGCCGTAGAAATTGGGATAGTCCCACCCGGTCGTGTTGTCGTGGCCGTTGTAGACGTGGTAGTTGGTGCCGCCCGCGCCGATGCCGTACAGAACCGGGTCGCCGGCGTAGGAATAGAGCACGTCGTTGACGTCCGCGTCGTCGCCGCTGCGCTCATAGGTGATGAAGTTGAAGCCGTTACCCGTCTGCGGATTGGAGATGCAGCGCCTGCCAGCGTTGGTCGCCGAGATGCCGGCGATGCAGTCGTTGGTATAGACCATCGTCTGCGCGGTGCCGAGGTAATAGGCGTGCGTGTTGTAGAGCGACGGGCCGTAGGCGCCGAAGCTGGTGATGCCGAAGTTGAACGAGTCGCGGTACGACGTCAGCACGCCGCGCAGAATGCCGCGGGCGATGTTGCCGCGTGTGTTCGGATCGTCACCGTTGATGACCTTGCCGGACATCGTGGCGTCCATCGACTCCGAGTTGTCGAGGATGACCATCACGTTCGGCCTGATCGCAGGGGCGAGGAACAGCGGGTAGGTCGCGAACGCGAACGGCGACGCGGCGAACGCCGCGAGCGGCGCCGAGAGCAGAAGCGCGGCGATGCGACGGGGGGCAGCGGAGACCGGCTTCATGATGACCTTCGTTAGCGCGTCGCGTAGATCGACTGGAGAACGACGACCGTTTCCGGCCGGGCGCCGACGGCGCGTGCGGTGATTCGATAGCCGACGCCGGGCGCGACGGGCTCGGCGCCGAGGACGACGCTCTCGCCCGCGGGCGTGCCCAAGAAGCTGTACTTCTCGATGACGTAGCGCGGCTGCTGGACAACGCTCGGAAACGACGCCCCGCCCGTGAACTGACCGTAGCGGCGCACCTGGGCGTCGACCGACCAGTCGAAGCCCAGCCTCGAGTCCTCGACGGGCAGGGATGCGAGCGGGCCGAGCGAGTCGCGCTGGGACGGCGGCGTGCACAGGCCGCTGGTGCAGGTGTCGGTGAAGGCTGTCGTCGGGTTGATGTTGTTCGCCACGTCCTGCTCGGCGTCGCGCAACGCGGCCTCGGCCGCCTGCAATGCGAGGTCGCGGTCCTTGGTACTGGCGATCATTCGCTCTTCCATCGCGTTGACGCCCATCACGGCGACGCCGAGGCCGAGCGTGGCAAGCATCAGCACCAGCGTGGTGACGAGCGACAGGCCGCGCTCGCGCGCGCCGGCCATCGAGGCGGCACCGTTCCTCACGGCGCTCCGTTCCGCACGGTGACCACCTCGGTCAGCGCGGTGCGCAGGCGACGGTCGGAGAAGGCGACCGAGCTGCCTGCGAAGTCGACGCTCTGGGTCGTGCGAGAGACGTTGTTCTTGGCCGTCGCGACCAGCATTTGCAGGCGCACCGAGACGACCTTGTCCCAGGCGGTCACGCCATCGGCGGCGACGTAGTGGTCGACGTTCTGCTGACCAGCCGCGGCGGCGCCGTCGACGCCGAAGGTGATCGCCAGGCGGTCGACGCCCGAGGCCACTTCTTCGGCACTGCCCGTTCCGGGAACGGTCAGTCTATATAGAGAGTTGGTTCCGGGCCGGATCGCGCTTGGGGCGACGTAGTAGTGGCGCGTCTCCATCTTGTAGACGGTGGCGTCGCTGCGGAAGCGTTGCTGGAGGTCGGCGGTCGCGTTGCCCGGTGTGAAGCTGCCGCCGATCCCGTGCGTGAGGACCCCGGTGGCGGCTGGGTTGAGCTCGGTGATCTGGAACATCGTCGACGCCTTGCAGCTGGCGACCAGGACGATGTCGCCCATCGCCAGCGTGTTGACCGGCGAGCTCGCAGCCACCTGCGGCGCCGCGAGCGTGCTCGGCATGGCGGCGACGATGCCGAGCCCGGCCATGTCGGCCGGCACGCGGAGCGAGATGATGTCGCTCGTCGCCAGGGGTGCCGAGGCGGCCGGAAGCGCGGCGAGCGGTCCGGTGAGCACCGGCGCGAAACCGGAGCCGGTGCCCCGATAGCCAACCATGCCGGCCGCGGTCGAGAGGAAGCCGCCGTCGCCGGCGAGCAGGACGATGATCGGCGAGTCATTCAGGAGCGGCCGGCAGCCGACGAAGGCGGCGTTGCGAATGTCGGACTGCAGCACGTCCATCGCGAGGCGTGCGTTCTCGCTCATCCGCGTCGATGCCGAGCCGACCGCGTGCAGCGTGCGCGTGCTGACGAAGATCGCGACCGCGACCAGGACGACGAAGAGGCCGACGGCCATCCCGACCATCAGCTCGACGAGCGTCATACCGCGCGCCGCGGCGCGCACGGGGCGTTTCGACGGCGTCAGCTTCATGGCGAAACCTTCGCGCCCTGCGCTCCGGTGCCCAACTCGAGAGCGACGCCGCGCCTCATGGCCGCACGCTGACGACGAAGCGCGGCGTGCCGACCTTGTCGACCCACCAGAGCTTGACGGCGATGACGTTGCCGAGGCCGTCGCACTGCGGCGCCGCGGGATCGCCGTCGTCGGGCGTGCTGTCGAGGCAGACGACGCCGGTGCCGCTGGGCAGCTGGCTCGCGATCTCGCCCTGCCACTGGCCGACGTCGGCGGCGGCGAGCAGCGCGGGAGTGCAGCCGCTCGCAGCCGAAAGGCAGTCGGTCGAGCCCGCGCTCGGCGCGTCGTAAGCGTGCGCGCTGAAGCCGGCCTGGTTGGCGCGGATCCGGTCGGCCATCTGGTAGCCGAGCAGGGTCGCCTTCTGGCGGACCTGCGTGCTGTTGTTCATCGCCAGGCCGAGAGTCTGCATGCGCGCCGCACCAATGAAGCCGACACTGGCGATCACCACGGCGACGAGCGCCTCCAGCAGCACGTAGCCGCCCCGCGCGCGCCGCGTCGATGTAGCGATTGAGGTCATGGGCAGCCCGTGCCGTCCGCGACGTCGGTCAGGCCGACCGGCTCGACGCGCACCTGGTAACTCTTCGACGCCAGGCTCGAGCAGACCGTGAAGGTCACCATCGCCGAAGGCGTGAGAAAGCCGCGCCCGTTGAAGGCGAGCACGGTCGAGCCGCCGCTCGTCGCGACGCGCACGTCGCCCTTGAACGCGGGCTGCTGGCGAACGATGGTCTCGCCGGCGTCGAACGCGCCGTTGCCGTTGCTGTCGACGAAGATGGTCCAGCCGCCGCTGAATTCGGCGCCGCCCACGGGGTTGGTCGCACTCAGGCCGACCGTGGCGCCGCGCTTCAGGGCCTCGCTGCGGGCGAGCATCAGCGCCGACGCGAGCTCGCTCTGGGCGGCGCTGAGCGCGTTGGCCGAGGTCAGCGAGGCCAGGCCGGGCGAGGCGATCGCCAGCAGGATGGCGAGGATGCTCATCGTCGTGAGCATCTCGATCAGGCTGAAGCCGGCTGCCCTCCGGACCGCGAAGAGCGCGCAGGGAACGCGGCTGGGACCGCAAGGAATGAGGTTTTGGCGTCGCACGACTCGTTCTCGGCAGCGTGCCCCCGCACCTGAGGGGGTGCCGACGGAAGGTCGGGAGCGGACGACGAAAGGAAGCGGTGGCTTTCCGCGGTCCGCAGCGGCTCGAAACCGCGTCGGCCGTTCGTGAGATTTCGCACGCCTAAGGCGTGCTGCGACTCAGTCGTAGACGATCGCCACCGTTCCGTGCGAGCTCGTCTGCCAGCGCTCGAGCGCGACGTCGCTCGGATAGAAGCGAACCGCGTCGCCAAGGTCGAGCTCGCCGACAGCTTCGCGTCGCTGCAACTGCAGGCGAACGCGCAGGCCCTCCTGCACCTCGCCGTGCTCGGTCTGCGATCGTCGGGATGGGAAGTCGCGCAACACCTCGGCGACCGGCGGAACGCTGCCGTTGACCTCGACGCGCAGGTACTTGCCGAAACGGCAGCGCGCGCCGGCGAGATCCCAGACCGCCTGCACGTTGAACCGCACGCCACCCGTGAACCGGTCGGGCTGGACCCGGCCCTGGACGATGACGAGCTCGTCCTCCTTCAGCAGTTCGCGGTTGGCGACGAGCAGCTCCTCGTTGGCGACAGCCTCGATCGAATCGCTCATGTCGTCGAGCCGGAACAGCGCGACCCGGCCGCGCTGGCCGTTGACGACGCGCAGCTCGCCGACGATGCCGGCCAGGAGCAGCGTCTCGCGCGTGTCGATCAGGTCGGCGATCCGCAGCTTGGCAAAGCGCCGCACCTCGGCCGCGCTCTGGTCGAAGAGATGCCCCGAGAGGTAGAAGCCGAGCGCCGACTTCTCGAGCGTGAGGCGCTCCTTGATGCTCCACTCGCGCGCGGCGACGAGGGGCGGCTCCTCGCTGCTCGCGCCGTGCGAATCGCCGTCGTCAAATAGCGCGTCGAAGAGGCCGCCCTGGTCGGCGTGCGCGGCCTGGGTCTCGGCCCAGTCGAGCGCCAGGCCGGTGCTCGCCAGCAGCGACGAGCGGGCCGGGTTGATGCGGTCGAAGGCGCCGGCCTTGATCAGCGCCTCGACGACGCGCCGGTTGATGCGGCCGCGATCGACGCGCGCGCAGAAATCGAACAGGGACGCAAACGGCCCGCTGGTCCCGGAGGGACCGCTTCCGGTCCCGTCGCGCGCGGCGACGATCGCCTCGATCGCGCCATGGCCGGTGCCCTTGATCGCGCCCAGGCCGTAGCGCACCGAGTCGGCGGCCATCGGCTCGAAGCGATAGGTGCCGGCGTTGACGTCGGGCGTCTCGATCGTCACGCCGAACGTCCTGGCGTCGACGATCAGCGCCTTCAGCTTGTCGCTGTTGTCGATCTCGATCGACATGTTGGCGGCGAAGAACTCGGCCGCGAAGTGGGTCTTGATCCAGGCCGTGTGATAGGCGAGCAGCGAGTACGCCGTGGCGTGCGCCTTGTTGAAGCCGTAACCGGCGAACTTCTCCATCAGGTCGAAGACCTCGTCGGCGACCTCGGCCGAGATGCTCTTCTTCGCCGCGCCCTCGCGGAAGACGACACGATGGGTCGCCATCTCCTCGGGCTTCTTCTTGCCCATCGCCTTACGCAGCAGGTCGGCGCCGCCGAGCGAGTAGCCGCCGAGGATCTGCCCGGCCTGCATTACCTGTTCCTGGTAGACCATGATCCCGTAGGTCTCGCCGAGCACCTTTGCGAGCAGCGGGTGCGGGTAGCGCACCTCCTCGCGGCCGTGCTTGCGCGCGCAGAAGCTCGGGATGTTCTCCATCGGCCCGGGGCGGAACATCGCGTTGAGAGCGATCAGGTCCTCGAGGCGGTTCGGCTCGGCGTCCTTCAGCATGCGCCGCATGCCCGCGCTTTCGAACTGGAATACCGACTCGGTCCGGCCTTCGGAGAAGAGCCGATAGACCTTGGCGTCGTCGAGGGGCAGCGTCTCGTACGAGAAGTCGCGCTGCTCGGAGTGGCGCGCGACGATGAAGTCCTTGGCGAGCTCGAGAATCGTCAGCGTCGCCAAGCCGAGGAAGTCGAATTTGACCAGGCCGATCGCCTCGACGTCGTCCTTGTCGAACTGGCTCACCGCGCTGGCGCTGCCCGGCTGCATGTAGAGCGGGCAGAAGTCGGTGATCCGGCCCGGCGCGATCAGTACGCCGCCGGCGTGCATGCCGACGTTGCGGACGAGCCCTTCGGCGCGCTCGGCGAGCGCGAGCAGCTCGGCGACTTCCACCTCGTTCCTCTCGCGCTGCTCGATCTCGGGCGCTTCCCGTCGCGCGTAGATGACGCTGTGATCGGGCCGCTCGGGCGGCCGCTTCAGCGTCACCGTCTTGCCCGGCGGCGCCGGCACCAGCTTGGCGATCGAGTCGACGTGGCCGTAGCTCATGCCAAGCACCCGGCCGATGTCGCGCAGCGCCGCTTTCGCGGCCATCGTGCCGAAGGTGGCGATCTGGCTGACGGCGTCACGGCCGTACTTCGCCTTGACGTAGTCGATGACGCGGTCGCGATTGGCCTGGCAGAAGTCGATGTCGAAGTCGGGCATCGACACCCGCTCGGGGTTGAGGAAACGCTCGAACAGCAGGTCGTAGCGGAGCGGATCGATGCCCGTGATGTTGAGCGAATAGGCCACCAGCGACCCGGCCCCCGAGCCGCGACCCGGACCGACCGGGCAGCCGTGCGTTTGCGCCCAATTGATGAAATCGGCGACGATCAGGAAGTAGCCCGGAAAGCCCATCTTCAGGATCGTCTCGATCTCGAAGTCCAGCCTGGCGACGTAGCGCGGGCACTCGCTTTCGCGCACCGCGGCATCGGGATAGAGCCGGGCGAGTCGCGCCGCGAGCCCGTCGTGCGCGGCGATGCGGAAGTACTCTGCCATCGGCATCCGCACGCCATCGACGAGCGGGGTCTCGAAATCGGGCAGCTGCGGCTTGCCCAGCACCAGGCTCATGTTGCAGCGCTTTGCGATCTCGACCGAGTTGGCGAGCGCGCTCGGCAGGTCGGCGAAGAGCGCCTCCATCTGCGCCTGCGTCTTGAAGTACTGCTCGCGGCTGAAGCGCTTGACGCGGCGCGGGTTGGCGAGCATCTCGCCGTCGGCGACGCAGACCCGCGCCTCATGCGCCTCGTGGTCGTCGCGGCCGAGAAACTGAACCGCATGAGTCGCCACGACCGGCAACGACATTCGCGCCGCGAGCTCGAGGGCAGCGCGCAAATGCGCCTCGTTGCCGGGCAAGCCGCAGCGCTGCACCTCGAGGTAGAAGCGGCGCGGAAACCACGCCGACAAGCGCCCGGCCAAGGTCGTGGCGCGCGCATCGTCGCCGGCGAGCAGCGCGCGACCGAGCGCGCCCGCATCGGCACCCGAGAGGACGATCAATCCCTCGGCGCATTCGCGCAGCCACGACCATTCGATGACCGCGTGACCGCTGGCCGCGTTCTCGAGCCAGCCGCGCGACAGAAGGGCGCACAGGTTGAGGTAGCCGGCGCGGTTCTGGACCAACAGGACGAGCCGGCTGATCGCCTTCTCGCCCGGCTCGGCCGCCATGCAGATCTCGGCGCCGATGATCGGCTTGACGCCGGCTCGCCGCGCCGCGGTGTAGAACTTGACAGCGCCGAAGAGATTGCTGAGATCGGTGATCGCCAGCGCGCCCTGCCCATCGGTGGCGGCAGCGGCAACGGCGTCGTCGATCCGCAGCGTGCCGTCGACAACCGAGAACTCGGTGTGCGCGCGCAGGTGAACGAAAGCCATGCGACGCATTCTAGAGAGCCGGGGTCGCGCCTTTGCGCTGCGCGCCGCCGATCGCGGCATGCGCCTTGCCCGAAGCGGGCACGCACGCCGGCGCCCCGTTTCGGCTACGCTGCCGGTCCGCCTCCGCAGGTGCGAACCGGCTGACGAGGAGACCGCCGTGACCCCGCCGAATCTCGCCGCCGAACCCGCCCGTCCCGGAGCGCTCTCGACACGCTACCGCGCCGTGCGCGCCGCCAGCCTCGCCCTCGCCGCGCCCCTCTCGGCCGAGGATTGCCAGGTGCAATCGATGCCGGATGCCAGCCCGACGAAGTGGCACCTGGCGCACGTGACCTGGTTTTTCGAGACTTTCCTGCTCGAGCGTTTCGAGGCCGAATTCGTTCCCTTCGATGTGGCGTTCCGCGTCCTCTTCAATAGCTATTACCAGGGCGTCGGCGAGCAACACCCGAGGCTGCAGCGCGGCCTCGTCACGCGGCCCGGCCTCGCGGACGTCGAGCGCTACCGCGCCAACGTCGACGAGCGCATCCAGGGCCTTCTGGCCCGGCACGGTGACGACGCCGAGGTCGCCACTCTGGTGACGCTCGGCCTGCACCACGAGCAACAGCACCAGGAGCTCCTGCTCACGGACATCAAGCACGCGCTCTCGTTCAACCCGCTCGCCGCTGCCTACGCGAAGCGCTGGCCGATGGCGCAAGTGCGGCCGCAGCCGCTGCGCTGGTTCGGCTACGAGGGCGGGCTGGTCGGGCTCGGTCATCTGGCGCCGCTCGACGGCGACTTCTGCTTCGACAACGAGACGCCACGCCACCGCGCTTTTGCGGCGCCCTTCGAGCTCGCGTCGCGCCCGGCGACCTACGGAGACTTCCTGGCCTTCATCGACGACGGCGGCTACCGCCGCCCCGAGCTCTGGCTCTCCATGGGCTGGGATTGGGTGAAGAGCGGCGCGCGCACCGCGCCGCTCTATTGGCGCCGCGAGGGCGGCCGCTGGCTGATCCACACCTTGCAGGGCGTCGTCGAAATCGACCCGAACACGCCGGTGTGCCACGTGAGCTATTTCGAAGCCGACGCGTTCGCGCGTTGGTCCGGGGCGCGACTGCCGACCGAGCTCGAATGGGAGCTCGCGGCGCGTGCCCTCGCCGCGCCGCCGGCAGGCAACTTCGCTGACCGCGGCGCCTTCCACCCGCTGCCGCAAAGGGATCCGGTCGGCGACAAGCCGGTACAGATGTTCGGCGACGTCTGGGAGTGGACGCAGTCGGCCTACCTGCCTTACCCGCGCTATCGCCCGCTGCCGGGCGCCGTCGGCGAATACAACGGCAAGTTCATGTGCAACCAGTTCGTCCTACGCGGCGGCTCTTGCGCCACGCCGGCCGGCCACATGCGCGCGAGTTATCGCAACTTCTTCCAGCCCGAGGCGCAGTGGCAGTTCAGCGGCGTGCGCCTGGCGCGCGACCTCGACGCCTGATCGCGCGTCCCGCTCGGCGTCGACAACTCAGGCGGCGAGCCGGCGCGCGTCGAGGCCGAGCCGTCCCGGGCCGAACGCCGCGAGCACCAGCATGCCGCCGGCAATCGCCAGGTTCTTCATGAAGTTGATCTGCTGTGCCATGTGCTGGGCTTCGGGAGCGGCCCAGAAGTTGTGGAAGACAAGCGCGGTGAGCAGCGAGAAAACGGCCAGCCCGATCGCCGCCTGGCGCGTGTAAAGGCCGGCCATGAGCGCCAACCCACCGCCGAGCTCGACGATGATGGTGAGCGCCGCGAGCAACTGGGGTAGTGGCAATCCCTTGCTGGCGATGTAGCCGGCGGTGCCCTCGAAGCCGGCGATCTTGCCGAAGCCCGAGAGGACGAAGATCAGGCCGAGGAGGATGCGGCCGACGAGGACGGTGGAACTTTGCAGTGGTGACATGGCGGACTCTGAAGTGAACGAATAAAGGCGGGGAGCGGCTGTCGCGGCGCTCAGGCGAGGTCGAACAAAAGTACCTCGGCGTCGTCGCCGTGCGCGATTTCGAGCCGGCTCTCGCCCGTGAGCGCAGCCGCGTCGCCCGCATCGAGTCGCGTGCCGTTGACCTCGGCGCTGCCGCGAACAACGTGCACGTACGCCTTGCGCTGCGGGTCGAGCGCCTGCCGGATCGACTCGGCACCGTCGACGAGCGCGGCCGAGATCGAGGCGTCGGCGTGCAGCGTGACCGAGCCGTCGCGGCCGTCGGGCGATGCGACCAGCCGCAGCGCGCCGCGCTTGGAGGCGTCGTCGAAGCGCTTCTGCTCGTAGCCCGGCGCGATGCCGCGCTCGCTCGGCTCGATCCAGATCTGGAGGAAGTGCGTGGTCTCGTTCGGCGCGTGGTTGAACTCGCTGTGCTGGACGCCGCGGCCGGCGCTCATCCGCTGCACGTCGCCGGGGCGGATCACGCCCGTCGCCGTGCCCGGCGCGCCGGTGCCGATGCTGTCCCGATGGGCGAGCTCGCCCGACAGGACGTAGCTGACGATCTCCATGTCGCGGTGGCCGTGCGTGCCGAAGCCGCCGCCGGGGGCGACGCGGTCCTCGTTGATGACGCGCAGGTTGCCGAAGCCCATGTAGCGCGCATCGTGGTAGTCGGCGAACGAGAAGCTGTGCTGGCTCTTCAGCCAACCGTGGTCGGCGTGGCCGCGCTCGGCGGATTTGCGAACGGTGATCATGTGTTCTCCGGATGGAAAAGCGAATGTAGGGCCGGCGCCCGCGCCCGCGAGCGGTCCGGTGTTGAAGCCGTCGTTCAAATAAGATGAAGCCAAATGACCTCCGCCCCGCCGCCCCCGCCGCGCAATGTCCTCACGCCGGAAGCGCTGACGATGATGGACGCGATCGCGCGCAGCGGCAGCTTCGCCGCGGCCGCGCGCCTGCTCGGCAAGGTGCCGTCGGCGCTGACCTACAACGTGCGCCAGCTCGAGGACGCGCTCGACGTCCTCCTCTTCGACCGCCGCTCGCGCCAGGCGACGCTCACTGCCGCAGGGCGAGAGCTGCTCGAGGAAGGGCGCCACCTGCTCGAGCAGATGGACGCCGTCGCCAGCCGCGTCAAGCGCATCGCCACCGGCTGGGAGACGCAACTCGGCATCGCCGTCGACGATGTCATCTCGCGCCCGACGATGCTCGACCTGTGCAGCGCCTTCTACGCGGAGTGCGCCGTGCAGGCGCGGACGGTGCGCGCGGCGCAACCGCCGGCCGACGCGGCGACCGCGCCGCCGACGCGCTTGCGTCTGCGCACCGAAGTCATGGCCGGCACATGGGAAGCGCTCGTCACCGGCCAAGCCGATCTCGCCATCGGCGTCGGCACCGGCCGCGAGGTGCCGAGCGGCGTCACTGTGAAGGAGCTCGGCACGGTACCGTTCTGCTTCGCCGTCGCCCCGCACCATCCGCTGGCCAAGGCGAAGGAGCCGCTCGCCGACGGCGAGATCGTCCGTCATCGCGCCGTCGCCGTCGCCGACTCGGCCCATCGCCTCGCGCCGATGACGGTGAACCTGCTTGCCGGGCAGGACGTCCTCACGGTGAGCGACATGCAGGCCAAGATCGATGCCCTGATGCTCGGCGTCGGCTGCGGCTTCGTTCCCGCGCCGATGGCGCGCGCCGCCATCGCCGCCGGCCGCCTCGTCGCCAAGCCGGTGCAGCGCGCCCAGCCGACGGCCCGGCTCGGCTACGCCTGGCGCATTTCGCAGCGGCGCGAAGGCGCACGCAAGACCGAGCCGGGGCTGGCGCTGCGCTGGTGGCTCGGCCGCCTCGAAGGCGCGACGACGCGGCGCGCGCTGCTCGAGCGCTACGGCACCGACTCGGCGATCGAGGTCGCCTGAGCGCCGCGCGCTCGCATCCGACGATGGCGCGCGAGGCGAACGCCGACGACCGCGAACGATGAACATTGCCGGGCATTCGTCGTTGGCGCCGTACGTCGGTCGCTTCGCGCCCTCGCCGACCGGCCTGCTGCATGCCGGCTCGCTGGTCGCCGCCCTCGCCTCCTGGCTCGATGCCCGCGCTCACGACGGCCGCTGGCTCGTTCGCATCGAGGACCTCGACCCGCCACGCAACGTCGCCGGCGCGGCCGAGGCGATCCTCGCCCAGCTCGACCGCTGTGGCCTGCGCGCCGACGCGCCCGTCGTTTGGCAATCGGAGCGCAAGCCGCTCTACGACGCCGCGCTGCGCCGCCTGCAGTCGCAAGGGCGCGCCTATGCTTGCGCGTGCAGCCGGCGCGACCTCGCCCTCGCAGGCGCCGCGCCGGCCTCGTCCAGCGGCGAAGCGGTCTACCCCGGCACCTGCCGCGCCGGCCTGGGCGTCAAGACCGCGCGCTCGCTGCGCCTGCGCATCGAGGCCGCCGCGGGGAGCGGCGAGGCGACCGTCGAGTGGATCGACCGCCGCCTCGGTCCGCAGGGACAGGACGTCGCCCGCGATGTCGGCGACTTCGTGCTTCAGCGCGCCGATGGAATCCCGGCGTACCAGCTCGCTGTGGTCGTCGACGATGCAGCGCAGGGCGTGACCGATGTCGTGCGCGGCGAGGACCTGGCCCACAGCACGGCGCGCCAGATCCTGCTCCAGCGGCTCCTTGGCGTCACCACGCCACGCTATTTGCACACGCCGCTCGTCCGTACCGGCGATGGCGTCAAGCTGTCCAAACAGACCGGCGCCGCGCCGCTCGCGCTCGACGAACCGCTCGCCGCCCTGCGCGACGCCGGCGCCGTGCTCGGTCTCGATGCGAACGGCACGCTGATTGCTGACTGGCTCGCTGCGGCGATCGGCTCGTGGCGCCAGCACTTCGCCTGACGGTGACGGTGCCGGCGGCGCTCTCGGGCATGATTCGCGCTTCGCCGACGCGTCGCCGCCCTTCCTCCGCGCCCTCCAGGACCATCCATGCAGACCACTGCCTCCGGGCTCCAGTACGACGACATCGCCCCCGGCGGTGGCAAGCGCGCCGAAGCGGGCCGCACCGTCACCGTCCACTACACCGGCTGGCTGTACGAGGACGGCGCGAAGGGCGCCAAGTTCGATTCCAGCAAGGACCGCAACGACCCCTTCGAGTTCGAGCTCGGCGGCGGCATGGTGATCCGCGGCTGGGACGAGGGCGTGCAAGGCATGCAGGAAGGCGGCACGCGCGTCCTCGTGATCCCGCCTGGGCTCGGCTACGGCGCGCGCGGTGCCGGTGGCGTCATCCCACCGAACGCGACGCTGCTGTTCGAGGTCGAGCTGCTGCGCGCCTGATCCCGCTCGTGTTGGCGCGAACGCCGTCGCACCATGCCCATCCGCTACGACATCCAACACACGACTCTCTACCGCTACCGCCAACCGGTGCGGTTCGGCGAGCACCGCGTCATGTTCCGGCCGCGCGACAGCCACGACCAGCGCGTCCTCGCCACCGACCTCGACGTCAGCCCGGACTCGTCGGTGCACATGATCCAGGATCCGCTCTCAAATTCAGTCGCGCTGGTGCAGCCGCTCAGCCGCGCCGACAAGCTAGAGATCGTTTGCAGCTTCCGGATCGAGCACGCGCATAGCAACAACCTCGAGCTGCCGCTGTCGAAGAGCGCCGAGCTCTACCCGTTCGCCTACACGCTCGAAGAGCGCTACGACCTCGAGCACTACCTGCGTCCCTATCACGACGATCCGGACGGGGAGCTCACCGCGTGGTCGCGCCAGTTCATCCGCACCGACGGGTCGACCGGAACGCGCGACCTGCTGGTGGCGATGAATCAGCATATCCGCGACAACCTGCGCTACCTGGGCCGCGACGAGGAAGGAACGCAGAGCCCGATCGAGACGCTCAAGGCCGGCAGCGGCTCGTGCCGCGACTTCGCGCTGCTGATGATGGAGGCGGCGCGCCGCCTCGGCATCGCGACGCGCTTCGTCTCGGGTTACCTGTACGACCCGGCGCTCGACGGCGATGGCGATTCGAGCATCGTCGGCGCAGGCTTCACGCATGCGTGGCTGCAGGCCTATCTTCCCGGCGCGGGCTGGTTGCCGTTCGACCCAACCAACAACCTTCTCGGCGGAACGCAGCTGATCCGCGTCGGCATCGCCCGCGATCCCTCGCAGGCAGCGCCGATCTCGGGCAGCTGGTTCGGCGAGACCGACGACTACATCGGCATGACCGTCACCGTGACGGTCAAGCGACGCTAGCCGCTGTCATCCTAGCGATGCGAAGGAATTCGGCGTTGCCGGGATTCGCCGCGCTCGCAATGACGAAACGGGCTCAGCGCGTGAAGCCGCCCGCGCGCGGCCGCTGCGGCTTGCCGCGACCTTTGAAGACCGCGGGTCCCGGCCGGCGTGCCGGCGCGGCGCGTTCGTCGCGAACCGGCAGGGCGCGATCGAACGGATTGCCGCGCGCCGGCGCCCGCGCCACGAACTCGCGCGGCGCGCTGCGCTCGGCGAACGGCGGGCGACGATCGCCCGGCCGCTGCGCGTGCGGACGAAGCGCTTCCGGGCGGCCGCGACCGGCGGGCGCGTTCGCGAACACTTTCGGCTGCGGGCTCTTCGGTTCGAGGCCCTCTATGGTCGCGATCGGGATCGATTGAGTCGTGAACTGCTGGATGCGGCGAATCATGCCGGCATCCATGCGCTCGGCCAGCGTCACCGCCAGGCCGTTGCGGCCGGCGCGGCCGGTGCGGCCGATGCGGTGAACGTAGTCCTCGGGCTTCATCGGCAGGCCGTAGTTGACGACGTGGCTGATCGTCGGCACGTCGAGACCGCGCGCCGCGACATCAGTCGCGACCAGGATGCGCAGCTGGCGTGAGCGCACGCCTTGCAGCACGCGGTTGCGTCGGCCCTGCGGCATGCCGCCGTGCAGCGATGCGACCGCATGGCCCATCTGCGCCAGCCGGTCCGCGAGCCGATCGGCGTCGATCTGCGTGCTCGTGAAGACGAGCGCCTGCTCGACCTCGCGCTGCGTCAGAATGTGGTCGAGCAACGCGTTCTTGTGCCCGAAGTTGTCGGCCCAGTGCAGTCGCTGTTCGATGTTGGCGTGGGTGTCGGTGTGCGACGCCACATCGACGCGCTGCGGATCGCGCAGCAGGTTCTGGGCGAGGCGCGCGACGTGGCCGATGAAGGTGGCGCTGTACATCACCGTCTGGCGTGCCTTCGGCACATGGTCGGCGATGGTCGTGATGTCGTCGATGAAGCCCATGTCGAGCATGCGGTCGGCTTCGTCGAGGACGAGCATCTCGACGTGCTCGAGCACGGCCTTGCCGGTCCGCAGGTGATCGAGCAGGCGGCCCGGCGTCGAAATCAGGATGTCGAGCGGCCCGCGCAGGGCCTTCAGCTGCGCCGGGTAAGGCACGCCGCCGACGACCGTGGCGATGCGCAGCCCCGGCACGTGGCGGCCGTACATCGCCGCGGCCTTGGCGATCTGCATCGCCAGCTCGCGCGTCGGCGTGAGCACGAGGATGCGCGGCCCGTGCACCGTGCCCTTCTCGCGCCGCTTGGTGGTGTCTGCGCGGTCCACAAGAATGCGGTTCAGAGCAGGCAGGATGAACGACGCGGTCTTGCCGCTGCCGGTGGCGGCGGCGACCATCAGGTCGGTGCCGGCGAACGCCGGCGGAATGGCGGCTGCTTGCACGGTCGTGGGCGCGTCGTAGCCGGCATCGGCCACGGCGCGAAGGAGAGGCTCAGGCAGGCCGAGGGATTCGAAGGTCATGGTGTAGTTCTGGGTCGCAACGCCGCCCGCTCGTGCGCGGCGGCGCCTGCCTTCGCAGGAGCGAAGGCGGAAGTCGCGGAAGGAAAGCCCGGTGGCTCGAATCGAGCCGGCACGAAAAGGGCCTCAGCGACGGCATCGCCGCCGACCTTGCGTGCAGAGCTCGGGGCGCGAGCAACGGCGGGAGCCGAAGTCGTGCGACCGAGACGGTCAGAGGGGATGAACGAATTGCCGCATCTCAAAGGACTGCGGCAAGCCTTCGATTCTACATCGCGGATGAATTCCTTGCACCGTCCGCCCCGAGCGGGGCGCGCAGGAAGTGCTCGCGGTAGTAGGCCAGCTCGTCGATCGACTCCTGGATGTCGGCCAGTGCCGTGTGCGCCTGCGCCTTGCGAAAGCCGGCGAGGAGCTCGGGGCGCCAGCGGCGCGCCAGCTCCTTCAGCGTGCTGACGTCGAGGTTGCGGTAGTGGAAGAAGGCCTCGAGATTCGGCATGGTCACGGCGAGAAAGCGGCGATCCTGGCAGATGCTGTTGCCGCACATGGGCGACGTGTTCTTCTTCACGTACTGCTGCAGGAAGTCGATCACCTGGCGCTCGACCTCGGCCTCGTCGATCGTCGATGCGCGAACGCGCTCGGTGAGCCCGCTGCGGCCGTGGGTGCCGGTGTTCCACGCGTCCATCGCGGCGAGCGTCTCGTCGCTCTGGTGGATCGCCAGCACGGGACCCTCGGTCCGCCGGCCCAGCTGCGCGTCGGTGACGACGACGGCGATCTCAATGATCCGGTCGCGCTCCGGGACGAGGCCGGTCATCTCGAGGTCGATCCAGACCAGGTTGTGGTCGTCGGCGGTCAGCAGGGTGTCGGTCATGGGGGCTCCAGGGCGAAATTCTCGCAGCACTCCGCATTCGGCGCGCACCCCTACACTGCCGCCATGTCCTCGCTCACCTGGACGATCGTGTTCGCCGCGGCGCTGGTCTTGTCTCTGGCGATGCGCGCCTGGCTTCTCGCGCGCCAGGTCCGCCACGTCGCCCTGCACCGCGACGAGGTGCCTGCGGCGTTTCGCTCCGCGGTCGAGCTCGCCGCACATCGGCGCGCCGCCGACTACACGCTCGCTAAGGCGCGCCTGGGGCACTGGCAGATGGTCGCCGGCGCCGCCGTCCTGCTCGGTTGGACGCTGTTCGGCGGCCTCGACGCGCTCAACGTCGCGGTCCGCGACGCGGTCGCGCCGCGCGCCGGCGCGCTCGCCTACGAGGTCGCGCTCATCGTTGCCTTCGTCGTCGTCGGGGCGGTGCTCGAGATGCCGTTCGAGTGGTACTCGACATTTCGTCTCGAGCAGCGCTTCGGCTTCAATCGAATGACTTGGCGGCTGTGGCTGGCCGACACCGCCAAAGGCATCGCACTCGGCGCGGCCGTCGGCATCCCGCTGCTCGCGGCCGTGCTCTGGATCATGGGCGCGGCCGGCTCGGCGTGGTGGCTTTGGGCATGGGTGGCGTGGATGGCGATCGTCGTCGCGGCGCAGGTGATCGTGCCGACGTTCATCGCGCCGCTCTTCAATCGCTTCGAGGAGCTCGACGACGCGCTGCTGCGCCAGCGCGTCGAGGCGCTCATGGCGCGCGCCGGCTTTTCCGCGCGCGGCCTCTTCGTCATGGACGGCAGCCGGCGCTCGGCCCACGCCAACGCGTACTTCACCGGCTTCGGCAGCGCCAAGCGCGTCGTCTTCTTCGACACCCTGCTGGCGCGGCTGGCGGCGCGCGAGGTCGAGGCGGTGCTCGCGCACGAGCTCGGCCATTTCAAGCTGCGCCACATCAGGAAGCGCATGGCCGCGATGGCGGCGATCACACTCGTGTTCTTCGCCGGGCTCGGCTGGCTCTCGACGCAGCCCTGGTTCTACGCTGGCCTCGGCGTGGCGCCCAACCTGACGCTGCCCAACGACGCGCTCGCGCTCGTCCTCCTGCTCTTGGCAACGTCGGTGTTCGGTGTGTTCGCGTCGCCGCTCTTCGCGGGCTGGTCGCGCCGCGACGAGTTCGAGGCGGATGCCTTCGCCTCCATCCACGCCGACGGCAGCCAGCTCGCCTCTGCGCTCCTGAAGCTGCACGAGGACAACGCGTCGACGCTGACGCCCGACCCACTCTACGCGCGCTTCTACTATTCGCATCCGCCGGCCGTCGAGCGTCTCGCGGCACTCGCCCGCCGCACACCGGAGCCGATCGCACCATGACCGATTTCCTTGCGCAGCGATGCCAGGCGCGCTCGACCGCGATGAGCGCAGACGCCGTCCGCAACCACCTCGCGCAGATGAGCGGCTGGCGCGAGGCCGGCGGCGCGATCGAGAAGACCTTCGCCTTCAAGGGCTGGCTCGAGACGGTCGCGTTCGTCGACGCGCTCGCCTGGACGTGCCATGTCGAGGATCATCATCCCGAGCTGACGGTTCGCTTCGGCCATTGCGTGGTGCGCTTTTCGACCCACTCGGCCGGCGGTATCTCGGCGAACGACTTCATCTGCGCCGCCAAGGCCGATGCCCTCGTCGCCTTCCTTGGCTGACGCTGCGTCCGAAGCGCGCGCAGGCAGGGTCGTTTCGGGGCACGGCCGTCGCCTGCTGGTCGAAGGCGATGACGGCACGCGACTCCTCTGTCACACGCGCGGCAAGAAGAGCGAGGCCGTCGTCGGCGACCGGGTCGGCTGGCGAGCGTCGGGCGACGGGGGCGTCATCGAGAGCGTCCTGCCGCGCGTCAACCTGTTCTATCGCCAGGACGAGTGGAAGACGAAGGCGTTCGCCGCCAACATCAACCAGCTGCTTGTCGTCGTCGCTGCCGAGCCGGTGTTCAGCGAATCGCAGCTCGCGCGCGCGCTCGTCGCCGCGACCGACGCCGCGATCCCCGCGCGCATCGCCCTCAACAAGCGCGACCTGGTGACCTTCGCCACGGCGCGTGCCCGCCTCGACCCGTATGCGGCGATGGGCGTCGACGTGCTCGAGCTCGCGCTCAAGGCCGACGGCGCCGACGCGCGCTCGCGTCTGGCGCCGCTCCTTGCTGGCCGGTCGACGCTCGTCCTCGGCCCAAGCGGCGCCGGCAAGAGCACCTTGGTCAACCTGATGGTCGCCGACGCCAAGGCGCAGATCGGTGAGATCTCGCAGGCGCTCAACAGCGGCCGTCACACGACGACGGCGACGCAGTGGTACTGGATCGATGCCGAGCGGACGAGCGCGCTCATCGACTCGCCCGGATTCCAGGAGTTCGGCCTGCGCCACATCGGCACCGACCGGCTCGCCGCGCTGATGCCTGACATCGGCGCCCACTCAAGCGCATGCCGCTTTTACAACTGCACGCACCGCCAGGAGCCGGGCTGCGGAATCCTGGCGGCGCTGGCGAGCGGCGAGATCGCCGAGTCGCGCTATCGCATCTACTGCGAGATCTTCGAGGAGCTCTCTAGCCGATGAGGTTGGCGAGCGACAGCAACGCAAGCAGCAGCATCCAGAGCACGACCGAGCGCCAGACCAAGGCGACGACGCTGCGCAGGTGGCCGAGCTGGGGGGGCGCGCCCGGCGTCGATCCCGCGGCCGCCGCCGAGTCGGGCGGCGCGCCGGTCTCGAAGGTCTTGGCGCGGTCGGGAGTGAGGCCCGGCGCCGATCCGCCGCCGAGCCGGACGCCGACGGCCCCGGCCGCCGCCGCGAGGATCACCCCTTCGTTGTCGTACTTCCAGAGCGCCGCGTCACGGCGCCAGCAATTGACCGCTTCCTCGAAGTTGCCGACCACGGCGAACCCGGAGGCGGTGAGCCGCGCCGGAACGTGGTCGAGCACGTGGAAAAGGCGCAGCGAGAGCGCGCTCAGGCGCTCGTTGACGGCAATGCCGGCGTTGCCGCTTCGATAAGACCAGTAGCGGCTGACGAATTCGGCCAGCCGATAGAGCACCGCGCCGGCAGGGCCTAGACCGAGGGTCGAGAGCAGCACGAACCAGAAGAAGACGCCGAACACGTGGCGGTGCGCGGCGAGCAGCGAATGCTCGATGACGTGGCGCAGGAATTCGGCCTCGGGCAGGTCACTCGCGTCGAGATGGCGCCACTCGGCGAGCAGGCGCCGCGCCTCGATCTCGTCGCCGCGATCGAGCGCGGCGCGGATGTCGGTGAAGTAGTGGCTGAACTGGCGAAAGCCGAGCGTCAGGTAGAGCACGGCGAGGTCGAAGGCAAGGCCGAGAAGCGAGCTGATCCGCGCCATCGCGATGTAGATCGCGCCGCAGGCGATCGCCGGGACGAGGACCGTGATCGACCAGACCACCCACGCGTGGCTTTCCTTGCCGGCGTCGAAGTTGCGGGCGGTGCCGCGGATCCAGCCGGTGAGCCCGTCGTGGACCACGTTGCTGCGAGGCAGCGGCTTCACCTGCTCGAGGAGGAGCGCCAACAGGACCGCGAAAAAACTCATCGCGGGCGATCATAGCGGCGCCCTTCCTGGACGCCGGCGGCGGGACGTGCCGCGCTCGATCAGGCGGCGAGGAAGCGGTAGAGGTTGCGCAGCATTGCCGCAGTCGCGCCCCAGATGAAGTAGCGACGCGGCGCGCCATTGGCATCGACGCCCTGCCACGGGATAGAGAAGAACTCGCGCGTCGCGCCGCCGGCTTCGATCGCGTGCCGCCGATGGTTCGCCGGGTCCATCAGCCAGGCCAGCGGCACCTCGAAAATCTCGGCGACCTCGATCGGATCGGGCCGCAGCGCCACGCCGGGCCGGACCAGCGCGATCACCGGCGTGACGATGAAGCCGGTGCCGGTCGTGTAGGTCGGCAAGCTGCCGAGCACCTCGACCTCGAACGGCTCGAGGCCGATCTCCTCGTGCGCCTCGCGCAGGGCGGTCGCGACGGCGTCGGCATCGCTCGCCTCGACGCGACCACCGGGGAAGCTGATCTGGCCAGGATGGTCGTTGAGATGATCGGTGCGCTGCGTCAGCAGCACCGTCATCTCTTCGCGCAGGACGAGTGGAACGAGCACCGAGGCGTGCGTCGGTTCGCGCGCGACGAATCGGGGCTCGACCTTGATCTCGGGTTGCCAGTGCGGCGGCGCGACGAAGCGCTGCCGCATCGCCGCCGCCTCGATGCGCGCTGCCGGAATTGCCGGCAGGTGCGAATCGGCGCCGAGAACGGGCAGGCTCTCGGGATCGAAGGCCAGGCTGGCCGTGGCGCCCTCCGAACGCTCAGGCCAGCTTTTCCTTGATCCGCGCCGACTTACCGGAGCGATCACGCAGGTAGTAGAGCTTGGCGCGCCGCACGTCGCCGCGCCGCTTCACCTCGATCGAGGCGATCAGCGGGCTGTAGGTCTGAAACGTGCGCTCGACGCCTTCGCCGCTCGACACCTTGCGAACGATAAAACTCGAGTTGAGGCTGCGGTTGCGCTTGGCGATAACGACGCCTTCGAAGGCCTGGACGCGCTTGCGGGTGCCCTCGACGACTTTGACGCTGACGATGACGGTGTCGCCGGGCGCGAATGCCGGGATCGTGCGATTCAGGCGAACGATTTCTTCGCGCTCGAGGGTCTGGATGATGTCCACGGTGGGCTCCTGCGATCGTGCGCGCGCGCCGGGTCGGCGGTTCGCTGTTCTGGGGGCCGCGGAGCAGCCCGCTTTTGGAGGAGCGCGTAGGCTCCTGCGCGGCAGAGGATCGAAAAACCAGAAATTATAGCTTTGCCGGGCCGCGCCGGGCCAGGTACGCCTCGTCGCCGGCGTCAAGGCGGCCCTCGGCGCGGGCGCCGGCCAGAAGGTCGGGCCGCCGATCGGCGGTCAGCGCCAACGATTGCTGACGCCGCCAGGCGTCGACCGCGGCGTGGTTGCCCGACAGCAGCACCTCGGGCACCGCCGCCCCACCGGGCAGCCACTCCGGACGGCTGAAGTGGGGGCAATCGAGCAGGCCGGCGGAGAAGCTGTCCTGCTGGTGCGATCGGGCATCGCCCAACACGCCGGGCTGCAGGCGAGCGAGCGCGTCGAGCAGGACGAGCGCGGGCAGTTCGCCGCCCGAGAGAACGTAGTCGCCGATGCTCACCTCGACGTCGACGTGGGCGTCGACAAAGCGCTGGTCGACTCCCTCGTAGCGCGCGCAGAGCAGGATCGCGCCGGCCCCGGCGGCGAACTGCGCCACCGTCGCCTGGCAGAGCAACTCGCCGGCGGGCGAAAAGCTGACCAGCGGCGCCGGCGTCGCCTCGGCGCGCGCCGCCCGGACGGCGGCGAGCGCCCGCTCGAGCGGCTCGACCAGAAGCACCATCCCTGGCCCGCCGCCGTATGGCCGGTCGTCGACGCGCGCGTGCGGCGGATCGCCGAAATCGCGCAGCGGCCAGAGGTGGAAGTCGACCCGCCCGGGCTCGAAGGCGCGCCGAGTGACGCCGTGCACGAGGTGGGCGGAGAACAGCTCCGGGAACAGCGTGATGACGTCGATGCGCATGATGGGCGACGGCCTCCAGGATCAGTAGTCAAGACCCCAGTCGACGACGATCCGGCGCGCGGCCAGGTCGACGCTGTCGACATACGCGTCGACGAACGGGATCAGCACCTCGCCGCCAGCGGGCGCCTCAGCCTGAATGCGCAGGACGCTTTGCGGCCCGGTAGCGATCAGGCCGACGACGCCGCCCAGCACGATACCCTCCCGGTTGACGACCGCCAAGCCGATCAGGTCGGCCCAGTAGAACTCGTCGGCGGCCGGCTTCGGGAACTGCGAGCGAGCGATGAAGATGCGCGCGCCGCGCAGCGCCTCAGCCGCCGTGCGGTCGGGCACCGCCGGCGACGACGCGACAAGGCCGTCGCCGCTCGCCCGCACGCTCGCGATCTCGAGCGCGGCAGGAAAATCTCCGGTCGCGGACGGAAGGCGCGCGGCTTCAGGCGGACGCAGGTACCAGCGCGGCGCGGCGAGGAGCGCCTCGGGCGGGTCGGCGTAGGCGAGGACGCGAAAGCCGCCCTTTAGCCCCCACGCTTCGCCGATCCGCCCCACCTCGAGGGCATCGTCGGGCCACGCTGGCGCCGCCTCGCGAGCCACGGCGCTCCGCCGGCGAGCGGGACTAGGCGGCGCTCTTCGCCTGCTCGACCAGGCGCTTGACCGTCGGCGACATCTGCGCGCCGTGCCCGGTCCAGTGCTCGACGCGGTCGAAGGCGACGCGAAGCGGTTGCTCGGCGCCTGAGGCAACCGGGTTGTAAAAGCCGATTCGCTCGATGAATCGGCCGTCGCGGCGCAGGCGCGAATCGGCGACGACGATGTTGAAGAAGGGGCGCTTCTTCGCGCCGCCGCGGGCCAGCCGGATGACGACCATGGTGAGGTACCTCGATAGCGGGACGGATCCCAAGCAAAACCGCGCATTATAAACTTCAGCCCAGGTTCGTATGCCATGACCCAGATCCTGATCCGCCCGAGCACCACCGACGACCTGCCCGCGCTGACCGCCATCTACGGCTGGCACGTGCGCCACGGCACCGGCACCTTCGAGATCGATCCGCCCAGCGGCGCCGACATGGCGCGCCGCCGCGACGACGTCATCGGTAAGGGCCTGCCCTACCTGGTGATCGAGGAGCAGGGGGCGGTCTGCGGCTACGCCTACGCGAACCAGTTCCGGCCGCGTCCGGCGTATCGCTTCTGCCTCGAAGACTCTGTCTATTTGGCTGCCGACAAGGCGGGGCGCGGTTTCGGGCGGCTGCTCCTGACCGAGTTGCTCGCCCGCTGCGAGGCCGTCGGCGCGCGTCAGATGCTCGCCGTGATCGGCGACTCCCAGAACGGCGGCTCGATCGGCTTGCACCGCGCGCTCGGCTTCGCCCCCACCGGAACGATCCACGCCGCCGGCTGGAAGTTCGAGCGCTGGCTCGACGTCGTCGTCATGCAGCGCCATCTCGGGCCGGGCGACGCCGCGGCACCGGCTTGATGCCCGCACCGGGCGCCGTCGGCCGGCCCCGGTCGCGGGCGGTCGCGACCTGGCTCGCGCTCGTCGGCGGCAGCCTCGGCCTGCATCGCTTCTACCTTCATGGCGCGCGCGATCCCTGGGCCTGGCTGCACGCGCTTCCGACAGCCGTCGGCGCCTACGGCCTGTGGCGCATGCGCCAGATGGGCGTCGACGATTCGCTCGGCTCTCTCCTGGTTCCCTTCCTCGGCGTCATGCTGGCGACGACCATGCTGCAGGCGATCGTCCACGGCCTCGCGAGCGACGAACGCTGTGCCGCCCGCCATGGCGGCGCCGCAGGCGCAGGGCGCGGCTGGGCGCCGTACGTCGCCGGCGTG
>JBBRFW010000037.1:0-34163 GCA_038241255.1 Burkholderiales bacterium | reverse complement strand
TACATCGTCGTGCCGGAGATCGCGCTGGCGAAGATCCGCCGCGACGCGCCGTTCGACGTCGTCTGCTACATCGGCTGCGGCGTCACCACCGGCGTCGGGGCGGTCCTTTTCACGGCCAAGGTCGAGGCGGGCGCGAACGTGGTGGTGTTCGGCCTGGGCGGCATCGGCCTCAACGTGATCCAGGGCGCGAAAATGGTCGGCGCGAACAGGATCGTCGGTGTCGACCTCAACCCCGGCCGCGAGGCGATGGCGAGGAAATTCGGCATGACGGACTTCGTCAACCCGAAAGACGTCGGCAGCGTCGTCGACGAGATCGTCCGCCTCACCGACGGCGGCGCCGACTACAGCTTCGAGTGCATCGGCAACACGCAGACGATGCGCCAGGCGCTCGAGAGCTGCCACAAGGGCTGGGGCCAGTCAATCATCATCGGCGTCGCCCCGGCCGGCGCCGAGATCGCGACGCGGCCGTTCCAGCTCGTCACCGGGCGCCAGTGGAAGGGCTCCGCCTTCGGCGGCGCGCGCGGCCGCACAGACGTGCCGAAGATCGTCGACTGGTACATGGACGGCAAGCTCGCCATCGACGATCTCATCACGCATCGCCTGCCGCTCGCCGACATCAACCGCGGCTTCGATCTGATGAAGCGCGGCGAGTCGATCCGCTCGGTCGTCGTCTACTGAGCCGCGACGCCCGGGAAGGGCCAGGCGCATGTGTTGCGCACCACGCGCCGCGCGTAACGACGCTTGCCGATCGTCACAGACCGGCGCTCATGCGGCGACTATCCTCGGCCGGGGCCCCGCTTCGAGAACCACACCCGGCGAGCGCGCAATGAACACGACCTGGCGGACACTCTGGCAGCAGAACGACATTGTCGTCTACCGCGACGAGGTCGAGGTCGACCGCTTGACGGCCGATCGCATCGAGCGCGTCTACCTCGTCTACCGCGGCCACGGCGACACGCCCGGCGACATCGCCCAGAGCATCGTCGAGCTCGGCGACGGCGAGGGCTACGCGCTCTTCGAGCCGAACACCGGCTTCGCCGGGCGCGTCAACTTCGAGCGCCTGTCGTTCTGGCAGGCGCGCCGCTGCGTCTACTGGGTGGCGGCGTCGAAGGCCGTGCTGCCCTGGCGCCTGCGCTTCGGCGCCTGGCGGGGCGAGGCTAACAACCGGCCGTTCCGCCGCCTCGCCCGCGAGGAGCTCGCCGCCTGCGTCCAGCACTGGGCGCTGGAGGGCCCGCAGACCTGGGAAGACCGCAAGCGCCGGCGCCTCGAGCGCAGTCGCCCGTTCGGCCACGCCAGCAGCGCCCCCGCCTGAAGCCGCAGCGCCCGGCCCGCCGCGCGCCGCGGCAGCACGAAAAAAAGCCCAGCCGAAGCCGGGCTTTCGTTAGAGCGGAGTCGCTCAGGCGGCAGGGGCCAACGCCTTCTTGCTGTGCTTCTTGGCGTGATGCCTGGTCTTGTGCGCCGGCTTCATGGAGTCCGAAGCCATCGGCTTCATGGAATCCGAAGCCATCGGCTTGGCCATCGGCATGGCCGCCGGGGCGGAGGCGGATTGGGCGAAAGCGCCGAAGCTGACGGCCGAGGCGATGACGGCGGCGATGAGGGTCTTCATGAGATTGTCCTTGCGGTTGTTCGTGGGTTGCGATGGAGCCAGAGCTCGGCCTGACAACGCGGTGGCGGCGCCAACGGTTGACACGGCTGCGGCGGTGGCGGCTCACTCGAAGCGCCCCTCGCGCAACCATTTCGTCGCCACCCACTTCTCGCCCGCGTCGACCGGCGCGCCGCCGTGCAGGGTGCGCGTCGCCGGATGCGGGCGGTCATAGCTGAAGAAGACCGCGTTGCCGCGCACCGGCGCGACCTCGAGGCCGACATCTGGGAATACCGTTGCCCCGCCCGCGGCGGGCGTGTTGAGATAGCAGACGATCGAGCCGACGCGCTGGCCGCCGCGGCGCAGGATCGCCGGCGTGCCGGCCTCGTCGGGGTCGAAGTAGTCGTAGTGCGGCAGGTACTCGGCGCCCGGCCGGTAGCGCAGGATCTGCAGGCCCTCGCCGTTCTCGACCGGCCACCCGAGCAGCGCGGCGAGGCGCTTCTCGAGCCGGGCGCAGACCGGGAACTCGCCGGGCTCGAAGAACATGCCCTCGCTGGTGCGTGCCGGGTTGACGGCGCTCGCCCCGGTCGAGGTCTCGACCGTCTCGGAACGGGCCAGACGCGAGCGCGCCAGCGCGATCAGCTCGGCGCAGTCCTGGGCCGAGAGCAGGTCGGCGAAGACGACGACGCGCGGCAGCGTCATCGCCATGACGACACTGACGTCGCGATCGCCGGCGCGGATCGCCGGCGTGCCGGCGACGATGCCAGCGCCCGGCACCGGCCGCGCCGGCTCGGTCGCGTCGGTGGCGACGGCCAATTCGCCGGCGGCGAGGCCGAGGTGGCTGCGCATGGTCTCTTCGAGCGCAGCGATGGCGATGTCCTCGTCCCAGCCGCTCGCCTTCATCGCGTCCAGGACGATGTCGGGCGGATGGCCGGCGGTCGCCTGAGCGACGATCCAGCGCCTCAGCTCGGGAGTGATCGGCTGCGCGCCCATGGCGGCGATTCTGCCGGACGGGATCGCCGCGATGGCAGCGCGACGGCGTCGAGTCGACGCGCCGAGCACGCCCACCGCGGCGCCGCTAGCGGAAATCGCGGCTGCGGCTCACCAGTCCTTTCAGCAGCAGCGTGTGGTCGATCAGCCTGGCGGCCACCAGGTGCATCACCGCCTGCTCGCCCTCGCCCTGGCGCTGCCACTGGCCGAAGACGGTGAGCAGCGTCGCGCCGAGCAGCGCCGTGCGCTGCGCCTCGGCGATCTTCGGCCAGACGATGACGTTGACCGCGCCGGTCTCGTCCTCGAGCGTGACGAAGACGGTGCCCTTGGCCGTCTCGGGTCGCTGCCGGTGCGTGACCAGGCCGCTCGCGCGCGCCAGGCGCCCGCTGGGGAACTCGCGCAGGCGCGCCGCGGGCTCGATGCGGAAAGCGGCGAGCTGCTCGCGCAGAAGCGCCAGAGGATGGCGGTTCAGCGTCAGGCCGAGGGCGCGGTAGTCGGCGAGGGTCTCCTCGCCCTCGCTCGGCGCGGGGAGCGCGAGCGGCGCCTCGTGGACACGCGTGGCCCGCAGCAGCTCGGTCGGCCGGGTGTCGATGCCGGCCACCGCCCACGCCGCCTGGTGGCGGTGGCCGGTGAGGCTCTGCAGCGAGCCGGATTCGGCGAGCACGGCCAGGGCCTGGCCATCGAGGCGGGCGCGACGCGCCAAGTCTTCGGTGCTTGCGAAGCGCGCCTCGGCGCGCGCCGCGACGATGCGCGCTCCGGCGTCTTCGCGCAGGCCCTTGACGCGATTGAGGCCGAGGCGCACGGGCTGGCGAAGACCACGATCGATGTCTTCGAGGGTGCTCTCCCACGAGCTCACCGCGACGTCGACGGCACGCACCTCGACGCCGTGCTCGCGGGCGTCGCGCACGAGCTGCGCCGGTGCGTAGAAGCCCATCGGCTGGGCGTTGAGCAGGCCGCACAGGAACGCATCGGCGTGGTGGCACTTGATCCAGCTGCTCACGTAGGCGAGCAGCGCGAAGCCGGCCGCGTGGCTCTCCGGAAAACCGTACTCGCCGAAGCCCTGGATCTGCTTGAAAATGCGCTCGGCGTACTCAAGCGAGTAGCCCTTCTCGACCATCCGGCCGACGAGGCGCTTGTGGAACGGCGAGAGGCCGCCACGCCGCTTCCACGCCGCCATCGCACGGCGCAAGGCATCGGCCTCGCCGGCGCTGAAATCGGCCGCGAGCATGGCGATCTGCATCACCTGCTCCTGGAAGATCGGCACGCCCTTCGTGCGCAGCAATGCGGGCTTGAGCTCTTCGGGGCAATCGATCTCGTCATCGGCGAGCGTGCGGTTCTTCAAGTACGGGTGGACCATGCCGCCCTGGATCGGACCCGGCCGCACGATCGCGACCTCGACGACGAGGTCGTAATAGCAGCGCGGCAGGAGGCGCGGCAGCATGCTCATCTGCGCCCGGCTTTCGATCTGGAAGACGCCGACGGTGTCGGCGCGGCAGATCATGTGGTACGTGGGCGCGTCGCCGTCGGGGATGTCCTGCATCTCGAACGACGGGCGGCCGAGCTTGGCGGCGATGTGCTCGAGCGAACGGCGGATCGCGCTCAGCATGCCGATCGCGAGGATGTCGACCTTCAGCAGGCCGAGCGCGTCGAGGTCGTCCTTGTCCCACTGGATAACGCTGCGGTCCGGCATCGCCGCGTTCTCGACCGGCACCAGCTCGGCCATGCGGCCCTTGGCGATGACGAAGCCGCCGGGGTGCTGCGATAGGTGGCGCGGAAACGAGATCAGCTGCCCCGTGAGCTCCATCCAGAGCCTGACGACGGGCGCCTCGGGATCGAAGCCGCTCTCGCGCAGGCGCTCGTCGGGAATGCCGCGGCCGTCGAACCAGTGCTGGCCTTTCGACACCGTCTCGATCCGCTGCAGGTCGATGCCGAGGGCGCGGCCGGCGTCGCGCAATGCCGAGCGCGGCCGGTAGCTGATGACCACGGCGGTGAGCGCGGCGCGGTGGCGGCCGTACTTGCCGTAGATGTACTGGATCACCTCCTCGCGCCGCTGGTGCTCGAAGTCGATGTCGATGTCGGGCGGCTCGTTCCGCTCGACGCTGATGAAGCGGCCGAAGAGGAGCGTCGCGCGGCGCGGATCGACCTCGGTGACGAAGAGGCAGTAGCAGACGAGCGAGTTGGCGGCGCTGCCGCGGCCCTGGCACAGGATGCCTTGCGCGCGCGCCCACGAGACAATGTCGGCGACGGTGAGGAAGTAGGCCTCGTACTCGAGCTCAGCGATGACGTCGAGCTCGCCCTCGATGGTTTTCCGGTACTCGTCGGGCAAGCCGTCCGGAAAGCGCTTCGGGATGCCGGCCTCGACGAGCTCGCGCAAGTAAGACGCGGGCGTGCGGCCGGGCGGCACGATTTCCTGCGGGTATTCGTACTTCAGCTCGGCGAGCGAGAAGCTGCAGCGGCCGGCGAGAACCATCGTGTTCTCGAGCCACTCGGGCTGGTAAAGCGCGGCCAGGCGCCCGCGCGAGCGCAGGTGCTGCTCGGCGTTGGGCTCGAGTGCGAAGCCGCATTCGGCGACGGGTTTGCCGAGGCGCGTGGCGGCGAGCGTGTCCTGCAGCGGCTTTCGCGAACGGAGGTGCATCAGCACGTCCCCCGCAGCGACGATCGGCAACTCGGTGTACTGCGCCACGCGCACGACGGTATCGACGAGGTCGTCGTCGCCGGGGCGGTGCAGGAGCTCTACGGCGATCGCGGCGCGGTCCTGGAACCAGGTCTTGAGCCACATCGCGTGCGCGAACACGTCCTCGAACGGCTGCGCGGCCGAGGGCACGAGCAGCGCCAGGCACTCGGGCAGGCCGGCGAGCGTTGGCGCGTTCGGCACCTTTCCCTCGACGTCGCCCGGGTGCGCGACATAGCTCCCCTTCTCGGCGCGCCGGCGTGCCACCGTGATCCAGTGCGAGAGGTTGCCGTAGCCGCGACGAGTCTGCGCGAGCAGCACGAGGCGCGCGTGTGGCGCGCCGCTGCCGGGCAGCGTGAGGCGCATCTCGCTGCCGATGACGAGGTGCACTTGCTGCGTCTTCGCCTCCAGGTGCGCGCGCACGACGCCGGCGAGCGAGCAATCGTCTGTGATCGCGAGCGCGCCGTAGCCGAGCGCGGCGGCGCGCTCGACCAGCTCCTCCGGGTGCGACGCGCCGGTCAGGAAGCTGAAGTTGCTGCGGCAGTGGAGCTCGGCGTAGCGCGGTAGCACGGGAAGAAGCAAGGTTCGCTGACGCCGAGGCCGGGAGCGTGGCCCCGGTCGTCGTCCTCGTCAGCCGGGTTGTCGTCCGCATCGGGCTCGACGCCGCCGAGCCGCCAGTGCATCGGCATTGGCATCGTTGGCTTCGTTGTCGTGCCCGTCGTCATCATCAACGCGTCGAGCGGGCTCGACGTCCCGTCGGCCGACTTCAGGAAGTGCGTGTAGATCATGGTGGGCTCACGTCGGCGTGGCCGAGCAGCTGCTGGACGGTGCGAATGTCGGTGCCACCCTGGAGCAGATGGGTGGCCAAGTAGTGGCACAGCGTGTGCTGGGTCGCCGACTTGGGGATGCCGGTGGCTCGGATGTGCCCGCGCACTTGTCGATGGCAGGCGTGCACCGGGTGGCCTCTCTTATCAAGCGCTGGATCCTGGGCACGCACCACGGATCGGTTCAACCAAAGCATCTCGACCCCCACCTCAACGGGTTCGTTTTCCGCTTCAACCGCCGCACGTCGGCTTCGCGCGGCACGCTCTTCTCCGGCGTGAAGCAGCTGGCCGTGGTCACCGAACCGATGACGTATGAGGACGTGGTGCGAAAGAAAACAACCTCAGCAAGGCGCAAGCATATACTGGATGGGCATCCAGTAGTATTTCTGGAACTGGAGCTAAGCGGATACGCCAAATTCACGAAGTACCCCCGTGCGCTCCCACTGTCAAATCGCCCCACCCCTCCTCCCCCGCTCGTCCACTTTCAAGGTTCGACGCGACAGTTAAAGCGGACACTGGCGTGTCGTCGATATCAGTTCGGAGACGGTGTTGACTCGCAGTGCTGTGCTACTCATGGACCTTCAGCAAGACTTCCTCGGTGCGGATGGCAGTCGCATGCCAGTGGAACCTGCTGGCGCCGCAGAAGTCATCGCTACCGCGAATGCCGTCCTTGGGAAGAAGGCCCTCGCTCAGTCTCTGCCGATACTGGTCGTCAACAAGTTCCCAACAAGCCATCGCATCGCGAACTTCCTTCGCAAAGGCGCGGCAGTTGCTGGAACGCCCGGCGCCGAACTCGACGCTCGCATTCGGAACGTTTCCGGGATCAAGGTCTTCGCCCAGACGAGTTCAAGCGCCTTCACAAACGCCGAACTCGATCCGTATCTTCGATCCGGAGGCGTAAATGAGTTGTATGTCATGGGCGTTTTTGCTGAGGGCTGCGTGCGATCGACCGTTCTTGATGCAAGACAACGTGGCTACAGGGTCAGCGTCATCGCTGAGGCGATTGCCACGAACGCCTCGTGGAAGAAGCGCTTTGCGCTGTGGGCAATGGCGCGTGCAGGTGCCGATATCATTCCGTCGGTTCGTGAACAGCCTGTCTCCTAACCTTCTCCCCAGCTCGCCCCCTGCATCACCGGATACGGTCTAGCTCTTATCTACGAGCCCGGCATGAGCGTCTCGCTCGTGGCCAGGACAGAAGGCGTCTCGGCGAGCCTGCTGTCCAAGCGGCGCAAGGGAGCGTCAAGGCGCCTTGACCGCCGTGCAGGCCCGCGAGGCGGTGATGCCGGCGTCCGAGCTGGCCGCGGCGCGTGCGGACATCGCCAAGCTGCAGCGCGTGCTCGGCGAAAAGACCCTCGAGAACGAGATCTTGAACGAGGCCGTGGAGCGTCGACGCTGTCCTTGTGCACGTCCAAACCGACGTAGAGTGCTAGATTGCTCAATGGTCCGTGTCCTCGCTAGTCCGCAACAATCTGACCGCCCGTCGGTCCGGTTCGTTGATGCAGCTCGCCACGCCACAGGCCTGCAACTTACGTTGTCGCAGGGGACGGACCGCCCGAAATCAAGAAGCCGCCTCTTTAGGCGACACGACGACGTCTGTTGTCATACGCGAACGATCCAGTCTCAGGAGAGCTTGTGAGCGACATCGAAAAGGAGATCCACCGAGTCATTGAGTCGTACAAGGCAGCTGTTCTCGCGGCCGATGCGAACGCCTTCATGCGTCTGTATCACCCCACCGTTCGGGTCTTTGATACCTGGGGCGTTTGGCTGTACGAGGGAGCACCTGCGTGGCAACGCGCGGTGGAAGGTTGGTTCACATCCTTAGGGAGTGAAAGAGTCAGGGTGAGCTTCTCCGAAGTGCAGGTCCTGGCCGGGGAGCCCGTGACCGCGCTCGATGCCATCGTCACCTACGCCGCAGAGTCGGCGCAGGGCGAGCCGCTCCGATCAATGCAGAACCGAATCACTTGGGTGCTCCGCGAAACCGGACACGTCCTTCGCATCGTGCACGAACATACCTCTGCACCGGTAGGGTTCGAAGACTCCAAGGCCATCCTTGCACGTGCACCGGCAAGCTAACTCTCGGGTGACCGGTCGCCTTGAATCTTCCGTTTGACGGCATTTGAATTGACATCGAGATTTTCTTGATAGTCGTGGTGGCAGGCTGTCGGCAAGTTGGCAAAGGTCCGCGCGGTGGGCGACGCAAAGCGTTGTCCGCGGCCGGTGGGCCGGTTCGAGCGTCAGCCCGAACCGGCCACTTGTCCACAGCCTCGCGCCTCGACGATGTTCGCGGCGAAGTCCCTTCCATCGATCAGACCCCACCGGCCACCCCTTTCGACTCGGGCCTGTCGTTGAACGAAGGGATCTTGGCGAACGTTGTACTTGTCCATTGAGCTTGGAGCGGTTCGAGCGACTTTCGGCGTGTACGGCACCTCTTGCAACTCGAGGGGCACCAAGTTTCCGCTCCCTCTCACGCTCGGCCGCCCCAGCGCTGGCTTGCCCTGCTCATTCACGCCGTTCACCGCAAAGACGTTCTTGGCGAGATCGATCCCAACGTAGAGAATGGCCATACCTCCCCTCCCGAGTGAATTGATGAGACTTCGACACTCCCATCGTGGCACTCAGGTGCCGATGGCCGCAGCTACGCGGCTAGCTCGGGACGGGAAGTTCTTCCATTCGTTAGGCCCCAGAACGTGTCGCGGGCGTCTCACGGTCGGCAATCAAGGAGGGAAATCCTATGAAGACAGAGCTTCTGTATCTTGTGTATGTCACCATATTCACCGGGCTGCTATGGGTCCCCTACATCCTGGACCGGATAGCTACGCGCGGCCTACTGGATGCCGTCGGATATCCTGCGGATCCGAAGCCGCAGTCCCCTTGGGCACAGCGGTTGTTGAAGGCGCACCTAAATGCAGTTGAAAATCTCGTCGTCTTCGCCGCACTGGTACTGGCGGCCGTTGCGGCGGGCGTCTCGAATAGCGTCATCGCGGGTGCATGCGCAGTGTATTTCTGGGCTCGCGTAGTTCATGCCTTGGCCTACACTTTTGCGGTCCCGTGGGTGCGGACGCTAGCATTCGCCGTGGGCTTTTTTGCGCAGGCGACCATCGCTTGGCAAGTGCTCAGCCGCTAGAGCGCCGCGGCTCACCTCTCCATCGAGCGCACATCCCAAGGCTGCTTAGTAGCCTTCGGTCTGCCCCGCTTGTCAAACGGACGGGCCATGCGCATACGACGCCGACGGGATGTCTCTCCTCGGAAGTTGAGGCGTTCGCCAGCTCCTCGCGGCAATGGCTGGTCGCACCGGGTCGGGTCGGCTCGTTCGGACCGGTGCGAATGCGAGTCAAACTTCAAAGGGCCAACGGAAAACCGCCCGGGAGCTCCCGGGTCGGTTTCGCGCTTGCGGTTTACTACGCTATCTCGGATCCCCGACTGGGTCTCGGCTCAGCGGAGAGTAACGGGTGAACCCCTTTTCGTCGTGCCAGAAGGAAGCCCGAGGGGGCGAGCCGCAGGGGCTCCGACTCGGAGGGCAGCGATCGCCGAGGGACCTCGCGCTCTCCCACGACGTTCCCCGCACCGAGGGCGATAAGGACACCCGTGTCAGGCCGAAGCACAAGGCGGCCAGGAGCGCAACGTTAAGCCGGATTCCGGGCGTACTCATGATCGCCACGTCGTAGACGTTGAACAGTCCGCTAATGAAACGAGAATCGACCGGAGCATCGTGGTTCAGGACGGACAATGGCAACGAACCCATCATGAAAAGTCCATCCACACGAGCAGCACGACAGCCGAGATCAGCGCAACGATAAGCATCCAAATCTCCGCGGCAGCTCGCGCCGGAAGGGCCGCCTCGGCACTCTCGCCCTCATCAAGTTCTAGTGCCCAGTGGCTGGCCAGCCCGCAGCGGCTCGACGGCATCGCCAACACCCGAAGTTTATATTCGCGCGCCAGCCGGAGCCCACCGTCGAAAAGCACCGCCGCCGATCGACAAGACCGGTAGCGCCCGAGATTTCCGGCCTCTTACCCTTCGCGCAAAGGAGCTTTCCATGTCGTCCCGCACTGTCCGCCTCCATCGTGTCCTTCGCGCCAAGCCCGAGAAGGTCTATCGCGCCTTTCTCGAAGCAGATGCCATGGCCAAGTGGCTTCCTCCCTACGGCTTCACCTGTACGGTGCATCACCTTGAAGCCGCGGTCGGAGGCACTTTCAAGATGTCGTTCCGCAACTTCTCGACGGGCAATTCGCACGCGTTCGGCGGCGACTATGTGGAGCTGGTGCCGAACCAGCGCATCCGTTACACCGACAAGTTCGACGATCCCAACCTGCCCGGCGTACTTGAGGTGACGGTCACCCTCGAGCCGGTGCTCTGCGGGACCGAGTTGTCGGTCGTCCAAGACGGCATCCCCGAAGCGATTCCCCTGGAGATGTGCTACCTCGGCTGGCAGGAATCGCTGGCGCAACTCGCGACGCTCGTCGAGCCGGAGATCCCGGGTTAGCGTGACCGACGATCGTCGCGCGGAGCGCCTGCCACCGATGCAGTCCTACTACGCCGCCCGAGCCGGCGAGTACGACACCGTCTACGAGAAGCCCGAACGTCAAGCCGACCTGCGCAGCATCGAGCAGTGGCTGCCCTCCGTGCTCGCCGGCGAGACCGTGCTGGAGGTCGCCTGCGGGACGGGCTACTGGACGCGAATCCTCGCGCCGGTGGCCTCATCCGTCGTGGCCATCGACAGTGCCACCGAGACGCTTCGCATCGCCGAGGCGAAAGGTCGCGCACCGCATGTGGCGTTCGAACTGGGCGATGCCTACGCCCTTCCGCAGAATCGCCGGTTCACTGCGGCTTTCGCCGGCTTCTGGTTCTCTCACGTCGAGCTCGAGCGGCAACACGAGTTCCTGCGCGGCCTCAACGCCGCGCTCGCCCCCGGCGCACGGGTGGTGCTGCTGGACAATCTTTTTGTCGAGGGCAGCTCTTCACCGATCGTCGAGCAGGACGCCGCCGGCAACACGTATCAATCCAGAAAGCTCGGCGATGGCTCGACCCATCGGGTGCTCAAGAACTTTCCCGCCGAGTCTCACTTACGCGCCCTGGCAGCCGCGGGTCTGGGCGAGGCCGCGGTCTATCGAAGTTGGCAGTTCTACTGGGCGTTCGAATACCGCGTGCCTCGGACCTAACCTCTTCCCGGAGAGATCGGCATGTCACCCACCCTTGTCGCCCTCACCGGCTTCGTGTCCTGGTCGTTGGCGCTGCTGGTGCTCATGGAAGTGATTCGCACCCGGCTGGTCGCGACCAACGTCGTGCCCGCCAACGGGTTCACACCCGACAACGCGAACCTGTCGCCGTTCATGCGGCGTCTGGCCCGGGCCCACGCGAACTGCGTCGAAGGCCTGCCGGTCTTCGGCGGGCTCATGGTCATCGCGGTCGTGGCCGGGAAGTCGGCGGTCACGGATCCTCTCGCGTACTATCTTCTCGGCGCGCGAATCGTGCAGTCGCTGGTCCACCTGAGATCGGTCAGCGCGGCCGCCGTCACGCTCCGGTTCACGGCATTCGCGGTTCAGATGGGCATAGGGGTCTACTGGGCGGTTCGTCTGCTCATGACCTAGGTCATCGGCGGCACCGGCTTCTTCGAAGGCATTGGCATGTTCTCGGGCGCACCTCGCACTCTCGTCGGGCTGATCGTCGCCGTCGTGTCGATCAGGCTGCTGCTCGGGCTGCTGACGCCGGGCCCCCTGCTCGTTCCGCTGCTGCAGGTCGCCCTTCTGTTGCTGATCGCCTGGAAGGCTCTTTCCGGCTCGAAGGCGGCGGGATCTTTGTTCGGTGCCCTTCTCGTCGTGAGCGCCCTCACCACGACGTATCAACTCGTCGCGACAGTGCGCGTCCCGACGGTCAACGTCGTCGTCTTCGGATCGTGGGTGCTCTTGCTGCTCGGGACGGCCGCGTTCATCTTCCTCCATCCCATGGTTCGCCAGTTTTACGCAGATCGAGCAAGCGCCGCCTGGCGTGGCGAGACTTGAGGGGTCGTGGAAGTAGCCGGGCCTTGGCGCACTCGAGCGGCAAGGTGCGAACAACTTGGGAGAGATCCATGCTTACCGCCCCCACCCGACCCGAGATCGATCACCGAACGCTCAAGCTCCTGGTCGGCGTGATCGCCCTCACCCTGGCCAATCTCACCAGCATGTTCGCCAGCAAAGGCATCTCCTCGATCAGCGCGTCGTACTATGAGACGGGCTGGTCGCAGTCGATCTTCATCGGATTCCTATTCGCAATCGCGGCTTTCCTGCTCGCCTACAACGGCCTCTGGCGATCGGAGATGGTTCTGAGCAAGGTCGCCGCGGCGGCGGCCCTCGGCGTGGCCCTGTTTCCGTGCGGCTGCGACGGCCACGCCGAGCTTGTCGCCCATGTCCATTTCGCATCGGCCGCCATCATGTTTTCGGTGCTCGCCTACTTCTGCTACGTCTTCTACTCAAGGGCGCGCGCCAAGGACCACACCGAAGCAAACCGGCGCGCGGCGATCTATGCCGTCTGCGGCGCGGCGATCGTCGGCTCGATTGCCGCCGTCGTGCTCGACACCGTCCTGTCCGGGGGGATCAGCGACAAGGTCCCTCGCTTGGTCTTCTACTGCGAACGCGCAGGGCTGGTCGCATTCGGAGTCTCGTGGCTCACCGCCAGCCGCATCTTGCCGGGGCTGACCAGCCGAACCGAGCGGTTCTCGCCCCTCTCATGAGAGCCCCCTCCGTCCGCCGTGCCTTCAACGAGCTCTTCAGGCCGGCGTCGGTGATCGCCTTGAACGCCAACGAAGCGGGCCCCGTCGGCGGCAAGGTTCGCCCCCGCAGCAAGACCAAGGCGTTCGTCAAGGCGGTGAAGATGCCGGTGCACGTGTCGGGCAAGACGATGGAGTTCGACGCCACGGTCGAGTACACGGCCGGGTGCTGACATGCCCCTGGCCGCGCCCGCGAAGGAGATCGAATCCGAGCGCCTGCTCATCCGGCTCGTCGCCGAATCCGACCTGCCCGCGCTGCTCGAGGTCAATTCGAGCGCAGAAGTGACGGCGCTGCTCCCCTACGCGCGCTGGCAAACGATGGCCGACGCCGAGGCTTGGCTCCGCCGCATGGAAGGCATCCAGGCCACCGGGTTGGCGTTGCAGTTCGTCGTCGCCGACAAATCGTCCAGCCGGGCGATCGGTACCTGCCTCCTCTTCCGCTTCGAGGAAGGCAGCGCCCGGGCCGAGCTGGGCTATGCCCTCGGACGCGACCATTGGGGCCGCGGCGTCATGCACGAGGCGCTGGTGGCGCTCGTCGGACACGGCTTCACCGAGATGGGCCTGCGCCGGCTGGAGGCGGAGGTCGACACGCGAAACCGTCCCTCCGCGCGCCTCCTGCTCAGGCTCGGCTTCACCAAGGAAGGGCTGCTGCGTCAGCGCTGGATTACCAAGGGCGAGGCCAAGGACGTCGAGATGTTCGGCCTGCTGCGCGACGAATGGCCGCCCCGGAGCACATGAGAGTCGGCCTGATCTCGGACACGCACGGCCTGCTGCGACCGGAGGCGCTCGCCTTCCTCGCCGGATGCGACCGCATCGTTCACGCCGGCGACGTCTGCGATGCGAGCGTCCTCGAGACGCTCGCCGCGATCGCGCCGGTGACCGCCGTGCGAGGCAACAACGACCGCGGCGCGTGGGCGTCGCGCCTGCGCAAGACCGAACGATTCGCGCTCGGCGAGGTCGTCGTCTATGCCATCCACGATCTTGCCGAGCTCGACATCGAACCGGGCGCGGCCGGCGTCCGGGTGATCGTCTCCGGCCATTCGCACCAGCCGTCGGTCCAGGAGCGCGACGGCGTCCTGTTCGTGAACCCCGGCAGCGCCGGGCCGCGTCGATTCAAGCTGCCGATCTCGGTCGGCGAGCTCACCGTCGAAGGCAGCGGCGTGTCGGCGCGCACCGTCGAGCTGGGACGATGAACACTGCGTCCGCCCGGAAGCGAAGGACCTTGGTCTCGCTTCCTGCGCTCGCCCTGCTCCCTGACACCGCCCGCGCGGCGACTCGCGACACGCACGTGCAAACGCGTGTCATCACCGCCGTCGGCAGCTTCGCCCTCGCCGTCGACACGGCGATGGCGCCGCTCACCGTCGCCAACTACCGCGCCGACGTCAATCGGAAGCTTCTCGACGGCGCGGCGGTCTATCCTCGTCACGCTCGCCAATCAGGCGCGGAGACGCGCCACAGGATCGAGGTGGTGCAGTGGGGATGAGCACGCCCGACGGCCAGCCGCCGCGCCTGCCGCCGATCGCGTACGAGACCAAGCGCGAGACCGGCCTGCGCCACCTCGACGGCACGCTGTCGATGGCCGCGCCGAGCCAGGCTCGGCGACGGCCGAGTTCTTCATCTGCGATCGGCGACCAGCCGGAGCTCGACTCCCGCGGCGGCCGCGACCCCGACGGCCAGGGCGTTGCCGCCTTCGGTCGCGTCGTCAGCGGCGCCAACGTCGTTCCTGCGCTCCATGCGCTGGCCAGCGGGTTCAGTACTCTCGAATCCGGTCCGCGTCGGCTCGGTTCGCCGCGTCGCCGCGGACGAGCGCTCTTGAGGCCGATCCGCGACAACGACTCGTCGAACTCGTTCGATTCGAGCAGGGATACGTGCTTGCCCTCGTCACGCCCCTTGTCCGCCCGCGCTTTGCCGACTAGGCTCGCTTTCGAGCGCAGCCGCGGAACGCCGTCCATCTAGGGCGCCGCCGACGGCCCGCCACTCCAGGGAACCCCGCATGGAAAACAGGTACAGCCCGCCTCAGGCCGAAGTCGCCGATCTTCTTGTCTCGGGTGAAAACAACTCCGGCGGCGGCAGCGGCATCGTTCCCCCCGAGGGCGTCAAGGGCTGGAGCTGGGGCGCCTTCCTGCTCAACTGGATCTGGGCCCTCTTCAACAAGACCTGGATCGGGCTGCTCTGCCTGATCCCCTACGTCGGCTTCGTCGTCGGCATCTATCTCGGCATCAAGGGGCGCGAGCTCGCTTGGCGCAACAAGCGCTGGGACAGCCTGGAGCACTTCAATCGCGTGCAGCGAAGCTGGTCGGTGTGGGGCGTGACGCTGATCCTTGGCGCCGTCGCCATCGGCATCATCGCCGCCATCGCCCTGCCGGCGTACCAGAGCTACTCGCTTCGTCGGGGCGGGGGCTGACCGGCGCGAAGCACGCAGCCCCGCTGCGCGGAGTGAGAGGCCGAGGGGCCGCGACGACAGGCATGAGAATCCAAATCGACGACCTGCTCCGCCCGGAGGTCCATGCCTTGCTCGAGGAGCATCTGCAGAACATGCATGCGCTCACGCCGGCGAAAAGCGTGCACGCCCTCGATCTCGACCGGCTGCGCCAGCACGGGATCACGTTCTGGTCGGCGTGGGAGGGTCCGCAGCTGCTCGGATGCGGCGCGCTGAAGGAGCTCGATGCCAGACACGGCGAGGTCAAGTCGATGCGCACGCCCGCAGAGCTGCGGCGTCGCGGTGCCGGGCGGGCAATCCTCGCCCACATCGTCGACGTCGCACGCTCGCGCGGCTACGAATGGCTGAACCTGGAAACCGGCGCGCACGAGGCGTTCGCGCCGGCGCACCGGCTCTACGCGGCGTTCGGCTTCGCGCGTTGCGGACCGTTCGGCGACTATCGGGCGGACCCGAACAGCGTCTTCATGTCGCTCTGCCTGTGCGGCGATCGCGTGCCGCGCGAGCCCGCCGGTCACCCCCTTGGAGAGTCACCTTGACGCGCCGCCTCATCAGCTCGGGATCGACGTTCGAGCAGGAGATCGCTTACTCGCGCGCGGTCGTGGACGGCGAGTGGGTCTTCGTCTCCGGCACCACCGGCTTCGACTATCGGACGATGACCCTCGCCGAGGACGTGGTCGAGCAGACCGAGCAGTGCCTGCGGAACATCGAAGCGGCGCTGCGCGACGCGGGCGCGACGTTCGCCGACGTCGTCCGTGTCACCTACGTGCTGCCGAACGCCGCCGAGTTCCCGGCGTGCTGGCCGGTGCTGCGCAAGTACTTCGGCGCGGTGCGGCCGGCGGCGATGATGATCTCGGCAGGCCTCGCCGACGCGCGCATGAAGATCGAGATCGAGGTCACCGCGCGCAAGCGGAGCGGCGCGCCGGGGCCGGAGACATCGCCCTGAACGGCCCGCCCGGAACCGACCTCGTCTGCCCGCTGTGCGGCGGCGCGAACGCCTGCCGCCCGGCGCGCAGCGGCACTTTCGCCGAGCCATGCTGGTGCGAGACCGCGTCCTTCGATGCGGCGCTGCTTCAGCGCGTGCCGCCGGCGCTGCGCGGCGCATCGTGCATCTGCGCTGCCTGCGCGGGCGCGGCGTGGGCGTCGCCCAATGGCAGCGCGCCGGGCGCATCGTGAGCGCGACTGTAGGTCATCCGGCGCGGCCGCGCCGTTCTTCCCTGAAGACGGCAGCGGCCACGGCGTCGCCTCCCTGCATTCGAACGCGAGCACGTCGCGCCGCTGGACGGGGCTGATGGAACGCCTCGACGCGCGTTTCCACGTCTTGGCCGTCGACTCCCACGGCGCCGGCAGGAGCCCGGAGTGGCCCTCGGATCGCATCATCGCGCTGCGCGACGAGGTCGTCCCGATCGGGCCCGTGCTCGCTCGTCCGGGCCAACCGCTCGCCCTCGTCGCACATTCTTACGGCGCCGCGATCGCCCTCGTCGTCCTCTGCATGGTGGGCGGCCGCTCGACGGCTTCGGCGCGCGGCGTGACACGGCTGCTCTGCGCGACGCTGCCGCAGGTCGAGGTCCGCGGGTTTGCGGAATGCGGTCAGATGGGGCCGACGACGCACCCGGAGCTGGTGAACGAAGCGATTGCGCGATTCCTGCAGCGCCTCTGACCGTGGCGCGCAACACCGAAATCAAGGCGCGCATCGAGAGCGTCGCGTCGCTGCAGCCGCGGGTTGCCGCGCTCGCCGATGAAGGCCCGCTCGAGATCCGCCAGGACGACACGTTCTTCCGCTGCGAGCGAGGGCGCCTCAAGCTGCGCGATTTTCTCGACGGCAGCGGCGAGCTCATCTTCTACCGCCGCGCCGAGCAGGCTGGACCTAAGGAGTCGTTCTACGTGCGGTCGCCGACTTCGATGCCGGCGTCGCTGCGCGAGTCGCTGTCGCTTGCCTACGGCCAGGCTGGGCGGGTCGTGAAGCGACGCGTTCTCTTTCTCCTCGGCCGTACGCGGATCCATCTCGACGCCGTCGAAGGGCTCGGCGATTTCCTCGAGCTCGAGGTCGTGCTCGGCGAAGCCGAGCCGGCGGAGCGCGGCGTCGTCGAGGCGACCGAGCTCATGCACCGCCTGGGGATTGCGCCGCATCGACTGGTCGAAGGCGCGTACGTCGACCACCTCGCGGCGCGAGCTCGCGATGGTCGAGTTCGATGAGATCGTCAACAATCGTGATTGCGTGCTGCACACCCCGCAGCGCCGCAAGCAAGTTCCCGTGCCAACTCAGTCCGGATCGGATGAACCCATGAAGCGTTTTCTTTTCCCTCGCCTGCTCGCCGCCGCCCTCGTTCTCGCCTCGATGGCCGCCGCGCAAGCACAAGACCGACGCTTCGATCCCAAGGCGCTGGCGCGCTACGACGCCAGCTACGTGCGCTGCGAAGCGAGCTTTCCCGAGATGAAGGGCCGGCGTGACGACGCCTATCTCAACCTCTGGCGAGTCAAGCCGGGGCCGAAGGCGACGGCCCGGCTCGCCGCCGCGCGCAGCAGCGCGCCCTACCAGGCCGAGCATCGACTGGCGACCGCGCGCCGGCCCTCACCCGCCGCCCAGCCCGACGCGGTGAAGGCGCTCGAGCGCCAGTGCAGGGGCCTGTACGGGGAGCTGGAGCGGACGAAGGCGGGCCGCTAGGGGCCTGATTTGCGCAACTCGGCGATGCTGTATCCGATGTTCGCGCTGGCGGCGTGGACTGCCTTCGTGCTGCTCCTCGTGCCGATCGCGCGCGTGCGTTCGGCACGGCGCCGCGAGATCGACGTCGACGACTTCAAGTACGGGGAGTCGCCGGCGGTGCCGGGCGCGGTCAGCCTCCCGAACCGCAACTACATGAACCTGCTCGAGCTGCCGATGCTGTTCTACGTCGTGTGCATCGTGATCTACGTGACCGGCGGCGCGTCGGCGGCGGCGATTACGCTGGCATGGGCGTTCGTCGCCCTGCGCCTCGTCCACAGCGCGATCCACCTCAGCTACAACCGAGTCGTGCACCGGCTGGCCGCGTTCGCCGCCGCCAACGTCGTGCTGGTGCTGCTCTGGGTGCAGGCCGGCACGCACGTCGTCGCGAGCTCGCCGTGAGCGCCGGCCGCGCGATTCCAGGGAGAAAGCCTTGAGCCACCGCTTCGTCTGGGTCGACATCCCGGTTCACGACCTGGACCGCGCGATCGCCTTCTACGCCGCCGTGCTCGGAACTTCAGTCACGCGCGAAGGCGGCCCCGGATTCACGTTCGGGCTGCTCGCGCACAGCGGCAGCGACGTCGCCGGCTGCCTGGTCCTCGCAGACGACGGCAACGCGCCATCGCCGCGCGGGGCGCTCGTCTATCTCAACGTCGACGGGCGCATCGCGGCCGCGGAGCGCGCCGCCGTTGCGCACGGCGGGCGCGTGCTCCAGCCGACCCGGGGGATCGGCCCGCACGGCTACCGAGCGATCGTCCTCGACAGCGAGGGCAACCGCGTCGCGCTTCATTCCGGCACCGCCTGAGGCCGTCGCCGACCGGCGCGCTCACCGCGGCGCGCAACCTCGCGAGTCATCGCCATGTGCAGAAACATCAAGACCCTCTTCAACTTCGAACCGCCGGCGACGGAACTCGAGATCCGCGACGCCGCGCTCCAGTTCGTTCGCAAACTGAGCGGCTTCGCGGTGCCGTCGAAGGCCAACGAGGCCGCCTTCGGGCAGGCCATCGAGCAGGTCGCGGCCGCGGCGCGCGGGATGATCGGATCACTCGTCACCAACGCCGAGCCGCGCGATCGCGTCATCGAGGCCGAGCGCGCCCGGGCCCGCTCGCTCGTCCGCTTCGGCCCGCGCGACGCGCCCGCGCGCGCGGCGCCTGAAGACGACCCCGCGTCGGCGCGTAGGAACAGGCCGTCTCGCGCTGAGCGGTCGGCGCGGCGTCGAGCTTGGCGGTAGGCTATGGCTTCGGATCGCCGCGCTGCCGCCATGACCCGTCCGATCGCCGCCCGTCGAGCCGCGCCCGTGCTGGCGTTCTGCAGCGCCCTCGCGCTCGCCGCTGCGTCAATCGAAGCGGCTGCTGGCGACCTGGCAGGGGTCGGCGCGCCGACCGCGACCGCCACCGCGATCGGCAGCGGTGCTTCGGCACCCAGCTCGGGTCTCGGCGATCCACGCCTGGTGCCGACGCGGCCGATCGACTACGCGACACCGGCGCTCGAGATCATCGGCTTCGACTTTCTCCTGAACCGCTTCAACCGCTACTTCGGCACCGGGCGCGACGACTACGCCGTCAGCCTCGCGACGATCCGCCACAACCTGCGCAGCAACTGGAGCAGCGACCGCGACCCCTTCAACATCAATCAGCTCGGCCATCCGTACCAGGGCTCGATGTACTTCGGCTTCGCCCGCTCGGCCGGATTCAACTACTGGGAGTCGGCGGGCTACGCTTTCGCGGGCAGCGGCTTCTGGGAAATCTTCGGCGAGAAGACCCACCCGTCGATCAACGACCAGGTCGCGAGCGGCATCGGCGGCACCTTCCTCGGCGAAGCGCTCTTTCGCATGTCGAGCCTCGTTCTCGAGCGCGGCGGCGGCATGCCTCGCGCCTGGCGCGAGGCGGCCGCGGCGGCAATCTCGCCCTCGACGGGGTTCAACCGCCTCGCCTTCGGCGACCGCTACGGCGCTGTCTTCTCGAGCCACGACGCCGCTTACTACAGCCGGCTCGGCCTCGGCTACAGCCACAGCATCCGCGAAGAGGTCGGCCTCACCTCGACCAAGTTCCAGCCGAACGAGGCGCAGGTCGACTTCTCGATCGATTACGGCCTGCCCGGCGCGAAGGGCTACGAGTACACACGGCCATTCGACTACTTCAACTTCCAGGTCACGGCGTCGAGCGCAAACGGCTTCGAGAATGTGCTCACGCGCGGCCTCCTGATCGGCAAGCCGTACGACGCCGGCAGCGACTACCGCGGCGTGTGGGGCATCTACGGCAGCTACGACTACATCTCTCCGCAGACCTTCCGCGTCTCGACGACGGCGCTGTCGCTCGGCACGACCGGCCACCTCTGGATGACGCGCGACCTTTCGCTCGAGGGCACCGGCATGCTCGGCGTCGGCTACACCGCGGTCGGCACCGCGCACGGCACGGCGTCGACCGATCGCAACTACAACTACGGACTCTCGCCGCAGGCCTTGCTCGCGCTGCGCCTCACCCACAGCGACAAGGCCGCGCTCGACATCACCGGCCGCGAGTACTTCGTCAGCAATGTCGCCTCGGGAACGAGCGGCGGCCGCGACAACATCGTTCGCCTCGATGCCGCGCTGACGGTGCGCCTCTATCGCCAGCACGCGCTGACGCTGCGCTATCTCGGCAATCGCCGCGACGCGAGCTTCGCGGGCGCGCCTAACGGTCGGCAGGTGCGCAACACGATCGGCGTCTTCTACACCCTGCTCGGCCAAGACCGCTTCGGCGTCGTCGACTGGCACTGAAGAGCTCTTCGTCTTGCTGCCCCCGCGCGGGCGGCGCCCGGGTCTGGGTCGGTCCGGCGCTTAGGCGGGAGCGACTCGGAGAAGCCTCGCCCAGGTGGGCGCCGCACCCACTTCGCCGTCAGGAGGCGAGCTTGCCCTGCGCGAGGCGCAAGCGGCGGTCGCAGCGGGCGGCCAGGCTCTCGTCGTGTGTGACGAGCACAAACGCCATGTCGCGCTGGCGCGTCAGCTCGAGCATCAGCGCGAATACGCCGTCGGCGGTGACGCGGTCAAGGTTGCCGGTCGGCTCGTCGGCGAGAACGCAGTCCGGCTGGCCGGCGATCGAGCGCGCGATCGCGACGCGCTGGCGCTCGCCGCCCGAGAGCTGCGCTGGCCGATGCGCAAGCCGCGCGCCGAGACCGACTCGAGAGAGCGCCTCGGCGGCGCGTTCGCGCGCCGGGCCGACGGCGACGCGCCGAATCCTGAGCGGCATGGCGACGTTGTCGAGCGCGGTGAACTCGGGCAGCAGATGATGGAACTGGTAGACGAAGCCGAGATGGCGGTTGCGCCACTCGCCCTGCGCCGACGCACTCATGCCGACAAAGCCGAGCCCGGCGAGCTCGACCGTGCCCTCGGTCGGCGCCTCGAGCCCGCCGAGCAGGTGGAGCAGCGTGCTCTTGCCCGACCCCGACGCGCCAACGATCGCGAGCGTCTCGCCGCGCGCCACCGTGAGGTCGATGCCGCGCAGCACGGTGACGTCGATCGCCTCGGCGCCGTTGCCTTCGGAGAAGCGCTTCTGCAGGCCGCGGGCGCGCAGGATCGGCGCGCCGCCCACCGCCTCGCCCTCACTCATAGCGCAACGCTTCGGCGGGCTGCAGGCGGCTCGCGCGCCAGCTCGGGTAGAGCGTCGCCAGAAACGCGAGCACGAGCGAGATGACCGCGATCGGCACGATGTCGCCCTGCTGCGGGTCGCTCGGCATGCGGCTGATGAGGTAGACACTGCTCGGCAGGAAGCTCACGTGCAGGACGCTCTCGATCGCCGGCACGATGACGTCGATGTTGAAGGCGATGAGCAGGCCGCCAAGGACGCCGGCGAGGGTGCCGATCACGCCCGACGCCGCGCCCTGGACGATGAAGATGGCCATGATCGAACGCGGCGTCGCGCCGAGCGTGCGCAGGATGGCGATGTCAGCGCGCTTGTCGGTGACCGTCATGACCAGCGTCGAGACGAGATTGAAGGCGGCGACGGCGACGATCAGCGTCAGGATGATGAACATCAAGCGCTTCTCGACCTGCACCGCTGAGAACCAGTTGCGGTTGGTGCTGGTCCAGTCGCGCACGATCACCTGCGGGCCCAGGCTTTGCGCCAGCTGCGCGGCGACGAGGGGCGCCTGGTCGAGGTCCTTCAGGCGCAGCTGCACGCCGGTCGGCCCGTCGACGCGAAACAGCTTGGCCGCATCCTCGAGCGCGACCAGGGCCAGGCCGCTGTCGTACTCGTAGTGGCCGACGTCGAAGGTGCCGACGACGGTGAGCGTGCGCAGGCGCGGCACGATTCCCGCCGGCGTGACCTGCCCGCCCGGCAGGACGACGGTCACCTTGTCGCCTTCGCGGACGCCGAGCGCGCGCGCCAGCTCGCCGCCGAGGACGACGCTCCACGAGCCGGGGACGAGCCGAGCGAGGGTGGTGTCCTTCAGCTTCGCCGCGAGATCGGTGACCGTGGCCTCTTCTTGCGGGACGATGCCGCGCACGACGATGCCGCGCATGTCGTCGCCGCGCGCGATCAGTGCCTGCGAGGCGACGAACGGCGCAGCCCCGATCACTTGCGGGTTGCGGCGCGCCTCGCTCGCGGTCAGGCGCCAGTCGGCGAGAGCGCCGCCGCCGGCATCGCTCACCTCGACGTGCGAGATCACCGAGAGCATGCGGTCGCGCACTTCCTTCTGGAAGCCGTTCATCACCGAGAGGACGATGATCAGCGCCGCCACGCCGAGGGCGATGCCGAGCATCGACACGGCGGAGATGAAGGAGATGAAGCGGTTCTTGCGCCCGACCCGACCGGCCCGCGTGTAGCGCCAGCCGATCTGCAGTTCATAGGGCCAGTTCATGCCAGGGCGATGCTACCCGACCGACCTGCGCGCTTGAGCCGCAAGGCGACTCGGATAATCGGCGCGTGCACCTGCTCGTTCCGTTCGCCTCCGATCGCTCGCAAGCCTGCCAGAACGTGCTGCGCGACCTGGCGCTGCCGAACCTCGAGCGGCTGCTCGCGCTGCTCGCGCCGGCCGGCCGCGACGACGGCGATGCAGGCAGCTTCTCGCCACCGCACGAGCGCGCGCTGGCCGCGGCGTGGGGGTGGCAAGGCGCCGACGGCCTGCTGCCGTTCGCCGCGCACGCCGCCGCCGCCGACGGCATCGCGACCGGCACGCAGGCATGGGCACTGTTGACACCCTCGCACTGGCAACTGGGCCGTGACGACGTGACGATGCTCGATCCGGAGCTGCTCGCGCTCGCCGAGCCGGAGTCGCGCGCGCTGTTCACGAGCGCCGGCGAGCTGCTCGCGAGCGAGGGCTTCGCCGTCGCCTGGGGCGATGCCGGCCGCTGGTATGCGGCGCGCGACGACCTCGCTTCGCTGGCGACGGCCTCGCTCGATCGGGTCATCGGCCGCAACGTCGATCGCTGGCTGCGCGCGAGCGCGACCGGCGCGCCGGGCGAGAACCGCGCGATCGCTTCGCTCGTGCTCCGATTGCAAAGCGAAGCGCAGATCGTCTTCTACGGCCACGCCGTCAACGAAGCGCGCGAGGAGCGCGGCGCGCTCGCCGTCAACTCGTTCTGGCTGAGTGGCTGCGGCCGGCAACAGCCGGCCGACGCCGCGGCGACGCCCGAGATCGCGACCGCGCTGCGCGCGCCGCTGCTCGGCGCCGACTGGGCGGCGTGGGCCGAGGCCTGGCGCGCCCTCGACGCCGGCCCCGTCGCGCGCCTGCTCGGCGGCGCGCGCGCCGGCGACGACACGGCGCTGACGCTCTGCGGCGAGCGCAGCGCGGTCCGCTACGAGCTTCAGCGCCGCTCGCTCTGGCAACGCCTGCGCGGCGGCGCGGTGGCGGCGCACGGCGTCCTCGCCGCGCTGTGAGTCGCGACCGATGACGCCGCTTCGCCTCGTCACCCGTGACGTTCCGCCGCGCCCGGCGTGGGCGCTCGAGCAGGCGGGCCTCCATCCGCTGCTGGCGCGCCTGTTCGCGGCACGGGGCGTCAAGGGGGCCGACGAGCTCGACGATGGGCTCGCGAGCTTGCTGCCGCCGGCAGGCCTGCTCTGCGCCGATGACGCCGCCGTCCTCCTCGCCGACGCGATCGGCGCCGGCAGCCGCATCTGCGTCGTCGCCGACTACGACTGCGACGGCGCGACTGCATGTGCCGTTGCCCTGCGCGGCCTGCGCATGCTCGGCGCCACCCCCGCGACGCTCTCCTACGTCGTTCCCGATCGACGCGTCCACGGCTACGGGCTGACGCCACAGATCGTCGACCTCGTCCTCGCCCAGGGCGCCGAGGTGCTGATGACGGTAGACAACGGCATCGCCAGCCTCGACGGCGTCGCCCACGCGCACGCCGCGGGGCTCGCGGTCGTCATCACCGACCACCATCTGCCGGTGCAGGGCGATTTCGGTGTCGTCCTGCCGGCAGCCGACGTGATCGTCAACCCCAACCAGCCGGGCTGCGGCTTCGCCAGCAAGCACCTCGCCGGCGTCGGCGTGGCCTTCTACGTGCTGCTGGCGCTGCGCGCCGAGCTGCGCAAGCGCGGCGACTTCACGGTCGCGGCGCAGCCGCGCCTCGATGCGCTGCTCGACCTGGTCGCGCTCGGCACCGTCGCCGACGTCGTCCGCCTCGACCGCAACAACCGCTGCCTGGTCGCGCAGGGCTTGAAGCGGATCCGCGCCGGGCGCGTGCAGCCGGGCGTCGCCGCGCTGTTCGTTGTCGCCGGGCGCGATCCGCGTCAGGCGAGCGCCGGCGACTTCGGCTACGCGATCGGACCGCGCCTGAACGCCGCCGGCCGCCTCGCCGACATGACCCTCGGCATCGAGTGCCTGCTCACCGACGACGCCGGCCGAGCGACCGAGCTTGCCACCTTGCTCGACACGATCAACCGCGAGCGGCGCACGCTCGAGGCGACGATGCGTGAGGACGCGGAGGCGCAGGTCGACCGCGCCTTCGCGCTGAGCGGCGACGTCGAGCCGGCGCTCGCGGTCTTCGATCCGTCCTTTCACGAAGGCGTGGTTGGCATCATCGCCTCGCGCCTGAAGGACCGGCTGCACCGGCCGAGCTTCGTCTTCGCGCTCGGCCAGGACGGTTCGCTCAAAGGATCGGGCCGCTCGATCGACGGCTTTCACCTGCGCGACGCGCTCGACCTCATCAGCAAGCGCCATCCCGGCCTTCTGGTCCGCTTCGGCGGCCATGCCATGGCGGCCGGCTGCACGATCGCGCACACCGATTTCGAGACCTTCCGCGGGGCGCTGCAGCGGGTCGCCCGCGAGAGGCTCGACGCCGCGACGCTCGAGCGGACGATCGTCAGCGATGGGCCGCTCGGCGCCGAGTATTTCGACCCGACGACCGTTCGCCTGCTCGAGGACCAGGTCTGGGGCGCGGCCTTCGATGCGCCGCTCTTCTGCGACAGAGTCGAAGTCGTCTCGCAGCGGCTCGTCGGCGAGAAGCACCTGAAGCTCGCCATCCGCGTCGGCGGCGTCATGCGCGACGCGATCTGGTTCGGCCGCGTCGAGCCGGTCGCCGACCGGGTCCGCCTCGCCTGGCGCCTGAGCCTCGATACCTACAACGGCGTCGAGCGGGTGCAGATGATCGTTGTCGCCAGCGAGTAGCGGCCGCTGCCGCAGCGAGGCTGCGAGCGGCAGCCGCGCGTCACCGTCGCGCTATCGCGCCTGAACTTGTGCGCGACGATCCAGCGGGCGACGTTCCTGCCGAGCGCGTCGCCGTCGACTGTTGACGTGCGAAAGTGCATCCCCCCGGCGATGCGGGTGACTTGGATCTCCTGCGTCATCGCCGTTGCCGATGTGTAGTGGCGCGTGATCCCGGTCGCGGCGCCGGCGCCGATCAGGTCGAAGGTGATGTTCGACGTGCCGTAGTAGCTGTTCAGGATCTCGGCCATCGCGCCGCTGACCCAGCTGTGCGCGGCCGGGTACTCGGGATGGTTCGGCGTCGGCTGGGTCGGCGTCCGGGCGAGGTCGACGTCGGTGGAGGCGTTGCCGTCGGTGTCGGCCAGCGTGATCGCCGAGATCGGCCGCCACGCCTGGAAGACCGACTTGAACTCGACGCAGGTGTTGGTGGCGTCGGCCTGGGCGACCCAGATCATCGCCATCAGGCACGCCTGCTAGGCGACGCTGCGGTTCGCGTCCGGAACAGGCCCAGAAGAACCCCGATAGGCCGCGGACGCGACCGCGGCATTCATCGATGCGCTCGCCGAGGCCGACGCCGGCGCTACCGCTGCCTACGCGTTGTTGATAGCGGCCGGCTGGCAATGACGGCAGCGGGTTGGCCCAGTTGCCCAACTAGGCGGCCTTTCTGAACGATCGTTCGCGTGGCAGATACGTCTGTGCGACTACATGAGATCCGCCCGATGATCTGCTCCCAGTGCTACTTGCGTCCGTAGGCTGCGAGGGGCCTGCAACCCGACTTCCACTTCGGGATCCGCCACGGAGTTCGGCAGCTCGGTCGCGCCGACGAAGCGTCGATGGACCGATGGGCGGTCAGGTCGTTGCGAATTCGCGAGGAGACGGACCGGCCCCTCGTACAGGCGCTGCAATCCCTGCGCGGGGTGCAGTTGATCGCGGCCATGACCCTGGTCGCCGGGCTGCAGGACTTCCTGCGCTTCGACAATCCGCGCAAGCTCATGGCCTACGTCGGGCTGATTCCCGAACACTCGTCAGGTCCCAAGCGCCGCCAGGGCAGCATCACCAAGGCCGGCAACTCGGCCGCGCGGCGCCGAGATGGCGCTCATTCCCGCCGCTAATGCGACTGCTACGCAATCCCGGAGTCCGGGCTTGCAGTAAACCCTTCGCTTTGCCCGCATGAAGAACACATCAGCTCCCAAACACGGCGGGGCAAGAGCAATTTACCTTCGAATCATCTTCGGTTTGCTATTCCTATGGACATAGTCATCGCCCCGAAGGCAGGGGCAGGCGAGTGGCCGCCCAAGAGGCCCATCGCATGTTCTGCATGCGCCGACACAGGTACAAATACGGGAGCAGCGGTCTCGCGTTCCGTGCAGTCGGCCCCACTATGATGCGATCAGGCCAGGAAATTCCATGAACGCCGACCTGCACTGTCACTCCGTGGTCTCCGACGGCACACTCGAGCCCGAGGCGCTCGCCGCGCGTGCCAAGGCCAACGGCGTCGAGCTCTGGGCGCTCACCGACCACGACGAGCTCGGCGGCCAACAGCGCGCCCGCGACGCCGCGCGCGCGGCCGGCCTGCCGTACCTCAACGGCGTCGAGATCTCGGTGACCTTTCTCGACACCACCGTCCACATCGTCGGCCTCGGCATCGACAGCGACGACGGGCGCCTGCGCCAGGGCCTCGCGACGACGCGCGGCGGCCGGGAGGCGCGCGCGCGCGAGATGGCCGCCGAGCTCGCCAAGGTCGGCATCGAAGGCGCCTACGAGGGGGCGCTGCGCTACGTCGGCAATCCGGACCTCATCTCGCGCACCCACTTCTCGCGCCATCTCGTCGAGAGCGGCGTCTGCGCGGACACGCATGAAGTCTTCCGACGCTTCCTGGTCAAAGGCAAGCCCGGCTTTGTGCCGCACCGCTGGGCGACCCTGAAGGGCGCGGTCAGCTGGATCGGCGACGCCGGCGGCATCGCCATCGTCGCCCACCCGGCGCGCTACAAGTTCTCGCCCACCGAAGAGTACGCGCTCTTCACCGAGTTCAAGGGCCACGGCGGCCGCGGCGTGGAGGTCGTGACCGGCAGCCACACGGCCGCCGAGGCCGAACGCTACGCGGGCACGGCGCGCGAGTTCGACCTGCTCGCCTCGCGCGGCAGCGACTTCCACAGCCCCGACGAGAGCCGCATCGACCTGGGCGGCCTGCCGCCGCTCCCGGCGGGCCTGCCCGCCGTCTGGGACGCGCTCGAAGGGCGTGTCCACAGGCCGGCCTAGGCAAGCGGGCGCGCCGACAATCGGCGCATGGCTCAGTACTTCGAAGTCCACGCGCTGAATCCACAGCCGCGCCTGCTCAAGCAGGCGGCCCAGATCCTTCGGGCCGGCGGCGTTGCTGCGATTCCGACCGATTCGAGCTACGCCCTCGCCTGCCACCTCGACGACAAGGCCGCGGCCGAGCAGCTGCGCCGCATCCGCGCCGTCGACGATCGCCATCACCTGACGCTGCTCTGCCGCGACCTTTCCGAGCTGGCGAGCTATGCCCGCGTCGACAACCGTCAGTACCGGCTGCTCAAGCTCGCCACGCCCGGGCCGTTCACCTTCATCCTCGAGGCGACCAAGGAAGTGCCGCGGCGCGTCTCGCATCCGTCGCGGCGAACCATCGGCTTGCGCGTTCCCGAGCATCCCGTGACGGGCGCCCTGCTCGACCTGCTCGGCCAGCCGCTGCTCGCGACGACGCTGATCCCGCCCGGCGAGAGCGAGCCGATGAACGAGCCCTCGCTGATCCGCGACCGCTTCGAGAAGTCGGTGCAGGCGATCGTCGACGCCGGCGCGTGCCCGATGCAGCCGACGACGGTGATCGACCTCAGCGGCGAGGAGCCGGTCGTCGTCCGCCTCGGCCGGGGCGACCCGGCGCTGCTCGGGCTGAGCGTCGTCGCTGACGCCTGACCGGAGCGCAGACGCCGCCTGTCCGCGGGCGCTTGACGGCGTTCGCGGTTGCTACTACAATGATATCACTTTGACATCGCCGGTACTGACCGCGCGTTGGATAGCGAATCATCAGGAGCGGCACATGGCCATCAAGTCGGCAGAAGAACGGCCCGCAGCGACGAGCAGCGGCTTCGTTTACATCACCATCGGCCTGCTCGGCCTCGTCGTCGCCGGCGCGCTGTTCGCGTCCCGGCCGATGGGACCGACGCTGGCCCTCGTCGCATGCGCCGCCTTGCTCGCCTTGTGGTGCCTCGGCGGCCTGTACATGCTGCAGCCGAACCAGGCGGCGCTGCTGCTGCTCTTCGGCAGCTACCGCGGCACCGACCGCGAGCGCGGCCTGCGCTGGGCCAACCCGTTCTACAGCAAGACCAAGATCTCGGTCCGGGCGCACAACTTCAACAGCGAGAAGCTGAAGGTCAACGACCTGCGCGGCAACCCGATCGAGATCGCGGCGACAGTCGTCTGGCGCGTCGACGATACGGCACGCGCGAGCTTCGACGTCGAGAACTACGAGGCTTACGTGCTGACCCAGGCCGAGTCGGCGCTGCGCCACCTCGCCCTCAGCTATGCCTACGACAACTTCGAGGATCCCAGCGCGGCGATCCCTGCCGAGGTGACGCTGCGCTCGGGCACCGAAGAGGTCTCGGCGGCGCTTAGCCGTGAACTGCAGCAGCGCTTCGACCAGGCCGGGCTGGTCGTCGTCGACGCCAAGCTGACCCACCTCGCCTACGCGCCCGAGATCGCGGGCACCATGCTGCGCCGGCAGCAGGCCGAGGCGGTGATCGCGGCGCGGACGAAGATCGTGCAGGGCGCTGTCGGCATGGTCGAGCTCGCCCTCAATGGCCTCGCCGAGCGCGGCATCCTCCAGCTCGACGACGAGCGGCGCGCGGCGATGGTGAGCAACCTGCTCGTCGTCCTCTGCTCCGACCACGACGCGACGCCGGTGGTCAACACGGGAACGCTCTACAACTAGTAGGCGCGAGCCTACCGAGCGCCGCCGTCGATGGCGAGTCCCGACAAGAAGTCGTTCCTGCTGCGCATCGATCCGGCGCTGTGGGCCGATATCGAGCGCCTCGCCGCCGCCGAGCTGCGCAGCGTCAACGCGCAGGTGGAGTACCTCTTGCGGGAGGCGCTGAGAGCGCGCGGGCTGCGCGTCAAATCGGCCGAAGCGGCGAAGCGCGAGCGCCGCTAGCTGGGCGCTACGCGCGCGAGATCTGCGCCACCGCGCTGTGGGCGTGGATGGATTCGAAATTCTCGACGTCGACGGTGTAGCGGCCGATGCGCGCGTCCGCGTTCAGTTTCAAGGCGACGTCGCGAACCATGTCCTCGACGAACTTCGGATTTTCGTAGGCGCGCTCAGTGATCCACTTCTCGTCGGCGCGCTTCAGCGACGACCAGATCTCGCTTGAGGCGGCGTCTTCGGCGAAGCGGGCCAGTTCGCGCCAGGAGATCGCGCCGAGCAGCTCGACACGGATCGTCACGTGCGAGCGCTGGTTGTGCGCCCCGTAGTCGGAGATCTCCTTCGAGCACGGGCAGAGCGACTTGACGGGGACGACCACCTCGGCCGAGACGACCGTCGTTCCACCGCGCGCATCGACGATCAATCGACCCTGGTACTCGAGCAAGCTCTCGACGCCGGAAACCGGCGCGCGCTTGCGCAGGAAGAACGGGAAGCTCGCCTCGACGCGCCCTTCGGCGGCGCCGAGCAGCACGAGCATGCGCGCCGCTTCGCCCTTGAGCACCTCGGCGTCGATCGGCTCGCCGAGGGCGTCGAGCCAGGCGACGAAGCGCGACATGTGCGTGCCCTTCTGGTCGGCCGGCAGGGCCACGTCGAGCGACCAGTCGGCGACCGTCGGCAGCACCGTGCCCTCGATCTTGAGTTGCATCGGATAGCGAACGCCGCGAATGCCGACGCGCTGGATCGCCAGCTTGCGATGGTCGTGCGCCGATTGCGTGTCGGGGATGTGGAGAGCGTCGATCAGATTGGTCATGGCGCCGGGATTGTGCCAATCAAAGGCCGGCCACGCTGCGCACAAGGGCAGGCACCACAGCGGGCGAGGCAGCGAAGCGGCGCTGGATCTGTTGCTCGATGCCGGTGGCGTCGAGCCCGTACGAAGCGAGCAGCTTGGCCGGGTCGCCGTGCTCGGTGAAGATGTCGGGCAGGCCTAGCGTCAGCACCGGAATCTCGATGCGCGCCTCGGCCAGCGCCTCGAGAACCGCGCTGCCTGCGCCGCCCATCGTCGAACCTTCTTCCACGGTGACGATTGCATCATGTCGGCGCGCGAGTTCAGTCACCAGCGCGACATCGAGCGGCTTGACGAAGCGCATGTTGGCGACCGTCGCGTCGAGCTTGTCGGCCGCCGCCAGCGCAGGATAGAGCATCGTTCCGAAAGCGAGGATGGCAATGCGTTGCCCGCCCTGCGACGCCAGCCTGGTGCTCTCGCGCCGCACCTCGCCCTTGCCGAAGGGGATCGCCGTCATCGCCGCCTGCGGCAATTTGCCGGCGCCGCTGCCACGCGGGTAGCGCACCGCGACGGGGTGGTCCTGCAGGAAGGCGGTGTAGAGCGATTGCCGGCATTCGTCTTCGTCGGCAGGTGTCAGCACGCTCACGTTCGGAATGCAGCGCAGGTAGGCGATGTCGTAGGCGCCGGCATGGGTCGCGCCATCGGCGCCGACGAGGCCGGCGCGGTCGAGCGCGAAGACGATCGGCAGGTTCTGGATGGCGACGTCGTGGATCAGCTGGTCGTAGCCGCGCTGCAGGAAGGTCGAGTAGATGGCGACGACCGGCTTCAGTCCTTCGCAGGCGAGGCCGGCGGCGAAGGTGACGGCATGCTGCTCGGCGATGCCGACATCGAAGTAGCGCTGCGGAAAGCGCCGCTCGAACTCCACCATGCCCGAGCCCTCGCGCATCGCCGGCGTGATGCCGATCAGCCGCTCGTCCCGGGCCGCCATGTCGCACAGCCACTGGCCGAAGACCTGGGTGAAGGTGAGCTTGGGCGGCGTCGCCGGCTTGACGATGCCGACCGCCGGGTCGAACTTGCTCGGGCCGTGATAGTTCACCGGGTCGGCCTCGGCGAGCTTGTAGCCGTAGCCTTTCTTGGTGACGACGTGCAGGAACTGCGGCCCTTTCAGGTCGCGCAGGTTCTCGAGCGTCGGGATCAGCGAGTCGAGGTCGTGGCCGTCGATCGGGCCGACGTAGTTGAAACCGAACTCCTCGAAGATCGTTCCCGGAACGACCATGCCCTTGGCGTGCTCCTCGAAACGGCGCGCGAGCTCGAACAGCGGCGGCGCGTTCTTCAGCACCGTCTTCGCGGTATCGCGGGCGGTGGCGTAGAACTTGCCGCTCATGAGCCGCGCAAAGTAGCGGTTCAGCGCGCCGACTGGCGGCGAGATCGACATGTCGTTGTCGTTGAGGACGACGAGCATGTCGGCGTGCGAGACGCCGGCGTTGTTCAGCGCCTCGAAGGCCATGCCGGCGCTCATGGCGCCGTCGCCGATCACCGCAACGGCGCGGCGCTTCTCGCCCTTCATGTGCGCGGCCACCGCCATGCCGAGCGCAGCCGAGATCGAAGTCGACGAATGCGCGGTGCCGAAGGTGTCGTACTCGCTCTCGTCGCGGCGCGGGAAGCCCGAGATGCCGTCGACCTGGCGCAGCGTCGCCATCCGCTCGCGGCGTCCGGTGAGCACCTTGTGCGGGTACGTCTGGTGTCCGACGTCCCAGACGATGCGGTCGTTCGGCGTGTCGAAGACGTAGTGCAACGCGATCGTCAGCTCGATCGTTCCGAGGTTGGACGACAGGTGGCCGCCGGTCTGCGACACGCTGTGGACGACGAAGTCGCGCAGCTCGCCGGCGAGCACCTTCAGGTCGGCCCGCGAGAGCCGACGCACATCGGCCGGGGTGTTGATCCGCTCGAGCAATCGCATGCTAGCTGTCCCGATCGACGACGCGATCGGCCAGAACGCGCAGGCTCTCGACGTCGACCAGCCCGCTGGTCGCGAGCGCCGCCTTCGCTGACTCGCGCAGCGCGTGGGCGCGCTGTCGCGCCGGCTCGATCCCGAGCACGCTGACATAGGTCGGCTTGTTGTTGACGTAGTCCTTGCCGGCCGTCTTGCCGAGCGTCTCCGACGCCTGCGTCACGTCGAGGATGTCGTCGACAACCTGGAAGGCGAGGCCGACGGCGTCGCCATAGGCGGCGAGCGCGGCGTCGGCCGCGGCGGTCGTCCTGCCGCAAGCAGCGCCCATCATGACGCTGGCCTTCAGAAGCGCGCCGGTCTTGCGCTGGTGCATGTCGGACAGACCCCGCTCGTCGAGCGGCTGTCCGACGCTGGCGAGATCGATCGCCTGGCCGCCGGCCATCCCCGCCCCGCCTGCGGCGCGGGCCAGCAGAGCGCAGAGCCGCGCCTGCAGCGCCGGCTCGACGGCGGGGCCCTCGGGTGTCAGCACCTCGAAGGCCAGGGCCTGCATCGCGTCTCCGGCGAGCATCGCCTGGGCAACGCCGAAGCGGACGTGGACGGTCGGCTTGCCGCGACGCAGGACGTCGTCGTCCATGCACGGCAGATCATCGTGAACCAGCGAATAGGCGTGGATGAGCTCGACCGCGACCGACGCGCGCAGCGCCGCCTCGCGATTGCCGTCCACCGCCTTGGCCGCCGCGAGCACGAGCAGGGGACGCAGACGCTTGCCGCCATCGAGGACGGCGTAGCGCATCGCCTCGCCGAGGCCGGCCGGTGCGTCGGCCGGCACCCAGTCGACGAGCACCGCCTCGACGGCGTCGAGTTCGGCGAGGGCCCAGGTGTCGAATGCGTCGCGCTTCATGTCGGCATCGTCTCGGGGCGTCGGGCGCACCGGCGCGGGCGCGAAGTCATGCCGCCGGGGCCCAGGGTTTCAGCGCGCCCTCTTCGAGCACCCTGACCTGCTGCTCGACGGCCTGCAGGCGGGACCGGCAGAACTGCAGCAACTCCGTGCCTCGGCGGTAGTTCTCCAGCAGTCCCTCCAGCGGCAGCTGTCCGGCCTCCATCGACGCGACGAGCGCTTCGAGCTCGGCCAGCGCGGCTTCGTACGTGGCGGGCACGGGCAGCGGCCGGCCAGGTGAGGATTCGGTCGTCATTCGCGATCTGCAAACCGGCAATTGTAGTCAGCCGCCCCGCCCCCACCTCGAAGGTTCAGTGCCGGCCTCGACCGGTCCGCCGAGCGGGGGTCTCGGCACTCGGAGCGAGGGAACCCCGCAGGTAGAATCCGCGTCCCTTCGGGAAGGCGCGAAGGTTGCCTTTCGCATCCCGGGCCGAACCGGCTCTCGACACCGTCATTTCCGGAGGATTTCGCGGCCATGTCCGACCAGCGTGTTCTACGCGAGACCCTCCAGCCGGGGCAGTCGCAGCTGGGCGTCTCCAGCTATTTCGACGCCGACCTGTTCCGTCGCGAGAGCGAGACGCTGTTCGCGCGCAGCCCGCGTTACGTGGGCCACGAACTGAGCATTCCGAGCCCGGGCGACTTCCAGACGCTGGCCGACGAAGGCGACGGCCGCGCGCTGGTTCGCTCCACAGAGGGCGTGCGGCTGCTGTCGAACGTGTGTCGGCACCGCCAGGCGGTGATCCTGCGCGGCCGCGGCAATACCGGCG
>JBBRFW010000036.1:0-34531 GCA_038241255.1 Burkholderiales bacterium | reverse complement strand
CCGCCGACGGCGACGTGTCCCACCGTGCCATCGTCGCGTACCAGCGAGACGACCACCTGCACCCCCGCAAAGAGGCGCAGGCAGCTCTGCACGATGGCCTCGAACACCGGCGTTGTGTCGGCCACCGAGCTGCTGATGACTTCCAGCACTTCGGCGGTGGCGGTCTGCTGCTCCAGCGCCGCGCTGACGTCGCGGTTGCGCGCCTCCAGCGCGTTGAACATCTGTGCGTTCTGGATCGCAATCACCGCCTGGTCGGCGAAGGTCTTGAGGAGGCGGACGTCCTTTTCGCTGAACGGCACCGGCGGTATGCGGTGGACCGCGATGGCACCGATGCCCTTGCCCTCCCAGTACATGGGCGCGTACATGGCCGAGTAGTTGCCCCGTGCTGCCGATGCGCGCAGACCCTTAGGCACGCCGGCGCCGTTCGCGACATCGGGGAAATTAAGCACCTCGCCCTTGTGGATCGCGTAGCCGTGGATCGAGTCGCGCACCGGCCGCGGAAACTGTCCTTGCGTCCAGGTCAGCGCCTGCCGGGAAACGTCTCCTTCGTCCCAGGCACCTGTGCCTTCCTGGGTCAGATGGATCAGCCCATCCTGGCCGATCAATGCGAGGTTCGTGTAGTTCGCATGCAGGAGCTTCTCGCAGCTCGCGATGATGGTCGCGAAGACGGGCGTCGCGTCGGCCACCGAATTGCTGATCACCCGCAGGACGTCAGCGGTCGCCGTCTGCCGCGCTAACGCCTCTCTCGTCTCGTTGAACAGGCGCGCGTTCTGGATCGCGATCACCGCCTGGTCGGCAAAGGTCTTGAGCAGCGCCCGTTCCTCGTCGGTGAAGCCGCCGAGCGCCGGGCGTCCCAGTGAAATCGCGCCGAGGCCGCGTCTGCCCTGCATCAGCGGTGCCATCATCTGCGAGTAGTTGCGGCCCGTCGCCAGCGCCGGGGCGCGCACGCCGCGGGGCACGTCGGCGCCGTTCAGCACGTCGGGGAAGTTCAGCACGAGCCCGGAGGCGATCGCCTCGGCCGTGCCGGTCCCGGCCAGTGGCATCGGGAACACGGCACGGAGCTTCTCCCGGTTCGCGGCGTGGTCGGCCTGGGGCCATCCCGGATCGCCGGCCGCAACCGCCACCATGCGCGAGGCGGAGAGATGCAGCAGCCCGTCCTCCCCGATCAGCATGACGCTGAGCACGCTGGCTTCGAACAGGTGACTGCAGCTCTCGAGAATCTTCTCGAGAACCGGCTGCGCGTCGGCCTCCGAATTGCTGACCACCTGCAGCACCTCGGCGGTGGCAGTCTGGCGCGCCAGCGCTTCCTTCGTCTTCCCGACCATGCGGGCGTTGTCGAGCCCCAGCGCAGCCTGGCCGGCGAGCAGGGCGAGGAGGTCGCGATCGCCGCCGGCGAAGCGGCCGAGAGCGCCTTCGATGTCGCAGTAGAGGTACCCATGCACAGCTTCGCGCGCCACGAGCGGCGCGACCAGGCAGCTGCGCTGGTAGCGCGCCTTGGCGCCGGCGGGACCGTGGCGCAGGCGAACCCGGCGCGTCTTTTGCGACTCGTCGAGCCACGGCAGGACGGCTGCGAGCAGCGCCTCGGCGGTCTCGCCACGAGGCAGATGCGCGCCGGCTATCCGGCGGCCGTCGCTCTCCAGGACGAGCAGCACGCGCTCGGCCCCGAGATGCTCGACGACGGCTTCGATCAGGAACTCGCACAGCTCGGCCTCGGACTGCAGCGCGCCGATGCGCGCGCCAGTGTCGACGAGGCGCCGGAGGTCAGTGCCCATGGCTGGGCTTGGCCTGCATCAGCGCTTCGACCAACGCGTCGACCCGGATCGGCTTGACGACGTAGTCGTCCATCCCCGCGGCCAGGCAGGCCTCCCGGTCGCCCTGCATCGCGTTGGCGGTCATCGCCACGATCCGCGGCCGCTCGCCATTCGGCCAGCGCGCGACGATGCGCCGCGTCGCCTCGAGCCCGTCCATCTCCGGCATCTGCACGTCCATCAGCACGACGTCGTAGGGCTGGCGCGCGATCGACTCGATCGCCTCGACGCCGTTGGAGGCAAGATCGGCGCGGTAGCCCATCTGCTGCAGCAGGCGCAGGGCGAGCTTCTGGTTCACGACGTTGTCCTCGGCGAGCAGGATGCGCAGCGGGTGGCGCGCCGCCAGGGTGGCGTCGATCTTCGGACGTGCCGCCTCGGGCACCGTCTTCGGCGGAGTGTCGTGGGCCAGCAGCGTCACCAGCGTGTCGAAGAGCTGGCTCTGCCGCAACGGCTTGGCGAGGCTCGCGGCGAAGAGGCCGTCGCCGTCCTCGCGCCGGACGAGCGACGTGAAGAGCACGAGCGGCAGCGTATGCCCGGCCGCGCGGATGCGCTCAGCCAGGACGCTGCCGTCCATGCCCGGCATGTGCATGTCGACGATGGCGAGGTCGAAGCGGTCCTTCGCCAGCAGCTCGAGAGCGCGCCCGGGGTCTTCGACGTGCTGCGCGCTCATGCCCCACTTCGCCGCCTGCAGGGCGAGGATGCGGCGGTTGGTCTCGTTGTCGTCGACGACCAGGATGCGCTTGCCGCGCAGCGCCGGCTGCACGCCGAGGAAGTCGCGCCGCATGCCGGCCGGCAGCTCGGCGGCAGGTGCCTTCATCGTGAAGCGAAAGGTCGAGCCGCGGCCAGGGCCGGGGCTCTCTGCCCCCATCGCGCCGCCCATGAGCTCTGCCAGCAGCTTGCTGATCGCCAGGCCCAGGCCCGTGCCGCCGTACTTGCGCGTCGTGCTGCTGTCGGCCTGGCTGAACTTCTGGAAGAGGCGTGCCTTGCCGGCCTCGCTCAGGCCGATGCCGGTGTCGCGAACCGCGAACTGCAGCTCGTCCTTGCGCGCCGAGACGGTGAGGACGACTTCGCCCCGGTCGGTGAATTTCACCGCGTTGCTGAGCAGGTTCAGGAGGATCTGGCGCAGCCGCGTCACGTCGCCGGTGACGGCAGGCGGCACCTCGCCCTCGAACTGGTAGGCGATGTCGAGGTATTTCTCGGCCGCGCGCGCGGCGACGAGGTCGAGCGCCGACTCGACGCACTCGCGCAGGTCGAAGGGGTGCGACTCGATGTCCATCCGCCCGGCCTCGATCTTCGAGAAGTCAAGGATGTCGTTGATGATCGTCAGCAGCGCGTCGCCCGAGTCGCGGATCGTGCCGGCGAAGTCGCGCTGCTCGTCGGTGAGTGGCGTGTCGAGGAGCAGCCCGCTCATGCCGATCACTGCGTTCATCGGCGTGCGGATCTCGTGGCTCATCGTCGCCAGGAACGCGCTCTTGGCTTCGTTGGCCGTCTCCGCGGCAGCGCGCGCCTCCTGCGCGTGCTTGAAGAGGCGTGCATTCTGGATCGCCACGACCGCCTGCTCGGCGAACGTCTTGAGCAAGGCCGCCTCCTTGTCGGTGTAAGGCCTGGCCTGCGTTCGACCAACGAGGATGGAGCCGATTCCCTCGCTCTGCCGCAGCATCGGTGCCATCAGCAGGGAATGGATCCCAGCACGTTTGCACATCCGGCGCAGGCTGTCGGGAACGTCGGCCTGGGTCAGGACCTTCGGAAAATGCAGCACGCGCTGCTCGCGGATCGCCAGCTCCGTGGCGCTGCCGTTGAACGGGCGGATAAACGACGGATCCCGGTTGCTGCCGTCCGCTCCCAGCGCTGCGCCGAGGTGCAACTCGCCATCGTCCCCGACCAGCATGGTCAGGAGCTCATCGCTGTCGAAGAGGCGCTGGCAGCTGCGCAGGATCTTCTCGAAGACGGGCCGGGCGTCTGCCATCGAGCTGCTGATGACCTGCAGCACCTCCGACGTCGCCGTCTGCTGCTCCAGTGCCTCCTTGGTCTCGTTGAACAGGCGCGCGTTCTGGATCGCGATCACCGCCTGATCGGCGAAGGTCTTCAGCAGCTCGACCTCCTTGTCGGCGAAACGGCCGGGCGCGACGCGATTGACGGCGATCGCGCCGATGATGCCGCCGTCGTGCCACATGGGCACGCTGAGGACGGCGCGGTTGCCGACGGCGGCGGTGAGATCGCGCAGCGATTCGGACCCGGCCTCGCTCATCACGTCGCCGACATTGACGACGAGGCCGTCGCGGATCGCCCGCGCAGTGATCGAGCGGTCTCCCGGCGGCATCGGGAATAGCCGCTGCGCAGCGCGCAACCCGGGCGTGTCGATGCCGAACGAGCTCGCCACGTCGATGAGCTTGCCGTCGAATCGGAACACCCAGCCGTATTCGGCCCCAGTCAGGCGGGCGGCACGCTCGGCGATGATGTCGAAGACCGGGCGGGTGTCGGCCACCGAGCTGCTGATGACGTGCAGCACCTCGGCGGTCGCCGTCTGCTGCTCCAGTGCCTCCTTGGTCTCGTTGAAAAGGCGCGCGTTCTGGATCGCGATCACCGCCTGGTCGGCAAAGGTCGTCAGCAACTGAATCTGCTGCGGTGTGAACTGTCCTGGAGCGCTGCGGGTGACACTGATCATGCCGATGGACACGCCCTCGCCTCGCAGCGGGCAAACCACCAGGCCGCGGAAGCCGCGCGAGCGCGCCAGGTCGCGCGTGCGGCTCGAACACTGGGCTTCGTCCTCGGTGTCCGTGATCTGCACGATCTGGCCGGCAAGGATCGCTGGCGCCGTCGGAGATTCGGCAACCGCAGTGCCGGAACGGGCCCTGAGCGCGGCGTCTCCGGCAGGGTCCGTCGGCGTGAATCCCACCAGATGAAGCGCGCCGTCGATGTAGCGCCACACCGCCGCCGTGAAGCCCCCCAGAAGCCGTTTCGAGCTCGCAGCTATCGCGTCGAACACCGGCTGCAAGTCCGACGGCGAGCTGGCAATGACCTTGAGAATTTCGGCCGTGGCAGTCTGCTGCTCGAGCGCCTCGTTCGTCTCGTTGAAGAGGCGCGCTTTCTGCAGCGCGACCGTGGCCTGACGCGACAGGCCGACGAGGAACTCGAGTTCGCGCGGCTCGAATGCATCGCCACCGTTGCGCCACACCGCCATCGCGCCGAGCACCTGCGTTCCGGCCAGCAGCGGCACGACCATCAGCCGCTCGTCGCTGCGCCGCTCGGTGCCCGCGACGTGGACGCCGCGCGGATCAGACTCGATGTCGTTGATCAGCTCGGGCTCGCCGCTCTTCAGCAGTCTGCCGATGATGCCGACTCCCGACTCGACGATGGTCGCCTTGATCGCCTCGGCGGCCTCGCCGAGGGCGACCGTTGCTCGGTGTGTACCGTCGCCGGGGCCGGGCAGGAAGATCGCGCTGTTGGCGGCCTGAAGAAGTTCCTTCGCGTGGCGGGCGATCCGGTCCATCACCACCGAGACATCGAGCGACGACGACAAGTCGCGGCCCACGGCCGACAGCGCTGACGACTCGCGCGCACCTCGCTCGGTCTCCTTGAGCAGGCGCTGGGTCTCGGCGAACAGACGCGCATTCTCGAGCGCCGCACCCACGCCGGCGCCGACCGTCGAAAGCATTCGCACTTCGGCGTCGCCGAAGGCGTTCTCGCGCTCGTAGTTCTCGACGATGATGGTGCCGAGGAACCGGTCGCCCGAAAACATGGGCACGAACACCGACGACAGGCTCATGTCGGTGCCTTCGAAGTGGAATAATCCAAGTGTGTCGAACTCGGCCCGGTTTCGTATCACCACCGACCGCCTCTGCAGCATCGCGAGGTCGATCGGGCGATCGAGCGGATCGGGCATCGTCGGCAACTCGCTTCTGATGCCGTGCTCGCATGAATAGAGGATGAGGCGCGTTCGCGTCGCCTCGTCGCGCCAGGTGATCACCAGGTCGCCGGTGGCGAAGACCTCGCGCAACTTGTCGCCGACGAGGTCGACGATCGCCTGGAAGTCGAGCTCGGCGTTGACCCCCTGCTGGATGCTGTTGATGACCGCGAGCTCGGCGTTGCGCTGCTCCGTTTCCTTCAGCAGGCGGTGTGTTTCGTCGAACAGGCGTGCGTTCTCGAGCGCGACCGCCATGCTTCCAGCCAGGGTTTTCAGGAGCCTTACGTCAGCCTCGCCGAACGCGTGCTCGCGTTCAAAGTCCGACACGCCGATCACGCCGCGCACGACGCCTCCGCTGATCATCGGCACGAGCAACATCGACTTCTGGGTCACGGTCGAGCCCGGTATGGCATCGCTTCCGAAGCGCTTCGCCGCCCCTGACAAATCTTCGTTGATAAGCAAGGCCTCGCGCGTGCGAAACACGTGGGGCCCAAAGCCGAGACTCTCGTCATCGAATCGAATCGGCGCCAGCGTCAGCCGCACGCCACGCTCGAGGTGATAGGGGAAATGCACCGTCCGCGTCGCGGGGTCGACGATATGGATACCGACGTCGCGACCGAGGAAGATTTCGCGTATCTTGTCGCCGACGGCGTCGTAGATGCCTTGGATGCTGAGCTCCGCGGCAAGCGCCGACTGGACGCTGTTGATCACTGCCAGCTCGGCGTTCCTCTGCTCGGTTTCCTTAAGTAGCCGCTGCGTCTCGTCGAACAGGCGGGCGTTCTCGAGCGCGACGCCCATGCTCGCTGCGACGGTCGTGAGCAGGCGCACGTCGTCCGCGCCAAACGCGTGCTCGCGCTCGTAGTTCTCGAGCACGATGAAACCCAGGACGCGGTCGCCGCCGATGATCGGAACGCGGACCATCGAGCGGCTGGAGTCGGTACCCGGCAACAACGTCGTGTCGGCCGCCAGCTCCGCTCGCGTGGCGTAGATCTCAGCCCTGCGCGTCTCCATTTGACGGCGAACGGACGGCGGCGGGGTCCGCGGACTGGGATGGATCCGTTGTCCATGCTCGATTTCGTACAGAAATCGCGTCTTGTCGCTGGCCGGGTCGTACCAGCGGATGCCCATGTCCTCGGTGTGCAGCACCTCGCGCAGTTTGTCGCCCACCAGATCGACGATCGCCTGGAAGTCCAGCTCGGCACTCACGCCCTGCTGGATCTGGTTGATCACCGCCAGTTCGGCGTTGCGACGCTCGGCCTCCTTCAGCAGGCGTTGGGTCTCGTCGAACAGGCGGGCGTTCTTGAGTGGCGCGCTCATGCTGCGCGCGAGGGCTTCCAGGAGGCGCACGTCGGCGTCGTTAAACGCGTTCAGCCGGTCCATGTCGAGCACATGGATGAGCCCGTGGAACTCGTCGCCGACGAGGAGCGGTACGAAGATCCCCGACTTTTCCGCCCGCGTGCCAGGAATGACGTACGCGCCGAACCGCGAGCGCGCGTCTTTCAGGAAATCGTCGACCCGAACGGACTCGTGGGTACGGAAAATGTGGGCCGTGATGGGGGAATCGAGCAAAGGGAGAGGATCGATGGCGATTCGTTTCCCGCTTTCGTAGAAGTAGGGGACGTGCATCGTCTGCGTGCCGGCGTCGTAGACGCGGATGCCGACGTCTGCGTGCCGGAAAACTTCGCGGATCTTGTCACCGACCGCCTCGTAAGTCGCCTGCATGTCGGTCGTTGCCGCAAGTGCTGTCTGGATACTGCCGATCACCGCCAGCTGGCTGTCGCGCTGCTGCACAGCGACGCTGCGCTCCGCGACCTGACGCTGGAGACGTTCGGCGACGGCGGCCTGCTCGGCCAGGATCGCCAGCACAGCGCAATCGGCTTTCCCGAAGCGTTTGGTCGCGCCATCGACGTCGGCATAGAGATGACCGCGGACCTCACGTCCGACGACGAGCGGCGCGACGATGCAGGAGCGCTGCTCGCCGGGCGCCGCGCCCGCCGGTCCGTGGCGCAGGCGCGCGCGCCGCGTCCGGCCGGCCCCGTCGATCCAGGGCGTGATCGCGGCGAGCAGCGCCGGCGCCCGTTCGCTCCCGGGCAGCTTCGCGGCGGCGACGGTGAAACCACCCGCGCCGTCGGCGAGGAGCAGCAGGACCCGGCTGGCGCCGAGGGCCGAGGCGACGCGCTCCACCAGGCGCGCCTGCGCTTCGCCGGTGTCGCGCTGGCTGCGGATCTTGGTGCGTGTCGAACCGGGCATGGCTGCGGGTCGGTGCGGCGGCATCGCCGTACCCTGCCTGGACGACAGGGCGGGGGCAGTCTACAGGCGCCCGTCGTCTCGCCGCCGCGACGCCGAGGCGCGTGTATCGAACTGAACACCGAAGCGTCGTGTGGATGTTCACAGCGGTCGCTCGGCCGGACGCGCACGGGCGAGATCGCCTTCCTACGATGCGCTTCCTTTCGACTGGAGAACGCCATGCCTTGGCGCAACGGCCCGCACGCGCGGGCACTTGGCAGCGACGCCGAGCCTGCGCAGCTGCCCCGTGCGATCGCCGCCCGGCTGGCGCGCGCCGGCTGCATTGCGCCCCTGGCGGCCGACCTCGTCGGCGCCCCGGCCGCCAACGCGCCTCGCCAGGCGACGCGGCAGGCGCCGCCGACGCAGTGGTCGCGCGACGTGTTCGAGCTGATCGAGTGGCGCCGCTTCGAGGCGGTCGTCGAGGCGCTTTTCGCCCAGGCCGGCTTCGAGACGCGCTCGCAGACGCATGGCGCCGACGGCGGCGTCGACATCTGGCTCTACTCCGTCAACCACGCCGCCGGCGACACGCCGGTGAGCATCGTCCAGTGCAAGCAGTGGATGCGCTGGAAAGTCGGCGTCAAGGAAGTGCGCGAGCTGCGCGGCGTCATGGCGCAGCACGGCATCGCCCGCGGCCAGTTCGTGACGACGTCCGATTTCACGCAAGAGGGACGCGAATTCGCGGAGAGCAACGGCATCGGCCTGCACGACGTCGACGGCCTGCTCCGTCTCATCGCCACGCGCCATCCGAAGCAGCAGGAAGCGCTCCTTCGCGTCGCCTTCGACGGCGACTGGTGGCGGCCGACCTGCGCCAGCTGCGGCATCAAGCTGGTCGAGCGGACGGCACGCCAGAGCGGACGCCCGTTCTGGGGCTGCGAGAACTTTTCGCGTGGCTGTAAGACGCAGATGGCGATCCGCGCCTGACGATGCCGACCGCGTTCGGCCGACCGGCAACTTCGGCTTTTCCTGACACGAGGCTTCGCGCGACGCCGACACCGCCGGCCCGCTCCCGTCGCCATACTGTCTTCGTGGGCTCGCCGCCGAGCGACGTCGGCGAGCGTCACGGGAGAGCGTTCATGGCCGGCGATTCGTACGAGATCAGGTATCGGTCCCTGTTCAGGGGACCCTCCCTCTGCTTTCCTTGCGACGAGCGCGGCGCCGTCGAGCTCGACGCGCTGAGCGAGCGGGCGCTGGAGAACTACCTTTACGCCCGTGCAGTCGTCGGCATCGAGTACGCGTACCCGTCGGTGTCGCCTCGCCTTCTCAGCTGAAGACGCCGGACACCCCCGCTCGAGCACGTCGCCCCGCGCCGTTCAATCGGCGATCGCGGCGCGCTCCATGTCCTTCAGCATCCGATCGAGCCGATCCTTGAGCTTCTCGGTGCTGAGCTTCTCGCGGAACCGCTCGACCATCAGCGGCAACGCGAACGGGCTCGGCACGGCGAGCTCGACGAAGACGACGCGCTGCTCGCGCATTCGCCTGAGCACTTCGCGCAGCCGCCCGATGTCGAGCTCCTGGCTCAGCACCTCGCTCTCGGCCTGGCCGAGAAGCCGGTTCGCGCCGTCGTACTTGCGGAACACCTCGTAGAAAAGCGAGCTCGACGCCTGCAGCTGGCGGGTCGACTTCGGCTGCCCGGGGAAGCCCTGGCTGATCAGCCCCGAGACGCGCGCGATCTCGCGGAAGCGCCGGCGCGCGAGCTCGCTCGAGTTGAGACTGGCGAGCACGTCGTGGAGCAGGTCGCCCTCGTCGAAGAGGCTCTGGTCGACCAGCGGCGCCGGGTCGACCGGCTTGGCCGAGAGCAGCTCCAGGCCATAGTCGTTGACGACGATCGAGAACGTGTTCGGCGTCTGGCGCGAAAGCCGCCACGCAAGCAGGCTGCCGAGGCCGATGTGGGCGTTGCGCCCCGCGAAGGGATAGAGGAACAGGTGCTGGCCTTCGCGCGACTCGAGCCTCTCGATGAGCAGCGTCTTCGGCGTCGGGATGCGCGACAGGTGCGCCTGGGTCTCGAGCATCGGCCGCGCCGCTTCCATCTCGGGCTCGAAGAAGTCGCCCTGCGCGGCGTCGGCGAGCACCTCCATCACCGAGTCGGCGAGCTCGCTCGAGAGCGGCATCTTGGCGCCGGCCCAGGCGATCATGAACGCCTTTTTGCCGTCGGCGCGCTTGACGTAGGCAGTCATCTCCTCGGCGCGGACGAACTCGAGCGTGCGGCCCGCGAAGACGAAGCAGTCGCCCTTCTTCAGGCGGGCGACGAAGCCCTCCTCGACGACGCCGATGCGCCCGCCCGAGAGGTACTTCACCTGCATCGACGAGTCGCTGACGATGGTGCCGACGTTGAGCTTGTGGCGGCGCGCGATCGCCCGGTTCGGCACCCGGTAGACAGACTGGTCGTCGGCGACGACGCGGTGGTACTCGGGATAGGCGGTGAGGCTGTCACCGCCCTTCACCACGAAATCGAGTGCCCACTGGAACTCGGGCGCGGTGAGCTTGCGATAGGCCCAGGCGCCCTTCACTTCGTCGAACATCTCGTCGGCGCGAAAACCGCCGCCGAGCGCGATCGTCACGAGGTGCTGCACGAGCACGTCGAACGGCTTGTCGTGGGTGGCGCGCTTCTCGATCCGGCCGGCCAGCGCCGCGCGGCGCGCCGCTACCGCCTCGACAAGCTCGAGCGTATTGGTCGGCACGAGCGTGATGCGGCTGGCGCGCCCCGGCGCATGGCCGCTGCGTCCGGCGCGCTGGAGAAGGCGCGCGACGCCTTTCGCCGAGCCGATCTGCAGCACGCGCTCGACCGGCAGGAAGTCGACGCCAAGGTCGAGCGACGAGGTCGCGACCACGGCCTTCAGGCGACCTTCCTTGAGGCCGAGCTCAACCCAGTCGCGCACCTCCTTGTCGAGCGAGCCGTGATGGAGCGCGACCAGGCCGGCCCAATCGGGCCGCGCGTCGATGATGAACTGGTACCAGGCCTCGGCCTGCGAGCGCATGTTGACGAAGACCAGCGTCGTCGCCGAGCGCTCGATCTCCTCGACCACGGGCAGCTGCATCTGCTTGCCGAGGTGGCCGCCCCACGAGAAGCGGCCCGGGTTCGTCGGCAGCAGCGTGTCGATGACGAGATTCTTCTCGACACGGCCGCGCATCGCCATGCCGCCCTCGTCGCCGAGCAGCACGCGCATCGCCTCGTCAAGGTTGCCGAGCGTCGCCGACAGGCCCCAGACGACGAGGCCCGGATTCCAACGCTTCAGCCGGGCCAGCGCCAGCTGTACCTGGACGCCGCGCTTGCTGCCCATGAGCTCGTGCCATTCGTCGACAATGACCGTGTGGATCGGCGCGAGCTCGTCTTTCGCGCTCTCGCGCGTGAGCATGAGGCTCAGCGATTCGGGCGTCGTCACCAGCGCGGTCGGGAAGCGCCGGTCCTGCTTCGCGCGCTCGCCCGGCGCGGTGTCGCCGGTGCGGATGCCGATCGACCAGGAGAGTCCGAGGCCGTCGAGGGGCGCCTGCATGGCCCGCGCCGAATCGGCAGCGAGGGCGCGCATGGGCGTGAGCCAAAGGACGCCGAGCGGCGGAGGCTCTCGGTCCGAGCGGAGCCGAGAAGCTCGGCGCTGCGGAAGTTCGCGATCCGTCGCTTCGCTCTGGACGGCCGCAGCGCGCGCGATCGCCCCGAACCAGACGGCGTAGGTCTTGCCCGATCCGGTGGTCGCGTGGAGCAGGCCGCTCCGGCCAGCGGCCATCGCCGACCAGACTTCGCGCTGGAAGGCGAAGGGTCGCCAGCCACGAGACGCAAACCACGCCTCGGCCGGCGCCCAAGATTCCTGCACCGCGCCACGGTAGCAGACCGCGGCGGGGGCCAGAAGACCGGCCTCATTCGCGGGTTCCGTCGCTCTGGAGCGTCGTTCCCGTCGAGGGGATCAGCGTTCGCTCGGACGGCGCACGAGACCGAGCGTGTTCACGCCGACCAAGTGCTGAGCACCTCGCGGCGCGCATGGCGCACGACACGGCGCGCTCGTCGCCGATCGTCAAGGCGTCGGGCTTTCGCGCCGACTGAGCGCCGCAGGTCACTTCGGGCGCGCTGCAGCCTCTCATTCGGCGGCAATCCAGCCTTCCACCGGATCGACGTCCACCGGCACACCGTAGCGGTCGCGGCGCGACGCGATCGCGGCCTGCGCCAGGCAGAGCACGGCGTCGAGGCGGTCGCCGCTCGCGTCGGCAACGAGCGAAGCGCGCAGCGACCCGGCGGCGCAGAGCGCGAAGCCGAAGCGATCGGCCCCCGCCTCGAGGCCAGTGACGATCGCCTCGCGCGCCGCGCGACGATCGTCGGCGGCGCTGTTCTTGTACGAGCGACGCTCGACGAGCGCATGCGCGAGCCGGCGCGGATACGCTTCGAGCGCGACGCGCGCCGGATCACCGGGGTGGGCGAGCCCGGGCAAGGTCACGCCCGCACCGATGAGCCGGGCCAGGCCCTCGTAGTACATCAGGCCGACCGGGACGTAGCGCGTCTGCATCGGGCTCGTCGACGTCACCGCCGAGGCGCCGTCGGTGCGCCGGTGCAGCAGGCGCGCACCCGCGGGCTGGGCGTTGCCCCAGGTATCGATCAGCGCGCGCCACGCCATCCGCGTCGGGCAACGGCGGTGGATCGTCGTGATCACCTCGGCAGCGCTCGCGCCGAATCCGTTGGCATCGACGAACGCGCGCGGCAGCCCGAAAGGAAAATCGAATCCGCCCAGCCACGGCCCGGGCTTGCGCAGCCACGCTTCGAACGCCGCGAGCGTCGTCAGCTCGGCAACGCCGTCGAGCACGAGCCCGGCACCGTCGAGCGTTCCGGTCGCGACCGTGATCGGTTTCTTCCGCGACGGGCTGCAGCTGAAATCGATGCCGGCGAGGCGCACGACAGATCGGCCGAGGGCGAGCGGGACGGCGACGGGCATCGGCAGCGATTGTCGGCGCCGTGCCGGCGCGGCGCTGTCGCGATCGCCTCCGTGCGGAGCGGCCCGACGCCGGCTACATTGGCACCATGTTGTCAAGCACCGCGGCCAATCCGGTCCTCGTCGAGGCGATGCGCGGCGGGGCGCGCGAGTCGGCGCATCGCGGCGCGGTCGCCGTGCTCGACGCCGACGCCCGGCGCCTCGTCGCGATCGGCGACATCGAGAGGGCGGTGTTCCCGCGCTCGGCGATCAAGGTGCTGCAGGCGATCCCGCTGGTCGAGAGCGGCGCCGCCGACCGGCTCCAGCTCGACGACGAGGAGCTCGCGATCGCCTGCGCCTCGCACAACGGCGAGCCGCGCCACGTCGCCGTCGTCGAGCGCATGCTCGCCAAGGCCGGCCTCGACGTCGCTGCGCTGGAGTGCGGCACGCACTGGCCGCGCCTCGGACCCGTCGCGTACGAGCTCGCGGCGGCCGGGCGCGAGCCGAGCGCGCTGCACAACAACTGCTCGGGCAAGCACGCCGGCTTTCTTTGCCTTGCCTGCGCGCTCTGCGACGGCGTCAACCTGCGCCAGTACGCGAAGGGCTACGTCGCGCCGCGCCATCCGGTGATGCGCGCCGTCACCGAGGTGCTCGAGGCGACGACCGGCCACGACCTGCGCCAGGCGGCGCGCGGCATCGACGGCTGCTCGATTCCCAGCTTCGCGATTCCGCTCGATCGCCTCGCCCTCGCCTTCGCCCGCATCGGCACCGGCAAGGGGTTGCGGCCCGGCCATGCGCGCGCCGCCGCGCGTCTCACCAAGGCGGTGTCGCGCCACCCGTTCATGGCCGCGGGCAGCGACCGCTTCGACACCCGGGTGATGGAAGCGCTCGGCGAGCGCGTCTACTGCAAGGTCGGCGCCGAAGGCGTGTTCTGCGCCTCGTTCCCCGAGCGCGGCATCGGCGTCGCCATCAAGATCGACGACGGCAACACCGCACGCGCCGCCGAAGTGGCGATGGCGGCGGCGATCGAGACCTTCGTCGACCTCGACGACGAGGAGGCCGACCTGCTGCGCGGCTTCAGCGACGCCAAGCTGCGCAACTGGAACGGGATCGAGGTCGGCCTGCTGCGCGCCACCTCAGAACTCCGCGAGCGGCTGAGCGCCTGAGTCGTGGGCGCCTTCCGGCCGGTCGTGCTGGAGCGCGAGCAGCACCTCGAGCTCGGCCATCGAATCGGCCTCATGCAAGGGCTTGTCGGCGCGGATCCGCAGCATGCGCGGGAAGCGCACGGCAATGCCGCTCCTGTGCCGTGCGCTGCGGTTGATGCCCTCGAAGCCGAGCTCGAACACCAGGCTCGGGCGGACGCTGCGCACCGGGCCGAATTTCTCGAGCGTCGTCTGCCGGATGATGCGGTCGACGAGCTTGAACTCCTCGTCGGTGAGGCCGGAGTAGGCCTTGGCGAAAGCGACGAGCTGAAGCGCGCCGTCGGCTGCCGCATTGCGGCGACCGACCGCCTCGATCGCGGCCTCCGCCTCGGCCGCATCGGCAGGCCGTCGATTCCAGACCGCGAACGTGTAGTCGGTGTAGACGCTGGCGCGGCGGCCGTGCCCCGCCTGCGCGTAGACCAGCACGCAGTCGACGCTGAGCGGATCGATCTTCCATTTCCACCAGGTGCCGGCGGCGAGGTCGTCCTGCTTCCTGCGGCCGGTGCCGTAACGGGCGTGCCGGTGCTTGAGCATGAAGCCTTCGACGCCGCGCGCGCGCGACTCGCGGCGCAACGCGGCGAGCTCGGTCCAGTCGGCGCCCTGCGCGATGGGCGAGAGGCGAAGCCCTCCGTCCGATGCGTCCGTGCCGGCAGCAACCTTCGCGGCTAGCGCCGCCTCGAGCCGAGCGCGCCGCTCGTGCTGGGGCCGCTCGCGCAGGTCCTCGCCTTGCTGCTCGAGCAGGTCGTAGGCGATGAACGCGACCGGCGCGTCGGCGAGCACCTTCTTCGTCATCGTCTTGCGGCCGATGCGCTGCTGCAGCAGGTTGAACGGCGCGACGCGGCCACCTTTCCAGACCACGATCTCGCCGTCGAGCACGGTGCCGTTCGGAAGCGGCGCCGCGAGCGCGACGATCTCGGGGAATCGCTCGGTGACGAGCTCCTCGCCACGCGACCAGATCCACACTTGCCCGGCGCGCTTGATCACCTGGGCGCGGATGCCGTCGTACTTCCACTCCACGATCCACTCGGCGGTTGCGGTGAGCCGGGTGGCGAGCTCGCTGTCAGGCAGGTCGAGCTGATGGGCAAGGAAGAACGGATACGGCTGGCCGAGGTCGAGCGGGCCGGCGTCGCCCGAGGCGGTGAGCTGCGCGTAGCGGGCCGCACTCGGCGTCGCCTTGGCGTCGGTATAGCCCATCATGCGTTGGGCGACGAGCTTGGCGTCGATGCCCGCGCCCTCGGCGAGCGCGCGCTGCACGAGCAGCTTGCTGACGCCGACGCGAAAGCCGCCGCCGATCAGCTTGTTGAACAGGAAGCGGCCGGAGGTGTCGAGCTCGTCCCAGCAGGCGGCGACCCTTCGCCCCTGCTCCTCGGGGGCGAGGCCGCGCAGCGGCAGGAGGCGATCCTCGATCCACTCGGCCAAGCCGACGTCGCCGGTGCGCGACGGCGGCGGCAACACGTGCGCGACTGTCTCGGCGAAGTCGCCGACCGCCTGATAGCAGGCGTCGAAGAGCCACTCGTCGATGCCCGCGCGCCGGCACGCGGTCGCCCACAGCACGCCGCTCGGAACGACCTGGCGCGGCTTGCCTCCGGCGAGGAAGTAGACCGCCCACGCCGCATCGCGCGGCGCGGCCTCGGCGAAGTACCGCTTCAGCGCATCGACCTTGGCGATCGTCGCCGTGCTGCGATCGAGCTCGGCGAAAAGGCGCGCGAAGCGCTTCATGCGCCGGCGTCGTCGACCGGCGCGTCCTCCGGCGCGACCACGAACCGGGAGGCGTCCGCGTCGCGCACCGACTCGGCGACTTGCTCGGCTGTGCGTTTCGCCGCGGCGACCGCATCGCCAACGCCGGCGGGCAGTTCGTCGTCATCGTCGCCGTACTCGGTCGCGAACGCGCTCGCCTCCAGGCCCTGGTCGGCGAGCCAGCGCACCATCACTGCTTCATAGCCATGCGTGACGATGACGCGCTCCGCGCCCGTCGCGCCGATCGCGCGTTGCAGGCCGGGCCAGTCGGCGTGATCGCTGAGGACGAAGCCGCGGTCGACCGAGCGGCGCCGGCGCGCGCCGCGCAGTTGCATCCAGCCACTCGCGAAGGCGTCGCTGTAGTCGCCGAAACGGCGCGTCCAGGTCGAGCCCTGCGCCGAAGGCGGTGCGACGATCAGCGCGCGCCGGAACATCGCCTTGTCCCTGACATCGGTCGCGATCGGCGTCTCCGGGAGGTCGACGCCGGCGGCGCGGTAGGCGCGGTTGAGCGGCTCGACGGCGCCGTGGACGAAGATCGGCCCGATCGAGCGGTCGACGCCCTTCAGGATCCGCTGCGCCTTGCCGAAGGCGTAGCCGACCAGCAGGCTGGCGCGACCGGCGCCGGCGTTGGCGCGCCACCAATCGTCGATCTCGGCGAAGAGCATCGCCTGCGGCATCCAGCGGTAAATCGGCAGGCCGAACGTCGATTCGGTGATGAAGCAGTGGCAGCGCACCGGCTCGAACGGCGCGCAGGTAGCGTTGTCCTCGCGCGCGTCGGCGCTGCTGCCGGCAACGTAGTAGTCGCCGGAGACGACCCAGACGCGGCCCTCGTGCTCGAGACGCACCTGCGCCGAGCCGAGCACGTGACCGGCCGGATGGAGGCTGAGGCGGACGCCGAAATGATCGACGACTTCGCCGTAGCGCAGCGTCTGCAGGTCGATCTCGCCGAGCCGCGTCCTGAGCACGCCCTCGCCCGGCGCGGCGGCGAGGTAGTGGGCGTTGCCGCGTCGCGAGTGGTCCCCGTGCGCGTGCGTGATGACCGCTCGGTCGACCGGCCGCCAGGGGTCGATGTAGAAGTCGCCCGGCGGGCAATAGAGGCCCTCCTTGCGCTGGACGACCAGGTCTTGCAGCGGTCCGGCAACGGGCCGCCCCAAGACCGCCCGCGCCTCCGCGGAGGGCAAGGAGCGAAGCGACTGCGAGGGCGCCATCAATAGCGGTGCCGGGTGGCGAAGAGGGCGAAGCGCATCGCGCCATAGGCGATCCAGGCGAGGGTGCGATGCACGATCGGCCGCCGCACGTGCGCCGATTTCTCGACGCGGTCGCCGGCGTTCTTCACCGCCTCGAGCAGGTGGCCGCGCAGCTCGGCGGCGAAGGCGTCGTCGCGAACGAAGATGTTCGCCTCGCGCGCCAGCAGCAGGCTGAGCGGGTCGAGGTTCGACGAGCCGACCGTCGCCAGCGCGCCCTGCGGCCCGTCGAAGACACCCACCTTCGCGTGCAGGAAGCTCGGCGCGTATTCGATGATCTCGATGCCGGCGTCAAGCATCACGCCGTACATCGCGCGGCTTGTGTGGTGCTGCATGAAGTATTCGTAGCGGCCCTGCAGCAGCAGCGTGATCTTCACGCCGCGCGCCGCTGCGCGCAGGAGCGCGCGCTGCAGCGCGACGCCGGGAACGAAGTAGGCGTTGGCGAGGACGATCTCGCGCCGCGCCTGGGCGATCGAGTAGCGGTAGAAGTGCTCGATGCGCTTGCGGAAGCGGACGTTGTCGCGCAACACCAGGCCGGCCAGGAGGCCCGGCCCGGCGGGACCGGGCAAGGGGTTCAGGTCGGCGGCGGCAACGCCGGGGTCTTCGGCGTCGGTGCCGGCGCGAGCGGCCTGGCGCACTGCCGCCACGGCGGCCTTGAAATCGATCTGGCGCGCCTCGCGCGCCACCTGCAAGCGCAGCCAGAGGCGCGTCATCGTCTCGTGCGCATCCTCGACCAGGGGGCCGGTCACGCGCACCGCGAAGTCGAAGCGCGGCTGCTCGAGCTCGCCGTGCGTCGGGTCGACGTAGTCGTCGATCAGGTTGATGCCGCCGCAGAAGCAGACCGCCGCATCGACGACGCAGAGCTTGCGATGCAGGCGCCGCCAGCGCGGCGGCAGGAGGACGCGCCAGCCGCGCGCCGGGTTGAAGACGCACCAGCGCACGCCGGCGGCATCCCAGCGCCCGCGCCACTCCGTCGGCATCTCGCCGGTGCCGATGCCGTCGACGACGACGCGAACGGTGAGCCCGCGCGCGGCGGCGCGCTCGAGCGCTTCGGCGACGCGAATCGGAGCGCCGGCGAACTCGAAAATGTAGGTCTCAAGCAGCACCTCGGCGCGCGCGCCATCGATGGCTTCGACGAGCGCGCGGAAGAAGGCGGCGCCCCCTTTCAGCAGCTGCACGGTGTGGCCGGCGCGGAGCGCCCGCGTCGCCTCCGCCCGTCGGGAGCGCGCCGTGCTGCTCATCGGTCCAGACCTGTAGCGCTAGTCGAGCTCGAGCTCGGCGACGAGCGGCAGGTGGTCCGACATCCGCGCCCAGGCCGTGCCGCGCGGCACGCTCGTTGACGTGCAGCGAAAGCCGCGCGTGTAGATGCGGTCCATCGAGAACAGCGGCAGGCGCGACGGGAAGGTGTTGTAGCGCGCCGCCGGATCGCCTGGAACGATGCCGCGCGTCAGGCCGCAGCTCGTCATCAGCGCATCGAGCCTGTCGCCCCAGTCGTTGAAGTCACCGGCGACGATGACCGCCTCGCCCTTCGGCACCTCGGCCTCGATGAACTGGCCGAGTCGCTGCGACTGGCGCACGCGGCTCGCATGGATGAGGCCGAAGTGGGCGACGATGGCGTGCACCAGCACGCCGTTCCAGGTAACCGGGACGTGGAGCAGGCCGCGCTGCTCGAAACGGTGGTCGGACACGTCGTGGTGGCCGATGTCGCCGATCGGCCAGCGCGAGAGCAGCGCATTGCCGTGCTCGCCGTCGCGCGTCACCGCGTTGGTGACGTAGGCAACGTCGTAGCCCTCGGGCGCCAGATAGTCGGCCTGCGGCACCTTAGGCCAGCCGATCTTGGTGTCGGGGAAATGACGCGCCTCGGCGCGGTTCATTCGCCGCACCTCCTGCAAAAACACGAAGTCGGCGTCGAGCGCCTCGATGCCGAGCACGAGGTTGTGGATCTCGAGCCGCTTCTTCGGGCCGACCCCCCGCACGCCCTTGTGGATGTTGTACGTTGCCACCCGCAGGATGTGGCTCGGATGCAGCGTCGAATGGAAGGGCCGGGTCGTCACGGGCGCAAACGGAGCAAATAGCGGGCCGGCTCAGCGGGCGCGGCGCGGCAGCTGCAGGATGGCCTCGGCATTGGAAGGCGAAAAGCAGCGGTCGGCGGCGGCGCGCCAGTCGAGCCACTCGAGGCGGAGATGCTCGCGCGGCGCGACCTGCACGGCGATGTCGCGGCCGACACGCAGGCCGAAGACGTGCTCGGTGTTGCGGGTTACGCCTTCAGCATAGCGATGGCGCCATTGCGGGTAGATGTCGTACACGTTGGCGAGCTGCCAGTCCTGCAGCGCGGCGAGCGGCACGGCTGGCGAGCCGATGACGATGCCGGTTTCCTCGCCGACCTCGCGAATGCAGGTCTCGACCAGCGATTCGTCGACATCGTCCTTGGATCCGGTGACGCTTTGCCAAAAGCCAGGCTGGTCGGCGCGCTCGAGGAGGAGCACCTCGAGGGAGGCGCTATGGATGACGACCAGAACCGACTCAGGGATCTTGAAAATCAGTGCCCCCTGCGCATTCACACTCCGCTCAGGACCGCGTCCAGCGCGTCCCTGACGACGTCGGGTCGGTCGCGCAGCGAGTCGACGCGGTGCGTTAGCAATCGCGACGGCAAAGCCGCCGTGAGATGCGCCGCCGGATACAACTGTTCGCCATCGATTTCGACCGCCTGCGTGAGGCGGGGCGGCAGCTTCGCCGGTTTTCTTGCCAGCCGGGCGAGGGGCATGACCAATCGGGTCGAGTAGTGATCAAGCTGATCGCTCTGCAGAACGACGAGGAAGGGAAAGCCTTCTCGCTGCGCGACATTGGGATTGGCGAACACATCGAACTGCATGCGCTACCAGTCGCGCCACTCGGAACCGAAGACGCCGTACTTCTCGACGAGGCGATTCTGCTCGTCGACCCAGCCTTTGTATCGCTTGTAGAAGTCGGCGCCGCTCGTTTCTGCCGACCGGTCCCGCTGCGCTTCTCGCAGCTGGTCGAACTGCTCTGCTGACAAGACGACGCTGTGCCGGCGGCCGGCCTTCTCGATCACGACCGGGCCTTTTTGCGCCTGCTCCAGAACTTGACCAAACCGGTTCTTGGCCTCGGTGGCGGTGAGCTTCATCGTCGCGCCTCTCCTAAGAATGGCCATTCTAGCCATTGCCGTCTAGTGGCGTCGCGGACTTCACCTGCTCAGCCAACGCCGGGCGCCTGCGTGTTGCGCAAGCGGATGTGGAGCTCCTTCAACTGCTTTTCGTCGACGGGGCCGGGCGCGTTGGTGAGCAGGTCCTGCGCGCGCTGCGTCTTCGGGAACGCAATCACGTCGCGCAGCGACTCGGCGCCGCTCATCAGCATCACGAAGCGGTCGAGGCCGATGGCGATGCCGCCGTGCGGCGGCGCGCCGTACTGGAGTGCGTCGAGCAGGAAGCCGAACTTGGCGCGTGCCTCTTCGACGTCGATCTTGAGCGCCCGGAAGACCTTGCTCTGCACGTCCTCGCGATGGATCCGCACCGAGCCGCCGCCAAGCTCGAGGCCGTTGAGGACGACGTCGTAGGCCTTGGCAATGCAGCGGCCGGGGTCGGTCTCGAGCCAGTCCTCGTGGCCGTCCTTCGGGCTGGTGAAGGGGTGGTGCATCGCGCTCCAGCGCTGCTCGCCCTGGTCGTATTCGAACATCGGAAAATCGACCACCCAGAGCGGCTCCCAGTCGCCCTGCAGCAGGCCGCGCGCCTTGCCGAATTCGCTGTGGCCGACTTTGACTCGCAGGGCACCGAGCGCATCGTTGACGACCGAGCCCTTGTCGGCGCCGAAGAAGATCAGGTCGCCATCGGTCGCGCCCGTGCGCCGCAGGATCTCGGCGAGCGCCGCGTCGTGCAGGTTCTTGACGACCGGCGACTGCAGCCCCTCACGACCCCGGGCGACATCGTTGACCTTGATCCAGGCGAGACCCTTCGCGCCATAGATCTTGACGAATTCGGTGTAGCCGTCGATCTCGCCGCGGCTCATCTCTCCGCCGCCCGGAATGCGCAGCGCGGCGACGCGGCCGTCCTTGGCCTTGGCGGGCGTCGAGAAAACCTTGAAATCGACGTCCGCCATGACATCGGTGAGCTCGGTCAGCTCGAGCTTGACGCGCAGGTCAGGCTTGTCGGAGCCGTAGCGGCGCATGGCGTCGGCCCACGTCATCACGGGGAAGGCTGGCAGGTCGACGCCGATCGCGTGCTTGACCGTGCTCTTGATCATCCCCTCGAACATCGTCCGGATCTCCTCCTCGTCGAGGAACGAAGTCTCGATGTCGTTCTGCGTGAACTCGGGCTGGCGGTCGGCGCGCAGGTCCTCGTCCCGGAAGCACTTGGTGATCTGGTAGTAGCGGTCGAAGCCGGCCACCATCAGCAGCTGCTTGAACAGCTGCGGGCTCTGCGGCAGCGCGAAGAACATGCCGTCGTGGACGCGGCTCGGCACCAGGTAGTCGCGCGCGCCCTCGGGCGTGCTCTTGGTGAGCATCGGCGTCTCGATGTCGATGAAGCCGTTGAGGTCGAGGAAGCGACGCACTTCCATCGCCATGCGATAGCGCAGCATCAGGTTTCGCTGCATCTGCGGCCGGCGCAGGTCGAGGACGCGGTGCGTCAGACGCGTGGTCTCGGAGAGGTTTTCCTCATCGAGCTGGAACGGCGGTGTCACGCTCGGGTTCAGGACCTCGAGCTCGCGGCACAGCACCTCGACCTTGCCGCTGGTGAGGTTGGCGTTCTCGGTGCCCGCCGGGCGCGCGCGCACCAGGCCGGTCACCTTAAGGCAGAACTCGTTGCGTACTTCCTCGGCGATGGCGAAGGTCGCAGCGCGGTCCGGGTCGCAGACGATCTGGACCAGGCCCTCGCGGTCGCGCAGGTCGATGAAGATGACGCCGCCGTGGTCGCGGCGCCGGTGTGCCCAGCCCATCAGCGTGATCGTCTGGCCGAGAAGCGTTTCGCTCACCAGGCCGCAGTAGGTCGTTCTCATGGCATCACTCCGTCATTCTTTGAGTCGCGGTCGCGTCGTGGGCGCCGCGTGGGTGGGTGGCGCTTCAGCTGCTGGACGCAGCCACGGGCTGAGCGCGGGCCGGGCGCTCAGCCCGGTAGATTTCGCAGCGCGGCGACGCTGACCGCGTCGATCCGCGTCGGCGGCGCGACGACGCCCATCGAGATCACGTACTTGAGGGCCTCGTCGACGCTCATGGCCAGGGCGATCACGTCGGCACGCGGCAGCATCAGGAAAAATCCGGAGGTCGGGTTCGGCGTCGTCGGCACGTAGACGCTGAGATAGTCGCCGCGCAGGTGCAGTGCGGCCTCGCCGCCGGGCTTGCCGGTGACGAACGCGATCGTCCAGCAACCGGCGCGCGGATACTGCACGAGCACCGCCTCGCGGAAGGCATTGCCGCTGCTCGAGAACAACGTGTCGGAGACCTGCTGCACCGAGCTGTAGATCGACTTCACGATCGGGATGCGCTTGAGCAGCCGGTGCCCCTGACGCAGCGACCACTGGCCGGCGACATTGGTTGCGAACACGCCGGTAAGCAGGAGCCCGATCACCATCACGACGACGCCGAGGAAGGGAATCTTCTGCAGCATCGCGATGAAAGGATGACTGGCTTCGGGCAGCACCACCTGCGAGATCGCGAGCAGCCACACGAACATGCCGTTGAGCATGCCGAGCACGGCCTGCAGGACCCAGATCGTGACCGCCAGCGGCAGCCAGACCAGGAGGCCGGCGATCAGGTATTTCTTCACTGGCGTTGCGGTCGGGCGCGAAGAAGTCACTTGTCGCCCTTGGCGGGGGCAGGCGGCGGCGATGCCGCGGCCACGGCCGGCGCAGCGGCCGGCGCGGGCGGCGGCGGCGGCGCGGCCGGTTCGGTCTTCTTGACGTCGTTCTGAGGCGCCTCCTTGGCCGGCCCCGCTTCGGCGGGCTTGGCGTCGGGCGCCGCGGTACCGTCGCCATCGGCAGGCTTCGCCGCCTTCTTGTCGCCCCGGAAATCGGTGACGTACCAGCCCGAGCCCTTGAGCTGGAATCCGGCGGCGGTCACCTGCTTGACAAACGTGGCCTCGCCGCACGCCGGACAGACGTCGAGCGGCGGATCGGAAATTTTCCGCAGCACGTCCTGCGCGTTGCCGCACGTCGTGCAGCGATAGGCGTAGATCGGCATCGCCGGACCTCGGATCAAAGCAACCCGACAGTATAAATGTTGCGCCTGTGCGGCGCGAAATGGCGCTAGTGCAGCCTGAGGAAGATCTGCATCGCGACCAGGCCGAGGAAGAAGCCCAGGCCGGTGTAGACGATCGCCGTCAACAGTCGGTTCGTGCGCCGCTGTTCGAGCAGGAGCGCCTCGAGAAAGCGCTGCTGGGCGGGCGCCCGCGGCTGCAGCGCGCCGTGCAGCAGCCGGGGCAGCTGCGGCAGCAGGTGCACGTAGCGCGGCGCTTCCTTCTTGAGCTGCTCGACGAAGCCCCGCCAGCCGACCTGCTCGTCCATCCAGCGCTCAAGAAAGGGCTTGGCGGTGCTCCACAGGTCGAGCTCGGGGTCGAGGTCGCGGCCGAGGCCCTCGACGTTGAGGAGTGTCTTCTGCAGCAGGACAAGCTGCGGCTGGATCTCGACGTTGAAGCGCCGCGACGTCTGAAACAGTCGCAGCAGCACCTGGCCGAGCGATATGTCCTTCAGCGGCCGATCGAACTGGGGCTCGCAGACGGCGCGGATCGCTCCCTCGAGCTCGTCGATGCGCGTGGCCGGCGGCACCCAGCCGCTTTCGACGTGCAGCTCGGCGACGCGCTTGTAGTCGCGGTGAAAGAAGGCGATGAAGTTCTGCGCCAGGTAGTCCTTGTCGAACTCCGTGAGCGTGCCGACGATGCCGAAGTCGAGCGAGACGTAGCGACCGAAGGTCTCGGGCGCGATCGAGACCTGGATGTTGCCGGGATGCATGTCGGCATGGAAGAAGCCGTCGCGAAACACCTGGGTGAAGAAGATCGTGACGCCGTCGCGGGCCAGCTTCTTGATGTCGACGCCGGCGTCGCGCAGCCGCTGCACCTGACTGATCGGCACGCCATTCATGCGCTGCATGACGATCACGTCCTGGGTGCACAGCTCCCAGACCATCTCGGGAACGAGGACGAGGCCGAGGCTGTCCATGTTGCGGCGCAGCTGCGCCGCGTTAGCGGCCTCGCGGACGAGGTCGAGCTCGTCGTGCAGGTATTTGTCGAACTCGGCGACGACCTGGCGCGGCTTGAGCCGCTTGCCGTCCGCGGACCAGCGCTCGACCACGCGCGCCACTTGGCGCATGACCTCGACGTCGTCATCGATGGCCGCGAGCATGCCCGGCCGCAGCACCTTGACGGCGACCTCGCGGCCGTCCTTGAGCACGGCGAAGTGCACCTGAGCGATCGAGGCGCTCGCCACCGGCGCCGCCTCAAAGCTGGCGAAAACCGCGTCGATCGGCCGGCCGAACGCCCGCTCGACGATGGCCCGCGCCACCGCGTCGGGAAACGGCGGCACCCGGTCCTGTAGGCGCGCGAGCTCGTCGGCGATGTCGGTCGGCAGCAGGTCGCGCCGGGTCGACAGCACCTGGCCAAACTTGACGAAGATCGGGCCCAGCCGCTCGAGGCCGAGGCGAAGACGGACGCCGCGCGGCGCGTCGAGCCTGCGCCCGACGGTGATGACGAGAACCAAGAAGCGCACCCACGGCTGCCGAAAGCTCGACAGCGCGAGCTCGTCGAGGCCGTAGCGAAGAACCGTGACGCAGATGACGACGAGTCGCGCGAGATGCCTCATCAGCGCGGCGGTGCGGCGGTCGGTGCCGCGGTCGGGGTTCGCGCCGCAAGGTCGCGCAGCGCCTTGGCCCCTTCGCGTAGTGCGCCGGCGAACCAGCCGCCGATCTTCGCGAGCTGGCGAGCGGGCGCCTCGCCGACGAAACGTGCGAGGTCGTCCTGCAGGTCCCAGCGCAGGTTGTCGATCAGCCAGTCGACGTCGCTCGCCAACGCGGCGTCGCCCGAGACCGAGATCGCCGGCCGCTCGCCGGCGACGATGCGGGTGAACGCGAGCGCCGGGTTGGCGGCATCGATGGCGACGCGCAGTTCGGGCGGCGGCGACGACGCCTCGGGCAACCATTCGACCAGACCGGCCGGCGAGACGCGAAACGCGAACGGCCCGGCCTTCGGAAGCAGCGAGGGCCAGCCGCTGAGCTCGATCTGCATCGTCCGTCCGGCGTGCGGGTGCAGCCGCTCGAGCGCCGCCGGCTCTGCGGCGATCACGTGATTGACAAGAAGGACGAGGCGCTCCATCACGGAACGCTCGGCGAGCGCTTTCATCGCGTCGAGCATGGCCGGATTGTAGGCACGCACCCGTGCGCGGACGGCGCCGGCCACCGAGTCGAGCTGGCCCGGCCCGCCGGTTGCCGGACAATCCGCGCTCCACTCCGCTAAGACCATGATCCTGCTTACCGGCGCCACCGGCTACATCGCCTCACACACCTGGCTCGCCCTCGACGCGGCCGGCTATCGCGTCGCCGGCGTCGACGATTTCTCGAACAGCTCGCCCGAGGTGCTGCGCCGCCTTGCCGCGCTCGGTGCCGAGGTCTCGCACTTCGTGCGCGCCGACGTGCGCGACCGCGCCGCGCTCGATGCGCTCTTCGCCGGCGGCAGGATCCAGGCCGTGGTCCACTTCGCCGCCTCGAAGGCGGTCGGCGAGAGCGTCGCCGAGCCGCTCAAGTACTACGCCAACAACGTCGGCGGGCTGATCGCGCTGGCCGAGGCGATGCAGGCGCACGGCTGCAAGACGATCGTCTTCAGCTCGAGCGCTACCGTCTACGGCGACCCGGAGCGGCTGCCGATCACCGAAGACGCGCCGCTCGCGGCGACGAGCCCGTACGGCGCGACCAAGCTCGTCAGCGAAGGGATTCTCCGCGACCTGGCGCGCAGCGACCCGGCCTGGCGCATTGCGCTGCTGCGCTACTTCAACCCGGTCGGCGCGCACGAGAGCGGAACGATCGGCGAAGACCCGCGCGGCACCCCCAACAACCTGATGCCCTACGTGGCCCAGGTGGCGGTCGGCAAGCGCGACAAGCTGCAGGTCTTCGGCGCCGACTACGACACGCCCGACGGCACGGGCGTGCGCGACTACCTGCATGTCGTCGATCTCGCCGAAGGCCACGTCGCCGCGCTGCGCCACCTGCTCGGCGGCGCCGGCTCGCTGACCGTCAACCTCGGTACCGGCCGCGGCAGCAGCGTGCTCGAGCTCGTGCACGCGTTCGAGCGGGCGAGCGGGCGGAGCGTGCCCCACGAGATCGTCGCGCGTCGGCCGGGCGACATCGCCGCGTGCTATGCAGACCCGACGCTGGCCGCGGAGACGATCGGCTGGAAGGCGACGCGCGATCTCGACGCGATGTGCGCCGACACCTGGCGCTGGCAGACCGCCAACCCGAACGGCTACGGGACCTGAGCCGCGCGGCGTCGCGGCGAATGCCGCGCTCGCCGCCGAACGTTGACCGGTGCTACAACAGCGCCTGCTGGCGCGCCAGCCGCCACGACGGCGTTTCTTCCTTGGACGCGGCGAGCATCCAAAGCTCGCGGAACGGCACCGCGCCCTGCTCCGCCGATTCGCGGATCAGGCCTGAGAACTCGACACTCGCCAGCCAGGCCGCGCCGAGCTCCTCGACGCCGAGCAGTTCGGCGTGCAACGTGATGACGTCGGTGCGGCTCGGCCCGCCAACACGATCGTTGAGCACCGGCAGCAGCTCGCGCAGCATGTCGGGCGTGGTGAGATGGCCGAGCGTCTGCACGTCGCCGGCGTCCCACGCCGCCTGCAGGCGCAGGAAGCGCGATCGCGCGGCCTCCAACACGGCTGCGCGATCGACGTGCGCCGCCGCCGAGGAGGTCGTGCGGCGGGAGAGATCGAACAGCGACGTCGCGCCGCCGCCGGGCGTGCCTGGATCCGGCGCGCTCGCGCCCGCGCCGCCGCGCTGCGAACGCTGGCGATGCCGACGCCTCGTCGCGAGCGCGAGAAGGAGCGCACCGACGACGATCACGGCCGCCGCGCCCGCGACGTCGCCGGGGCGCCGGGGCGCGAGCAGCGCCAGCAGCGCCGCGCCCATGCCGAGCCACGTCGTCAGGCCGCCGAAGACGACCCCGCCGGCGCCCGCCGCAGCCGCCGGCGAGCTGCCGAGCAGGAGCGGCACGCCCAGGCCGAGCGAGAGCGGCGCGCGCCACTGGCGCGCGAGGCGGATCGCGGGAGCGCCGCTGCTCAGCACTTGATCCCCACGTGCAGCGCGACCACGCCGGCGCTCAGGTTGTGGACGTCGACGTGGCCAAAGCCGGCCGTCTTCATCATCGCCTTCAGCGTCGCCTGATCGGGATGGACGCGGATCGACTCGGCGAGGTAGCGATAGCTCTCGCCGTCGCCGGCGACCCAGCGGCCGATGCGCGGTAGGACGTTGAACGAGTACCAGTCGTAGGCCTTGGCGAGGGGCGCGGCGACCTTCGAAAACTCGAGGACGAGGACGCGGCCGCCCGGCTTGGTGACGCGCGCCATCTCGGCGAGCGCCTTCTCCTTGTGCGTCATGTTGCGCAGGCCGAAGGCGACGCTGACGAGATCGAACGACGCGCTCGCGAACGGCAGCGCTTCGGCGTCGCAGAGCAGCGTCGGCAAGACGATGCCCGCGTCGAGCAGCCGATCGCGGCCTTGGCGGAGCATCGCTTCGTTTATGTCGGTGTGGACGACCATGCCGCGCGCGCCCGCCGGCCCGGCGAACGCGCGCGCCAGGTCGCCGGTGCCGCCGGCGAGGTCGAGCACGACGTCGCCCGGGCGAACGCGCGCCACCGCCACCGCGTAGGCCTTCCAGAGCCGATGCAGCCCGAGCGACATCAGGTCGTTCATGATGTCGTATTTCGGCGCGACCGAATCGAAGACGCCGCGCACCCGCTCGGCCTTCGTCTGCTCGTCGACGGGGGTGAAGCCGAAGTGGGTTTCGCTCATGGCACGGAGGAAGCGCGGGTCAGTGGGCGTGGCCGCACGACGAGGCGCCGGCCGGGCCGCCCATCGGCGCATCCCGACCCTGGCCTTCCTTGGCCAGGCGATCCTCGTACTTGTGCCACAGATCGTCCTGCTGCGAGCCGAGGAAGTAGAGGTAGTCCCACGAGAAGATGCCGGTGTCGTGGCCGTCGGAGAAGCGCGGCAGCACCGCGTAGTTGCCGATCGGCTCGAGCGCGGCGATCTCCACATCACGCTTGCCGGTCTGCAGGATCTCCTGCCCGGGCCCGTGCCCCTGCACTTCCGCGGAGGGCGAGTAGACGCGCATCAGCTCGAACGGGATCCTGAACTGCTTGCCGTCGTCGAAGCCGACCTCGAGCACGCGCGACTGCTGATGAACCGTGATGGAGACCGGCCGATGCGGCGTGCGAGGGGCGTTCATGACCGCCGAAGTGTAGGGCCCCTCCCTCTCGGACGGAGGAGTTGGGGAGAGAGCAACCCTGCCCGCTCGCGGGTGTTGGTTGGAGCGGAGCGGCCGCTCAAACCAGCACCCGCTCGATGCCGCCTTCGTTCGCACGGGCCACATACTCGGGCATCCAGTCCTCGCCGAGGATGCGATTGGCCATCTCGACGACGATGTAGTCGGCCTCGAGCAGGCCATTGGTCAGGTCGCCCTTGTAGCGTTGCAGTCCCTGCAGGCAGCTCGGGCACGAGGTGAGGATCTTCAGGTTGCCCGTGGCCGACACGCCTTCGGTCGCGCGCAGCGCCGCCTCGTCCTTCCTCAGCTCCTCTTCCTTCCTGAAGCGCACCTGGGTCGCGATGTCGGGCCGGCTGATGCCGAAGGTCCCGCTCTCGCCGCAGCAGCGGTCGCTCTTCCTGACGTTGTCGCCGACGAGCGCCTTGACGGTCGTCATCGGCTCGCGCAGCTTCATCGGGCTGTGACACGGGTCGTGGAACAGATAGCCGGGCGCGGCCGCGTCGACGCCGCCCGGGCCGCCCAGTGTGATGCCCTTCTCGAGCAGGTACTCGTGGATGTCGATGATCCGGCAGCCGGGGAAGATCTTCTCGAATTCGTAGCCCTGCAACTGGTCGTAGCAGGTGCCGCAGCTGACGACGACGGTCTTGATGTCGAGGTAGTTCAGCGTGTTGGCGACGCGGTGGAAGAGCACGCGGTTGTCGGTGATCAGCTTCTCGGCCTTGTCGGCGTCGCCCGAGCCGCGCTGCGGATAGCCGCAGCACAGGTACCCGGGCGGCAGAACCGTCTGCACGCCGGCGTGCCAAAGCATCGCCTGCGTCGCCAGCCCGACCTGAGAGAACAGTCGCTCCGAGCCGCAGCCCGGGAAATAGAACACCGCCTCGGTGTCGGCGTTGGTCGCCGTCGGGTTGCGGATGATCGGCACGTAGGCCTTGTCCTCGATGTCGAGGAGCGCGCGCGCGGTCCGGTTCGGCAGGCCGCCGGGCATCTTCTTGTTGACGAAGTGGATCACCTGCTCTTTCAGCGGCGACCTGCCGTTGGTGGACGGCGGCTTGGCCGTCTGCGCGTTGGCCAGGCCGCGCAGCAGGTCGTTGGCGGCGCGCTGCGCCTTGAAGCCGATGTCGACCATCGCCGAGCGCATGACCTTGATCGCCTCGGGACTGGTCGCGTTCAGGAACACCATCGCCGCCTTGCTCGCCGGCCTGAAGCTGCGCTGCCCCATCTTGCGCAGGAGATTCCTCATGTTCATCGAGACGTTGCCGAAGTCGATATCGACCGGGCACGGCGACAGGCACTTGTGGCATACCGTGCAGTGGTCGGCCACGTCCTCGAACTCCTCCCAGTGGCGGATCGAGACGCCCCGCCGCGTCTGCTCCTCGTAGAGGAAGGCCTCGATCAGGAGCGACGTCGCGAGGATCTTGTTTCGCGGGCTGTAGAGCAGGTTTGCGCGCGGCACGTGGGTCGCGCACGGCGGCTTGCACTTGCCGCAGCGCAGGCAGTCCTTGATCGAGGTCGCGATCTCGCCGATGTCGCTCTGCTGCATGATCAGCGACTCGTGGCCCATCAGGCCGAAGCTCGGCGTGTAGGCGTTGGTCAGGTCGGCCTTCAGCGCCCCTTTGCCGAAGGCGGCATCGCGCAGCAGCTTGCCCTGGTTGAATCGCCCCTCCGGATCGACGCGGCGTTTGTAGTCGGTGAAGGGCGCGAGCTCGTCGTCGCTCAGGAACTCGAGCTTGGTGATGCCGATGCCGTGCTCGCCCGAGATCACGCCGTCGAGGTGGCGCGCCAGCTTCATGATCCGCGCCACCACCGTGTGCGCGGTCTGCAGCATCTCGTAGTTGTCGCTGTTGACGGGGATATTGGTGTGCACGTTGCCGTCGCCAGCGTGCATGTGCAGCGCCGCCCAGACGCGGCCGCGCAGCACCTCGCCGTGGATCCTCTGGCACTCGTCGAGGATCGGCTTCAGCGCGGTGCCGGCGAAGATGCCTTCGAACGGCGTCCGGATCTGCACCTTCCATGACGCGCGCCAGGTGCGGTCCTGGAGCAGCGCAAAGACGCTGCGGCGGTCGGCGCCCTCGCCTGCCGGACGGTCCAGTCCGCCCAGCCAGTCGCGCCATTGCCCGCCGACCTGGCGCAGCAGCGCGAGCGCCTGCTGGACACGGTCCTCGAGCAGCTCGGCGGTGGCGATCTCGCTCGCGTCGTCGCCCTTCCAGAGCGGCAGGTTGCCGCTCGTGAAGAACGCCTCAAGGCGGTCGACGAGCGCCAGCTTGTTGGCCAGGCTCAGCTCGATGTTGATGCGCTCGATGCCTTCGGTGTACTCGCCCATCCGCGGCAGCGGGATGACGACGTCTTCGTTGATCTTGAAGGCGTTGGTGTGCCTGCTGATCGCCGCGGTGCGCTTGCGGTCGAGCCAGAACTTCTTGCGCGCCTCGGCGTTGACCGCGACGAAGCCCTCGCCGCCGCGCCCGTTGGCCAGCCGCACGACCTCGCTCGTCGCGCGCGCGACCGCGTCGGCATCGTCGCCGACGATGTCGCCGAAGAGCGCCATCTTGGGCAGGCCGCCGCGCTTGCTCTTGGTCGCATACCCCACGGCCTTCAGGTAGCGGTCGTCGAGGTGCTCGAGTCCGGCGAGGAGGACGCGCTGACCCGGCGCCGACTTCTGGGCCAGCTCGAACAGGTAGTCGCGGATCTCGACGATCGAGGGCACGGCGTCCCTGGCGTTGCCGAAGAACTCGAGGCAGACGGTGCGCACGTGCGCCGGCATCCTGTGGACGATCCAGCGAGCCGACGTGATCAGGCCGTCGCAGCCTTCCTTCTGGATGCCGGGCACGCCGGCGAGGAACTTGTCGGTGACGTCCTTGCCGAGGCCTTCCTTGCGAAACACCGCGCCCGGCATCTCGAGACGCTCGGTGCGCTCGAGCTTCTTGCCGCTGGCGTCGAAATACTTCAGTTCGAAGCTCACCGACGGGGCGTCGTGGATCTTGCCCAGGTTATGTTCGAGGCGCGTCACCTCGAGCCACTTCGCATCGGGCGTCACCATCCGCCACGAGGCAAGGTTGTCGAGCGCCGTGCCCCAGAGAACCGCCTTTTTGCCGCCTGCATTCATCGCGACGTTGCCGCCAACGCACGACGCCTCGGCCGAGGTCGGGTCGACCGCGAACACATGGCCGGCGCGCTCGGCTGCCTCCGAGACCCGCTGAGTGACGACGCCGGCCTCCGTCCACACCGTCGCCACCATGCCGTCGACCCCAGGCAGCGCGACCTGCTCGACCTCGCTCATCGCCTCCAGCTTCTCGGTGTTGATGACCGCGCTCGACCACGTCAGCGGCACGGCGCCGCCGGTGTAGCCGGTGCCGCCGCCGCGCGGGATGATCGTCAGGCCGAGCTCGATGCAGCCGGCGACGAGCCCGGCCATCTCGGCCTCGGTGTCGGGCATGAGGACGACGAACGGGTACTCGACGCGCCAGTCGGTCGCGTCGGTCACGTGCGAGACGCGCGAGAACCCGTCGAACTTGATGTTGTCCTTGGCGGTCACGCGCGACAGGACGCGCACGGTGCGCTTCCGCAGGTCCCAGACGGCGCGGAACTGCGCCGCGAAGGCCTCGACGGCCGCGCGCGACAGCGCGAGCAGCTCGCCGACGACGGCGTCGCGCGCGGGATCGGCGGCCGGCGTGCGCCGCTTCTCGACCTCGCCAAGACGGTGGTGCAGCGCCTCGATCAGCTGGGCTCGACGGCGCGGATTGTCGAGCAGGTCGTCCTGCAGGTAGGGGTTGCGCTGGACGACCCAGATGTCGCCGAGCACCTCGTAGAGCATGCGCGCCGAGCGGCCAGTGCGGCGCTCGCTGCGCAAGAGGCCGAGCACCTCCCAGGCGCGCAGGCCGAGCAGGCGGATGACGATCTCGCGGTCGGAGAACGAGGTGTAGTTGTAGGGAATCTCGCGCAAGCGCGGCGCGGCGCCGGCTGCTTCTGCTTCGGCGCTGATCCGGTCGATCGGCAGCGGGGCGTTCATGGAGGCACGGCGCAGTTCGCGGCCGCTATGAGAGGAGCGAGGCATCGTACCGCAGCGCAGCAAATCGACGCCGCGCGCGCTCGTGTGAACCCTGTCCCGCGGCGGGTAATCCCGCTTGCCCGAGCGCCGCCCGGCGCGGGATAAACGCGGCTGTCATCTCGGGCCCGGACAATCGCGCCGTCTCCATCGGCCGCCCGCCCCCTTTCACGGAGTTGTCATGAAGTTGAAGTCGCTTGTCTCGTGTTCAGTCATCGCCTTCGCCAGCTTCTCGGCGCCGGCGCATGCCCAGGTCGAAATCCAGTGGTGGCACGCCATGAGCGGCCCACTGGGCGAATGGGTCAACGACCTCGCCAAGGGATTCAACGAGGGCCAGAAGGAATACAAGGTCACGCCGACCTTCAAGGGCAGCTATCCCGAGACGCTGACGGCCGGCATCGCCGCCTTCCGCTCCGGCAATCCGCCCGACATCCTGCAGGTGTTCGAGGTCGGCACCGCGACCATGATGGCGAGCAAGGGCGCGATCGTGCCGGTCGGAAAGGTGATGAAGGACTCGGGCCTGAAGTTCGACCCCGCTGCCTACGTGCCGGCGGTCGCCGGCTACTACACGGCGCCGAACGGGCAGATGTTGAGCATGCCGTTCAACAGCTCGACGACGATCTTCTATTACAACAAGGACGCCTTCAAGGCCGCCGGCCTCGACCCCGACAAGCCGCCGAAGACGTGGGCCGAGGTCGCCCTCGCGGCCGCCAAGCTGAAGGCGAGCGGCCAGGCCTGCCCGTTCACGACCAGCTGGATCAGTTGGACCCAGCTCGAGAGCTTCTCGGCCTGGCACAACGTCGAGTTCGCGTCCAAGGGCAACGGCATGAACGGCACCGACGCGCGGCTCACGTTCAACGGCCCTCTGCAGGTGCGCCACATCCAGGACCTGGAGAACATGGCCAAGCAGGGCCTGTTCGTCTACAAGGGCCGCGACAACAAGGCCGACACGACCTTCCCGTCGGGCGAGTGCGCCATGATCACCGGCTCGGCCGGCCTGCTCGGCGCGATCAAGAAGAACGCCAAGTTCGCCTTCGGCGTCGCACCGCTGCCGTACTACCAGGACGTCGCCGGCGCGCCGCAGAACACCGTCATCGGCGGCGCGAGCCTCTGGGTGATGGCCGGCAAGCCGGCCGATCACTACAAGGGGGTAGCGTCGTTCTTCAACTACCTGTCGAGCCCCGAGGTTCAGTCGGCAAGCCACAAGCGCACCGGCTACCTGCCGATCACGACGGCCGCGTTCAAGCTCACGGAGCAGAGCGGCTTCTACAAGGAGAACCCCGGCGCCGACGTCGCCGTCAACCAGATGATTCGCAAGACGACTGACAAGTCGCGCGGCATCCGGCTTGGCAACTTCCTGCAGATCCGCTCGATCATCGACGAAGAGCTCGAGCAGGTGTGGGCCGGCAAGGCGAGCGCCAAGGAAGCGCTCGACAAGGCGGTCAAGCGCGGCAATGAGCAGCTTGAAAAATTCCAGGCTGCCAACAAAGGCTGAGGCGAGCGCGCTTGCCCGCCTGCGGCGATGACTGACGGCGCCCCCCCCTCCCGCACGCCGGAAAGGGCATACGGCATCCCACCCCGACCCTCCCCACCGAGCGGGAAGGGAGAGGTCTAGCGATGGCCGCCGAAAAGCGCGTCGTATTCCGGTCGACCTGGCTCCCCTGGGCGCTGCTCGCGCCCCAGTTGACGGTCATCGGTGTCTTCTTCTTCTGGCCGGCGGCGCAGGCGGTGCTGCAGTCGTTGCAGCAGTCGGATGCATTCGGTACCTCGGTCGAATTCATCGGCCTCGAGAACTTCCGCAACCTGTGGCACGACGACACCTACCTCGCGTCGTTCAAGACCACCGCGGTGTTCTCGGTGCTGGTCGCGGTGCTCGGGATCAGCCTGTCGCTGATGCTCGCGGTCTTCGCCGACCGCGTCATCAAGGGCGCGCTCGCCTACAAGACGCT
>JBBRFW010000035.1:0-35709 GCA_038241255.1 Burkholderiales bacterium | reverse complement strand
ATGAACTTCATCGCGTCCTCGAAGAGCGGCTGCGTCTTCTCGAGGTTGATGATGTGGATCTTGTTGCGATGGCCGTAGATGTACGGGGCCATCTTGGGATTCCAGAAGCGCGTCTGGTGTCCGAAATGGACGCCGGCTTCCAGCATTTCACGCATCGTGATCGTCATCGTGTTTCCAAAGGTTGGTTCTAGAATCCGGCTCGATCGCGGCGAAGGATCGTTTGATTCGACCGACGCTGCGACACCCTGAACAGCCGGTTCGCGATTTGGAGCGGCTCCCACGCTCGGCCGCCGGGGTTTCCGTGACTGGAAACTGGTGGCCAGGCTGCTCGTCCGCTCGAGGCAAAGCGCATGATTCTAGCATTGCGATGCCCGACGACCTGATCGATGCCCGCCGGCAAATCCGCGCGCGCAGCACCACCGCAGCCGCCCTCGTCGAGCGCTCGATCGCGGCCGCCCAGTCGAGACTTGCGGCACCCGCGTTCCTGGCCACCTGGTTCGCCGGGGCGCGCGACGCCGCCGCGACCGCCGACCGCGCCGTCGGCGCGGGCCGCGACCCCGGCCCGCTGGCCGGGCTGGCGGTCTCGATCAAGGACCTGTTCGACGTCGGCGGCGAAAGCACCCCGGCCGGATCGACGCTCCTGCGCGGCGCCGCTCCCGCCTCAAGCGATTCGCCCGCGGTCGCCCGGCTGCGGAACGCCGGCGCGGCCCTGATCGGCCGCACCCACATGTCGGAGTTCGCCTTTTCCGGCGTCGGCCTCAACCACCACTTCCCGGTGCTCGCCAACCCGGCGACGCTCGAGCTCGACCCGACGCCGCGCATCCCCGGCGGTTCTACCTCGGGCGGCGCAGCGTCGGTCGCAGCCGGCGCCGCATGGGTTGCGCTTGGCTCCGACACCGGCGGCTCGATCCGCATTCCGGCGGCGCTGCAAGGCGTCGTCGGCTTCAAGGCGACCGCCGGCCTCGTGCCGATCGAAGGCGCCGTGCCGCTGTCGACGACGCTCGACACCGTCTCGGCGATGACGCGCTCGGTTCGCGACGCCGTCGTCGTCCACGAGGTGCTTGCGAGCCGCGCCGTGCAGCCGCGACGTCGTCCGCTCGCGCAGTGGCGTTTCGCGGTGCCGAGCACGTTGATGCTCGACGGCCTCGACGACACCGTCGCGCGCGCGTTCGAGCGCAGCCTGGCGACGCTTTCCGCCGCTGGCGCGCGGATCGCGACCGTCGCGCTGTCGCCGCTGTCCGAGCTCGCATCCATCAGCGCCCGGGGCAGCTTCCCGGCGGCCGAGAGCTGGGCCTTCCATCGCCGCTGGCTCGCCGACCGGCAGTCAGAGTACGACCCGCGCGTCGCCCTTCGCATCCGTCGCGGCGAGACGATGACCGCCGCCGACTACATCGATCTCCTCGCCGCGCGCCGCGACTGGATCGGTCGCATGACCACCGAGATCGCCCAGGTCGACGCCCTGCTCTCGCCGACGGTGCCGATGGTCGCGCCGCCGCTGGCGCCCCTCGTAGACGACGACGAAGCGTTCTTCGCCGTCAACAACCTCCTGCTGCGCAACCCGAGCAGCGTCAATTTTCTCGATGGGTGCGCCCTCAGCCTGCCCTGCCATGGTGGCGAGGAGCTTCCCGTCGGCCTCATGGTCTGGCACGGCGCCGGCCGCGACGACGAGGTCCTCGGCGCCGGCCTCGCGATCGAAGCCGCGCTCGCCGCCAGCAGCACCGACCCGACACGCAGCTGAGATGCGCGTCGCCGTCATCGGGGCCGGCGTGATCGGCGTGACGACGGCCTACGAGCTTGCCGTCGACGGCCACGCCGTAACGGTGTTCGAGCGCCGCGGCACCGTGGCATCGGGCTGCAGCTTCGCCAATGCCGGCCTGGTCGCGCCCGGCTATGTCGCGCCGTGGGCTGCACCCGGCATGCCGGCTAAGGTGGCACGCCATCTCTTCGCCGAGCATGCGCCGGTGCGGATCGCCGGCCGCCTCGACGCCGCCACACTCGGCTGGGCCTGGCGCTGGTGGCGCTCGTGTCGACCGCCCGTGTATCGCGCCAACCGGGCGCGAATGCACCGCCTCGCCCACTTCAGCCGCGAGCGCCTGCTGCAGGTGACGCAGCGGCTCAATCTCGACTTCGAGCGCGCGCAAGGCTTTCTCGTCCTCCTGCGCAGCGCGCGGGAGCTGGCGCTCGCCGAAGCCGGCGTGCGCGCCCTGGCCGAGCTCGGGGTCGCGCCGGTCGTCCTCGACGCGGCCGGCTGTCGCGCGATCGAGCCGGGGCTCAACCCGGCGACGCCGCTACACGCCGGCATCTACTCGAAGGATGACGAGGTCGGCAACTGCCGCGAGTTCACCCACCTGCTGCGCAAGGAGGCGATGCGCGCCGGCGCGCTCTTCCGCTTCAACGCCCATGTCGAGCGGATCCTCGCCGGCGCACGGCCTTCCCTGCGCGTGATGCAGGCGCCGCACGACCCGCGCGACGAGGCGCTGCGCGCGCGCGAGTCGGGCGAATGGTCGACGACACAGCCGCAGGCGGGTGAGACGACAGCGCCCGAGTTCGACGCGGTCGTCGTCTGCGCCGCGCTCGAATCGCGCCAGCTGCTCAAGCCGCTCGGCGTTCGCTTGCCGCTGCTCGCGGTGCACGGCTATTCGGTGACCGCGCCGCTGCGCCACGACGACCGGCACCTCCACCTGGAGCCGCGTGCCGGGCTCATGGACGAACGCTACAAGGTCGCAATCAGCCGCCTCGGCGATCGCGTCCGCGTCGCCGGCAGCGCGGAGATCGGCGGACACCCCGAGCGCCAGAGCGAACAGGCGCAGGCCACGCTCGACAAGGTGCTCGACGACTGGTTTCCTGGCGTGACCCGGCGCAACGCCGCGCAGCGCTGGAAGGGCGCGCGACCGATGCTGCCGGACGGCCCGCCGGTGCTCGGCGCGAGCGGCGCCGAGGGTGTCTGGCTGAACGTCGGCCACGGCGGCAGCGGCTGGGCGCTCGCCGCCGGATCGGCGAAGCTGCTCGCCGACGCGCTCGCGGGTCGCAAGACGCCGATCGAGATCGACGGCCTGGGCATCGAGCGGCTGCAGACGTGAGCGACATCGATCGCCTCGACGCCGGCACCGGTCGCATCGCGCTGCTCGGCATCGCCGCGACGCGGCGGCGCGAACGCGACGCCCTCGCCGCAGTGCCGCCGTTCACGCTCATGGCGCGCGCCGGCGAGGCGGTGGCGCGGCTCGCGCTCGCCCTCGCACCGCACGCGGGGCGCTTCGTTGTCTTCGCCGGCCCAGGCAACAACGGCGGCGACGGCATCGCGGCGGCGACCTTGCTCTGCGCCTGGGGCAAGCGAGCGTCGGTGCTGCGCGTCTGCGCCACCGTCGCGCTGCCGCTGGACGCGGCCCAGGCCCTCGCCCGCGCCGGCGAAGCTGGGGTCGAGATCGCCACGTTCGCCGGCGCCGAAATGACGACGGCGGCGGATGGGCCCGACCTCGTGATCGACGCCCTTTTCGGCATCGGCGGGTCTCGCCCGCCCGAGGGCGAGATCGCCGCCGCGATCGCGCGCATCGCCGCACTGCGCGCACTCGGTGCGCATGTCCTCGCGATCGACGTCCCGTCCGGACTCGACGTCGAGCGCGGCCAGCCGCTCGGCGCGTCCTGCGTCGTCGCCGACGACACGTTGACGCTGATCGCGGCCAAGCCTGGGCTCTTCACCGGCAGCGGTCGCGATCACGCCGGGCGTGTCTGGCAAGCCCGGCTCGGCGTCGGCGGCAGCGATGCGAACGACGCCGAGGCGTGGCTAGTCGGCAGCGGCGACTCGACATGCGCGGCCCCGCCGCGGCCGCACGCCTCGCACAAGGGAACTTACGGCGACGTCGCCGTCGTCGGCGGCGCCTTCGGCATGGCCGGGGCGGCCTGGCTCGCGGCGCGCGCCGCGCACGCCGCGGGCGCAGGTCGCGTCTTCGTCGAGGTCGTGGGCGACGCGGGGGCGAGCGGGTCGACCGGGGAGATCGACCCGATGCGACCGGAGCTGATGTTTCGCGGCGGCTGGTCGGCAGGCGACGCCGGCGTCGTCGGCGCGACGACGGTCGTCTGCGGCTGCGGCGGCGGCGACGCGGTCCGGGCGGTGCTGCCGAGGCTGCTATCGATCGCGCCCCGTCTCGTCCTTGACGCCGACGCGCTCAACGCGATTGCCGCCGACTCGTCGCTTCTTTCGCTGACGGCGGCGCGCAGCGCGCGCGGCCATCAGACAATCCTCACGCCGCATCCGCTGGAAGCGGCGCGGCTGCTCGGCAGAGACGTCGCGGCGGTGCAGGCGGATCGATTGCGCGGCGCGCGCGAGCTTGCCCTGCGATGCCAGTCGGTGGTCGTCCTCAAAGGCTCCGGCACCGTCGTCGTGGCGCCCGACGAGGCGCCGCGCATCAGCGCGACCGGCAACGCGTCGCTCGCCAGCCCCGGAACCGGCGACGTGCTCGCCGGCTGGATCGGCGGCCGCTGGGCGTCGCTGGCCGCGCGCGCGTTCGACGTCGCCACCCGCGGAGTCGTCGAGCACGGTGCCGCGGCCGAGCCCGAACGTCCCGGAGCGCTTCGCGCCGGCGACCTCGTCGAGCGGCTTCATCGCCGCGCCCGAGGCGAATGACGCTCTGCCGACGCGCCCGATCGGCTCAGCCGTTCGCCTTCATCGCCTTCTTGATCTCGAGCGTTCCCTGCGCCGCGCCGCTCTCCGGCACCGTTTCGTCGCTGCGGTCGGAGATGGCGTCGAACTGAAGCGAGATCCGCTCGGCGGTATCGGCGCCGTGGCCGAGATGCAGTCCCTGCGTCAGCGTCACGTAGGCGCGCTCGAACGAGCCGGCGCCGGCGCATAGGATCGCGCGCGTCGGCGCGTCGTCGGCGACGAGCGCGAGCAGGCCCGGCGTTACCGCGCCCGCCTCGAGCAGGCGCAGCATGCTTTCAGGCATGAGCTTTTCGGTCATCCGCGTCGCCGCGGTCGGCGCCAGGCAGTTGACGCGGATGTCATGCTTACTGCCCTCGATGGACAGCGTCTGCATCAGGCCGACGAGCGCCATCTTGGCCGCGCCGTAGTTGGCCTGCCCGAAGTTTCCGTAGAGGCCGGTCGACGACGTGGTCATGACGATGCGGCCGTAGTTCTGCGCCCGCATCGTCTCCCACACCGCCTTCGTGCAGTGCACCGCGCCCATCAGGTGGACCTCGAGAACGAGGCGGAAGTCGGCGAGTTCCATCTTGGCGAAGCTCTTGTCGCGCAGGATGCCAGCGTTGTTGACCAGGATGTCGACGCGGCCCCATTCGCGCAGCGCAGACTCGACCATCGCCTGCACCGCGGCGTTGTCGGTGACCGACGCGCCGTCGGCAATCGCCTTGCCGCCGGCGGCGCGGATCTCGGCGGCCACCGCCTCGGCCGCGCTCGGCGCGCCGACGCTGCCGTCGAGCGTGCCGCCGAAGTCGTTGACGACGACGGCTGCGCCGCGCGCGGCCAGCGCCAGCGCGTGCTGCCGGCCGAGGCCGCCGCCGGCACCGGTCACGATCGCCACTCTGTCGTCGAACCGGATCGTCATGCCATGCCCTCGTCGCGTTTTGATGTGGGCGTGCGGCGCCGCGTCAGCGGCGCGGCGTTCCACGCGCGCCGGGCCGGCCGCTCGCGGTCTTGCGGACCGCGGACTTGCCGGCGCGGACCGGCCGGGATGCCGCTCCCGATCGAGCGCGCGCCTTCGCCTTGGTGGCCGACTTGGCGACGCGGTCGGCGTCCTTCAGCGCAACGATCTCGCTGGTCGCCGCCTCGGTCCGCTCGGCGGCCTTGTCGCGCCGCGTCCGCTGCGTCGCGGACGTCGCGTCTTCGCCTTCGCGCACCATGCGGAAATCGATCTTGCGGCCGTCCAGGTCGACCCGGCTGACCTGGATGCGAACGCGGGTGCCGACCACGTAGCGAACGCCCGAGCGCTCGCCGCGCAGCTCCTGCCGAACCTCGTCGAAGCGGAAGTATTCGCCGCCGAGCTCGGTGACGTGGACCAGGCCTTCGACGTAGAGACCGTCGAGCTGGACGAAGAGGCCAAAGCTCGTTACCGCGCTCACCGCGCCGCCGAATTCCTCACCCAGGTGCTCGCGCATGTAGCGGCACTTCAACCAGGCCTCGACGTCGCGCGAGGCCTCGTCGGCGCGCCGCTCGTTGGCGCTGCAGTGGCCGCCGGCGATCTCCCAGGCTTCGAGCTCGCCTCCTGGGGCGAGCGGTGGCAGTGCCGGCGTGCCGGCCTTGGCGTTCTTCGCGGTCTTCACGGCCTTTGCTAGACGCGCCTTCTTCGCCGGCTCGCCTTCGGCGCGTGCGCCGATCGCGTAACGGCGGCTGTCGAGCAGCGCCTTGATGACGCGGTGCACGAGCAGGTCGGGATAGCGCCGGATCGGACTCGTGAAGTGCGTGTAGGCCTCGTAGGCGAGGCCGAAGTGGCCGATGTTCTTGCTCGTGTAGATCGCCTGCTGCATCGAGCGCAGCAGCATCTGGTGGATCTGCTGGGCGTCGGCCCGATCCTTGGTCGCGGCAGCGATCGCCTGGTATTCGGCCGGGCTCGGGTCGTCGCTGATCGCGAGACCCAGGCCGAGCGCCTTCAAGTAGTTCTGCAGCAGCGTCTTCTTCTCTGGAGTCGGCCCTTCGTGGACGCGATACAGCGCCGGGTGCTTGGCGCGAGCGATGAAGTCGGCCGAGCAGACGTTGGCGGCGAGCATCGATTCCTCGATCAGCCGGTGCGCCTCGTTGCGGGTGCGCGGGATGATCTTCTCGATCCGCCCGTTCTCGTCGCAGACGATCTGCGTCTCGGTGGTCTCGAAGTCGATCGCGCCTCGCTTGATGCGCGCCTTGAGCAGCGCCCGATAAACGTCGTGCAGGTCAAGCAGGTGCGGCACCAGGGCGGTGCGGCGCGCGGCCTCCGGCCCTCGGGTGTTGGCGAGGATCGCCGCCACTTCGGTATACGTGAAGCGCGCCGCCGAGCGGATGACCGCAGGGAAGAACTGATACGCCTGCACATCGCCGCCGTGGTCGACCAGCATGTCGCACACCATCGCCAACCGCTCGACCTCGGGGTTGAGCGAGCACAGGCCGTTGGAAAGCTTCTCCGGCAGCATCGGAATGACGCGGCGCGGGAAGTAGACCGAGGTCGCGCGCTCGTAGGCGTCGAGGTCGATCGGCTCGCCGGGACGAACGTAGTGGCTGACATCGGCGATCGCGACGAGCAGGCGCCAGCCGTTGTCGACCTTTGACTTGCCGATTCGCGTCGGCTCGCAATAGACGGCGTCGTCGAAATCGCGCGCGTCCTCGCCGTCGATCGTGACCAGGGCGACGTCGGTGAGGTCGACCCGCCCCTTACGATCGGGGGCCCCGACGCTGCTCGGCAGCGCAGCGGCCTGGGCCAGCGCCGCGTCGGAGAAGATGTGCGGCACCTCGTACTTGCGCACCGCGATCTCGATCTCCATGCCGGGATCGTCGATCTCGCCGAGGACCTCGGTAACGCGGCCGACCGGCTGCGAATGCATCGACGGCGGCTCCATCAGCTCGATGGCCACGACCTGACCGGCCTTCGCGTCGGCGATGCCGTTCTTCGGGACGATGATGTCCTGGCCATAGCGCTTGTCTTCCGGCGCGAGCAGCCAGATACCGCTTTCGTGCAGCAGCCGGCCGATGATCGGCGCCTTCTTGCGCTCGAGAATCTCGACGACGCGGCCTTCTGGCCGCCCCTTCTTGTCGTGGCGAACGATGCGCGCCTTGACGCGATCGCGGTGCAGGACGCTCTTCATCTCCTGCGGCGAGAGGTAGAGGTCGGGCTGGTTGTCGTCGCGGACGACGAAGCCGTGGCCGTCGCGATGGCCCTGGACGGTGCCTTCCACCTCGGCGAGCAGTTCGCTGCCGACGGGCGCGGGGGGATTAGTTATTGTTGCTTTGATGATAAAGTCCGTGGTTGCCTGAGATGCCCAGGTGGCGGAATTGGTAGACGCACTAGTTTCAGGTACTAGCGGGTAACTCCGTGGGGGTTCGAGTCCCTTCCTGGGCACCAATGTGGAAGGACAGAGGGCTTGCGATGCAGGCCCTTTCCTTTTGATTTTTCAAATCTGGAACTTGCGGGCCAAACCGGCCGGACGCAAGTCGTCGTACTCCTCGAAAGGCTGATGGATCCACGGGCTCGTGGGCAGCATCTCGACGTGATAGTCCGGCGTGTACGACGAGACGCCCTTGGTCCAGATGACCGCCGATCGAAGCTCGTTGATCTGCGGCATGCCGCGCAGGCGGTCGACCACGGCCCGCAAGGTGATCCCCGAGTCGGCGAGGTCGTCGACGAGCAGCACTCGCCCGGCGAGCTCGCCGCGCGGCAGTGTGATGTACTTCGCCAAATCGAGCCGCCCCTGGATGGTACCTGCTTCGGCGCGATACGAGCTCGTGGCCATGATCGCCAGCGGCTTGTCGAACACGCGGGAAAGCACGTCGCCGGGGCGCATGCCGCCGCGCGCCAGGCACAGGATCTGGTCGAACTGCCAGCCCGACGCGTCGATCTTGAGCGCCAGGCGCTCGATCAGCATGTGGTACTCGTCCCAGGAGACGTAGAGATGTTTGCCGTCGTCGGTGAGCATGTCGTCCTCGGCGTGCGGGAGGCTAGAGCGAGAGGGCCATCTGCCGGCGCGCCGAGCGGGGCGCGGCATCGGGCAGGTACGGGTGGCGCAGGAGGATCGTGTGCTCGCGATCCGGGCCGGTCGAGACCATGTCGATCGACGCGCCGATGAAGCTCTCGACGCGCTCGAGGTAGCGGCGCGCGTTCTGAGGCAGCGCGTCCCAGCGGGTCGCTCCGAATGTGCTCTCGCTCCAGCCCGGCAAGGTGTCGTAGATCGGCACGCAGGCGGCAATGTCGTCGGCGTCGAGCGGCAGGATGTCAATCGTCTCGCCTCGCAGCCGATAGCCGACGCAGACCTTGATCTCGGCCACGCCGTCGAGCACGTCGAGCTTTGTGATGCACAGCCCCGAGATGCCGTTGATGATGATCGAGCGCTTGAGCAGCGCAGCGTCGAGCCAGCCGCAGCGGCGCGCCCGGCCCGTCACGGTGCCGCGCTCCTGCCCCACGGTCGAGAGGTGGTGGCCGATCGTCCCGGGCACGTCGATCGGCAACTCGCTCGGGAAGGGACCGCCGCCGACGCGCGTGGTGTAGGCCTTGGTGATGCCGAGGATGTAGTGCAGCAGGTCGGGCCCGACGCCAGAGCCTGCGGCGGCATTGCCGGCCACGCAGTTGCTCGACGTGACGAACGGATAGGTGCCGTGATCGATGTCGAGCAGCGTTCCCTGCGCGCCTTCGAAGAGGATGTTGGCGCCGTCGCGATTCGCGTTATAGAGGGTGTAGCCGACGTCGCCAATCATCGGCCGGAGCGCCTCGCCGGCCTGCATCGCCATCTCGAAGATCGGCGCGAAGGCGAGCGGCTTGACGTGAAAAAAGCCCTCGAGCGCGAAGTTGTGCAACGTGAGCAGCTCGCGCAGCTTCTTGGCGAAGCGCTCCGGATGCTTCAGGTCCTGCGCCCGCAGCGCGCGCCGCGCGACCTTGTCCTCGTAGGCCGGACCGATGCCCTTGCCGGTGGTGCCGATCTTGCCGGCGCCGCTCGATTCGCGCATCAGCTCGCGCGCCTTGTCGACCTCGACGTGAAAAGGCAGGATAAGCGGGCACGACTCGCTGACGAGCAGGCGCGATCGGACCTCGATGCCCATTGCCTCGAGCCGGCCGATCTCGCCGAGCAGGTGCTGCGGATCGACCACCACGCCGTTGCCGATGTAGCAGCGAACGCCGGCGCGCATGATGCCCGAGGGGATCAGCTGCAGCGCCGTCTTGACGCCGTCGATCACCAGGGTATGGCCGGCATTGTGGCCGCCCTGGAAGCGGACCACCGCCTGGGCGTGGTCGGTGAGCCAGTCGACGACCTTGCCCTTGCCCTCGTCGCCCCATTGCGTGCCGACCACGACGACGTTGCGGCCCGGCGCCGCCGATGTCGTCTTCATGCTCGCGTCCATGCCTCGGGTCCTGTGCGGAAGATTGAAAGTTGAGCGCCGAAGCGACTCCTCAGCGCGGCGCGACGGCCCAGCGGCCCGCGGATTCGACGAGCCGGCGGCCGGCGCCTGCTTGCCCGCCGGAGCCGCCGCCGAGCTCGGCGACGACCACCTCGCCGCGCGCGCGCAAGGCCCGCACGGCGCTGCGCAGCGCAGCGTCGTCACCGGCGGGCGCCAGGATCGGCTCGCGTCCTTCGGGCGGCAGCGACAGCATCGCCAGATCCTTAACGTCGAGGCCGAAGCCGACCGCGGGCCGGTTGCGCCCAAAGATCGCGCCGACTTCGTCGTAGCGGCCGCCGCGCGCGATGGCATCGCTGGCGCCGCGCGCGTAGGCGGCGAAGCGCGCCCCGCTGTAGTAGGCGTAGCCGCTCGAATCGGCGAGATCGACGCCGACGCGGGCGCGCGGATGCGCCTGGCGCGCGTGCTCGGCGAGGCGGCGCAGGTCGGCGAGCGCGCTGGCGATGCCAGCGCGCTCCGGCAGCGAGCGCGCGGCCTCGTCGAGCACGCGTTCATCGCCATACAAGCCGATCAGCACCTCGAGGCCGCGCCGCGCCACGGCCGGAAACGACGCGCTCAGGGCGCGGATCTCGACTGCGTCCTTGCCAGCCAGCGCTGCGTAGACGGCGTCGAGCCGGACGCCATCGACGGGAACGCCGGCGAGCACGGCGCGGACAATGCGCGCATCGGCGAGGTCGACGACGACGTCCTCGATCGCCGCGACATGCAGGCACTCGAGCATCAGGTCGAGGATCTCGAGGTCGGCCTCGAGGCCGTCGTGCCCGTAGATCTCGGCGCCGAACTGGAGCGGCTCGCGCGTCGAGCCGGCGCCCGAGGCGCGCGCGTGCAGCACCGGGCCGCAGTAGCAGAGGCGCGCGATCCCGCTGCGATTGAGCATGTGGGCATCGATGCGCGCGACCTGCGGCGTGCTGTCGGCGCGCAGGCCGAGCGTGCGGCCGCTGAGCTGGTCGACGAGCTTGAAGGTCTGCAGATCGAGCGCGTGGCCGGTGCCCGAGAGGAGCGACTCGATGTGCTCAAGCATCGGCGGAATGACGAGCTCGAAGCCGAAGCCAGCGGCCGCGTCGAGCAGGCCGCGGCGCAGGGCTTCGATGTGCTGGGCGCGCGCCGGAAGGACATCGGCGATGTGCTCCGGCAAGAGCCAGGCAGAGGACATGCGAAAACGCGGCTCGTTAAAAAACAGATTGTAGAGTCGGGCTCAGGACCAGAAGGCCAGCAGCATCGCCAGCCCGGCGACGACGCTGGCCAGACCGAGGAACCGGATCTGGCCGTCGCTCATCCGCAGCGCGTGCTCGAAGATGCGGCGCCACGACCGGGGATTCACGAAGGGCAGCAGGCCCTCGGCCACGAGCATCAAGGCGACCGCGCTGAGCGCGACGTCCCAGAACGCAACCGACGACAAGCCCTATTTCCGGCCCGGCGCCGGACGCGCCGCGACCGCCGGCGCCGACCCGGAGCCTCGCAACGCGCGGAAGAATTCGCTGCCCGGATCGACGATCATCAGATCGGTCTTGTTGCGAAAGCTCGCTCGATAGGCCTCGAGGCTGCGATAGAACTGGGCGAACTGCGGATCGCGCCCGAACGACTCGGCGAAGATGGAAGACGCCCTCGCGTCGCCCTCGCCCTTGACTTTCTGAGCGTCGCGATACGCCTCGGCGACGATCACCTCTCTCTGGCGGTCGGCGTCGGCGCGAATCTTCTCGCCTTCTGCGGCGCCGGTGGCGCGGAGCTGGTTCGCGACCTGCTTGCGCTCCGACGCCATGCGGCTGTAGATCGAGTCGGTGATGTTGCCGACGAAGTCGACGCGCTTGATGCGGACGTCAAGGATCTCGATGCCGAACGATTTGGCTTCGTCCGTGAGCCGACTGCGAACGTCCTGCATCACCTTGTCGCGCGCGCTGGACAGCACTTCGCCGACTGTTCGCTTGGTCACCTCCTCGTTGAACGCCGCGTGGACGATCGGCGACAGGCGCGCCTCCAGATTCCGCATGTCGGCACCGTTGTTTCGGATGAACTGGCGCGGGTCGGTGACGCGCCACTTGACCAGCCAGTCGATGACCAAACTCTTCTTCTCGGCGGTGAAGATCGGCCGCGTTTCCGGGCTGTCGAGCGTCTGGATGCGGCGATCGAGGAAGGCGACGTTCTGAAATGGCGGCGGTAGCTTCCACTTCAGCCCCGGCTCCTGGATCACTTCCTTGATCTGGCCGAACTCGTAGACCACGGCGACCTGGCGCTGATCGACGATGAAGAGCGTCGACGACGCCAGCATCAGAAGGAGCAGCAATCCGCCGACGAAGAGACCGAGGCGATTCATCGTGCGCTCCAAGTCACCGACTGTCGCGGTCGCGGCCGCGCTGGTTTTCGCGCGAGCGGACGTCGACGCTGTTGCTCGGCGGCGCTGCCTCGGCCGCAGTCGGCGGCGCCGAGGTCGCGCCCGGCGGCGCGGTGGCCGGCGCCGCTGCCGCCTGCTGCAGCAGCCTGTCGAGCGGAAGGTTGAGAAGGGTAGAGTTGTTGTGGGCGTCGACCATCACCTTGGTGATGTTCGAGTAGACCTCACGCATGGTGTCAATGTAGAGGCGCTCGCGAGTCACCTGCGGGGCCTTCTGGTATTCGGTGAGCTGGCGGCCGAAGCGGTCGGCGTCGCCTTCGGCCTGAGAAACCACGCGCGCCTTGTAGCCCTCGGCCTCCTGGCGCAGGCGCGCCGCCGTGCCCTGCGCCTTCGGGATCTCCGAGCTCGCGTAGGCCTGGCCTTCCTTCTTCAGCCGATCGCCGTCTTGGCCGGCCTTCAGGGTGTCCTCAAACGCCGCCTGCACCTGCTCCGGCGGCTGCACGCTCTGCACGTTGACGTTGACGACGAGGATGCCCGTCCTCAGCCGGTCAAGCTGGCCCTGGATCGATTGCACCAGCTGGTTGGCGATCGCGTCGCGCTGCTCGTAGAGCACCGAGTCGATCTTGCTTTTGCCGACGATCTCGCGCACCGCCGACTCCGCGGCGAGCGTCACTGCGGCTTCGGGATCGCGGTTCTCGAACAGGAAGGCGCGCGCGTCCTTGAGCCGGTACTGCACCGTGAAGCGGATGTCGACGATGTTCTCGTCCTGGGTCAGCATCGACGAGTCGCGCAGGCCGGTCGCCTGTGAGACCGAATTGCGGCCGACCTCGGTCGAGCGCAGCTGGGTGACGTTGACCGTCTCGTGCGCCTGGAACGGATACGGGAAGCGCCACTGGAAGCCGGCGTCCACGGTGTGGCTGTAGCGGCCAAAAGACGTGACCACGGCCTGCTGGCCTTCCTGGACGATGAAGACGCCGCTGCCGAGCCAGATGAGGACGATGACGCCGCCAATCAGCGCGGCGCCGACGCCGGCGCTCTTCAGGTTGGGCTGGAAATTCGGGCCGCCGCCGGAATCGCCGCCGCTGCCCCGCTTGGCGCCGCCACGGCTGCTGAAAAGGCCGCTCAGCTTGCGGTTGAAATCGCGCCAGAGCTCGTCGAGGTCGGGCGGGCCGTCGTTGCGCCCGCCATTCTCGAGCAGCGTCACGCCGGCAGGGCTCGCGGTACGGGCACGGCCGGTGGCTCGGCGCCAGCCGGCTGCGAGCCAGGCTACGGCCGCGGCGCTCGCCGCTCGCAGACGCACGGCAGTCGATTCGTCCGGCGAGCAGGGCAAGGTCATGGGCGATTGAATGGCAAAGGGCGAGAGAGACAGGGACTCAGGCGTGCGAATCATAGGTGCCCGTGTGGGGGGCCTCGTCGCCTTCGGCGAAGGCGTCGTCGTCGCGCGTCTCCCCAGGCGCAGAAGGTGCGGCCGACCCGTCGGGATTCAATGCCGCGTCCGGCGCCGCGGCGGTGCTGATGCGCCCGCGCAGCAGCTCGAGGCCCTCGCCGGTCAGCGCGCTGACGAAGACGCGCGGCACGCGTGCACCGCCGGGCAGCTCGGCGCTGTCGGCGAGAACGCGCGGCCGCTCGGTCTCTTCCATCCGGTCGATCTTGTTGTGGACCAGGACTTGCGGCACGTCAGCGGCACCGATCTCGACGAGGACGCGTTGCACTTCCTGCATCTGCGCACCGAGCTCGGCGCTCGAGCCGTCGACGACGTGAAGCAGCAGGTCGGCGTCGGCCGCCTCCCTCAAGGTCGCCTGGAACGCCTCGATGAGCGTCGTCGGCAGGTCGCGGATGAAGCCGACCGTATCTGACAACGCGACCGAGCGGGCGAGCCCCGATAGGTGGAGCTGGCGCGTCGTCGTGTCGAGCGTCGCGAACAGCTGGTCGGCCGCATAAGCCTCGGCGTTGACGAGGGCGTTGAACAGCGTCGACTTGCCGGCGTTGGTGTAGCCGACGAGCGAGACGCGGAACGCGGCGTTCCTTTCGCGTGCGCGCCGCTGCGTGCTGCGCTGGCGCTTGACCTTCTCGAGCTGCTTCTTAATACTCTTGATGCGCTCGCCGATCATGCGACGGTCGAGCTCGATCTGCGCCTCGCCCGGGCCGCCTCGGTTGCCGATGCCGCCGCGCTGGCGCTCGAGGTGGCTCCAACGCCGCACCAGCCGCGTCGACAGGTACTGCAGGCGCGCCAGCTCGACCTGCAGCTTTCCCTCGTGGCTCTGCGCGCGCTCGCCGAAGATCTCGAGGATCAGCATGGTGCGATCGGCGACGGCGACGCCGAGGTGGCGCTCGAGGTTTCTCTGCTGCGCGGGCGAGAGCGCCTGGTCGAAAATGACGGCTTCGGCCTGATGGAGCTGCACGAGCTCCTTCAGCTCGTCGGCCTTGCCCGAGCCGACGAAGAAGGCGGCGTCGGGCGCCTTGCGGCGTGCGATGACGCGCGCAACCGCAACGTCGCCGGCGGACTCGGCGAGCAGCGCCAGCTCGTCGAGCGATTCCTCGAAGCTGCTGCCGCGGCCGAAATCGACGCCGACGAGGATCGCCCTGGCGGGCGTGTCGCCGTCTGGCGGGCGCACCGCACTCACGGGTCGGACCTCGGGCTGGAACCGCGCGTCAAGAGGGCTCGGAAGATGACGGCTCGGGCTGGGTCTGGAAATTCACCGCGCGGCCGGGAACCACGGTCGAAATTGCGTGCTTGTAGACCATCTGCGTGACGGTGTTGCGCAGCAGGACGACGTACTGGTCGAAGGACTCGATGTGTCCCTGCAGCTTGATCCCGTTGACGAGGTAGATTGAAACCGGAACGTGCTCCTTGCGCAGCAGGTTCAGGAAGGGGTCTTGTAAGAGCTGCCCTTTGTTGCTCACGTTCATGCTCCGTGATGTGTTCTGGAGCGAGAAACCTTAACACAGGGATTACCAGCAATGGCGCGTAAGGCCATGCCTCACCGGCCCTTCTCCACGAACGGATTCTTCGACGATCGCATCTCGATCCGGAGCGGCGTGCCGGTGAGCTTGAAATGGGCCCGGAAGCGCCCTTCCAGGAATCGCTTGTAAGCGTCTGTCACGTGCTCGAGGGAGTTGCCGTGGATGATGATCACCGGCGGCTTCATTCCGCCCTGGTGCGCGTAGCGGAGCTTGGGGCGGAATGCGCCGGCCCGCTTGGGCGTTTGGTGCAGCACGGCCTCCTGGAGCAGGCGCGTCAGCACCGGCGTCGGCATTTTGCGCGTCGCCGAGGCGTGGGCGTCGGCGATGGCCGTCCACACCGGGCCGAAGCCCTGCCGCTTCTTCGCCGAGACGTTGAGCACCGGCGCGAACTTGAGGAACGGCAGGCGCTGCTCGATCGAGCGCTGCAGCGTCTCCTTCGCGTAGGCATCGACCGCGTCCCACTTGTTGACGGCGACGACGACGGCACGCCCGCTCTCGAGGATGTAGCCGGCGATGTGGGCGTCCTGGTCGGTGACGCCCTGGGTCGCGTCGAGGAGGAGGAGGACGACGTCGGCCGCGGCGATCGCCTGCAGCGTCTTGACGACCGAGAACTTCTCGACCGCTTCGAACACCTTGCCGCGCCGGCGCAGGCCGGCCGTGTCGATGAGGTCGAAGCGCTTCCCGCCGCGCTCGAACGGGACGACGATCGCATCGCGCGTCGTCCCGGGCTGGTCGAAGGCGACCAGGCGCTCCTCGCCGAGCCAAGCGTTGATGAGCGTCGACTTGCCGACGTTCGGCCGGCCCGCCACGGCAAGCCGGATCGGCGCGTCGGCATCGGCCTGCTCGCTCGAGCGCTCGGCATCGCCGTCATCGGGATCGGGCGGTAGCAGCTGCCCGAGCGCGGCCTCGAGCGCGGCCTCGGCGAGCGAGACCACGCCCTGCCCGTGCGCCGCCGAGACCGGGTGCGGCTCGCCGAGGCCGAGCTCGTAGAACTCGCCGAGCAGCGGCGACTCGGGCATGCCTTCGGCCTTGTTGGCGGCGAGGACGACGCGCTTGCCGGCCGTTCGCAGGTAGCGCGCGATGTCGTGGTCATGCGCCGACGCACCGGCGCGCACGTCGACGACGAAGACCACCGCATCGGCCTCGGCGACTGCCTGCTCGGCCTGGCGCGCCATCTCCTTGACGATGCCGGTCGGGTTCTCGGGCTCGAAGCCGCCGGTGTCGATGACGATGAACCCGTGTCCGCCGACGGTGGCATCGCCGTAGTGGCGGTCGCGCGTCAGGCCGGCGAAGTCGGCGACGATGGCGTCGCGCGTCCTCGTGAGGCGATTGAAGAGAGTCGACTTGCCAACGTTCGGTCGGCCGACCAGGGCGATGACGGGTTTCAACGGCGCGGCCGGTTCAGCACCCTGGACGAGGTCAGGCCGGCCGGAACGCGAACACGCCGCCGCCGCGAGTGACGACGACGAGCACGCCGCCGGCGCTCACCGGCGCCGTCGTGATCGCGCTGCCGTCAGTCGGCACGCGGGCCTGCGACTCGCCCTTGGCGCGCGAGAACCAGTGCAGGGTGCCGTTGGCATCGCCGAAGACCACCGACTGGCCGACGATGGCCGGCGCGCCGAGGCCGCGGAACATCATCGCCTCCGAGGTCCAGGCGACGTCGCCGGTCGCCGTCCGCCACGCGCTCAGCCGGTCGGATGCATCGGCGCCGAACAGCAGCTCGGTGTCGCCGGTGATCGCATCGGTGCCGCCGACGGTCTTGGTCCAGGCGATGTTGCCGAGCTGCGCGTCGACGCAGCCGACCGCAGCCTGGAACGAGCGCGCGCAGAGGAGATCGCCGCTGCGAACAGGCGGGCCGACCAGGTCGGCTAGGCGCTCGACCTCGTTGGCACCGCGCGGCGAGCCGAGCGGCACCTCCCAGCGCAGCGTCGCCGCGATGGGATCGATACCGGCCATGCGCGGACCCTGGCCGACCACGAGGGTGTTCTTGAACGCGGCGATGACGCCGGTCTGCGAAAGGGTCAGCGCATCGCCTGGCCGCTGCACTTGCCAGAGCCGGATGCCGTCGCTGGCGTCGAACGCCTGCACCGTGCGGTCGACGCCGAGCACGAAGATGCGGCCGCCGGCGACGAGCGGCGCGGTCGCGACGCGAACCCCGACGGCCTTCTTCCACCTGACCTGCCCGGCCTCGAGCGCGACGAGCTCGCCGTCGCGGGTGACGACGGCGCTGACGGTGCCGTCGCTGCCCACGCCGGCCGAGATCTTCGCGCCAACGTTGGCGCGCCAGAGGGCGCGGCCGCTCCCGGCGTCGACGGCGAGGACGGTGCCATCGCCGGCTGCGAGCGTCACGACGCTGCCGTTGACGGCGACGGTGAGCGGAAACTGGGCCGCGCCAATGTGCTGGTTCCAAACCGGCCGCACCGTGATCGGCGCGGCAATCGGCTCGAGCTCCTTCGGCTTGGGCTTGTCGGGTCCGAACAGCGAGCAGCCCGCGAGGAGGCTGGCCGCGACGGCCAGTGACCAAGTCGCGCACCGCCGGGCGCCGCGCCGCCGCCAGGATCGCGTCACTTCGCTGCCTCGGCGCCGCTCGCGGCGCTTGCCGCCGGCTGCACGCCGAGCAGGTTCAGCTTGGCCTCGATGAGCCGACGGTAGTCGACTTTTGGGTCCATGGCGGTCCACGCCTTCAGGTAGGCTGCCTGCGCTTCGGCGCTCTTGCCCTCGGTGAGCAGGACGTCGCCGCGGCGATCGGCGGCGAGCGGCGCGAACTGGGGGACGTCGATAGCGTCGAGCTGCTTCAGCGCTTCCTCGTACTTCTTGGTGTCGAGCAGCAGGCCGGCGAGGCGAAGCCGGGCGATCGACCGGTACTCGCCCTCGCCGCCTTTGTCGGCCACCCAGACCAGGCTCGCGATGGCGGCGTCAAGCTGACCCTTCTCGACGGCCACGCGCGCGGCGACAAGGCCGCCTTGCTGCGTGAATGTCGCGCGCGGGTAGCGTTCCTTCATGTCGGCGAAGATCCGCGTCGTCCGCTCGCTGTCGCCGGCCTGCGCAGCGCGATCGAGCTCGTCGTACAGCGACCCCGCCTTCGCGCCTTGATCACGCTGGTAGAGATTCCAGCCGTTCCACGCCGCAAAACCGCCGAGCGCGAGCACGAGCACCCAGGTGACGAGGTTGCCGTACTGCTTCCAAAACGCTTTCAGCTGGTCGAGCTGTTCCTGCTCTTCGAGATCGAGATGGGTGGCCATGGCGGGTGCGGAAAGCGCTCGAAGCAACAAGCGGAAGCGGGCAAACCGGGGATTATGCGGTGAGGGTCGCGGCCCATACGGCGAGGTCGGCGAGCGCCAGCGATCGTTGCGGCGCGGCGGCGTCGCGAAGCGATTTCAGCGACACCTCGCCGCGGGCACGCTCGTCGGCGCCGAAGATGAGCGCGTAGCGCGCGCCGCTGGCGTTGGCCTTCTTGAACTGCGACTTCATGCTGCCGGGGCCATCGCCCGCCGTGGCGTGCATCTGCACGGCCACCCCCGCCGCACGCAGCAACTCGCAGGTAGTCATCGCCCGTGCCAGCGCGTCGGCGCCCGGAATGATTGCGTATACGTCCAGCGCTGACGCCGGCATCGCGATGCCGACCGCCTCGAGCAGCAGCAGCATGCGCTCGATTCCCATTCCCCAGCCCACCGCAGGCGTCGGCCTGCCGCCGAGCTGCTCGAAGAGCCCGTCGTAGCGGCCGCCGCCACAGACGGTTCCTTGCGCGCCGAGACGATCCGTGACCCACTCGAAGACGGTGAGGTTGTAATAGTCGAGGCCGCGCACCAGGCGCGGATTGACGCGATATGCGAGGCCGGCGGCGTCGAGCACGGTTCGAACGGCGTCGAAGTGCGCCAGCGAGTCGGCGCCGAGATAGTCGATCAGCCGGGGCGCGCCCTCGATCAGCGCCTGCAACGACGGGTTCTTGCTGTCGAGGACGCGCAGCGGATTGCTGTGCAGGCGGCGGCGCGAGTCGTCGTCGAGGGCGTCGGCGCGCGCCTCGAGATACTCGATCAGCGCGGCGCGGTGGGCACTGCGCTCGTCGGGCTGGCCGAGGCTGTTCAGCTCGAGGCGCACGTCGCTGCCGACCGCGAGGCCGAGATCCTGCAGTAGTGTGCGGCACATCAGGATCTGCTCGGCGTCGACATCGGGGCCGGCGTGGCCGAGCGCCTCGATGTCGATCTGGTGGAACTGCCGGTAGCGGCCCTTCTGAGGGCGCTCGTGACGGAACAGCACCACCTCGCTCCACAAGCGCAGCGGCCCGTTGTAGAGCGCGTTGTGCTCGATCATCGCGCGTACGATGCCCGCTGTCGCTTCGGGGCGAAGCGACAGCCGGTCGCCGTTCATGGCGTCGGTGAAGGAGTACATCTCCTTCTCGACGATGTCGGTGACCTCGCCGAGGCCGCGCACGAACAGCGCCGTCGGCTCGACGACCGGCGTGCGGACGTTGCTGTAGCCGTAGCGGCGCATCAGCGCACGCACCTTGTCCTCAAACCACACCCAGCGCGCCGATTCCGGCGGCAGGATGTCGTTCATTCCCTTGACGGCGCGCAGTGCCTCGCTCATGTTCGCTTTGTCATCGGGAACGCAGTGCGGGATCTCCCCTTCGCCGTACCCCGGATCGTTCGCTTCGCTCAGGATGACTGCGCCGGCGCACCGAAGCGCTTCTCGATGTAGTTCTCGACCAGCGCGTGGAACTCGTTGGCGATGTTGTCGCCGCGCAGCGTCAGCGCCTTCACGCCGTCGATGAAGACGGGCGCCGCCGGCGCCTCGCCGGTGCCGGGCAAGCTGATGCCGATGTCGGAATGCTTGCTTTCGCCCGGACCGTTGACGATGCAGCCCATCACGGCGACCTTCATCTTCTCGACGCCGGGGTAGCGAGTCTTCCAGATCGGCATCTGCGCGCGTAGGTAGTCGTCGATCTGCTTGGCAAGCTCCTGGAAGGTCGTGCTCGTCGTCCTGCCGCAGCCCGGGCACGCGGTGACACTGGGGTTGAACGAACGCAGGCCGAGCGACTGCAGGATCTCGAGCGCGATCACGACCTCCTGGGTGCGGGCCTCGCCTGGCTGGGGCGTCAGCGAGACGCGGATCGTGTCGCCGATGCCCTCCTGGAGCAGCACCGCCAGCGCGGCGGTCGACGCCACCGTTCCCTTGGTTCCCATGCCGGCTTCGGTGAGGCCGAGGTGGAGCGGGTAGTCGCAGCGCCGCGCAAGCGCCCGATAGACGCTGATCAGGTCCTGGACGCCTGACATTTTGCACGACAGGATGATCTGCTCGGGGGCCAGACCGATCTCCTCGGCGCGCCGCGCGGAGCCGAGAGCCGACATGATGATCGCGCGGTACATGATCTGCTGCGGCGGCTGCGGGTCGGCGAGCAACGCGTTCTCGTCCATCAGGTCGGTGAGCAGCTCCTGGTCGAGACTGCCCCAGTTGACGCCGATGCGCACCGCCTTGTCGTAGCGCGCGGCCGCCTCGATCATCTGCGCGAACTGGCGATCGTGCTTGTCGCCCTTGCCCACGTTGCCCGGGTTGATCCGGTACTTCGAGAGCGCCTCGGCGCAGGCGGGAAAGTCACTGAGCAGGCGGTGGCCGTTGTAGTGGAAATCGCCGATCAGGGGCACGTCGATGCCCATGCGGTCGAGCTGCTCGCGGATGTAGGGCACGGCGGCCGCCGCTTCCGGCGTGTTGACCGTGATGCGAACCAGCTCCGAGCCCGCGATCGCAAGCTCCCTGACCTGGATGGCGGTGCCGATTGCGTCGACGGTGTCGGTGTTGGTCATGGCCTGCACTCGCACCGGCGCATCGCCGCCGATGGTGACCACGCGCGAGCCCCAGCGAACGCTCGCCTGGCGCGAGCGGCGCGGCGCCGGTCGCGCGGGGACGATGAACGACTCGGGTGCGGCGGCGGCCGGGTCGCGAAATGACGCGGTATCGCTCGAGAGGCTCACGGCTGCTTCGACTCCGGGGCGGCGACCTTGTCGCGCGTGACCGTACCGGCGCTGACGTCGACGACGTTGGGCTCGGCCTCGCGCGCGCCGACGCCCGATGCGCCCGTCGGCGCCGGCAGCGGCGTGACGTCCTGCATCGGCGGCGCGACCGACGACGGCGCCTCGGTGCTCGGCACGGTCGAGGCCGCGCGCTCGGCGCCGGAAACCCCTGCCGCCGGCGCGGTCAGGGCGACCCAGCCGAGCTTGCCGGTCCACCCGGGCGGCAGGAAGTACATGGCCGCGCTGGCGATGAGGAGGAGCGTGACGATCCAGAACACCCAGCCGAACGCGAACGACGCGCCTTCGCGCTGCACCATCGCGCCGGGGCGCTCGCGAAACGGCGCGTTGAGGCCCTCGCCGACCTGCTCGAGCCGATAGCCCGCGGGCGGCGGAAGAAGACGGAGCACCGCGGCCGAATCGATCTTGAGCGCGCGGCACACCGTCTGAGCCAGGGCGCGCGTGAAGGTCGCGTCGGGCAGCGCGTCGAAGCGATCGGCCTCGAGCAGCTCGAGCTTCTTCTGCGTCACCTTGATCGACGCGGCGAGCGCGGCGATGTGCAGGCCCTGGCGCTCGCGCGCCTCGCGCAGCAGGCGCCCCGCGCTCGGCGCCGCGACCGGGCCGACCGCCGCGCCGGCCGCGTCACTCATCGAAGGCGCTCCGGGCATAGGCCGAGGCCTCGCGCGAATCGGGGAAGCGGTTGCGCAGCTGCGCGCCGAACTCGGACGCTCCCTGGCGGTTGCCCATTTTCATCTCGATGCGCGCCGCCAGCCAGAGCGTCTGCGCGTTCGCGACGTCGGGCTGTGCGTTGACGCGGCGCACATAGAAGCGCGCGCGCTCGAACTCGCCGCGGCGATAAAGCACCTCGGAGAGATTCGTCGCGGTGAAGGGACTCGAGGGGTCGAGCTCGTAGGCGCGCGCAAGCGAGGCCTCGGCATCGGCGAGCTGGCCGGCGTGCGCCTGGCACACGCCCTGGGCTAGCAAGGTGCGGGCGATGCCGCGGTACTGTGTCATCGCCAGCGCCTGATTGAACAACGCGTTCGCCTCGGCGTAGCGCTGCTGCTGGCAGAGGTACCAGCCGTAGTTGTGCATCGAATCGGCGTCGCGCGCATTGAGCTGCAGCGCACGCTTGAAGCTTTCCTCGGCAAGCGCGGTGTCGCCGAGGTTGGCGTAGATCAGCCCGCGCAGGTTGAATGCCTCGCCGTAGAGCGGATCGGCGGCGATCGAGAGCTTGACCTGGTCGAGCGCCGTCGTCATCTGGCCGCGGCTGAAATACGCCGACGCGAGCTCCATGCGCGCTCGTGCGCGCTTCTGCGGCTCCGGCTCGTCGGACGCGGTGATGCGGTCGCGCGTCTCGTTGGCGGGAACGACGCGCGTGGGCACCTCGCAGGCGGCGAGCAGCGCCGCGAGCGCCGCGACGAGAGCAAGCGAGAGAGCCCGCGAGCGCCGTGCGGAATCGCGGCTCATGGGCGGCGCCAAAGGGAGGTGTCTTCGGCCGGGCGACGGCGCGACGCGGGCGCGGCGATGCGCAGCGGCACCGCGCCCGCGCGCCGCTCCGCGACGCGGGTCCTGTCCTGCACTTCGCCGGCGAGTTGGCCACAGGCGGCGGCGATGTCGTCGCCGCGCGTCTTGCGAACGGTAGTGACGATGCCACCCTCCTGAAGCACCGCGGCGAACGCGGTGACGCTCGCCGCCGGCGAGCGCTTCAGGCCCGAGGCGGCAAACGGGTTGAAGGGGATCAGGTTGACCTTGCACGGCAGGCCGCGCCGCGCCGCGCTGCCGTCGCCGCGCAGGAGCGCGAGCAGGGCCTCGGCCTGCGTCGGCGAGTCGTTGACGCCGTCGAGCATGCAGTACTCGATCGTGATGAAGTCGCGCGGAGCGCGCTCGAGGTAGCGCTGCGCCGATGCGAGCAGCTCGGCGATCGGGTACTTTCGGTTCAGGGGCACGAGCTCGTTGCGCAACGCGTCGTCGGGCGCGTGCAGGGAGATCGCAAGCGAGACCGGGCAGTCTTCGCGGAGGCGTTCGATCATCGGTACGACGCCGGAAGTCGAGACGGTGACGCGACGGCGCGAGAGGCCGTAGCCGTGATCGTCGAGCATCGTCCTCAGCGTCGGCACGAGCGCGCCGTAGTTCTGTAGCGGCTCGCCCATTCCCATCATGACCACGTTCGTGATCGCCCGCTCGCCCTCGGCCAGGCCGAGGCGGCGGCGCAGCTCGAACTCGGCGTGCCAGATCTGGGCGACGATCTCGGCGGTGGTGAGATTGCGGCTGAAGCCCTGGTGGCCGGTGGCGCAGAAGCGGCAATTGACGGCGCAGCCGGCCTGCGACGAGATGCAGATCGTGCCGCGCCCGGTCTCGGGAATGAAGACCGTCTCCACGGCATTGCCCGCGCCGACGTCGAACAGCCACTTGACGGTGCCGTCCTGCGCGACTTGCTCGCTCGCAACCGGCAGGCCGCTCACTTCTGCCGACGCGATCAGCTTGTCGCGGAAGGACTTGGCCAGGTTCGTCATGGCCGCGAAATCGCGCTCACCGCGCTGGTGGATCCAGCGGAAGAGCTGGGTCGCGCGAAACGCCTGCTCGCCGTGCCGTTCGCACCAGTCGCCGAGCGCGCTGCGGTCGAACTGGAGGAGATTAACCATCCCGGGGGTCGCGCTCAGCGACTGTAGAGATATATGCCGGCGAAGAAGAAGGCGATCTCGACCGCTGCCGTCTCGGCGGCATCGGAGCCGTGCACCGCGTTGGCGTCGATGCTGGCCGCGAAGTCGGCCCGGATCGTGCCGCGATCGGCCTTCCTCGGGTCGGTCGCACCCATGAGCTCGCGATTCTTCGCGATGGCGCCTTCGCCCTCGAGGACCTGGATCATCACCGGGCCGGAGATCATGAACGAGACCAGATCACCGAAAAACGGCCGCGCCCGATGGACCGCGTAAAACGCCTCCGCCTCGGCGCGAGAGAGATGCGCCATCCTGGCGGCGATGACCTTCAGCCCCGCGCCTTCGAAGCGCGCGTAGATCTGGCCGATCACGTTCTTCGCGACGGCGTCGGGCTTGATGATCGAAAGGGTGCGTTCCAGCGCCATGGCGTGTACTCCGTGATCCTGGGCAAAGCCATCGATTGTAGAGGGCGGGGTCCGGTCGGCGCGGGGTCAGCGGCCGCGCCTGCCGCCGCCCCCGTAGCCGCCCCCACCAGCACCACCGCCGTAACCGCCGCCCCCGCTGCCCCCGCCCTGGCCGCCGCCGCCCCCGCCTTGGCCGCCGCCGCGGGGGCCGCGATTCTTGCGATGGAAGGCGTCGGCGCCGATGTAGCCAACCGAGGTCTGCAGCGGATCGGGCTGCTTCGGATCGCCCCTGGGACCGCTCGGCGCACGCGGCGCGCTGCCGCCGGCGCCGAAGCCGCTGTTCGGGCCGATGCGTCGCCCCTGCACGAACCGATGGTCGAAGGTCTGTTGCAGCGGATTCGGAATCCGGCTCGGATCGAAGTCGTCGTCGTCGTCGCGATCCTCACCGCTCTGCTCACGTTCCTGCGTCGGCGGCGCATCGAAGCGCGCCTCATCCGGACGTCGCGACTGCGGTCTCTGGCGGTCGTTGGGTCCGCGACCGTTCGGTCCGCGATCGTTCTGGGGTCGGTCGTTCTGCGCGCCGACATTCTGCGGCCGGCCGTTGCGCGGGCCGCGCTCGTCGTGCCGCTTGGCGCCGCCCTCAATCTGTTCCTCGCCGCGTTCCGCCGCATTGTTGTTGCCGCTGGCCAGGCGCCGGATGGCACGCACGTCGTTTTCGTCGAGGTCGACCCAGACGCCACGCTTGAGGCCGTGCGGCAGAACGACGGTGCCGTAGCGGATACGAATCAGCCGGCTCACCGTCAGGCCAACGGCATCGAACAGCCTGCGCACTTCGCGGTTGCGCCCTTCGGTGATGACCACCCGGTACCACTCATTGAGGCCTTCGCCGCCGCCGTTGGCGATGGACTTGAAGGCCGCGCGCTGGCCGTCGATCTCGACTCCTTCGAGCAGCTTGGCGCGCGCCTGGTCGTCGAGATGGCCCATGACGCGGACCGCATACTCGCGCTCCACGCCAAAGCGCGGGTGCATCAGCTGGTTGGCGAGACCGCCCGAGGTCGTGAAGAGCAGCAGCCCTTCGGTGTTGATGTCGAGGCGGCCGACGGACTGCCACTTGCCCTGCTGCAGCCGTGGCAGGCGCCGGAACCCGGTCGGCCGGTGCTGCGGATCGTCATGCGTGACGATCTCGCCCGCGGGCTTGTGGTACGCGATGATCCGCGCCGGCGGCGGCACGATGCGCAGGCGCACCGGCTTGCCGTTGACCTCGACGCGATCGCCGAACGAGATGCGCTGGCCGGTGTGGGCAGGCTCGCCGTTGACGGTGACATGGCCGTCCTGGATCGCCTCTTCCATGTCGCGACGCGAGCCAACGCCGGCCTGCGCCAGCACCTTGTGCAGCTTGGGCGCGTCGGGCTCAGGCGCGAGGATGCGCTTGGTCGTCGTTTCCTCGGTCTCCGGCTCCTCGGCAACTTCCTGGTCGAACTTGCCCGAGAGCACTTGCGCGAAGACCTCGTTCGCCTCGACCGGGACGACGGGCTGGAGGTGGCGCGGCAGCGGACCTTCGAAATTCGGCGGCAGCAGCGGCCGCGCAACGCTCCGCTCCTCGACCCGCTCACCGCCTTCGCCGCCGCGATCGCCTCGGCGGCGGTCACGCCGGCTGCGACGCCGACTGCGCTCGCCCAAAGGCGCTGCGCCGTCACCCGTACCGTCGCGCGATCCGGTGCCGCCGTTGTCCTGGACGCTGCCCTCCACGGCGCCAGGGTCTGTAGCGACGACGGAGGGAGCTGGAGCGAGCTCGGCGGGTCGCTCCGTCGGCTCCGGCGCGATCGTCGCGACGGTCGCTTCGCCGTTGCCTTCGGGGTGCGCATCGATGAGCGCAGCCCGACGGCGGCGGCGCGGCGCGGTCGTCACTACCGCGGCCGGCGAGTCGTCGCCGCCATCAACGGCCGGATCGACCGGCAGCGAGGGGTTTTCGGGATCATTCATGCGTGCGGTTCCAGGGCATCTGCGGCGGCAGGAGGGCGATCGGCGGGGATGTCGGCCGAGGCGTCGGACGCCGGCTCGACGAATGAAAGAGACGCTTGCGATTCGCCGTCCGGCAACGCGGCTGCCTGCACGAGGGGCTCGCCGTCGGCGCCATCGAGCGTCGGCAACTGCTCGAGCGAGCTCAGGCCGAGGTCATCGAGGAACTGGCGCGTCGTCGCGAGCAAGGCCGGCCGACCCGGCGCCTCGCGATAACCAATGGCCTCGATCCAGCCGCGGTCCTCGAGCTGCTTGACGACCGAGGTCGCCACGGCGACGCCGCGGATGTCCTCGATGTCGCCGCGCGTCACGGGTTGTCGATAGGCGATGATGGCGAGCGTCTCGAGGACGGCGCGTGAATACTTCGGCGGCCGCTCGGGATCGAGGCGCGCCAGGTACGGCGCCATCTCGACCCGGCTCTGATAGCGCCAGCCCGTCGCCACGGCGACGAGCTCGATCGCTCGGCCCTTGCATTGCTCGGCGAGCTCATCGAGCAGCGTCCGCAAGGTGTCGTCGCCGACCTCGCCAGCGAACAGGGCGTTCATCTCGCGCAGCGCCATCGGCTGGCTCGAGCAGATGAGCGCCGCTTCGAGGACGCGCTTGGCATCCAGGGTTTTCATTCGTCGTGAAATCCTCGGCCGCGTCGCGGCGCGGCGGTCGGGCGCGTCGGGGGACGCTGCGGTTTCGGCGGGTTTCCCGCCGCGGTTGCTTGCACCCTCGGGTGCGGTCACGTCTCGATGATCTCGCCGAGCGGTTCGGCCGGGCGTTTCGCCGCCGGGCGAACCATTCGCATCGAAATGGAATGGCCGATTGTAGCGGCTGCGAGCCCCGGCCGGCCGGACTTCAGCGCCGGCCGGCCGCCAGCACCCTCCCCCACGCGTGAGCGAAGTCTCCGGGCGGGCCCGATTCGAAGCGCAACCGCTCGCCCGAACGGGGATGGGCGAACGCCAGGACGTTCGCGTGCAGCGCCTGCCGCGCCATGCCGAGCGCCGGCGCGCCGCCGTAGAGTCGATCGGCGACGAGGGGCAGCCCGCGCGCCGAGAGGTGCACCCGGATCTGATGTGTGCGGCCGCTGTGCAACGTGCAGCGCAGGGCAGCGAAGCCGTCGCCGGCGGCAATGCGGTCGACATCGGTTCGCGCCGGCTTGCCCGACGCGACGATCGCCATTCGCGTGCGCAGCTTGGGATCGCGGCCGATCGGCGCCTCGATCGTCCAGCGCTCCTCCGCCGGCATGCCGTGGACGATCGCGAGGTAGCGGCGCTGCACGTCACGCGCCGCGATCGCGCGCGTCAGCATCGTCACCGCGGCGAGCGTGCGGCCGACCAACATCAGGCCGGACGTGTCCTTGTCGAGGCGATGGACGATGCCTGCGCGCGGCAGCGCCGCGCTCGCGGGGTCGCGCGCCAGGAGCGCATTGAGCAGCGTCCCCGACCAGTTGCCGGCGGCGGGATGGACGACCATACCGGCGGCCTTGTCGACGACGAGCACGTCGCCGTCCTCGTGGACGATGGCGATCGGCAGGTCCTCTGCGCGATAGGCGCGGCTTTCTTCCGTCGGCTGCAGCGAGACCGCGAGCGTCTGGCCGGCGCGGACGCGCTGCGCCGGGCTCGTCACCGCTACGCCGTCGGCACGCACCCAGCCTGCCTTGATCAGCTGCTGGAGATGATTGCGGGAAAACTCGGGCACCGCGCCAACGACGACCTTGTCGATGCGCTCGCCATGCTGCCCGGCGGCGACACCGAACTCGCGCCGCTCCACAGCAACGTCGTCGGCCTCGTCGCCGTCGACGTCCGCAGCGGCGTTGGCATCGTCTTCGGGGCGGGCATCGTCGACCATATAAGATTCAGTTCCGGCCCAACGCGTCACGCCTGCCCGGGCGGCGACCCACTCCACGCTTCCCGCATGAGAACGAACCCACCGTCTTGGCGTTCATGGATCGCAGTGTCGGCGATCTCGACCATGACCGCCCTGCTCTCCGCGTGCGACACGACGCCGCGCGACGAGACCTCGCGCTGGACCCCGGAGCGCCTCTACAGCGAGGCCAAGGACGAAGCCGCGGCCGGCAACTACGAGAAGGCGGTCAAGCTCTACGAGCGGCTCGAGGGCCGCGCCGCCGGCTCGGTGCTCGCGCAGCAGGCGCAGATCGAGCGCGCCTACTACCTCTGGAAAAGTGGCGAGAAGGCGCAAGCGCTGTCGACCCTCGAACGCTTCATCAAGCTGCATCCGACCAGCCCGGCGCTCGACTACGCGCTCTACCTCCAGGGCCTCGTCAATTTCAACGACAACCTCGGCCTGCTCGGCAACCTGGCGAGCCAGGATCTCTCCGAGCGCGACCAGCAGGCCTCGCGCGATTCGTACCAGTCGTTCCGCCAGCTGACCGAGCAGTTCCCGCAGTCGAGCTACGCCGAAGATGCGCGCGTGCGCATGAACTACATCGTCAATTCGCTCGCCGCGTACGAAGTGCACGTCGCCCGGTACTACCTGCGCCGCGGCGCTTACGTCGCCGCTGCCAATCGCGCCCAGCAGGCGGTGCAGGAGTTCCAGCGCTCGCCATCGACCGAAGAGGCGCTCGTCATCCTCGCCCAGAGCTATGACCGCCTCGGCCTGACCGAACTGCGCGACGACGCCGAGCGCGTCCTCAAGACGAACTTCCCGAACTCGACTATCAACACCGACGTTTTCGGCCGCCGCAAAACGCCGTGGTGGCAGATTTGGTGAGCGCGGCTCGCCGCGTTGCGATTGTCTAGATCGCGACGACGCCGGCGAGCCCGCGCAGCCAGGCGATCGCCTCGACCTCGTCCTCGACCCGGGTCATCGGCGGCAGCGCGGCGAACAGGCGGCGTCCGTAGCCCATCGTCGCCATCCGCGGGTCGCAGACGACGAGGAGGCCGCGGTCGCTCTCGCTCCTGATCAGCCGGCCGGCGCCCTGCTTCAGCGCCACTGCGGCTTCGGCGACGAAGTACTCGGCGAAGGCGTTTCGGCCGTCGGACTCGAGCCGCTTCACGCGCGCCTCGACGAGCGGATCGTTCGGCGGCGGAAACGGCAGCTTGTCGATGATCACGCACTGCAGCGCATCACCGGGAACGTCGACGCCTTCCCAGAAGCTCTGCGAGCCGACCAGCACCGCGTGCGGCGCGTCGAGGAAGCGCCGCATCAGCTGGCGCTTCGAGCCTTGCCCCTGGACCAGCACCTCGATCGCCTCGCCGGTGGCGTCGAAGGCGACGCGCAGCAGCGCGCCGACCGCCTGCAGCGAGCGCAGCGTCGTCGTCAGCACGAAGGTGCGGCCGCCTAGCGCCAACGCGCAGCGTGCCGCGAGCTTCGCCACTGCGTCCGGGTGGCCGGCGTCACTCGGCTTAGGAAAGGCGCGCGGCACGAAGACGCGCGCGTGGGCCGCGTAGTCGAACGGGCTGCCGAGGCGGAGGACGCGCGCGTCCTCGAGACCCGCCGGCTCGGTGAACCAGCTGAGGCGATCGTCGTCGCCGAGCGTCGCCGACGTGAAGATCCAGGTCTTCGCGCTCCTCGCCATTTGCTCGCGCAGCGCGTCGCGGATGTCGAGCGGCGACTCGACCAGGCGCGCCTGGTGCGCGAGGAGGTCGATCCAGCGGATGTGACCGGAGCGGGGCCGTTCGCCGAACTCGAGAGCGAGCTCGGCGAAGCGCGCGGCGCGCTCGTGCAGGCGGACAAAGTCCGGCGCAAGCTCGCTCACGGTGTCAAGCGCGCCTGCCGCGCTCTCGCAGGTTTCGCCGACACGCGCCAGCGCGGCGAGGAAAGTCGACGTGCCGCTGCGCTCGGCCCAGCGCAGCTTGAGGCTGCCGCGCACGTCGCCGATCTCGCCCTGGGCGGCGATGCGCAGCTCGCGCGCGGCGTGATCGCAGGCGGCCGCGAGCTCCTGCCAGGCGGCAAGGCCGCGCGCTTGCTGCAGGCCGACGGCGAGCATGTCGCGCGCGAAGTCGATCAGCTGGGCCGAGCCGAGGGTGGTGCCGAGGAACTGCACGCCGGCCTCGGCGAGCTGGTGCGCCTCGTCGAAGATCGCCACCTCGACGCTCGGTAGCAGCTCGGCCACGCCGCTGTCGCGCAGCGCCATGTCGGCGAAGAACAGGTGATGGTTGACGACCACGAGGTCGGCGAGCATCGCTTCGCGCCGCGCTTTCATCACGTGGCACTGGCGGTACTCGGGGCACTCGCTGCCGAGGCAGTTCTCGCGCGACGACGTGACGAGCGGAACGATGCTGCTGCGCTCGTCGAGGCCCTCGAGCTCGGCGAGGTCACCGCTCGCAGTCGTCTGCGCCCACGCCTCGACCTTGGCCAGGGCGCGAGCGGCGAAGCGATCGGGCAGATGACCATCATGGCGCGCGCGCCCGAGGCGGTGCAGGCACAGGTAGCTGGATCGGCCTTTTAGCAGCGCGACCGTGATCGGCAGGTTGAGGGCCGTGCGCAGGCGCGGCAGGTCGCGCATGAAGAGCTGGTCCTGAAGCGTCTTCGTGGCGGTGCTCAGCAGCGTGCGCGCGCCGCTCAGGAGCGCCGGAACGAGGTAGGCGTACGTCTTGCCGACGCCGGTCCCGGCCTCGACGACGAGGGCGCTACGCTCCTCGATCGCGCCGGCGACGGCGAGCGCCATCTCGCGCTGCACGGCGCGCTCGGCATGATTCGGATCGATCGATGCGAGCGCGCCGCCGGCGCCGAGCGCGACCAGGATCGCGTCGTGCAGATCGCTCGTCGATGCCTGCGGCCCGAGGCCGGCCGGAATCATGCCGGCTGCTGCGGTTCGAGCTCGAACTCGATGCGCGTGATTCGATCGCGCAGGAGAAGGCGGCGCTTCTTCAGGCGGCGCAGGGTGAGGTCGTCGCTGGCAACGTCGAAGAGCGCGCGATCGATGAGGTTATCGAGGTCCGCATGCTCCATTCGCAATTCGATCAGCTGCCGCGGCAGGGAGTGCAGGTTGTCGTCCATGGACGGCTTCGGACGCGCGACTAGTTCGCGGTTTTGAGCCATTTCAGCTGTATCAAACCGATTATAGTTTTCGACCATGAGCACCTCCAGCCTCGGCTACCGGCTGTCGGCGACGACCGGTATCCACCGTGGCGATCGGGCGTATCAGCAGGACCAGGTCCAGATCCTTCCGCATGCGCGCGTGCCCGGCTGCGTGATGGGCGTGCTCGCCGACGGCATGGGTGGCAAGAGCGGCGGCAGAAAGGCTGCCGACCAGGTCATCCTCACCGCGCAGCAGCTCTTCGAGCGGTATTCGCCCACCCGCGACGATCCCGCCGAAGCGCTCAAGCAGCTCGTGCTCGAAGCCCACCTGATGATCAAGCTGACCGCGATTACCTCGGAGGAGGAACCGCACAGCACGATCGCCGCGTTCCTCATCAGCCCGACGCGCGAGTGCGATTTCGTCCACGCCGGCGACTCGCGGATCTACCACTTCCGCGCCGCCGAGATGGTGACCCGATCGATCGACCACTCGTACGTCCAGCGCCTCGTCGACGAACGTCAGATCACCGAGGAAGAGGCCAACAGCCACCCGCAGTCGAACCTCCTCACGGGCTGCCTCGGCACCTTTCAGGACCCGCCGCTGTCGCAGAAGCATATCGACCGGCTCGAGATCGGCGACAGCGTGCTCTCGTGCAGCGACGGCCTCTGGCACTACTTCACGCCGCGCGAGCTCGGCGCGATCGTCCACGCGCTGCCGCCGCGCGAGGCGACCGAGATGCTGGTGGGCAAGGCCCGGCAGCGCGCCCGCGGATCGGGCGATAACCTGTCCCTTGCGCTGGTCCGGGTCGAGCAGCTCGCCTGAGACATCGCCCGAACGTCAGCGCGCCGGCGCGGACGCGGGAACCGGTAGCTGCGCCGCCGGTGGACGCTGCTTCAGGCGCTGCGCCGCCTTGTCTTCGACATTCTCCCGATGCTCCGCCGCCTGGCGTTGCCGCGTCTCGAAGCTGACGCGATGGCGCGCCTCGCCCCCGCGGCGCTCGGCCGCGCTTTCGCGAACCCCGCGCTTCGTGCCGAGCCCGTCGCCGACCGCGGCGGGACGATCGTGCGCCACGCCCGGCGCCGGAGCGCGCCCCCCCGCAGTCGGGGCCTCATGGCGCGGCTCGAGGGGCCGCCGCGCTTCGCGAGTCACCGGCGCCGAGGCCGCCCGCTCCTGCTCGCGGCGCGCGTCCTCCGCCGCCTTGCCGGCGAGCTCGGCGCGCCGCTCGGCCGTGCGTTCACGGCGCCGGGCCTCGTCCAGCTTGAGCTGGCGCACGCGCAGCGCATCGAGGCCGTGGCGACGCTCGCCTCTGGCCTCGTCGACACACGAGGTGACGACGAAGCGGGTCCGGCATTCGCGCTCGCGCTCCGCGTAGCCCGATTCGATCGCCGCCCGGTCCACGGCGATGCGCGCGCGCTCCGCGTCGTCGCCGGGGGCGGCGGCTGCCTGTGCCAGCGCCGCGAACGCCATCAGCACCGCTGCTGCGCTGCTGATCGCCGACGACGTCATTCGAAACCGGTTCATGTCAGTGAAGTGTCGACGGTGCGGCGCGCTTCGGCGAGAAATTCCGACGAGCGCATCTCGCGCAGGCGCGACACGGTGCGCGGAAACTCGTGCACCAGGGGGCCCTCGGTGTACAACGCCTCGGGCTCGACAGCGGCCGACATGATGAGCTTGACACGCCGGTCGTAGAGCACGTCGATCAGCCAGGTGAAGCGGCGCGCCTCCGACGCGAGACGCGGCGACATCTGCGGCACGCCGGAGAGCAGCAAGGTATGAAACTGGGTGGCGAGTTCGAGGTAGTCGTTCTGCGAGCGCGGGCCGCCGCAGAGCTCGCGGAAATCGAACCAAACGACGCCGCCGGCGCGCCGGCGGGCGCGCATCTGCCGGTGCTCGATCTTCAGGAGCGGGCTTTCGTCCTTGGCTTCGGCGAGCCGCTCGAAGGTCTCGTTCATGGCCGCGTCCGCCGCCGCGCCGAGTGGCGTGTGATAGAGCTCGACCGCCTGCAGGGTCGACTGACGGTAATCGGTGGGTCCGTCGACGCCGACCACCTCGAGCTTGTCATTGAGCAGCTCGATCGCCGGCAGAATCCGCTCGCGGTGCAGCCCGTTCGGATAGAGCCCATCGGGCGGGAAGTTCGACGTCGTCACGATGCTGACGCGGTTGGCGAACAGCGATTCGAGCAGCCGATGCAGGATCATCGCGTCGGTGATGTCGGCGACGTGGAACTCGTCGAGGCAGATCAGGCGAAAGCGCCGCGAGATGCTCTTGCCGAGATGAAGCAACGGATCGCTCGTGCCGGCCATCTCGGCGAGCTCGCGATGTACCTCGCGCATGAACTCGTGGAAGTGGAGGCGCGTCTTCCTCTGCAGCGGCAGCGCCGTGAAGAAGCAGTCCATCAGGAAGCTCTTGCCGCGACCCACGCCGCCCCAGAGGTAGACGCCGCGCGGGATCTCGGGCCGGGCGATCAACTTGGTGAGCGCATTCGAGCGCCTGGCCTTGTAGTTGGCCCATTCGCGCTCGCAGCGCTCGAGCGAATCGATCGCGCGCAGCTGGGCGGGGTCGGACCGGAAACCGCGTTGGGCGAGCGTCTGCTCGTAGAGCTGGCGGACGCCCACTCAGAAGTTTAGAGCGCGTTTGTCGACCGCGAGCGCGGCTTCCTTGGTCGCCTCCGACAGGCTCGGGTGCGCGTGGCAGATGCGGCCGATGTCTTCTGCCGAGGCCTTGAACTCCATCGCGACCACCGCCTCGGCGATCAGCTCCGAGACCATCGGTCCGATCATGTGGACGCCGAGGATCTCGTCATTCTTGGCATCCGCGATCACCTTGACGAAGCCGGTCGTATCGCCGAGGGCGCGCGCGCGGCCGTTGGCCATGAAGGGGAAGGTTCCGGTGCGAAAGTGGCGGCCCACCGCTTCGAGTTGCTGCTCGGTCTGCCCGACCCAGGCGATCTCGGGGCTGGTGTAGATGACCCACGGAATGGTGTTGAAATCGACATGCGGCTTCTGGCCGACGATGCGCTCGGCGACCGCCGCCCCTTCTTCCTCGCCCTTGTGCGCCAGCATCGGGCCGCGAACGACGTCGCCGATAGCCCAGACGTTCTCAAGGTTGGTGCGACACTCGTCATCGACCTTGACGAAGCCGCGCTCGTCGAGGCCGAGGCCGACCGCCTCGCCATTCAGCCCCGTCGTGTTCGGCACCCGGCCGATCGAGACGATGAGCTTGTCGCAGGCGAGCGTCTGCGCCGCGCCCGTGGAATCGGCGTAGCGCACCGTGACGCCACCGACTTCGCCGTCGACGCCGCTGATCTTGGCGCCGAGCGCGATCTTGAGACCCTGCTTCGTGAAGGTCTTGTGGGCCTCGGCAGCGATCTGCGCGTCGAGCATGCCAAGGAACGTCGGCAGCGCCTCGAGCACCGTGACGTCGGCGCCGAGGCGGCGCCAGACCGAGCCCATCTCGAGGCCGATCACGCCGGATCCGACGATGCCGAGCGTCTTCGGCACCGCGCCGATCGCGAGCGCGCCGTCGTTGGAGAGGATGTTCTTCTCGTCGAACGGCGCGCCCGGCAGGCCACGCGGGTTCGATCCGGTGGCAACGATCACGTGCCTGGCCGTGAGCGTCTCCGGCTTCGCACCGGCGACGACGACCTGCCAGCCCCCGCCCTCGCCGCGGCGAGCGAACGAGCCGCGACCGTGGAAGAAGCTCACCTTGTTCTTCTTGAAGAGGTAGAGGATGCCGTCGTTGTTCTGCTTCACGACGGTCTTCTTGCGCGCCATCATCTTCGCGACGTCGATGGTCAGACCAGCGACGGCGATGCCGTGGTCGGTGAACTGGTGACCCGCGTGCTCAAAGTTCTCGGACGACTGCAGCAGCGCCTTGGACGGGATGCACCCGACGTTGGTGCAGGTGCCGCCCGGCGCCGGGCCCCCCTTGTCGTTCTTCCACTCGTCGATGCACGCAGTCGCGAGGCCGAGCTGCGCCGCGCGGATCGCGGCGATGTAGCCGCCCGGGCCGGCGCCGATGACGACGACGTCGAAGGTGTTCGATGTCGCCATGTCAGATGTCGAAGAGGAGGCGGGCAGGGTCTTCGAGCGCGTCCTTCATAGCGACAAGTCCGAGCACCGCTTCGCGGCCGTCGATGATGCGGTGGTCGTAGCTCATCGCCAGGTAGTTCATCGGCCGCACCACGACCTGGCCGTTCTCGACGACGGCGCGATCCTTGGTGGCATGGACGCCGAGGATCGCCGACTGCGGCGGGTTGATGATCGGCGTCGAGAGCATCGAGCC
>JBBRFW010000034.1:0-35947 GCA_038241255.1 Burkholderiales bacterium | reverse complement strand
GGGACTCCCGGCACGCGGATTCCCGCCGCCCACAGGATGCCGGCCTGGATGTCGGAGTCGAAGCCGCCGCACTTGCCGAGCACGCGCACCGGCATGACCTTGACGCCGCCGTGCGAGACGCTTGCCATGCCGACGCCATTGTTGGTCGCCGCGCCGATGAGTCCGAGCGTCTGCGTGCCGTGCCAGGAGCTCGAGGACTGCGAGCAGTTGTTGCCGGCTTCGGCCGCGGTGACGAAGTCGCCCGGGTCAGCGGCGTCGCCGTCGCGGCCGTCGCCGTCGTTCGCGGTCGCGAAGTTGCCTGCCGAGTCGGGGCTCACCATGTCATAGCCCGGCAGGACGTTGCCGCCCTGGAGATCGGGATGGTCGAAGCGCAAGCCCGTGTCGAGCACGGCGACGACGACGCTCGCGCTGCCCTTGGTGATGTCCCACGCCTGCTCCGCGTTGATCGCCGCCGGGGCGGTGGTGCTGGCACCGCCGGCAGCGCCGGGTGGCTTCAGATACCACTGGCCCACCGCCGGACCGCCGTTCGTGGCGCCCACCGCGCTCGAGCCATAGAGCGGATCGTTCGGCACCTCGACGATGTGCTTGCGCTCGTCTGGGAAGGCGAATTCGACGTCGCTTTCGGCGGCGATCCGCTCCGCGAGCTGCTTCGACGTCAGCCCATGCCCGATGACCACGTGCGAGCGATCCGTGAGGCCGCGGCCGGCATCGAGGGCGATGCCGATGCGCTGGCCGAGCGCCGTTGCCTGCAGCGTCTGTCGGCCGCTGGCCGAAAACACCTGCTTGCGAAGCAACGACGAATCGGCCCGGAACTTGACGATGACGCGCGCCGTCGTGTTCGCGGCCGCAGCGGGCGCCGTCTGCGCCATCGGCGTTCGCAGCGCCAGCGGCGTCGCCCAGGTCGCCGCGACGACGCCGGCGCAGATCAGGACTCTTCGCATCGGTTGCTCCTGGCGTGCGGCGTCACGACGCCGACCGTGTCTTGCGGCCGTCGATCTCGACGGCCCGGTAGATGGTGGCAGCGGCGCGCAGGCGGCCAAGAGCCGCCTCGCACTGCAAGGTGCCTTCGCACGCGACGAAGAGCGCATGGCGTGTCGCGCTCGTCGCGGCGGCATAGCGCACGGGAACGCCGGCGATGCGCGTCGCTTCGGCAGAGATCGCGCTCGCATCGGCAGAGCCGCGCACCAGATCGACGACGACCCGCAGGCTGGGCGCCGCATTCGCCGACGCGTCGTCGGCAGGCGACGCGCAAGCCGCGAAGGTCATCGCGAGAACGCACGCCGCCGCCACGGTGGCGACGCCGTTCATCGTCGTCGGGAAGACCATGAAAGTCAGTTTAGGACCCGCCCGATCCGCGCTGCGCGTTGCTTACCAAGGCTTACCGGAGACGGTCGCGCCGAACGCGAAAAATCGCACGGCGCTCGGCACCCGCGCCAAGTTTCAGCGGTCGCGGCGCAGAAGCGGGATCACCGGCGGCGATGTCGTACCGCTGCCGAGCATGAAGAGCGTGAAGACAGAATTCGGTGGCAGGCTGAGCGGACCGCCGCTGGTGGTCGTGCTGTAGATCGGCGTCGCGCTGGACGGCGAGAAGACATCGAGTTGGAGCGCGGTGCTCGCGCCAACGACGGCATACGGCGACGCCGTGCCCGGGGCGACGTTGCTGGCGACGACTGCGAACGCGGCGTTCAGGGACAGCGGCGTTGCGGATCCGGTGAGGCCGTTCACCAGGCGAATCTTGAGGTTGGTGCTCGTTGCCGGCAGGTGGTTGTCGTCGGCGATGAGGTTGGCCGTCGCCGTGGCCGCTGCGCCGTAGACGAGCAGGGTCGAGTCGCTACCGGCGGCTAGCGCCGTCGCCGGAGCACCGATCGAGGCGCCGTTGACGCTGACGTTGAGCGCGGTACCCGCCGGCACGATCACATAACCGCCGACCGACGGCGCGACGACGTTGTTTCCGATCGACGTTGTCCCGGCGCTCGCCGAGACCGTCGCGCCATTGGTGACGGCGGCGGCAAGACGGACCCGCGCGGTGGTGTTTCGACCTGCCGTGTTCGGGCCCTGTTGCGCCAGCGCGGCGCCGTTGACGAGTGTGCCGCCCGTCGTCGGCGTGAGAAGCAGCGCAGCGACCTCCTGGCTCGTCAGCACGACCGACGGAATGTCGAGACGCAGGTCGGCGGGGTTGCCGCTGCCCGTGACGCGGACACGGTACGTGCCTGGCGCGATCGACAGGAATGCACTCGCCTGCAATGCCGTCGACGAGGTAAAGGTGAAGCTCGGCGAGGTCAGCGTCGCGATGTCCGCCGCGGGATCGGTGACGTAAACGTCGAGCGCGCCGGCGTCCGTGGCGGCATCGAAGACACGCAGCGATGCGATGCCGGCGGCGGGGGCCGCGATGTCCTCCGCGATCACGGTGGTGCGCACGACACCACCGCTTTCATAGGCGATGACGACGTAGTGCCCGTCCTTGCCGAAGCTCGGTGCGAGCGTCGCGAGGGCGCTGCCGCTGGTCGCGTCGTTGACCTGCAGGGTCGGGCTGCCGGCGGCGACGCCAGCGTAAGCGCTTGCGCTGTCGGTCGGCGTCGCGCCGACCGAGGCGGCGCCGTTGGCGAGCAGGCTGATCGACGAATGGGTAAGCGAGGCGTTGACGAGCCGCACGGTGGCGTTGCCCGACGAGCCGCCGCCGCCGCCGCCGCACGCCGCCAAAGTTAGGGCTGCGCAGCTGAGCGCGCCGGTGAGACAGATTCGAATGTTGAGCACGTTGTCTTCCCTGCCCGGCGTCAACTGTCGAGCCGGAATTGCGTTGTCATGAAGGATTGATTGAAGCGAATGCCGGGAGCGCCAGCGTTTCGGGCTTGGTGCGCATTGCAAAGAAATGTCAACCACGCGTCCGACGCTTGAGTTGCGGCGTTAAGGGATCGAACTCTATACGTGATCGCGAGTCGATCTCCTAACCGATTTTTCGGGAGTGAACCAGATGAGCACCTTGTTGAAGAACAGCCTGCTTGCCGCCGCCTCGGCCGCGCTGCTGGGCGCGACCGCGAGCGCCGGCGCCGCCGATTATGCGAACGTGGTGTCGGCGACGCCGGTCACCGGCTCGGTCTCGGCGCCGCGCCAGGATTGTTTCCAGGGCGAGCAGGTCGTCCAGGCGCAGCCGTCGGGGGCCGGCGCCGTCATCGGCGCGATCGCCGGCGGCGTGCTCGGCAACCAGTTCGGCCACGGCTTCGGCCGCGCCGCGGCGACCGGCCTCGGTGCCGTCGCGGGCTCGGCGATCGGCAACGACGTCGAGGCGAACGCCAATCCGCCGACGACCGTGCCGGTGCGCCGCTGCCGCACGGTCAACGGCTACGAGAACCGCATCGTCGGCTACGACGTCGTCTACGAGTACAACGGCCAGCGCTACACGACTCGATTGCCGAGCGATCCCGGGCCGCGCCTCGCGATCGACATCCGGCCGACAGGCAACGCGCCGCTCGATCGCGTCGGCCCGCCGACGACGAGCTACGGCCCGGTGCCCCCGGCGTACGCGCAGGCCGCGCCGGGATACAGCGAAATGCCACATACCTACTACGACGACGCTCCCGCGTACTACCCGCCCGCGCCGGCCTACTATTCGGCGCCCTACTATTCGGCGCCCTACTATTCCGCGCCGTATTATTCGGCCCCGTACTACGTCGCGCCGGCGGCGATCGGCCTCGGCATCGGCTACTGGGTCGGCCGCAGTTGGCACCGCGGGGGCTACGCCCCCGGCTGGCACGGCGGCGGCCGCCACTGGCACTGAGCAAGCGTCGCGGCTCGCCTGCCGATGCGAGGAAGGGGCTCTCGGGCCGCTTCTTCATGTCCGCCTGACGTTCGCCTCAGGTGCCGGATTGCGCGACGACGCGGACCATCTCGAGCGTCTTGTTCGAGTAGCCCCACTCGTTGTCGTACCAGGCGACGACCTTGACGAAGGTAAGGTCCAGGGCGATGCCGGCATCGGCGTCGAACACGGAGGTCATTGCCTCGCCGCGAAAATCGGTCGAGACGACCTTCTCCTCGGTGTAGCCGAGCACGCCCTTCATCGCGCCTTCGGACTGCGCCTTCATCTCGGCGCAGATCTCCTTGTAGCTCGCCTCCTTGACGAGCTCGACGGTTAGGTCGATCACCGACACGTCGGAGGTCGGCACGCGGAACGACATGCCGGTGAGCTTCTTGTTGAGCGCCGGAATAACGACGCCCACCGCCTTGGCCGCGCCGGTCGACGACGGGATGATGTTCTCGAGGATGCCGCGGCCGCCGCGCCAGTCCTTGTTGCTCGGCCCGTCGACGGTCTTCTGCGTCGCCGTGGTCGCGTGCACCGTCGTCATCAGGCCACGCTTGATGCCCCATTTGTCGTTAAGCACCTTGGCGACCGGGGCCAGGCAATTGGTCGTGCACGACGCGTTCGAGATGATCGCCTGACCGGCGTAGCTCTTGTCGTTGACGCCGTACACGAACATCGGCGTGTCGTCCTTCGACGGCGCCGAGAGGATCACCTTCTTCGCGCCGGCGTCGAGGTGCTTCTGCGCGGTTTCCTTGGTGAGGAAGAGCCCGGTCGATTCGATCACCACGGTCGCGCCGACATCGCCCCACTTCAGGTTGGCCGGGTCCCGCTCCTGCGTCAGGCGGATCCGCTTGCCGTTGACGATCAAGGTGTTGCCGTCGACGGCGATGCTTCCCTTGAACCGGCCGTGCACTGAGTCGTACTGCAGCATGTAGGCGAGATACTCGGGCTCTAGCAGGTCGTTGATTGCGACGACCTCGATTTCGCTGAAGTTCTGGACCGCTGCGCGAAACACCATGCGCCCGATGCGGCCGAAGCCGTTGATGCCGATCTTGGTGGCCATTTGAACCTGCTCCTGGTCGAAGAAATATCAGCGCGAGTTCAACACGGCCCTGACCGTCGCGACGACGTTCTCGACGGTGAACCCGAAATGTTTGAAGAGCACCGGCGCCGGCGCCGACTCGCCGTAGCGGTCGATGCCGACGACCGCGGCGCAGCCGTACTTCCACCAGCCATCGCTCACGCCCATCTCGACGGCGATGCGCGGCACGCCGGGCGGGAGGACCTCGCGCTTCCAGGCCTCGCTCTGGCGATCGAAGACGCTGGTCGACGGCATCGACACAACTCGCACCGCGATGGCGCCGTTCTCAGCCCTGGCGAGCTGCCGCTGCGCGTCGAGCGCGAGGCCGATCTCGGAGCCGGTTCCGATGATCACCGCGCGCGCCCGACCGCGCAGTCCGACCTCCGAAGGCTCGGCGAGCACGTAGGCGCCCTTGGCGATCGCGGCCAGGCTGACCTCGGGCGCCGCGTCGTCGAAGCCGCGCTTGGACGCATACGGCAGGTTGTGGCGCGACAGCAGCAGCGCCGTCGGCCGGTCGCGGCTCTCGATCGCCGCCGTCCACGCGGCCAGCGTCTCTACGGTGTCGCACGGCCGCCAGACGTCGAGGTTCGGGATCAGCCGCAGCGACGCCGCGTGCTCGATCGACTGGTGCGTCGGACCGTCCTCGCCGAGGCCGATCGAGTCGTGGGTGAATACGTGGATCACCCGCTGTTTCATGAGCGCCGCCATGCGGATCGCGTTCCTGCTGTAGTCGCTGAACGTGAGGAAGGTGCCGCCGTAGGGGATGAAGCCGCCGTGCAGGGCGATGCCGTTCATGATCGCCGCCATGCCGAACTCGCGCACGCCGTAGTTGATGTGCCGGCCGCGCCGGCCTTCGCTGTCCTGCGTGATGCTGCCGTCCTGCGCGAAGCGCAGCGGCGGCGTGTGCGAGGTGTTGGTGAAGTTGGAGCCGGTGAGGTCGGCACTGCCGCCGAGCAGCTCGGGCAGCTCCGACGTGAACGCCTCGAGCACGATCTGGCTCGCCTTGCGACTGGCGACGGCCTCGGCCTTCGCGTGCGCGGAGGTGGCGGTGGCGTTCACGAGCCCGCGCCAGCGCGCCGGCAGCTCGCCCGCCATGCGCCGCGTGTACTCGGCCGCGAGTTTGGGATGCGCCTTCGCGTAGGCGCCGAGGCGGCCGCGCCACTCGGCTTCGGCGGCGGCGCCCCTCTCGCTGCTGTCCCACGCCGCATAGACTTCGTCGGGCAGCACGAACGGCGCGTGCGACCAGCCGAGCGCCTCGCGTGTCCCCTGCACCTCGCCTTCGCCGAGCGCTTCGCCATGCGCCTTAGCGGTGCCGGCGCGCGTCGGCGCGCCCTTGCCGATCATCGTCTTGCAGCAGATGAGCGACGGCCTGCCAGTGCCCGTGCGTGCCCGGGCGATCGCCGCGTCGACGGCATCGACGTCGTGCCCGTCCACGTTCGCGATCACGTGCCAGCCGTAGGCCTCGAAGCGCTTCGGCGTGTCGTCGATGAACCAGGGCGCGACGGCGCCGTCGATCGAGATACCGTTGTCGTCGTAAATCGCGATCAGCTTGTCGAGCTTCCATGCGCCGGCGAGCGCGCAGGCCTCGTGGCTGATCCCTTCCATCAGGCAGCCGTCGCCGAAGAAGACGTACGTGCGATGGTCGATGACAGCGTGGCCGTCGCGGTTGAACTCGGCGGCGAGCAGCTTTTCTGCGAGCGCCATGCCGACCGCGTTGGTCAGGCCCTGGCCGAGCGGGCCAGTGGTCGTCTCGACCCCCGGCGTGATCGCGAACTCCGGATGACCTGGGGTCTTGCTGTGCAGCTGGCGGAAGTTGCGCAGCTCCGAGAGCGCGAGGTCGTAGCCGGTCAGGTGCAGAAGCGAATAGAGCAACATTGAGCCGTGGCCGTTCGAGAGCACGAAGCGGTCACGGGCCGGCCAGCGCGGGTTCGCCGGGTTATGGCGCAGATGCCGGCCCCAAAGCGCGACGGCGACCTCGGCCATCCCCATCGGCGCCCCCGGGTGGCCGGAGTTTGCCTGTTGCACCGCGTCCATCGAGAGGGCGCGGATGGCGTTGGCCATGAGCGCCGATCGTGGCGCCGCCGGCGTCCCGCTCCCGGCGCGCGCGCCCTGGCGATGCACGGGCGGGCTTTGCGGGAAAACGATCGCGGCCATGAGGGTCCGTTCGGCAGGGGAGCCCGCCATTTTAGTGGCGGAGGAGGCGCCGATCGCACGCCGATAATCGAGCCGATGCGAGGCCTGCACCTGACCGCCGACCTGCGTGGTTGCGCCGCGACGCAGCCGGTGATGACCTCGCCTGGCGTGCTCCGATCGACGTGCCTCGCTGCCGTGCGCGGCGCCGGCCTCACTCCCGTCGGTGAGTTGTTCCACCGCTTCGCGCCGGGCGCGCCGCAGCGCGGCGGCGCGCTGGCCGGGATCACTGGCGTGGTCCTCCTCGCCGAATCGCACCTCGCAGTCCACACCTGGCCCGAGATCGAGGCGGCGACGCTCGACGTCTACGTGTGCAACGTCGGCGCCGACAACTCGGAGCGCGCCGAGGCGCTGCTGGCGGCGCTGGTCGCCGCGTTCGCGCCGGTCTCGGTCGAACGGCACGCGATCGAGCGCGGCATCGTCGCGTCGGCGGCGGCCACACCGTTGGCAGTGCCCGCGCGATGAAGGCGATCGTCCTCGCCGCTGGCCGCGGCAAGCGCATGCGGCCGCTCTCCGACGCCTGCCCCAAGCCGCTCCTCGCGGTGCACGGCAAGCGGCTGATCGAATGGCACCTCGAGGCGCTCGCCGCAGCCGGCGTGCGCGAGGTCATCGTCAACACCGACTGGCTCGAGGAGCAAATCGTCGATGCGCTCGGCGACGGCAGCCGCTACGGCCTCGTGATCGCCTACTCGCGCGAAGGCCGCGACCATGGCGGCGCCCTCGAAACCGCGGGCGGGATCGCCAAGGCGCTGCCGCTGCTGGGCGATGCGTTCTGGATGGTCTCCGCCGACGTCTGGGCGCCGGACTTCCGGTTCAGCGCCGACGCGGCAGCGCGCTTCGTCGAGGGCGGCCGGCTCGCCCGCCTCTGGCTCGTGCCGAACCCGGGCTTTCATCCGCGCGGCGACTTCGGCCTCGACGCCGACGGCTTGGGCCTCGCCGAAGGCACCGGCCCCGACGGCCAGCGCTGGACCTACGCGAACATCGCCCTGGCCCGCGCCGAGATGTTCGATGGCATCGCCCCGGGCACGCACGCCGCGCTCGCCCCGCTGCTCTATGCGGGAATGCGCGCCCGCCGCATCGGTGCCGAGGTCTACCGCGGCCGCTGGGAAAACGTCGGCACCCCCGAGCAGCTCGCCGCCCTCAACGCCGCGCCCTGACCCGCAGTCAGCGCAGCGGGGCCCCTCGGGGCCCCCTCCCTATCGGAGGCTTTCAGACCGGCCAGGTCGGTAACAGGGGTGCGAGGACGTGGGTGACACTTTCCCGCTTGGGCAGCGGCAGGACAGCTTGGCCGGGAGTGAAGTCACCGTGAGTGAGCGGTCTCGAGGAGGCCGAGCGGCACTTCCGTCAATGGCGCCACGTCTACAGCCGAGCGTCCCCCCAAGCCCTCGACATGCAGACCTCGGCTAGCCGCTACGCTGCCGTCACACGCTCGATGCCAAGCAAGCTACCGCCGGTGGAATACGTACCGACGACGCAGTTTGTCCGGTCCAGGACGGCCGCTGGATAAGCTGCCCCGGACAAGAATTCCGCCTCCGCAAGGCGCTGGCTGGTGAACCTGCTGCTTAGCCCTGCGTCGACCAAGGCGGCGAATTCGACGTGTACTTCTGCCATCCAGAAGATCGATGGCATCGCCCTCGATCAAGCTCCCTAGCCTAGCACCCGGACTGTTACCCATGTCCTCGCGCAGCCGTCGCCTATCTCCCCGGTCCGTACAACTCCGAAAGGGAGAGGATGGGGAGGGCGCAATCCCGTTTGCGCCGAGGCGCCGCTCTCGCGGCCCTAGGCCGCGAGAGGCAGCACGACCTCGTCGATGCGAGCGAGGATCTCCGGCGTCAGGCGCGGCACGACGTCGACCGCAAGCAGGTTGGCGCGCAATTGGCCGACGTTCGACGCGCCCGTGATCACGGTCGAGACACGCGGGTTCTTCGCCACCCAGGCAATCGCCATCTGCGCAACGCTTGCGCCGATCTCGGCGGCGATGCCCTCGAGCTGGTCGACGGCAGCGTTCTTGGCCTCGTCGGTCAAGCCCTTTGCGAGCCACGACATGCTCTCGAGCGCGCCGCGGCTGCCGGCCGGAATGCCGTTCCTGTACTTGCCCGTCAGAAGACCGCTGGCGAGCGGGCTCCAGGTCGTGAGGCCCAGGCCGATATGGTCGTAGAGGGCGGCGTATTCCTGCTCGACGCGCTTCCTGTGGAACAAGTGGTATTGCGGCTGCTCCATCACCGGCTTGTGCAGGTGGTGCCGGTCGGCGATCTCCCACGCGCTTCGGATGTCAGCCTCGCTCCACTCGCTCGTGCCCCAGTAGAGCGCCTTGCCGCGCGTGATCATGTCGCTCATCGCCCAGACGGTCTCCTCGATCGGCGTGTGCGGGTCGGGGCGATGACAGAAGACGAGGTCGATGAAGTCGAGCTGCATGCGCTTGAGCGAGCCGTCGATCGCCTGGGTGAGGTACTTGCGATTGAGGGTGTCCATCCGGTTGACGGTGTTGCCCTCGCGCTCGAGACCCCAGAAGAACTTCGTCGAGACGATGTAATTGAGACGCGGCCACTTCAGCGCCTTGATCGCCTCGCCCATGACGATCTCGCTCTGCCCGCGCGCGTAGACCTCGGCGTTGTCGAAGAAGTTGACGCCCGCGTCCATTGCCGCGGCGAGCATTTCCCTGGCCGACGTGACGTCGACCTGATTGGCATAAGTGATCCACGAGCCGAGCGAGAGCTCGCTCACCTTGAGGCCGCTCGCGCCGAGACGCCGGTATTGCATGGGCATGTGTAATCCCCGGTAGCGGCGCAGTGTCCGCGGTTGCGGCTGCGATTCTCTCCCTTCGGCCGCTACAGTCGAAGCCATGAGCGCTTCCAGCCCCTCACCCTTTGCCGCGCGCCGGGCACGCGTCACCGCCGCGATGCGCGACGCGGGCGGCGGCATCGCCATCGTGCCGACCGCGCCGGAGCGGCAGCGCAACAGCGACAACGACCACCCGTACCGGCACGGCAGCGACTTCCACTACCTGACCGGCTTCGCCGAGCCGGGCGCGTGGCTGGTCATCGGCAGCGACGGTCGGACGACGCTCGCCTGCCGTCCCAAGGACCTCGAGCGCGAGCTGTGGGACGGCGTCCGCCTCGGCCCCGACGCCGCTCTGGCGGCGCTGGGCGTCGACGACGCGGTCGGCCTCGACGGCCTCGACGACATGCTCGTCTCCCTCCTCGCCGACCAGCCCGCCGTCTGGTGGAGCTTCGACACGCTGGGGCTCGGCAAGCGCATCGAGGGCTGGCTAGAGCGCGTGCGGGCGAAGAGCCGGATGGGCGTCGAGGCGCCGACCGCGCAGCGCGACCTCTCAACCCTGCTCGCGGCGATGCGAGTGACCAAGGACTCCGGCGAGATCGAGACGATGCGCCGCGCCGCCGCGATCAGCGCCTCCGCGCACGTGCGGGCGATGCGCTTCTGCGCCACGCGCTTCGCCGCAGATCCGATGGCGGCGATCCCCGAGTACGAGATCGAGGCTGAGCTGTTGCACGAGTTCCGCCGCTCGGGCGCCGAGGGGCCCGCCTACCCCTCGATCGTCGCCTCCGGCACCAACGCCTGCATCCTTCACCACGCCGCCGGGGCGACGCCGCTGAAGGCGGGCCAGCTGTGCCTCATCGACGCCGGCTGCGAGCTCGACGGCTACGCCAGCGACGTCACGCGCACCTTCCCCGCCGACGGCCGCTTCAGCTCAGCGCAACGCGAGCTCTACGACCTGGTCGAGGCGGCACAGGCGGCCGCCGTCGCCGCGACCCGGCCGGGGGCGCGCGTGCGCGACGCCCACGCCGCAGCGGTGCGCGTCCTCTCGCAGGGCATGCTCGACACTGGTTTGCTCGATCGCAATCAAGCGGGCGACATCGACGCGGTGATCGAGTCGGCCGCCTACCGCCGCTTCTTCATGCACGGCACCGGCCACTGGCTCGGCCGCGATGTCCACGACGTCGGCGACTACCAGTCGGCGCACGAGGCGCCGGTGGAGCAACCCGATTGGCTCGGTGGCAAGGTCGTCAAGAGGCCGTCGCGCAAGCTCGAGCCGGGCATGGTCGTGACCATCGAGCCGGGTCTCTACGTACGCCCGGCCGATGGCGTGCCGGAGCGCTACTGGAACATCGGCATCCGCATCGAGGACGACGCCGTCGTCACCGCCGACGGATGCGAGCTGATCAGCCGCGGCGCGCCGGTCGCCGCGGCCGAGATCGAAGCGCTGATGCGCCGATAGCGGCCACCTCGTCCCGAGCGCAGCGAAGGATCTCGCCCGCGCGCGTGGGGATTCTTCGAGTCCGCTCAGAATGACACCGCCTCGTCCATGCCGGTCTTCCTCGTCTTCGCCGCCTGCGCCTTCGCGAGCGGCTTCGCGCTTCGCCTGGCCGACCCGATCGTCCTGCCGGTAGCGACCCATTTCGGCGTCGCGCCCGGCGTCGCGGCGATGCTCAACACCGCGTATGCTTTGCCGTATGCGCTCGCGCAGCCTTTCCTCGGCCCGATCGGCGACCGCTTCGGCAAGCCGCGCTGCATCCAAGTCTGCGTCGCCGGCCTCGCCGTCATGCTGCTGCTCGGCGCCTTCGCGCCCAGCTTCGCCCTGCTCATGGCGACGCGGATCGGCGCCGGCATCTTCGCCGGCGGCCTGATCCCCCTCGTCCTCGCCGGCCTCGGCGACAGCTACGACATGAGCGAGCGCCAGGTGATGATCGGCCGCATGCTGTTCGCGATCATCTCCGGGCAGATGCTCGGCTCGGTGGTCTCGGGCCTGGTCAACGACGCCTTCGGCTGGCACAGCGCGCTCGTCATCGGCGCTGGCGTCGGCGCGGTGGCGGCGGCCGTCGCCTGGCTCGCGATGCCCGCCGGCGCGAGCGCGGCGGCAAGCCGCGACGGCGGCTCGTTCAGCGAGCTCTACGGCCGAGTTCTGGCCAACCCCAAGGCGCCATGGTTGATCGGCGGCGTCGCCGTCGAGGGCATGCTCTTCTACGGGCTGTTTCCGTACATGGGCGAGATCCTCCTCGCCACCGCCAACCCGGCCGGCTCGATCGCCGGCGTGACCGGCTTGGTGCTCGGCGCCTTCGGCATCGGCGGCCTGCTCTACGCGACCAGCGTGCGCGCCCTGCTGCGCGTCTTGGGCGTGCGCCGCATGTGCCGGATCGGCTCGGGCGCGGCGGCCGCGTGCTACGCCGCGCTCGCGATCGCGCCGACCTGGTGGCTGGCGGCGCTGGCGATGTTCGTCGCCGGCATCAGCTTCTACATGCTGCACAACTCGATGCAGACCGAGGCGACCGAGTTGGCGCCGTCGGCGCGCGGCTCGGCGGTGGCCCTCTTCGCGTGCGGCTTCTTTATCGGCCAGGGCCTGGGCCCGCTCGTCTTCGGCGGCTTCCTGCACGGGCTGGGCGCGCGCCCGGCGCTGATCGCCGTCGCTGCCGCCATGGTCGTCCTCGGCGCCGTCGTGGTCGCTCGGGTGATCGACCCGCGCGCCGATAATCGGCGTCAGCCTCTGTCATCCTGAGCGAAGCGAAGGATCCCTGACTTCACGACCGCCGAGATCGTTCACTTCGTTCAGGATGACAACACCGTGACGTCTGTCGTCGGGCCCGTGCCCGCTCCGATCGCCCCGATCCGCATCGCCGCGTACACCGTGACCAGTGCCGCCGGCGTCGGCAGGGCGGCCCTGCTCGACGCGCTGCGTGACAGCCGGAGCGCGCTCACCCCGAACGACTTCGGACCGTCGCCGCTGGCGACGTGGATCGGCCGAGTCGCCGGCGTTGAATCGGCGCCGCTGCCCAGGATGCTAGCCGCCTGGGAGTGCCGCAACGACCGGCTCGCCTGGCTCGGCCTGCAGGGCGACGGCTTCATCGACGCCGTCCACGCCGCGCGCCAGCGCCACGGCGCGGCGCGCGTGGCGGTCGTCCTCGGCACCTCGACGTCGAGCATCGGCGCGACCGAGGACGCGTATCGCCACCTCGACGACAACGGTGGTTTTCCCGCCGACAACCGCAACCCGCTGGTGCACACGCCGCACTCGCTCGCCCGCTTCGTCCACGAAGCCCTCGACCTCGAAGGACCGTGCGTGACAGTCTCGACGGCGTGCTCGTCAAGCGCCAAGGTGTTCGCGGCAGCCGAGCGGATGCTTCGCCTCGGCGTCGTCGACGCGGCCCTCGTCGGCGGCGTCGACACGCTTTGCGGCAGCGTCCTGTTCGGGTTCAACGCGCTGCAGCTCGTCTCGCCCGAGCCGTGCCGGCCGTTCGACGCCGGGAGGAACGGCATCAGCATCGGCGAAGCCGCCGGCTTCGCGCTGCTCGAGCGCGACGACGGCGACACCGCGCTGCGCCTTCTCGGCTACGGCGAGTCGAGCGACGCGCATCACATGTCGACGCCGCATCCCGAAGGGCTCGGTGCCGAGCGCGCCCTTGACGAGGCGCTCGCCCGCGCCGGCATCGACACGAGCACCGTCGACCACATCAACCTGCACGGCACGGCGAGCGCCAAGAACGACGAGGTCGAGGCCGCGCTCGTCGCGCGCCGCTTCCCCGCGACCACCCACGCGAGCTCGACCAAGGGCATTACTGGCCATACGCTGGGCGCCGCCGGCATCGTCGAGGCGGCGGCGAGCCTGCTCGCGATCGAGCACGGCCTTCGCCCCGGCACCGCGAACACGCGCGTCCTCGACGCCGCCTGCGGGCCGCAGGTGCGCATCGCGCCGGCGCACGCGCAGGTGCGCATTGCCGCCAGCAACTCGTTCGGCTTCGGCGGCAACAACTGCGTCCTCGTCTTCGCCGGCGCGGAGCAACGGCGATGAGCGCGGCGACGACGCGCCGCGGCGCCTTGTTCATCGAGGGCATTGCTTTCTGGGCGCCGACGCTGCCGGGCTGGCCCGCCGCCCGCGCCGCGTTCCGCGGCGAAGGCGAGCCGCTGACGGGGCCGGCGAAGCGGCCGGCGCCGGAGATCCTCGCCCCCGCGGAGCGGCGGCGTGCGCCGGACACCGTGGCGCTCGCGCTCGAGGTCGCGGCCGCGGCGGTGCGCGAGTCGGGGCTCGACGCGGCGTCCTTGCCGTCGGTGTTCACGTCGGCGCATGGCGACCTCGCCGTCAACGACTACATGTGCACGACGCTGGCTAGCGCGCCGACGCTGATCTCGCCGACAAAGTTCCACAACTCTGTCCACAACGCCGCGGCCGGCTACTGGACGATCGCCACCGGCTGCCGCGAGGCGAGCAGCGCGCTGACCGCGTTCGACGCGAGCTTCGGTGCCGGCCTGCTCGAGGCGGCGATGCAGGTCGAGGCCGACGCGCGGCCGGTCCTGCTCGTCGCCTTCGACGTCGAGGCGACTGGCGCGCTCGCCTCGGTGACGAAGAGCGCGGGCCTGCTCGCCTGCGCCTTCGTGCTCGCGCCGCGCGAGAGCGAGCGCACGGTCGCGGCCTTCGAATGGTCGCTGGCTGTGAACGCGCCCACCGCGACGGCGCCTCGCTCTGCTGCGGCGCGCAGCCTGAGCGGCAACGCAATGGCGGGCGCCTCGCCGTTCCTGGAAGCGATCGCCGCCGACGCAGGCGGGGACCTCATGCTGCCGCTCGGCCACTCGCTCGCCCTGGCACTGACGATGCGGCAATCCGCCGGCGCCGCTGCGTCCCTCGCGTCGTTCGCGTCGTTCGCCTCATGATCGGCCCGGTGCGCTCCGGCGTCGAAGCGAAGGCCGATCGCGAGATCGCGCGCCACGACGTCGTCATCACCGGCGGCGGCCTGGCCGGCCTGACGCTGGCGCTGCATCTCAAACAGACTTTCGCCGACCTCGACATCGTTGTCCTCGAGCGCCGCGTGCATCCGGTGCCGATCGCCGCGCACAAGGTCGGCGAATCGACGGTCGAGATCGGCGCCCACTACCTGAGCGAGGTGCTGGGCCTGAAGCACCATCTCGAAACCGCGCAGCTCAAGAAGTTTGGCTTCCGCTTCTTCTCGTCGGAAGGGCGGCGCGACATCGACGCCGTCACCGAGATCGGCGCTAGCCGATTCCTCTCGGTGCCGAGCTACCAGATCGATCGCGGGCTGTTCGAGAATTTCCTCGCCGAAGAAGCGGCGCGGCGCGGCGTGCGCGTCGCCTGCGGCGCTACCGTCCAGGACATCACGCTCGACGAGCGCGGCGGCGAGCACGGCATCGTCTACCGGCGTGACGGCGTCGTCCGCGAGCTGCGCGCGCGCTGGCTCGTCGACGCCTGCGGACGCGCCGGCCAGATCAAGAAGAAGCGCGAGCTGGCCGAAGAAAACGGCCACGACGCGAATGCCGTCTGGTTCCGCATCAAGGACCGCATCGCCATCGACGACTGGTCCGACGCCCCAGCCTGGCGCGCGCGTTGCACGCCGGCAGCGCGCTGGCTCTCGACCAATCACCTGGTCGGCGCCGGCTACTGGGCCTGGCTAATCCCGCTCGCCTCCGGCTCGCACTCGGTCGGCATCGTCTGCGACGCCAAGCTGCATCCGCTCGAGACGATGAACACCTTCGCGAAAGCGATGGACTGGCTCGAGGCGCACCAGCCGCGGCTCTTCGACGCGATCTACGCCAAGCGCGACCGCCTCCAGGATTTCGCCTTCCTGCGCCGTTTCTCGTACGGCTGCAAGCAGCTCTTCTCGGGCGATCGCTGGGCGCTGACGGGCGAGGCCGGTCTCTTCCTCGACCCCTTCTACTCACCGGGCACCGACTTCATCGCCATTGCCAACACCTACATCTGCGAGCTGGTCGGCCGCGACCGTGCCGGCCGGCCGATCGTGGCGCACGCGCGGCTGTTCGACCAGGTCTTTCACTCGTTCTACGAGAGCACGCTCGCGCTCTATCGCGACCAGTACCCGATCTTCGGCGACCCGGAGGTGCTGCCGGTGAAGGTGATCTGGGACTACACCTACTACTGGGGCGTGCTCGCCCAGTTCTTCTTCCAGCGCCGCCTCGCCGACTTGGCCTCGCTCTCGGCGCTGCGCGACGAGCTCGCCCACAGCCAGGCGCTCAACCTCGAGGTGCAGGCGGTGCTGCGCGCCTGGTCCGCGTCGCGCCCGAGCGGTGCGGTGGCGAACCCGGCGGTCATGCTCGACCAGGCAGCGCTGCCGTGGTTCGCGGCGCTGAACCAGAGCCTGCCCGATCGGCTCGATGACGCGGGGTTTCGCGATCGCATTCGCCATTCGACGCGGCAGATGCGCTCCCTCGCGGGCGAGATCGCGTTGCGCATCGGAAGCGGCGGCGTCAACACCGAAGCGCTGCGGCGGCTGCTCAACGACGGCACGCGCTTCGGGTGTTTGGAAGAGGGCGCTACCCCGATGCTCTTCCCGTCGAGGTGAACCTCCAGTGACTACCGTCCTCGACAAAGAACTCAAACGGCAAGTCACCGTCGACGGCTTGGATTACACGGTCGCTGTCGACCCCGAAGGCATGCGGTTGACTGGCAAAGGCAAGGAAGGCCCGAAGTCGAGTTGCGCTGGCGTGAACTCTTGAGCGGTGAAGCCGCGATGGCCATTGCCCTGAACGCTTCTCTTGCCGGCAGCCGACGGGCACCCAACGGGCGACCGAGCCGGCGCCCGATGGGACCGGCAAGCGTGCGGCAAAGGAGCGGGGGCGCTAGCAGCCTTCGCTCAACGCACCTTCGCCCCCGGGGTGTCAGCTTCGCACTGCGGTTGCCGCTGACGAAGAGTGCGCCGGGCCGTTCCTCTGGAGCTCACGGCCAGAAGCAAATCAGCGCTGTCGCGACGGTTGCGTCGCCCGCAGGCGAACGTCAGTAAGATGGATCTTCCATTGAGAGATCCGGGAGGCCTCGTGCACAGCCGTCGTGAGGTGTGTCTGGCGCTCGGCGGCATGGCGGCCGATGCCGCGGGTTCCGTTCGGGCGGCGTCCATCGTCAGGCTCGGCCTCGTCAGTGGCGGCGACCGCTCGGCCGCAGCGGGCTTCGTGGATGCCATCGTGGCAGAGCTCGCCACGCGCGGCTACGTTGAGCCGCAATCCCTGGAGATGGGAATGCACTTCGCGAACGACTTTCTCGATCGCGTTCCCGGCTTGGTGATGGAGCTGAGCGGCACAATGTCGGAATCATCGTGACGCACGCGGCGGCGACGACGACGGTCGTGAAAGGCCCGCGTACGGCGCCTGTCGTCTATGAATTCAATGCCGATCCTGTTTCAGTAGGAATCGCGTCGGATCTCAGCCACCCGTTGTACAACGCGACCGGGGTCACTCTCATGCTCGCCGAGCTCAACGGCAAGCGCATGGAGCTGCTGCAACAGATCTTGCCGAAGATTCGGCGCGTTGCCGTTTTGGCGAATGCCTTGCACCCGGGCCATGAACTTGAGGGCGCCGTTTCAGAGTCAAGGCGCGGCAGCTTGGCATCGCAGTCTCGATCTTCACGACGAGGAACGAGGCCGAATTGGCGGGCGCACTGTCGACCGTAGCTATCGACCTACCGGACGCGATGCTGGTGTTCTCAGATGCATTCGTGTTCCAACACCGGCGCATGTGATTCTTGAATTCGCGCTCGCTCGACGGCTGCCGGTCGTGACCGGATGGGCCATCATGGCTGAAAGCGGAGCACTCTGCACTTACGGACCGCGACTGATGGATTCGTATCGCCGCGTGGGTTACTTCGTCAACAGGATCGTCCGAGGTGCGAAGCCCTCCGATCTTCCGATCGCGAGCAGCCGACGGTCATCGAGCTCGTCGTCAATCTGAGCAGTGCCCGCAAACTGGGACTGACCGTCCCATCCGCGGTGCTTGCCCGGGCCGATCGTGTGATCGAGTGATACCGCCGCGGCGTTGATCGCCGAGCGGGTCGCCCGCGTCCGCCGTCTCCGTCAGGGAATGACGTGCAGCCCGACGCCCTCGCGCACCACGCCGATCGGCGCCACCGCGTCGAAGCCCTGGTCGCGAAACACTGCGACGACCGCCTTCACGCTCTCCGGCGTACAGCTGACGAGCAGGCCGCCCGAGGTCTGTGGATCGCTGAGCAAATCGCGCGCGACCGGCGGCAGCGTGTTGTCGAGCAGCACCTCGAAGCCGTAGCCGGCCCAGTTGCGGCCCGACGCGCCGGTGACGAAGCCGTCGCCCGCCATCGCCGCGACGCCTGGCAGGAGCGGCACCTTTGACCACTTGATCGTGATGCCGAGCCCGGCGCCGCGGCCGAGCTCGAGCGCATGCCCCGCAAGGCCGAAGCCGGTGACGTCGGTGATAGCGTGCACGCCAGCCATGTCGGCGAGCGCGAGGCCCGGCGTGTTAAGGCGCGTCGTCGTCTCGATCAGCCGCTCGTAGCCGGCCGCGTCGAGCGCTTCCTTCTTCAACGCCGCCGTGAGTACGCCGACGCCGATCGGTTTGCCGAGGACGAGCACGTCACCGGCCTTGGCGTCGGCGTTGCGGCGCACCTTGTCGGGATGGACCAGGCCCATCACCACGAGCCCGTAGATCGGCTCGACCGAATCGATGGTGTGGCCGCCGGCGATCGGAATGCCGGCCTGGCGGCAGATCGACTCGCCGCCACGGATGACCTGGCCGATCTGCTCGATGCTGAGCTTGTCGATCGGCATCGCCACCAGCGCGAGCGCCATGATCGGCCGCCCCCCCATCGCGTAGACGTCGCTGATCGCGTTGGTCGCGGCGATGCGGCCGAAGTCGAAAGGGTCATCGACGATCGGCATGAAGAAATCGGTCGTGGCGATCAGCGCCTGCTGGTCGTTGAGCCTGTAGACCGCGGCGTCGTCGGCGGTCTCTATGCCAACCATCAGCTCGGGGGGGACGATGCCGCCGACGCTCGAGCGCAGGATCTGCGAGAGCACGCCGGGCGCGATCTTGCAGCCGCAGCCGCCGCCGTGCGAAAAGCTGGTCAGGCGAAGCGCCGCATCGAGAGGCGCGGCGGCGGAAGTGGTCGAGGTCATCGCGGGTCCGATCGTAAGCAGGCGGGCGATTCTGTCAGCGCCCGGCCGGCCGCGGCGGCTGCAGGGCCGCGACAAGCGCGCGCACCGCTTCCCGCTCGGCCGCCGGGCGAAACAGCGGCTCGCGCGCGGCGCACTGCGCGCGCAGGTGATCGGCGAAGTCGGCATCGGCGCAGAAGCGGCGCGCCAGCCGCGCCAGGGCGGCGGCGTCGGCGGCCGGAAAGTAGCCGTCGTAGCCGACGCCGAGCAGGCCGACGTTGCCGTCGATGCGGCTGGCGAGCACCGGCACACCCGAGCGAACCGCCTCGACGACGACATTGGCGCCGCCTTCCATGCGGCTCGGATGGACGAGCGCACGGGCACGCGCGATGAGCCGGCGCGACGCCGCGTGCGCGAGCGCGCCGAGCCAGTGGTAGGAGGGACAGGCCGCCATGGTCTCGCGCGCCTCCGCGCCCAGGCGCGCATCGAGCGCGGCGCCGACGTGATCGATCCTCGGCACGACCGCGTCGCGCGCCAACAGCCGCGCCGCGCGGAACAGCGTCTCCGGATCCTTCTCCTCCCGCAGATGGCCGACGGCGACGAGATCGGCATCGCCGGCCGACCGGGCGACGCGCAGCACCGCTGCCGACTGCACGATGACCACCGCCTTGGCGCGGCTGGCGGCGTCGAGGCGGGCCAGCCCCTCTTCCTGCAGCACGACGATGCGGCTGGCACACTCCAGCGAATGCCGGGCGCCCGCATCGAAGTCGAGATCGCGATAAAGGTCGGTGCCAGTAAGCACGACCACGATCGGGGCGTCGGCGTGGTGCTCGCGCCAGCGCGCAACCGCCGCCGCAGAGCGGCGCGCGTGCAGGGCGATCAGCACGTCGGCCGGCGGCGCCGACTCGTCACCCTTAGCGTCGACGATGTCGACCTGCGCCACCGGCGCGAGAAACCGCCGCCAGCGCGCCGCCGTGTGCCAGTTGCCGTTGTTGGCGGCGGCGAGCGCCGGCGAGACGATGCGCACGCGCGGCCAGGTCACGGCAGTCATCGATCGATGATGGCACGGCTTCGGGCCGATGATGGCCGCTGACGCGCGACGCCTCGCCGGGGCGGCCCTCGCCGACGCGCTGCGCGATGCGCGCGCGACGACGCTGGCGCGCACGATGGACGCGGACGACGACGCCTGGCGCGTGCCGCTGCAGGCCGGCGTCAACCTGGTCGGCTGGGAGCTGGGCCACCTCGCCTGGTTCGCCGAGTTCTGGATCCTGCGCGGCCCGCACGCGGCCGGTGCCGATGGCTTCGTTGCCGCGGCGAAGCCGGCATCGATGACAGGACCGGACGCGATCTTCGATTCGGGGCGCCTCTCCCACGGCGAGCGCTGGCGCGTCGCGCTACCGTCGCGTGCCGAGCTCGAGGGGCGTCTGGCGAAGCAGCTCGCCGCCTGCATCGACGCCATCCCCGCCGACGAGGACGACGACGCGGCCAACTACTTTCACCGCCTCGCCCTCTTCCACGAAGACATGCACGGCGAGGCCTTCGCCTGGCTGCGCGCGACGCTGAACTGGCCGGCGCCGCCCGGGCTGGCGCTGTCGCCGCTGTCCGCCGCAGCGACGCTGCGCATCGACGGCGGCACGGCCACCCTGGGCTTCGGTCCCGCCGAGCACGGCTTCGCCTTCGACAACGAGATGCCGTCGCTGGCGGTTCGCGTCGCCCCGTTCGAGATCGACGCGACGCCGGTCCGCAACGCCGAATTCCTGCGCTTCGTCGAGGCCGGCGGCTATGGCAACGCGTCGTTCTGGCCCGGGGCGGCGGGCGCATGGCGGGCTCGCCAGGACCGCGCCCATCCGCAGCGCTGGCGGCGCGACGGCGCGGCCGCGTGGCAGATGCGCTGGTTCGACCGCTGGCAGCCGCTCGACCTCGACACCCCCGTCGTCCACGTCAGCGCCTGGGAAGCCGAGGCGTATTGCCGCTGGGCTGGGCGCCGCCTGCCGGGCGCCGCCGAATGGGAATGCGCGGCACACGAGCCGGGCTTCGCGTGGGGCCGCAGCGTCTGGGAGTGGACCGCCGATGCCTTCCTGCCGTACCCGGGCTTCGTCGCCGGCCCCTACGCGGACTACTCACGGCCTTGGTTCGGCGATCATCGCGAGCTGCGCGGCGGCGCCTTCGCCACTCACGAGCGGCTCCACGACGCGCGCTACCGCAACTTCTTCGTCCCCGACCGCAGCGACGTCTTCACCGGCTTTCGCACCGCCGCCCTCTCACGCTGACCAGAAAGCACCCCACGATGACCCTCCTCCGCACGCTCCTCGCCGTCTTGGCCATCGCCTCCGCCACTCTCGCCGCGCCTCCGGCCTCGGCCCAGGGCGTGCTGCGCGTCTCGGCGATCCCCGACGAGGCGCCGACCGAACTGCAGCGCAAGTTCAAGCCGCTCGGCGACTATCTCAAGCAGGAGACCGGCATGGACGTGCAGTTCATTCCGGTCACCGACTACGCCGCCGTCGTCGAGGGTCTCGCGACAAACAAGCTCGACCTAGCCTGGCTCGGCGGCTTCACCTACGTACAGGCGCGCCTGCGCACCCAGGGCGGCGTCGTGCCGATCGTGCAGCGCGCCGAGGACGCGAAGTTCACGAGCCGCTTCATCGTGCCTGCGACGAGCAGCGCGAAGACGCTCGCCGATCTCAAGGGCAAGACCTTTGCGTTCGGCGCGCCGTCGTCGACCTCGGGCAGCCTGATGCCACGCTATTACCTGCTCCAGGCCGGCATCGATCCCGAGCGTGATTTCAAGTCGGTGGCGTTCTCAGGCGCGCACGACGCGACGGTCGCGTTCGTGGCCGCGGGCCGTGCCGAGGCCGGCGTCCTCAACGCCTCGGTGATGGACAAGCTCCTCGAGAGCAAGAACGCCAACGTCGAGAAGGTGCGCGTGCTCGCGGTGACGCCGCCCTACTTCGACTACAACTGGACGGTGCGGCCCGGCCTCGAGCCGGCTCTGACGAAAAAGCTCACCGACGCTTTCCTCAAGCTCGACCCGACCAAGCCCGCGATGAAGGAGATCATGGACCTGCAGCGCGCGAGCAAGTTCATCCCCACCCAGAACTCGAACTACGACGGCATCGAGGCGGCGGCGCGCTCCGCGGGGCTGGTCAAGTAGCGTCGAATGAGCATTCGGCTGGAAGGCGCTGGGCTCGTTCACGCCAACGGGCATCGAGCGCTGCGCAACATCTCCCTCGCGCTCGCCGACGGCGAGCGGGTGGCCGTGATCGGCCCCTCGGGCGCCGGCAAGACGTCGCTCGTGCGCGTCCTCGCGACGTCTCTCAGGCCCGGTGAAGGGCGCTTCTTCATCGCCGACACAGACCCGTGGCGCCTCGGCGCCGGCGCGCTGCGGCGCCTGCGCGCGACGATCGGCGTCGTCCACCAGAGCCCGCCGATCCCGCCGCGCCTGCGCGTCGTGACCGCGGTGCTCGCCGGCAGGCTTGGCGAGTGGCCGACCTGGAAGGCGCTCGCCTCGCTGGTGGTGCCGAGCGACGCCGCCGGCGCACGCGAGGCGCTCGACCGGCTCGATCTCGGCGATCGCGTCTTCGACCGCTGCGATCGTCTCTCCGGCGGGCAGCTGCAGCGCGTCGGCATCGCGCGGGTGCTCTACCAGCGCGCGGCGGTCTTGCTCGCCGACGAGCCCGTGTCGGCACTCGATCCCACCCTCGCCGACCTGAGCGTCGGCGCGCTCGTTGCGGAGAGCGAAACGCGCGGCACGATGCTGGTCGCCTCGCTGCACGCCGTCGACCTGGCACTCAAGTGGTTTCCGCGCCTGATCGGCATGAAGGCGGGCGAGATCGTCTTCGACCGCCCGACCGCCGCCGTCACCAGCGCGATGCTGCACGAGCTCTACGCGACCGAGGGGCGGGCCTTGCCGGAGCAGGGCCTCGCCGATCTCGACCCCGTTCGAACGACGAACGTCGTCGTCCTCAAGCGACCCGGATGCCAATGAGCGCGCTCGTCGCGCCGCTGCTGCCTGCGCCGCTGCGCGATCCAGCGGCGCGATCGCGCGCGACCGCGCTCGTCGCCGCCGTCGTCGTCCTCTGGCCGCTGCTGGCGCTCGCCGAGTTCAAGCCGTGGCAGCTGTTCGAGAGCGGCAACCTGCAGGTCATGGCGAACTTCCTGGCCGGCTTCTTCCCGCCGGCCACCGCGACGGATTTTCTCGCCCTGCTGTGGAAGGCAACGCTCGAGACCCTCGCGATCGCGACCGCCGGCATCGCCCTCGCCTTCGTCGTCGCCGTGCCGCTCGCCTTCGTCGCCACGCGCGCTCTCGCTGTCGCGCGCATCGGCCCCGCCCCCGGCCGCGCAGGGGGCGCGGCGATCCGCACCGCGACCCGCGCCGTCCTCACCGTGCTGCGCGCCATCCCCGAGGTCGTCTGGGCCTTGGTCTTCGTTCGTGCCCTCGGCCTCGGCCCCGGTGCCGGCGTGCTCGCGCTGGCGGTGACCTACGGCGGCATGCTGGGCAAGGTCTACACCGAAATCCTCGAGTCGGGCGACACGCGCTCGGCGCGGGCGCTCCTCGAAGCGGGCAGCCCGCGCATGGGCGCGCTCTTCTACGCGCTCGTGCCGAGCACGGCGCAGGAGCTCGCGTCTTACACCGTCTACCGCTGGGAATGCGCAGTGCGCGCCTCAGTGGTGATGGGCTTCGTCGGCGCCGGCGGCCTGGGCCAGCTGATGGACCAGTCGATGAAGATGCTCAACGGCGGCGAGGCGAGCGCGATCCTGCTCACCTTCCTCGCCCTGGTCGTGTTCGCGGACGCGCTGAGCATGGTCATCCGGCGCGTGCTGTCGTGAGCACGCTCGACACCGCCGCGACCGCACCGCCGACCCGGCTCGCGCCGTGCTGGGGCTGCATCGTGCTGGCCGCAGGCGTCGTCGCCGCGGCGGCCGCGAGCTTCGCCTATCTGGCCGTCGACTACCGCCAGCTCTTCAGCGACCCGTCGATGCACCAGATGGCGAAGTTCGTGAGCGAGTTCTTCCCGCCCGACCTGACGCCGGTCTTCGTCGCCAAGGCGGCTTGGGGGGCGCTGCAGACCTTCGCCGTTGCCGCCGTCGGCACCTTGCTCGCAGTCGTCTTCGGCGCCGCGCTGGCGTTGCCGGCCGCCGGCCGCTTCGGCCTCGCGGCGCGCCTGGCCGCGCGGCTGCTGCTCAACTACCTGCGCAGCGTTCCGGAGCTCGTCTGGGCGGCGCTGATGGTGATCGCCGCCGGCCTGGGTCCGTTCGCGGGCACCCTCGCGCTGGCGCTGCACACGACCGGCGTGCTCGGCCGCCTCTATGCCGAGAGCCTCGAAAACGTCGTGATGGCGCCCGAGCGCGCCTTGCGCGACGCCGGCAGCGGCCGCGCCGCCGCCTTTGCGTACGCGACCCTGCCGCTCGCCACTGCGCAAGGCGTCGCCTACGCGCTGTATCGGCTCGAGATGAACATCCGCATGGCGGCAGTGCTCGGCTTCGTCGGCGCGGGTGGGCTGGGTCAGCTGCTCTACTTCCATCTCTCAATCTTCCAGCAGGCGCAGGCGTCGACGCTGCTGATGGCGATGTTCGTGCTCGTCTTCGCGGTCGACTCGCTCAGTGCCTTCGTGCGCGGCCGGCTGCTGCCGGCCCACGGCTGACGGGGGCAGAGAGTGACGAACGCGCTCGAGATCGCCGGGCTGACGAAGCGCTTCGACGCGGTGGCCGCGGTCGACCGGCTCGACCTCGTCATCCCCCGAGGCGAGTTCCACGCGCTGCTCGGCCCGAACGGCGCCGGCAAGACGACGACCCTGCGCATCGTCGCCGGCCTGCTCAAGGCCGACGAGGGCCGGGTCTCGGTACTCGGCCACGACCTCGCGACCGATGGCTCGGCCGCCAAACGCGTGCTCGCGTTCCTGCCCGACGACCCGCTCGTCTACGACAAGCTCGACGCGCTCGAGTATCTCGAGTTCGTCGCCGGCCTTTGGTCGCTGCCCAGCGACGTCGCGGCGCGCCGCGCCGAGGAGTTGCTGCGCTGGCTCGACCTCTGGCCGCAGGCGCGCCAGCGCGCCGAGGGCTACTCGCGCGGCATGCGCCAGAAGCTCGCGCTCGCCGGCGCACTCATCCACGAGCCGCAGGTGCTGATCCTCGACGAGCCGCTTACCGGCCTCGACGCCGCCGCGGCGCGTCAGGTCAAGGACCTTCTCCTGGCTCGCGTGGGCCACGGCGGCACGGTGATTCTGACCACCCACATCCTCGAGATCGCCGAGCGGCTCGCCGAGCGCATCAGCATCATCCAACGCGGCCGCATCGTCGCCCAGGGCAGCCTCGACGAACTGCGCGCGCAGGCGGCGGGTGCAAGCGGCGGCAGCTCGCTGGAGGACGTCTTCCTCAAGCTCACCCGGCCGCCGCCGTGACGTTGACTCCCGGCTCGGCGCTCTGGTTGCTGCGCCACGAGCTGCGCCTGGTCTGGCGCGGCACCGGCGGCTCGCGTCTGTGGCTCGTGGTCGGCCTCGGCGGGTTGCTCTGGCTCGGCTATCACGTCACCGCGTGGTCGCTGCTCTCCTTCTCCGCCGACGCGACGCTGCCGCCGACTCTTTTCCTGATTTTCGGCGCCAGCGCCTGGTTCGTGTTCACGCTGATGCTGTCGCAGGCGATCGCGTTTTCGGTGAGCGCCCTGTTCGAGCGCGGCGACCTCGATCTCCTGCTCGCCTCGCCGGTCGCGCCGCGCAACGTTTTCCTGATCCGCGGCCTCGGCATCGCCATCGCCTCGGTGGCGATCTACGCCTGGCTGTTGACGCCGTTCGCGCACGTCGGCGTGCTGACAGGCCACGCTCGCCTGCTCGCCATCTACCCGGCGCTCGCCGCGCTCGCCATGCTCGCCGCCGCCATGGGGATGGCGCTGACCGTTGCGCTGGTCCGTGCGCTCGGCGCGCGGCGCGCCCGCACCTTCGCGCAGGTGCTCGGCGCCCTCGTCGGCGCGTCGCTCTTCCTGGGCCTGCAGTTCAACAATCTGGTCTCGCCCGAGCGCTCGGCACGCTGGATCGCGGCGCTGCAGCGCAGCGCTCGCGACGGCAACGGCCTCGACCGCGAGAGCCCTCTCTGGCTGCCGCTCGACGCGCTGCTCGGCGGCCCGTTCGCGCTCGTCACACTCGTCGCGATCGGCGTCGGCGCGTTTGCCTGGGTCGTGACGAGCACGGCCCGGCGCTTCGTCGCCGGCACGCAGGAGTCGACGACGACACCCGTCGCCCGCGCCACGGTGAGGGTTGCCGCGCGCTTTCGCGGCGGCCTTTGGCGAGCCGTGCTGGTCAAGGAGTGGAAGCTGATCGGCCGCGACCCGCAGATGATCACCCACACGCTGCTGCAATCGCTCTACTTGCTGCCACTCGTCTTCGTGTGGATGCGCAACGCCTCGCCGCAAGTGGTGCTCGCGCCGGCGATGGTGATGCTCTCGGGATCGCTCGCGTCGGGCCTCACTTGGCTGACCGTCTCGGCCGAGGATGCGCCCGAGCTGCTCGCCTCGGCGCCGGTGCAACGCGGCCTGCTCCGTCGCGCCAAGCTCGTCGCCGGGCTGACGCCGGTCTGGGCGTTGACCGTGCCGCTGGCGCTCGTTCTCGCGATGTCCGACGCAACGGCCGCGGCGATATTCACCGGCTGCGTGGCGGGTGCGACGGTGTCCTCCGGCAGCCTCCATCTCTTGCTGCCGCGCACCGGGCGTCGGCGCGACCTGCGTCGGCGCGGTAAAGGCAACCTGCTCGGCAATCTACTCGAGATGCTGACCGCGGTCGCTTGGCCGGCGCTCACCTGGTCGCTGCTCCAGGCGCCGCGCTACGCGCCGGTGCCGGCGGCCGTCGCCATAGCGGCGCCGCTCGTAGCGTGGTGGCTCGGACGGCAGCGGCGTCGCGAGTTCTGCGCGGCCTGAGCCCGTCGCGCGCTCGCGTGCCGAGCGCGCGACGTCGTCAGGGCAGCGCGCCCGCGCGCACCGGATAGCCCGCCTCGAGCCACGATGTCATGCCGCCGTCGAGGGCGACGGTGCGCTCGAATCCCATCGTGCGCAGGGTCGCCGCAGCGAGCGTCGAGATGCGGCCGAACTCGCAGCAGGTGACGATGCGCGCGGTCGGATCCGGCAGCTCCTTGTCGACGCGCAGCTCGAGCTGGCCGCGCGGCAGCAGGCGCGCGCCGGGGATGTGGCCGGCCTCGTAGGCGTCCTTCTCGCGCACGTCGAGAACGACCAGCCCGTGGCCCGCGCGCTCGACGCGCGTGCGTAGCTCAGCCATGCTCATGAAGGGCACGCACGCCGTCGCCTCGGCGAGCATCTCGCCGACCGTCTTGCCGCCGCTCATGTTGGTGCGCAACGCCTCCGTCAGGTGGATCGGCATCGACAGGTCGAGGCTCTTCATCATCTCCACGAAGGCGGCGCGATCGCGCTGCCGCAGGCGCGGATTGGCGGCGATCTCGGCGCCGATCGTCGAGTGGCTGCGGCCTTTGTAGTCGTGGGCGGGATACATGAGCAGCGCCGGATCGAGCTTCAGCAGGCGCCCGAACAGGCTGTCGTGGAGCGCTTCGGGGTCGCCGGTCGGCAGATCGGTGCGGCCGGTGCCGCCGATCAGCAGCGTGTCGCCGGTGAAGACGCGGTCCTCGCCGACGAGGCACATCGAATCGGCGGTGTGGCCGGGCGTGTGCAGCACCTGCAGGCGCAGCTTGCCGACCACGATCGACTCGCCGTCGTCGACGCGCATCGCGATGCTCGGCGCCGGGCTGGCGCGATGCATCACCGTCATCGCACCGAGGCGCTCGGAGATTCGGCGGGAAGCGGAGAAGTGGTCTGCATGGGTGTGGGTGTCGATGACGAAACGGATGCGCAGGCCGTCACGCGTGGCAAGCGCAAGGTAACGGTCGATCTGGCTCACCTCCGGATCGATGAGCGCGCCGGCGCAGGTGTCGTCGCAGCCGATCAGGTACGACTGGCAACCTCCGGTGGCGACCTGCTCGAAGATCATCGTGGCTCCATTGGAACTCAGTTGGTCGCCAACTTCAAATCCGCGCGCGGGGTCCAGGCGTCGTCGTCGCTCGCGGTCCGGGGCGCGCCGAGGAAGAGCCGCTCGGTCGGGATCTCGCGGCTGGCGAGGTAGTCGCGCACGGCGACGCCCCGTCGCACCGCGAGCTGCTGCATCGCATCGTCGGCGAGCGCGATGCTAGCGAGCAGGAGCGCTTCCATTTCGTCGGCGGGAAGCTCCTTGGCGAGGCCCACGGCGTTCTTCGGCTTGACGATGTCGGCACGCCGGTAGACCTCCTTCAGCAACTCCGGGTATTCGGCGGCACTGACGACAACCTCGACCTGCGTCGACGCGCCGCCTGCGATCGCCTGGCGCCGCTTCTCGGCGCGGACGGTCTGCGCCAGCCGCTCCTTCTTCCACGCCTCGCGCTCGCGATCGAGCCGGCTCTCGCCGACGACCGTCAGGGTCAGCGCGGGCCGTTCGGCGAGTGCCTTCGCGACCTTGTCGAGGCTCTCGCGCGCAGCGACATCGAGCGTCGCTGTTCCCGGCGCGAACTCGACGCGCGACATCGCGCCGTCGCCGCCGCCGAGCGCCCGCGCGAGCAGCGAGAACGGCGCCGTCAGCGCCTTCGCGACGAGGTTCGTGACCACCTTCCAGATCACGCCGCCGAGCGAGAACTGCGGGTCGTTGATCGAGCCGCTGACAGGCAGGTCGAGATCGATGACGCCATGCCGGTCGGCCAGCAAGGCCACCGCGAGCTTGACCGGCAGGCTCGCCGTCGATCCCTCGACTTTGTCGCCGAAGGCGAGCTGGTGGAGCACGATCTTGTTGCTCGCAATCAGCTCTCCGCTGGGCTGGACGACGTAGCCGAGGTCGACGCTCATCTTGCCGCGCTCGATGCCGTAGCCCGCGTACTTGATCGCGTACGGCGAGAGCGGCGGCAGCTCGAGGTCGCGCACCTTCGCCTGCAGGTCGAGCGCGAGTGGCCGGGCGAGCGGGTTGACCTTGCCCGTGATCTCGAGCGACGCCGTCCCCTCGACGCGGCCGCGCAGGGCGAGCTCGGCGAGCTGCGGCGGCTGTCCGGGCGCCGGCGCCTCCGACGAGAACGCGGCGAGCCGGCCGCTCAGATCGCTAAGGTCGGCGTTGTAGTTCGGCTTGACGAAGCGGTCGTTGTAGCTGATGCGGCCACCGACTGCGGCGATCGGCCCGAACCTGACGATGGCCGCCGGCGCCGGCGCCGACGACGGCGCCGCGACCGCGCGCGCGACGGCGACGGTCGTTGATGCGGCACCGTTCGACGCCGGCGCGGACGACGGCGCGCCGGCAGGCACCGCCCGCGCGACGTCCTGCAGGTTGAGGCGCCCGCTCTCGTCGAGGACGACGCGCGCGAAGAAATCGCTGAGGGCCGTTTCGGCGACGTCGAGCCGAGTCGGCGCGCCAGGCGCCATCGCCAGGTCGATGCCGCGAAACGAGAGCGACTTCCAGCTGAGCAGCTGGCGCCCGCTCGCGCCATCGCGGATCATGGCCAGCGCGCGCGACCCGGCAGCGCGGTCGGTCGCGGCATTGCTGGCGCGGAAGTCGTCGACCGTCGCGTTGCCGTGCAGGGCCAGCGTTGAGCCGCCGCTGCCGCGCGACCAGCTCACGTCGCCGGTGAAGCTCGTCTGCGCCTTCTGCACGTCGATGTCGACGACGTTGTCGAAGTACGGATCGAGCAGGTGCAGCGGCAGGTCCTTGAGCACGAGCGCCGCCTGCACCCGCGCAGGAACGCCGCCCGTGAAGCCGGCGAGTTCGCCGCGCGCATCGATGCTGCTGACCACGTCGTTGCCGGTCGCCTTGCCGCTCGGCCCGGCCGGCACCGAGACGTGCGCGGCGGCGTGAAACGGCGCCGATGCCGCGCTCGCGAGGGCGAAGCCGCGCAGCTGCACGGCGAGGTCGAGGATGTCGAGCGCGACCGGCACCGCCACGCCGCGATCGACGATGGCGACGCGGCCGCGCCCGACCGCGAGCTCGCCGAGCGCGAAGCGCCACGGCAGCGCCGCCGCGCTCGCCGCGCCAGAAGTGCCAGACGCGCCAGACGCGCCAGACGCGCCAGATACGCCCGGGGCAGCGGCTGCCACGGACGCGGCACTCGCCGCCCAGCGCGCGAAGTTCCATCGCCGGTCTCGGTCGCGCTCGAGGCGCAGGCGCGGCGCGCTCACCGCGAAGCGTCCGACCGATGCGGTTCGAGCGACGGTGTCAATGCGCGAATCGCTCGCCTCGACGAGCTCGGCCGCGGCCTCAGGCGCTGCCGCATTGCCGAGGGCGAGGCGGGCTAGCGCGAGGCGGCTGGCGACGATGCGGAGCTGCGGCGCCCCCGCGCCGGCATGCCACTCGACGTCGGCCTCGGCGCTCAGCTCGCCGCCGAGCGGCGCGGCGACGACGCTGCTCAAGTAGGGACGCAGCGGCGTCAGCGGCAGCGCCGCAAGCGACACCTTAACGGTCGCTCCCGCCGTATCGCCGCGCCCGGAGAACGCGAGCTTGCCACGCTCGGCACCCATGCCCAGTTGACCCGCGCCGCGAAAGACGACGGGCGCGACGAGCGGCGAGGCGATCTTCTCCGCGGTAAGCGTGAACTCGTCGAGGGCGAGGGTCGCCGCCGGGCGCGTGGTCGCGTCGCTCCAGTCGAGACGGCCGGCGCGGAGCGCCAGCGCCGCGACGGAGACACGCCAGGGCGGCGGCGCTGCCGCGCTCGACTTGACGCTGGCTGCGCTTGCCGCGGCGGCGCTCGCGCTCAGCGACGCCGCGGCGTCGCGCGGTAGGCTCGCGGCGCCGCTCGCCGTGCTGCTCGGCAAGGGCACGACGGCGAGCGGCGTGGTGGCGCCGCCGTCGCCCGCGGCGATCAGAAGGTTGACCTTGCCGGCACCGTCGCGCCGAGCGACGAGATGCGCCGCGTCGATGTCGATCCGCCTGACGCGTGCCAGCCGCTCGAGCGGCCGCAGCTCGTCGATTTGCACCGCGATACTGCCGACCTGCAGCAGCCTCTTCGCCGCCGCATCGACCACCTCAACCCCAGTGGCGCCGAGGACGCCGGAGACGTTAAGCGACAGCTTCGGCCGCTGCTCGAAGGCAACGACGACGTCGGCGTTCAGCGTCGCCGCGCGCAGCTGCGCCGGCAGGCCGCGCGGCAGATAGCCGAGATAAGGCGCGACAGCGAAGCTCTCCAGCTTCACGTGCAGCTCGCCGTTGCCCCGCTCGGCGAACGGCGTCGCCGCGCCCGCCGAATCGAAGCGGCTGCCGTCGAGCGCGAAGGCGAGGTGCGGCTCGACCTTGATCTCGCGCTCCGAGGGCAGCGAGCTGACGAACGGGATCGCTAGCTCGAGCGCGCGCAGGCGATGGGTTGCAGCGAGTGGCCGGTCGACGAAGTCCGCGCCGCCGCCACGCACGACGATGTTGTGCACCGCGAAGCGCGCCGGGCCGTCCGCCGCACGGGCGGGCGGCGCCGCGGCGAGGCGCTGCAGCACGTCGTCGACGTCGTAGCGGCCCTCGCCGAAGCGGCTCACGCGCAGCATCGGCGCGTCGACCTCGAGGCGATCGATCACCGGCGCGAGGCGGAACAGCGAGACGAGGGCGATGTCGGCGTAGACGCGCTGGGCTTCAAACAAGGGCGGCGCCCCACCGGCCGCGCCGGCGAGGGCGAGATCGGTGACCGTCAGCTCGAGCGTCCAGGGATTGAAGGTGACGCGGCCGATGATCAACGTCCGCCCGAGCTCGCGCTTCGCCGCCCGCGCCGCCTGCGTGGCCACGATCGGCGGCACGTAGAACCAGGCGGCGCTCCAGAGCACCGCAAGCACGGTGACGACGCTCGCCGCGCGCAGCCAGGCACGGCGCGAGCGGAGGCGCGGGGGTCGAGCGAGCGGCCGGTCCATCCGGCCGATTCTGCAGCCGGCGCGAGGAGCGCCGCGACGAATCGAGCGTCGCGCCGGGAAACGCGCTTCAGCCGACCATCTCGAGGATGCTCCACATCTCCTCGGCGACCAGGCGCATGTCCAGATTCGGATTCGACTCCTGCATGCCTTCGTCGTCGATGCCTTGCGCGGCCGCCTTCAGCTCGGCGAGCGTCGACTCGGAGAGCAGGCGCGCAATGGTTTTCAGGACCAGCCCGTGGGCGACCAGCCGGGCCTCGAGCTGGCGGATTCTTTCTGAAGCGTCTTCCATCGCTGATCGAGCGTAGATGAAGCGCGCGCAGCGCGCGAGGGCCGCCACGCGCGGCGGCGCGACGGAGAAACGATCCGGCGTGAGTAGGAGCGCTCCGACAGTGGAACAGGCGACCGCGACTGAGCGCATTCGGGAAGGTCCATGCCGGTGACGATGCAAGCGCGCCCACCCCGGTCGCTCGCGCGGGTCAAACCGCGGCAGCGGCCCTTCCGGCGCGCGCGCCGTGAAAGAGCGCTTCCTCGAACACCGAGTACGCCGAGAGATCGGCGTGTCCGAACTGCACGCGCCGCTGCGGCGCGGCGAGCGCGCGCAGCGCGGCGCTGCTGCGTACGCCGGGCGCCGGGATGCACATCGCGTGGCCGTAGCGCATGAGGTCGACGCGCCGCAGCTTCCCGGCGAGGTCGGGGTGCGCCGGCGCGAGGTCGGCGACGACGCGACCGGCCCAGACGCGCCAGTCGTCGCCGAGCAGGCGGCGGCGCTGCTCGGCGCGCGCGGCCTCGCCGCCGCTGCCGAGCGCGGCGTAGGCGGTGAGCACCGTCGGCCCGGCGTACGGCAGCGTGCTTTGGTGCATCGCGTCGACGTAGCCCAGGCCACGGGCGCCATAGGCGACGTTGTCCCACGAGAGCGGCGCGCCGGGTCGGTCGTCGAGGGCAGCGTCAAGCTGGAGGTTGGCGACCAGCCAGGGCGCATGGCGAACGATGCGGGCCGCCTCGGTCAGCGCCGGCGGCGGCGCGGCGAACAGGCGCGCCGCGACGAAGAGCGGCGTCGCGACGACTGCGCGCGCGGCGATCCAGCGCTCGCGCCGGGCGGTGGAGGCGTTCCAGACGTCGACGTCGACCTCGTTGAGGCGCTCGTCGACAGAAAGGACGACGCGCCCGGTATGAAGGCGATCGCCGAGCGGCGCGGCGAGCCGCTCGGCGAGCCAGCCGTTGCCCTCGGGCCAGGTGAGGATGCCTTCGCCGCCATCGCCGCCGCGTGACTCGTCGCCAGGGGCGTGGAAGCCGTGCCGGCTGGCGAAGTAGTGCACGCCGGCCCAGGCCGAGACGTCGGCGCTGCCGGCGCCGTAGTCGTCGCGGCAGCAGTAGTCGAGGTACCAGCGCAGGGCCGGCGCGGCCAGGCCGCGCGCATCGAGCCAGGCGGCGAAGGTGACGCGGTCGAGCGCGTCAAGGGAGTCGCTCCAGCGCGAGCGCGCGGTCGGAATCTCGAATGCGCCGTCGTCCCCCGCCGCTGCGACGGCGGCGCCGAAGGCGCGATAGTGGGCGAGCGTCGTCGCCCGCTCGGCAGCGGGCAGGGCCTCGACCGGCGGCAGCAGGCCGTCGCGCCAGCCGCCGGCGATGAAGAGCCGTTCCTGCGGGCTGTGGCAGAGCATGCGCTCGTCGTAAGTGGCGCGGCCGTTCACGATGCGGCGGATGCCCAGCTCGTCGAGCAGCTCGACGACCTCTACCGCGCTCTCGCTCGGCACCGGCAGGTAGTGTGCGCCGAGCGGGCAGCGCATGCCGGCGATCGCATGGCCGCGGCTGTTGCCGCCCGCCCTGTCCTCGAGCTCGAGGACATGGCTGTCCTCGACGCCGGCGGCGTGCAGCGCGCGTGCCGCGCCGAGGCCGGCGATGCCGGCGCCGACGACGATCGCGCCGACGCGTCGCGTCAGCGCGACCTCGGGCGCGTTGCCGGACCGGGTCGCCGGCCAGCCGCTGCGCACGAGGTGGCCGCGCTCCTCGTCCGCGCCGACCCAACCGCCCTTCAGACGCGCCGGGTCGTCGCGCGTGCAGGCGGCGAGCGGCGCCAACGCGGCGAGCGACGCGGCGAGCACGTCGCGGCGCGTCGGCGCGTCGCCGCGGCGGCTCATCGCTGCACCTTGCCCCATTCGTCCTCGAAGGTGGTGACGAGGATCTGGTTCGATAGGCGGTTGACCTCGGTCGGCACGCGCGCCATGTCGGGCGGGAAGTCGAACAGCGCGGGCAACCCGGCGACGGTGAGGAAGCGCAGCGACGGCGGCAGGGCCTGCGGCAGGCGGAACGGGCGCCGGCCGGCGACGATGAACCCCCACTCCCCGAAGCTCGGCACGTGCGCGTGGTACGGCGTCGCCGTCAGGCCGGCGGCCTCGATCGTCGTCACCACCGTCCAGAAGCTCTTTCGCGCGATCAGCGGCGACGTCGTCTGCACCACCGCATAGCCGCTCGCGGACAAGTGGTGGTCGACCAGCTCGTAGAAGGTTCGCGTGTAGAGCTTGCCGATCGAGAAGTTGGTCGGGTCCGGGAAGTCGACGACGATGGCGTCGAAGAGCTCGTCGTGCTGCTCGAGCCAGGCGAAGGCGTCGGCGTTGACGACCTGAACCTTCGGCGAGCGCAGCGAGTCGCCGTTCAGGCCTCGCAGGAGCGGCGCGGTCGAGAAGAGCTGCGTCATGTGCGGGTCAAGCTCGACCAGCGTGACGCGCTCGACGCTCGGGTACCTGAGGATCTCGCGCGCCGCCATGCCGTCGCCACCGCCGAGGACGAGGACGCGCCGCGGCGAGCCCTGCGCCGCCAGGGCGGGATGGACCAGCGCCTCGTGATATCGGTACTCGTCGCGCGAATGGAATTGCAGGTTGCCGTTGAGGAACAGGCGAACGCCCGCCGTGCTGGCGGTGACGACGATGCGCTGGTAGGCGCTCGTCTCGCTGTAGATCACGTGGTCGGCGTAGAAGCGGTCCTCGGCCCAGGTCGTGACGGCATCGGCGCCGAAAAAGGCGGCGACGAGCGCCACGATCGTAAAGAGCGCTGCCGTGGCGTGGGCGGCGACGCCGCGCAGCTCGGCGCGAAAGAGCCACAGCGCCCACACCGCGACGCCGGCGTTCATGAGGCCGAAGAAGGCGCCGGTGCGGATGAGGCCGAGCTGCGGCACGAAGAGCAGCGGGAAGGCGATCGAGACGGCGAGCGCGCCGAGGTAGTCGAAGGTGAGCACCTGTGAGACCAGCGTCTTCAGGCCGCCGTGCGCAGCGCGGCCGGCGTGGCGCTTGAGGATGCGCATGACGAGCGGGATCTCGAGCCCGACCAGGATGCCGACCGCGAGCACGAGCGCGTAGAGCGCGAGCCGAAACGACGGCGTCGCCAGCGACTGCAGCGCGAACAGCGCCGCCGGCATCAGGCCGCCGATCAGGCCGACCAGCAGCTCGATGCGCAGGAACTGCGCCACCAGCTGGCGCTCGAGATAGCGCGACAGCCACGAGCCGACGCCCATCGCAAAGAGATAGGTGCCGATGACGGTCGAGAACTGCAGGATCGAATCGCCGAGCAGGTAGCTCGCGAGCGTGCCGGCGGCGAGCTCGTAGACGAGGCCGCAGGCGGCGACGATGAAGACCGACGCGAGGAGCGCGACCTCGGCCGGGCGGATCGCCGGGGCGTCGCGATGCGCGCCGGCGGCGGCCGGGTCGGCCCGCGGATCACTCACCCATGCACCGCCGCCGCGACGATCAGGCCAACGGCGATGCACATGGCGCCGAGGACGATCGCCAGGGCGATGTTCTTCTTGTCGACGATCTCGGTCCAGAGGTGATACGGCGTCAGCTTGTCGACGACGACGAAGAAGACGCCGAGGACGACGATGCCGATCACCGCATAGAGGATCGATCCGAAAATGATCTCGGGCCGGAGCCACTCGTAGGTCATGCCAGTCTCCTGTCGAAAAAGAAGGATGCGATGAGTCGCTTCGGCGGGCGCTACTTGTGCCCGCCGCCGCTGGAAAAACCGCCGAACGAGCCGCCGCCGCTGCGATAGCCGCTGCCGCTGCGCTGGCTCGCCAGGCAATTCTGGTACTCCTGCGACGCGTCGCCGAAGGTGTTGCGAGTCTCGCTGCAATCGCC
>JBBRFW010000033.1:0-36029 GCA_038241255.1 Burkholderiales bacterium | reverse complement strand
CCAGTACGCATTGGCCGACCGGGCAAGGCTGCTCGGCTGGTCCGAAGTGGTCGTTATCGATGACGACCTCGGCGTGTCGGCCGGCGGTGTAGCGCGTCGGGGCTTTGAGCGGCTGCTGGCGGCGATCTGCAGCGGTGAAGTGCTTGGACTCGGCGCGCACGCTAATGTGCACGTGCGGATTCGCCTGGTGGTCGTGCAGCACCATCACGTACCGGTGGTCGCCGAGCTCGGCCTTGGCGAATTCCCAGGCCGCACGCTGCACGACGAGAGGGTCGGTGCCGCGCGGCATCGACAGCATGAGGTTGAACGCCTCTCGCCGCGGGCTCGTCTCGTCGATGAGCGAGCCGCCGTAGCGCCACTGCTCGGCGAGGTCATGCAGTGATTCCTTGCCTTCGCGGACGACGCCTCGGTCGTCCTCGAACGGCCGCTGTCCGTTCCTGCTGATGTACCGAAAGTGCGCGGCAATCGCCGCCATGCCTCGGCCGCCGCCGGTGACCTTGACCATCACTTGCGGGGCGCGCCGAACGACCGTGGCATGGATGTGCCGGCGGATCGCCGCGGCCCGTTGGCCGACGCTCCCCGACAGGCGCGGCGTGTGCGCCGGCCGGACGATGCGGTTGCCCGGATAGAAGAGCCGCTCGCCCCACTGGACGAGGACGCCGTCGACACGCGGTGTGGCGTTCATGGGGCGCGCCGCCAGCTGTCGGGTCGCCTGCCGGATCGCTGCCTCGGTCGCGCGGCGGGCTGCAAGGCAGCCATCAAGCGCGATGCCAGCGCCAGATGCTGGCGCACGTCCCCAGCGAGGCTGACCATGCGATCGTCGAACTGTCGAGCCGCCGATAGGCCGGCTCGGCCCACCGTGCGGATCAGCTCGTTGAGGTCGGCTGAGATGACGGCAAGCCGCTCCGTAGAAGCGCCGAGGGCCGTCACCGCGTGCTCGTGGTCGGCGGCCAGCGGCGGAGCTGGTGTGCCGTCGAGCAACGTCGCCAGGTAGGCGCCATATGGCAGACCCGCCGCCCGCGCACGAGTCGCCAATCGATTCGCCGCGCCACGCCGCAGTCGCAGCGTCAGCTTGAGGGAGTGATCCGCCGACTGGTCCTGTTCGTTGTCGACCTCGTCCGCATCCGGGGACGAAGTGTCCTGGAGCGCCGCCGCGAGAGCCGAGCGCGCGGCAGCCGCGAGCGTCAACCGCCGGGCCTTCGCATGCGCACGAAGAGCCGGACCGAGACCGCGCAGGTCGATAGTCATCCGCTCGCGATGGGTGCCTGCCATGGTTACTGCAGATGAAGCGGTCGAGAACGACGAGCCGGCAACCCGCTTCCGTCAGCGTGCCGACGCGCTCGGGCGCGCGTCGGACCACTGCCGCACGTCACCAGGACGCCAGCGGACGGCTCGCTTGCCCAGCTTGACTGGCGCCGGGAAGGTGTGCTCGGCCACCATCCGGTAGACAGTGGAACGGGAAAGAGCTGTCGCCCGCAGAACATCCGACAGGCGCATGAATGGCGGGATGGGTCCAGCGCGCTCTGCAGAACGTAGGGACTCGTTGTGGTCCATGGCTGACTCCGAAAACAAATGGCTGGCACGCTTCGCGCAAAACAGTCTAGGCGGCGAATCGCTCAGAACTGGCGACCAGATTTCGCTGAAATTAAGCGCCGTTCCGGAATACGTGTCGTGCAAGACCTGCTGTTGATCATCGACCGAGTTCGGCAGGTCAGCTGCGATGAAATTCCTCTAGATTTCATCGCTCGAGACGTTCGTGGACGTCCTGAGACTGCCGGCTCTCTTCCGTGGATGAGGTGCGCGATCGCCGCGATGCCGTCGACGGTTCCAACGAATTCGTTGTCGTTTATCGCCGCCTCCGAGCCGGCTTGGCCGAAGAATCAGTCTGGACCGCGAAAGGCTCTGATTTCCTGCCCAATTTCGACTAAATTGGGGCAAGGTTGATCAGTCCACTCTAGGGGCCGGTCGCACTAAGTCGCCGAAAGATTTCGGCCAGTTTCTTTCGCTCCCGCGCTTTCAAGCGCTGACGCGAGGCAAGCGCCGATTGCTGTTGTCGTCGAGCGCGGCGAACTCTTCGCACATCGCCATGCATAGCCAACGGACGCGAATGGCACAGTTGCCTGAGCCGCCGCTGAATTCCATCGCTAGAGATGGCGCGGACTTCTCGGGACGGCGGCGACCGAGCGCAGCTCGTCGACGTAGTCCGGCCTCCACTGAGATCGCTCGACACTTCGCGATTTCGCTGCGCCGTCATCGACGGCGGGCCATCCGCCGTGCAAAACGCGAATCGGCTACCGACCAGTCTCCAGCTCCGCCGCCAGTTCGTCCACATAGCGCCGATACGCGAACACGCGGCCGCGCTGCCGGTTCGTGAGTTCGCTGACGATACCCAGCCGCTCCAGGTGCGCGAGAGACTTGTTGACCGTGGCCGCCGTCAGCGCGGTGGCCTTCACCAGCGCGCCCGAGGTGGCCAGGGGCTGGCGCTGCAGCGCCTGGTGCACCTCCAGCGCCGAGCTCGCCGCGCGGCCCAGCGATGAGATGCGACCGCGGTCGCCATTCACCAGGGCCAACAGCGCATTCGCCGTGGCCACCGCCTGTGTCGCACTTGCTTCGACACCCTCGGCGAAGAACTCCAGCCAGCGCTCCCAGTCGCCGTGCAGGCGCACTTCGTTCAACAGCTCGTAGTACAGCGCACGATGCGTCTTGAAGAAGAGGCTCGGGTAGAGCATGGGCTCGCGCAGCACGCCGTCCGCCACCAGCTGCAGCACGATGAGCAGCCGCCCGAGGCGCCCGTTGCCGTCGAGGAAGGGGTGGATCGTCTCGAACTGCACGTGCGCCAGCGCCGCCTTGATCAGCGGCGGCGTCGGCTCGGGCTCGTCGTTGAGGAAGCGCTCGAAGGACTTCAGGCACTCGGCCAGGCGGTTGGCCGGCGGTGGCACGAACGCGGCGTTGCCTGGCCTCGTGCCGCCGATCCACACCTGCGAGCGGCGCACCTCGCCTGGCGTCTTGCCGCGCCCGCCGGGGTGCGCCATCAGCACCTCGTGCATGCCGCGCAGGAGGCGCATCGAGAGCGGCAGACCGCCGCGCAGCGCTTCGAGCCCGTGCTCGAGCGCGGCCACGCAGCGGCTCACCTCGCGCGCATCTTCCATCGGCACGCCGGGCTGCTCGTCAATCTCGTAGAGCAGCAGGTCAGCGAGCGAAGACTGCGTTCCTTCGATCTGCGACGACAGCACCGCCTCCTTTCGCACGAAGCTGTAGAGCAGCAGCGATGCATTGGGCAGGTGCGCCGAGAGCGCGTCGAGCCGACCGAGCGCAAGCAGCGCGTCGTCGAAGCGGCGCCGCAGCGCAGCCGACCAATGAACCGGCGGCGTCGGCGGCAGCGCCGTGGGCACGAACGCGCGGAAGCGCTCACCGGCCGTTGCGACCTCGACGTACGATCCGGGCGGGCGTCTCCGCATGAGGGCCGCAACCTAAAACAAGATAGGGTGTTATTTTAGGTTAGAGATTGAGATTAAATCAACGTAGGCTAGTGATTCAGGTTCGAAGTGCCCCTTGCCGCTACCACTCGCCGCGGAACGCGCGGTGTCGGAGAGAAGTCGCCTAACGCGGCCACCAGGCGCCGATGCGCTACGCCCGCACTCTCGGCGACGCCCGCTTCGCCACCGGCAGTCGCTGATCGGAGACACCGACGACGAAGGCTTGCAGGACGCCAGCCACCGTCAGCGCTGCCGCTCGCGCACGAGATCGCGGTGCTGAGTCCGCCCAGGCTCACCCCGCGCCGGCTGGCACGCAGACCGGCAACAGCATCCAGCGCACGCTGCGCAACTGCTTCAGGGGCTGCCACGCCGCGGTCGAAACGCTCGACCACGAGAACCCGCTGCTCGCTGACGGTCGCGATGGCGGCTCGAGGTTCTGCGATAGCGTTTAAGCATCTGAGAAGCGAAGCGGTAATGTTTTAGTTGAACTCATACCATTTTTTTGTAACGGTATGGAGATGGCGGACGTCGATGCGGCAAGGATCATCCGGTCAATTGAGGAAAGCGGCTGGACAATCTCGGGCAAGCTCGCGAAGGAGTACCCGCCCTTGGGCGGCTAGGCCCTCGCTCTGCGGCTGATCGAAGCCGTGCAGTCGGCATTCGAGGATCGAGAGCCGATTCCCATCATCGAATGAACGCGCGATTGGCCTTGGCAGGGCCCTCATCCGCCGACGCGCTCCGAGACCGAGACCCAATGCCCAAGAAGCCCGCCGAAAGTCTGGAAACCTTCCTGCAGCGACAGGAGGTTCCTATCCTCGTTGCCGTCCTGCTCGAGCTGGCCGCCGACCACGATGCAGTTCAGCAGCGCCTGGCTCGAATGCAACTGGCCGACCGCCCGGACAAGCTCGCGGCCGGCTTCAAGAAGACCTTGGCTGCCTGGCGGCGATCGACCAGGTTCTACGACTACCGCGAGGCGCGCGAGTACGGCCGCCTGCTCGAAGCCTGGCTCGGTCAGATCAAACGCGAGCTGATGCCCGCGGATCCCCCTGCGGCGGTAGCACTGATTGAAAGCTTCATCGAAGCCGATGCCGCGTGGTTCGAGCGTGCCGACGATTCCGACGGCTGTATCGGCGATGCGGTACGCGCGGCCTGCCGCCACTGGCTTGAGGCAGCGGCCCTCTGCGAGACGCCAGCAAACGTATGGCCTGAGCGACTGATGAAGCTGGCCGAAGCGGACGACTATGGCGCGCGCGAAGAGCTGCTGCGACGTGCCGACCTGCTACTCGGAGAGTCCGCCCTTCGGGACCTCGTGGCCCTGTTCGAAGCGCGTATGGCCGACACGCTGTCCAGTGCGTCCGAGGCAGAGCGGTTGCCGCACGAGGTCTTCAAGATCTCGGCCGCGCTATCGCTGCTGGCGGAGGCACTTCGCGATCCCGATGTGAAGGTCCGCGCGGTGCTGAGTTACAGCCCTCGGCCCAATGCCCCGCAGCAACAGGCGTTCGTCCAAGCGTACCTCGACGCTGATCGGCCCGCAGACGCGCTCGCCTGGCGCCTGGCTGCAGGGGGCGTGGGGCCACATGGAAGACAGCCGGCAAAGTCTGCTGGCAGAAGCGCTGGGCCGACTCGGCCGGTTCGAGGAGAGTGCGCCGCTCCGGCAGCAGCTGTTCGAGCGCACGCTTACTGCCTTCTCCCTGCAGCGCTGGATCGAACATGTTCCAGAAGCCGCTCGTCCGGCGGCTCTGTCAAGCGCCCGCCAGTTGGCGCTCGACCATGACGAGCCGACGACAGCCGCCGCGTTGTTGCTGGAGCTCGGCGATGCCGCAACCGCCGAGGCGAGGTTGATCGCCGAGCCTTCCCGCATCGCCGGCGACGACTACCCTGCCCTGGTGCCCTTGGCCAAAGGGCTTCGAGAACACGAGTGCTGGCGCGGCGAGACCGTCATCTACCGCGCGCTCCTCAAGGGAATCCTCGACCGCGCCTACGCGCGGGCCTACGGGCACGCCGCCCGCTACTGGGCACGGCTCGGCGAAATCGCCGACTCCGGTACTGACCTGATGCCCTTGCAGTCGCATGAAAGATTCGAAGCCGAGATCCGATCGCGCCACGGACGCAAGGCCGCCTTCTGGGCGCATGTGAACGGCAAGCGAAGCGCGCGAGCTGGTGAGGGCGACCTGGGTGTCTAGGCGGACGTCCGCCGCGATCGGAGCCCACACAAGGGTCACCCAAGGGTGGATCGGTGCAGTAGATCCAACCCCTTCCGCCAGGCGCTGGCGCCCTCGTGCTTCGGAGTTGCCTGCTGGCTTCGCTGAAGCCCTTGCGTGCACGCGCCTTGGCAAGGAATGTCTTCCGATCGTGCGGAACAGGCGTGTACTTCAACTGAGTTTTTCCTAGGGACCTGGCCGACAGGCCATGAAGACCGACGCGAACACCTGGCGGCTAAGAAAGCACCTTCAGGCCATGCTTTTCGACCACAGACAGTAGTTTGAGAGCCATTCCGCTGGGCCGCTTCGTGCCGGCTTCCCACTTCTGGACGGTGGATTCGCTGGTGTTGAGGTAACGCGCGAACACCGGTTGGCTGACGTGCGCCCGCTCGCGGATCTTCTTGATCTGCCGAGCAGCAAACACGGGTGGTGTGGCGAGGCACGACTCGTCGAAGCCACGCATGGTGGCTTTGTCGGTCGTGCCGGCGCGGCGCAGGCCTGTGGCAGCACCATGGATTGCCTCGAAGGCATCGCTCTTGAATTTGGCTTTAGGCGTCATGGCAAATCTCCAGTAGGTCGCGATTTCGGAGCGCAACGTCGGCCTCCGCGACGGTCAACACCGACGACGATGGCGAGCTGTTGGGCAACCTCCCCCATCAGCACACCTCGATTCGGTGGTGTCTGAACTGTTCGGCGTTCTTCATCCTTTGCACCGGGTTCTCGTGTCATAGACCCAAGCCGTCAAGCCATGCTCTCACTTGCCTGAACGCATCCAACTGGACCTGCTCCGGCGTCAAGTCTCCGAGCGCTACAGACTGTTCGAGAAACATGCGAACCGTCGCCGGGCCAAACGCGTCTTCGGCGCCAAACTTATCTGCGATGTGCTTGTAGCCGGCAACGGCGACGCGGTCGTCCAGAAGATGACGACATGCGTCGGCGAGAGCACTTGGGCCCCCTGCGAACGCGCGGGTCGCAAAGTAAATGTCGTATGCGTCTTTGCGCTTGTCGCGCCCGGCAATTGCGTAGCCGTGATCGTCGATCTCCTAATGCCCCGAGAAGTCAAGCTGGCCAGACACAAGCCGCCGCTCATCGCCAACTTCGCCGTGCAGCGGGCTGACGGTGCGGCCGTAGCCATGCGCGAGTTCGTCGAGCATCGCATCGAAGGGTTGATGCCCGATGGGCGTCCCAACAGTGTCAACCTTCGCGTAGCCAATATCCCGGCCTTCTTGGTAATGAAAGGGTACCGGTTCGCCGTCGTCGACGCGAATCGTGCGCCGCAGTTGAAACCACCTGAGGTCGTCCGATGAACGCTCGTAGCCGGCACGCTCGAGGGCTTCGATGAGGCCGGTGTAGTCATCATCGCTCAGAGCCTCGGCGTCGAGGCTCAAATCGACATCGAGCGTGCCCACATGTTGCGGCTCTGCATCCGGATAAAGCAGCCAAGGAACCGATCCACCGATGATCACGAACCGATCACGGAAAGCGCCGAGCACTTGCCCGATTTCGAGCAATACAGCGACGACAGCGGTCGCGCCGCGGTCGTCGTAATCGGTTGCCGATTGCGGATCCACTATGCAACAGCCTTGAGGGCTGGGTCGATCATCTCGCGTCGAAAGTGTTCGGCAGCCTCGCGCCCTCGCTCTCCCGAGGTCCACAGATCGAGGTAGGTCTGCACCAGACTTGCGCCGCGCAGGTCTCGCGAAATCGCGATTCCTTCGTCCCACATCGCGTCGTCGATGGGCTTCAATATGGTGATGTTTTCTCCCTTCGCGGCGGGCTCGAGTCGAAAGTGACGTTGAAGCAGGTCTGCCCCTCGAGAGTCAGCGTAGAAGAACTCGCCGGAAACGCGGGCGAATGGGGCCAGCCATCTGGCCGCTGAATAGGAGGCGAGCAGGATGTTTGCGTTTTCCAGTTTCGCCCGGCTAAAGAGCAGCTTCAGTTGGGTGTCTAGTTCCTTGCCGTGCGCCAGCGTATATCCGCGCGATTCAACCTCCGGGGGGGCAGCCACCTCTCGCCAGGCATTCAGCAGTGCATCGGGGTTACGCAGGCGTAGACCTGCTCGTTGTTCGGCGATTGCCCACTCTTTGTCGAGCAGCGCCTGACGAACCTTGCTGACCTGTCCGAGGCTGACCTTGGCTCGTGTGGCGAGATCGGTCACCTTCCACGGACCGGGTATGGCCAGCATCAGTCGCAACAGTCGAGCGGACTTCGGTGCAAAGAGTGATTTCAGGGAGCGCTTAGTCGAGAAGGGATTTCTCGCCGTCTTTGCGATCTCGATGTGGATGCTGTCGAAAGCGAGGCGACAGTTCCCGGTCAGATCGAGCCAGCCCAAACCTGCCTCGCGCAGAATCTCCTGGGATGACGCCGACAGAAAAGGGGCCGCCAAAAGTCCGTAGGTATTGGCCGGCATCGCCTCGATTGCCTTGCGTAGCTGCCAAGTAGCTTCTCGAACGGTTCTGGGCTCGCCAGAGGATTTCGCTTCAATCAGAAGCTTCCAGGGCTGGCCATGAACATCGAGATCGACCTCGATATCGGCTCGTCTGCCGTCTGAACGACGGGCTTCTTCGCGGACATTGGAGATTGGGGAAACGCGGGTCAGGATTGCTCGCAGCCGATCAACGACTTTTTCGGGTCCTTCCGATTTCATCGCTTGGATCATTTTCACCATTTGGTGAAAATATCTCTGGCGATGAAAACTGTCAAGTTATTTCACTCCGTCGTCTATTTTCACCGGATTGTGAAACTTGCCGTTGGAGTGAAATAAAGTACACAACGGCGTACGTCAGTGGGTCACCGACCGCTCCGACGAACTCAGCCCGCGGCCACGCTTCGGACGCGCCGATTCGGTCCTCGAGCCCGCCGGCCGGGGTCGACGCCAAGCCGCAACTCATCGAGGTAATCTGCCCACGCCTGAAGCATCTCCCTGCGCTGCTCGATGAACTCGGTCCGGTTGTAGGCCCGACCCAGACTGTCCCGTACGGCGTGAGCGAGCTGCGCCTCGATCACGTCCGGACTGAAGCCGAGGCGCTCGTGCAACATCGTCCGGGCCGTCGCACGAAAGCCGTGCCCGGTCACTTCGTCGGCTGCAAAACCCACGGCGCGCATCGCCGCGTTGAGCGTGTTGTCGCTCATCGGCCGATCGTGATGTCGCTCGCCCCGAAACATGAGCTTCCCCTGACCCGTCAGCGAGTGCAGCTCGCGAAGGACCGAAACGGCCTGCCTTGGCAGCGGCACGAGATGCGGCGCCCCGTGCACCTTCTCGCGCTTTTCACGCTTCATCCGTGCCGATGGCACCGTCCATAGAGCCGAATCGAAATCGACTTCGCTCCATTCGCCGAACCGAAGCTCGCCCGGTCGGAGCAAGAGCATCGGCGCAAGCTTCAGCGCAGCACGCACGACGTGCGTGGCTGCGTAGGCATCGCAGGCGCGCAGCAGCTCCCCGAAGCGCGCCGGATTTGTGATCGCCGGGAAATGCTTCGGCGTGGGCCGCCTGAGCGCGTCCTTCAGATCACGCGCGGGGTTGTGCTCGGTCTTGCCGATGGCAACGGCATACCGAAAGACCTGGCTGCAGTTGTCGAGCGCCCGGTGCGCCGTCTCGACCACGCCGCGGCTCTCGATCCGGCGCAGCACCTCGAGCAGCCGCGGCGGCGAGACAGCATTGGAACGTCCTGGAGGAGTAACTTGGTGGCCAAGGGCTCATTCGGAAGATGAGCTGGACCTCAGACTGGTCCTAAAAACTACTCCTCGCCAACTTCCGAAGTACCGCGGAGCCTACTTCAGGGGTGATCTTTGGAAGATAGTTTTGCCTCATTTTCGAGCATCTTGAGCGGGACTCTACGAGCCTTTTTGGGACAATGCATTATGCTACTTCACGACAACGCGTCGGCATGGTTGATGGCTGTCTCGGTCACCACCTCATGCCGCATCGGCCTTGCCAGGTCGTTTGTTCGCTATGGGAACATGAAGACGCGGGTCGACTTACACCTCCTTCTGTCTGACTTCGCGCGGCACCCGTCAAAGCGGCGCCTTCGCTGACGGCCGCTCGGAGGCACAACCTTAGTCACTACCAACCCGCAGCGTGGAAGGGCTCGGCGTGGCATCGGTGACGTCCTGGAACCATGGTAGGCCGCGGGAGCCCGACGGGTAATCTCGAAGGTGTGCGCCACGGTGCTAGCAGCGGCGCGAGCTAGCGGATGGTCCGTCGGTGACACGCATCAACGCACCCATCTTTAGATAACGTCGGCAGCTTTGCTCGCTTGGATTCCGGTCGACTGCTGTCAGGATGCCGAACTAGAGTCAATGGGAGCGAGCGTGAAACTGTTAATCCATATCCCTAGTTCGAGCCCAGGTCCGGGAGCCACGATGTTGAAGGGTTACTTCACGAGGCGTAGCTCCATCTCTCGTTCCTATACCGAACGCCCCTAGACACGCCGTCCGAACGACGAAGCTGAGACCCGCCATGCGAACTGAGGGAGTTAGCTACCGCGTCGAGAAGAAGGCAGCGATGAAGATCGCGCTCGCAGACAGGGACGCGGAGATCGCGCCGGTGCCGACGGACGCCCACGGCTACAAGCCAGAGCCCGAGCTGGATCGGCTAAGCAGCATCCTCAAGACGTTCAATGAGCAATTCGGCACGCTGTTTACCGATACCGACCGGGTCGCCAAGCGCATCCGCGAGGACATTGCGCCACAGGTCGCTGCTGATGCGGACTACCAGAACGCGAAGGGAAACACTCCGCATACGGCACGTATGGCACATGACCAAGCGCTCGCCAAAGTGATGCAGCACCTCCTCAAGGACGACACGCAGGTCTACAAGCAGTTCGTAGAAAACGAGTCGTTCAAGCGATTCGTGGGAGATATGGTCTATGCGATGACTAGTCAGTGAGGAGGAGCGTCGCAAAGTCCGCATCGGCGCTCGCTCGCCGGATGAACTCCCACTGGCACGTCTAAGACGGTACGCCGTGGGGAGACGATTGATCCGCGCTGGCTAGTTCAAGTTTCACGAGACGACTGTATGGCGAAGACCCGCTCAACGGAGTCCCTGCGCAGGTACACCGACCTCCCTGCGTTGCTTCACCTTCTGAAGCACCGGAAAATTACGTTGCTCGACCCGAGTACGTGGGATGACACAAACGACTCCTACTATTTGCTCAAGTACAAAGAACGGAAAGGCCTGAAAACGGTACTAGCGCTATGCCTTCCCTACCTTCGCCTTCTGGAGAACATCCTCGATGGTCATGGTCGCTATCAGAAGCTGAGCATTGCCAACCCTCAGAGCTTCCATGCCTGCCGTCTTGGCTGCGTCGATCGTCATCCCCAAACGTAAAGCCTTATCCTTAGTGGGTACGCTTAGGAATTTCGCAAGCCCCAATTCTGAGATTAGCCACCACGAGTTGCCGAGTCTCACCGGCAGGAATGAGAATGAGTGCATCAGCATGAGCTGTCTTGCATGGGCTACCGGCTGCCAGTTCGCGACGGTCACCGGTGACGCCACCATCACATTTCCTACCGTACGCTTCACTTCCACCATCAAGGCCTCCTCCAGCCCAATGCACAGATGGATCGCTGCTTCGGTCGCATGACGGGCGTATGCGCCGATGTGCATCGCGTCATTGCGAGCCGTTTGCACCGTTTTGTAGAGTGCGTCGAAAGACTTGAATCTCGATGGATTCTTCGTCGCGAGTTCGCTCAGTACGGGTGTCCATCCCCCGCGGCCTTGACGCGCCAGATCGGCGCGTAGTTGCGGATGGCGCCGCGAGTCGCCTGGCGCGTCGCCTCGGCCTCGATGCCCCAGCCTCGGAGCTTCTCGGCAAAGGTTTCGCGCCAGCGCTGCAGGTCGGCCTTGCGCGGATTGAGACGCTTGCCGAGCTGCGACTCCGCGCGCACGCTGATGTGCACGTGCGGGTTGGCCTGGTGATCGTGCAGCACCATCACGTAGCGATGGTCGCCGAGCTCGGCTTTGGCGAACTCCCGCGCCGCACGCTGCACGATAAGTGGGTCGGTGCCGCGCGGCATCGACAGCATGATGTTGAACGCCTCTCGCCGCGGGCTCGTCTCATCGATGAACGAGCCGCCGAACCGCCACTGCTCGGCGAGGTCGCGCATCGCCTCCTTGCCCTCGCGAACGATGCCCCGGTCGTCCTCGAACGACCGCTGGCCGTTCTTTGTGATGTACCGAAAGTGCGCGGCAATAGCCGCCATGCCGCGGCCGCCGCCGGTGACCTTGACCATCACCTGCGGGGCGCGCCGAACGACCGTGGCGTGAATGTGCCGGCGGATCGCCGCGGCCCGTTGGCTCACGCTCGCCGACAAGCGCGGTGTGTGCGGCGAGCCGACGATGCGGTTGCCAGGATAGAAGAGCCGCTCGCCCCACTGGACGAGGACGCCGTCCAGATGCGGACGCGCGTTCATGGCTGCCGCAGCCAGGTGTCGGGTCGCCGGCCGGATCGTTGCCGCAGCCGCGCGGCGGGGCGCAGAGCGGTCATCAGGCGCGACGCAAGCACGACGTGCTGGCGCACATCACCGGCAAGGCTGGCGATGCGGTCGTCGATGTTCCGAACCGGCACGCCGCTGCGGACAATCATGCGGATCAGCTCGTTGACGTCGGTCGAGATGACGGCAAGCCGCTCCGTGGAAGCGCCGAGCGCCGTCACCGCGTGCTCGTGGTCGGCAGCGAGCGGCGGAGCCGGCGTGCCGTCGAGCAACGTTGCGAGGTAGGCACCGTACGGCAGACCGGCGGCTCGAGCGCGAGTCGCCAGTCGATTCGCCGCGCCACGACGCAGTCGCAGCGTCAGCTTGATGGAGCGATTCGCCGCCTGGTCCTGTTCGCTGTCAACCTGGCTCGCATCTGCGGGCGAAGCGTCCTGGAGCGCTGCGGCCAGAGCCGAGCGCGCCGCAGCCGCGAGCGTCAGCCGGCGCGCTTTCGCGTGCGCGCGAAGAGCCGGACCGAGACCGCGCAGGTCGATGGTCATTCGCTCGCGACGGGCGCCCGCCATGGTGGCTGAAGACGAAGCGATCGGGGATGACGAACAGCAACCCGGTTCCGTCACCGTGCCCCGGTGCTCGGACGCGCGTCGGACCACTGCCGCACGTCATCGTGACGCCAGCCAACGGCTCGCTTGGCCAGCTTGACCGGCGCCGGAAACGTGTGCTCGGCCACCATCCGGTAGACCGTGGAACGGGCCAGACCCGTCGCCTGCAGGACATCCGGCAGGCGCATGAACGGAGAGATGGGTGCAGCCCACTCTGAAGGACGTAGGGACTCGTTGTGGTCCATGGTGACTCCGAAGACGAATAGCTGGCACACCTCACGCAAAACAGTCTAGGCAACGAATCGCTCAGAACTGGCGACCAGATTTCTCTGAAATTAAGCGCCGTTCCGAAATACGTTTCGTGCCGGCCTGCTGTTGATCATCGGCCGGATTCGGCAGCCGAACTGCGATGAAATTCCTCTAAATTTCATCGCTCGAGACGTTCGTGGACGTCCTGAGACTGCCGGCTCTTTGGCCGCGAGATGTGCGATCTCCCCGATGCCGTTGACGGGCCTAATGAGTTCGCTGTCGTTCATGCTTGCCCGCATCCGGCTTGTGCGAAGGATCAGTGTGGACGGCAAACGGCTCCAATTTGCTGCCCGATTTCGAAGGAATTCGGGCAAGCGAGTCAGGTGTGATGATGACGACCCGGTCAGCACACCGACGCTCGTCGGATTCAGCGATGAACGGGGGCTGTACTTCGTCGATGCGTCGGTTCGCATCGACTCTAGATCCCAAACGCTGCCTCTAATCCGTAAGGATTCAGCTGATTTCTTTCGTCATTTGTCTCGCTCGCGAAGCCGCGGACCTTGAGTCGCGCCTGCGATTGCCGCAAGGCGTCGCCGATATGCATGAGAGCTCGTGCCCGCCATATCCGATGATCGATAGAGACCAGGTCCAGATCCACTGACAGCCGCGGCATGTCGCGAATGAACAGATTGATCGCCGTGCCGCCCTTCAGCGCAAAGGTGATGTCAGCAAAGACAAGCGGTGCCACCTGCGTCATCAGACGCGCGGTGTCGAGGGAGATGTGATGCTTTTCGACAGGTCTCGCGGGCAGACCTGTGCGTAACGTCCGACCGCAAGAGAACCAAGACTTCGCGGCTTGACTCGACTGGGGGCGGAGTTCCACCAGTGGTCGCGCAGTTCCGGGAGCCCGGACTAACGCTTCAGGACCGCATCAATGGAGACTTGCTGCATCTTTACCGTCAGCGGGGCCGCTGGTTTCATCACCAAGCCCACCAAGCGCAATTTGGCTTCCTTGGCAGAGTCGATTGCCACCAGATTGCCGCTATAGCGGGTATTGAATCGCTCGTCCGTACATCCTTTGAGCGAGACGTCCAGGCTCGCCATGTACGGCGCTATGTTTTGCGTGGCCAGCCCTGACAACCTGCAACCGCTCGCTGACGCCTGGCCAACGACTTCACCGTCCGGACGAAGCTCGATAACCATGGGCGCCATGGCGTGCGCATCGCCGTCCCGAACGCCGTTGAGGTTCAGCTCAAACTGCGATGGCCCGCGCCAGGCACCGCGATAGGTCGCGTAGTCGCCTGCGCTCCCCGATGGCTGGCTCGAGATGGCCCGTTCAGCAGGGACGCGTGCCTTGGAGGCCGAAGACGGTCTAGTGCTAAAGCCTTCGGAGGTATCCACCTTCGAGTTGCTTTCCGCATCCTTGCTGCAGGCAGCATCCTGATAGGTCACTTTCCCCTTCGGATCAGTGCACCGATTGGCCGCTCCAGCGTGGCCGCAGATTGACGCCAAGGCGACAGCCAGAAAGAGGCGTCGTATCGGATGACAGGCGAGAGGTGTTCGCAAGTTATCAACCTCGACGATCCACTGTGCTCATTTGCGCGTCGGTCTCGTCCCACGGGCGAGTTCCTCGGCACGACGGGTACTCCGTGCAACCCCAGAACGCCTTGCCTGCGTTGTCGCCCCGTTTGGCCACCCGCCGCACCATCGCGCTCGAGCAGCTCGGGCACAACAGAGCCCCTCGGTTCTCAGGAATCGCCGCAAGCGGCGTCGCCCGCCCCGTCGGCGCCTCCGCCGGGCGCAGCACTCCGCGAGCCGCCTTCGCCTGCTGGATCAGCCCGAACAGCTTCGGCCCGTCGATCAGTCGGACGTTTCGCCCACTCGCGAAGGCGATCGCCTCCTCGGTAAACGTCCCGGACGTCACGACGAAGCCGCCCGCCGCGCCCTTGGCGGCCATGACACCGTAGAGCTCGCGCACGACCTGGACGCTCACCTTGAACGCCTTCCACTGCTTGCACTGGACCAGGAATTTCTCCTTGTCCCGGCGCAGCACCAAGTCAACGCCGCCGTCAGGCCCCTCGCCGCCTAACTCGGTGACCTCGTAGCCCTGCAAACGAAACGCCTCGCCGACGAGCAGCTCGAACTCCTGCCAGCTCATGCGGTCGAGCGCATCGGGCGCCTTGCTTTGCGCAACGCCGGCGACCAGGCTGCGACGCTGCTGCCGTTTGGCCGCCGAAACCGCCGCGGCCGCCAAGCAAAGGATGGGGACCACGAACTGGCCGACCATGGCCAACCCCTGAAACATGGCTGTCGTGACGGCCTGACCGATTTGGTTCGGCTGGATTCCGGTCATCACCACAGGACGAGCCATGGCGCTGAGCACGAGGTAGCTGAGCAACGCCGCGCCGACGCAGGCCCACCACGGCATGAGCGCGACCAACCCCACAAAGTCTTCGAGCGGGCTCGTTTTCGGACGTCTGGCCATGTGATCGTGTTGAGGGTCAGCTTGGGTTGTCGACCACAGGCTTTGGACCCTTCGTCTGCAGCGATTAGAGCCTCTACGATCGCGCTGGCAAGCCTGGCTGGGCCTTGAACCCTCGCGCGAGGCGAATTAATGCCTGCAAACGAGCGTATCGATGGCCGCTGAGCAGGCAAGCCCTCTCGTCCTACCCATATTGGGCATGAACATACTCAATATGGGCATCAGCAGCGCAGCGGAGCAGGCGCTTGGCTGGTTGCCACTTCGCTTTCCGCCGGAGGAGGCTCGCCGGCGGGGTGTCGGAGCTCAAGATCGACGTCGGGCCGGGCTATCGCGTCTACCACGCGTTGCGCGGTTCGACGCTGCTCCTCCTGCGGGCCGGCGGCGACAAGTGGACGCAGCAGAAGGACATCGCGGCAGCCACCCGGCTGGAACAGGAATTTTCGGAGTGGCGATGATGAAAGCTTCAGCGAAGAAGGCGACAAAGGTCTGGACCACGCCCTACGACACGGCGGAACACCTCCGTACGCCGGACGAAATGGCAGCGTATCTCGATGCCTGGCTCGATGAAGCGCCCGTCGATGCGGCCGGCATCGCCGTCGCGCTCGGCAACGTCGCTCGCGCCAAGGGCATGACCCAGGTGGCCAAGGACGCCGGTCTCAGCCGCGAGAGCCTGTACCGCGCACTCAGCGCCGACGGCAACCCGAGCTTCGCGACGGTGCTCAAGGTGGCACGCGCGCTTGGCGTGAAGCTGCACGCCACGGCCGCCTGAACCCAGCGTCGATCTTCCGCCGGCTACAAAGGGCCCATGGCCGGTTGATCGATCGCAGTCATTGCTAGCTCAGCATCGTTCAGGAGCAGCACCTTCCGCAGCTGGTCCAAAAGTCTGCCCTGCTGAAGCATGTGGCGACGCACCTCACCATCGCTCGAAAGCGATGTTTGCATAAATCGTTTTTAAGCGATATATTGATAGTATCGGCTTGAGCCGATATCGTGACTCGCTCTAAATAGACTTATCCCATGGACTACCCGATCCGACTCGCGGACCAGCTGAAGGCGCATCTCCGCTCTTTGCGCAAACAGCGCGGCCTGACCCAGGCCCAGCTGGGGAAGCGGCTCGGCATCGGCCAGGTCCGGATCGCGGAGATCGAAGCCAGGCCCGGACTAATGAGTGTCGACCAACTCGTCAAGCTGCTGTCGGCACTCGGTGCTGGCCTGGTGGTACGCGACGTCGAAGGCGGATTGGCCTCTCCGGTCGCCGGGCCGGCGCCGGAGCGAGGTTCGTCCGCGCCCGGACCTGCCGTCCGAAAGAAGTCCGCTGTGGTTGCCCGCAAGGCCGGCAGCACCGCGTCGAGGCTTCGCATTCCTGCGAAGAAGGGCTCCTGGTGAGCTCGGCGCTCAGCATCTGGATGAATGGCGAGCTGGTAGGCCACTGGTCGGTCCAGCGAGGCACCAGCACCCTCACCTATGCGAGATCCTGGCTCCAATCGGACAAAGTTCGCTCCTTGTCGCTCTCGTTGCCGATCACCGGCTCGCGCGAGATCCGCGGCCCGGTTGTCGTGAACTGGTTCGACAACCTGCTGCCTGACAACGACCGCATCCGAAAGCGCCTCAGCCGGCGCTTCCGGACCAAGAACGCCGAGGCGTTCACGCTGCTCGAGGCAGTCGGCCGCGACTGCGTCGGCGCGGTCCAGCTACTTCCCGAGAGCATGGCGCCCGAAGGCTGGGATCGCGTCGACTGCGAGCCACTGACAACCGACCAGGTTCATGCGCTCCTGGGCGCCGTGCCGTCGGACACGGCCCTTGGCATTGGCGGGGACGACGACGATCTGTTCCGGATCTCGCTCGCCGGCGCGCAGGAGAAGACTGCGCTGACGAAAGTCGGCAGGCGATGGTGTCGGCCGCATGGCGCCACGCCGACGACCCACATCTTCAAGCTGCCGCTGGGCCTCGTCGGGGGGTCGCGCCGGGTCGACCTCTCCGACTCGGTCGAGAACGAGTGGCTCTGCGCCGAGATCCTCCGCGCGATGGGCCTGCCGGTGGCGCACGCGGAGATGGCCGAGTTCGCAGGGCAGAAGGTCCTGATCGTGGAACGCTTCGACCGGGCGTGGATGGACGGGGGGACATGGATCGCGCGGCTGCCGCAGGAGGACTTCTGCCAGGCCCTCGGCTATCCGCCGGACCAGAAATACGAGAAGGACGGCGGGCCGGGAATGGAGGCTTGCCTGAGGCTCCTCGACGGCAGCGCCGACGCCGACGTCGATCGCCTCTCCTTTCAACTCACGCAGCTCGCGTTCTGGCTGATGGCCGCAAGCGACGGACACGCTAAGAACTATTCGCTGTTCCTGCAGAAGGGGGACGCCTATGCGATGACGCCGCTCTACGACGTCATCTCCGTCTGGCCGTACATCGGCGACGGCGCCAACCAGTTCCGCTGGCGCAGCGCCGGGCTCGCGATGGCACTACGCGCGAAGAACGCCCATTACACCTTCCACTCCATCCGCGCCCGGCACTGGCACGCGCTGGCGATGAAGAACGGCGGCCCGCCGACGTGGCAGGCCATGCTCGCCATGATCGGCCAGGTCGAAGACGCGCTGAAAGCCGTCGAGTCACGACTGCCCCAATCATTTCCGGGCAGAACCTGGGACACCATTCAGGCAGGAATGCGCTCACAAGTGCACGCGTTCACCGCCGGCCTGAGCGAACTCGAAGGCGGCTAGCGGAGGGCGTCTCGGCATATAGGCGGTAACCTAAAACAACGTGAGGCGTTGTTTTAGGTTACTGCCCGATATTGAATCAACGTGCGCCGTTGATTCAGGACCGCGAACTTTGCGCCAGTTCGGCTGGCCTTCGCTTCGCCTTCCGCTGCCCGAGGTCGATGTCGGTGCCAAGCCGCAGCTTGTCCAGGAAATCCGCCCAGGTCTGAAGCATCGCCCTGCGCTGGTCGATGAACTCCGTCCGGTTGTAGGCTCGGCCCAGGCTGTCGCGAACCGAGTGCGCTAGTTGCGCTTCAATCACGTCGGGACTGAAACCCAGACGCTCATGAAGCATCGTCCGCGCGCTCGCCCGAAAGCCGTGGCCGGTCACTTCATCTGCAGCAAAGCCCATTGCCCGCAGCGCCGCATTGATCGTGTTGTCGCTCATCGGCCGGTCGTGATGCCGCTCGCCCCGAAACATGAGCTTCCCCTGACCGGTCAGCGAATGCAGCTCGCGAAGGACAGCCACGGCCTGCCTCGGCAAGGGCACAAGGTGCGGCGGACCGCGTAACTTCTCGCGCTGCTCGCGTTTCATTCGCGCCGCCGGCACGGTCCACAGAGCCGCGTCGAAATCGACTTCGCTCCATTCGCCGAACCGAAGCTCGCCCGGTCGGAGCAAGAGCATCGGCGCAAGTCTCAGCGCTGCACGCACCACATGCGTCGCCGCATAACCGTCGCAGGCGCGGAGCATCTCTCCGAAGCGGGCCGGATTTGTGATCGCCGGGAAATGCTTCGGCGTCGGTCGCCTGAGCGCGTCCTTCAGGTCACGCGCCGGGTTGTGCTCCGTCTTGCCGATGGCAACGGCATAGCGAAAGACTTGGCTGCAGTTGTCGAGCGCCCGGTGCGCCGTCTCGATGACGCCACGGCTCTCGATCCGGCGCAACACCTCGAGCAGCTGCGGCGGCGAGACGGCATTGACCGGAACACGACCGATCCACGGGAAGATGTCGTTCTCGAGGCGGGCGATGATCTTCTCGGCGTACTTTGGCGCCCAGCCGCTCTTCTTCACGTCGTACCACTCGCGAGCGACCGCCTCGAACGAGCCAGCCGGAGGCAGGCCGTTCGCCTCCCTCTTCTCGGCTTCCCGGACCTTCAGCGCAGCGGCCTTGGCTGCTTTGCGCTGGTCGCTCGGATTGATTCCTTCGGCAAGTAGACGCCGCGCCTCGTCGGCCTTGCGGCGAGCCAGCGCGAGTGACGTGTCGGGATAGCTTCCAAACGAAAGCATCTTCCGCTTGCCTTCGAACATGTAGTCGAAGCGCCAGCCATGCAATCCGCCGTCGACGGCGAGCAGAAGAAACAGCCCATCGCCGTCGCTGATGCGCCGGCGCGGATCACCGGGCTTGATAGAGCGAAGCGCGAGGTCCGAAGTGATCGAATTTCGATGCATCGGAGTAAACCGTCGTTTTTGCGGTAGTCGAGAAGGCGGCTACCGCAAAATTTAGCACCAAATGGCTCGGAAACGGCGAAATCGGCTTGGACGTCCCTGGACAAGAAAAAAGCCCTAGAGCTTTGATTCTCAAGGGCTTTTTGGACTTTCTGGCACCTCCTGGGATGGCCCTGGAGGAGTAACTTGGTGGCCAAGGGCGGAATCGAACCACCGACACGCGGATTTTCAATCCGCTGCTCTACCAACTGAGCTACTTGGCCATGAACCATCAATTATATCGACGCGTCCTTCGCCGACGCTGCGCGTCCTGGCGCCGCGCGACGTCAGGCCGCGTTGCGTTTGTTGCGCGATAGGTCGACCCCAAGCTGCTTCAGCTTGCGGTACAGGTGCGTCCGCTCGAGCCCCGTCTTTTCCGCGACCCTCGTCATGCTGCCGTTTTCCTGCGCGAGGTGGAACTCGAAGTAGCTCTTCTCGAACGCATCGCGCGCTTCGCGCAGTGGCCGATCGAGGTCGAAGCTCTGCTCGGGCTGCGGGCCTAGGAGCACGGGGGGCAGTTGCTGCATCGTGCCACCGGTCATTGCGGCCTCCACCGTCAGCGCGTGATCGCCCGGCGCGGCGTTGAGCGCCGAAAGCGTGCGCGACGGCGGCTTGGCCAAGCCCTGCTCCACGGCGCGGAGCAGCTTTTGCAAGGTGATCGGCTTTTCTAGAAACGCCATCGCGCCGAACTTAGTCGCCTCGACGGCGGTATCGATCGTGCCGTGGCCGCTCATCATGATCACCGGCATCGTCAGCTGCGCGCTGGAGCCCCATTCCTTCAGGAGCGTGATGCCATCAACATCGGGCATCCAAATGTCGAGGAGGACCAGGTCAGGCCGGATGCGCTCGCGACACGCTCGCGCCTGCGCCGCGTTCTCCGCTAGCTCGATCGTGTGGCCTTCGTCGGCGAGGATCTCCGACAGCAGCGCCCGAATCCCCAGTTCGTCGTCGACGACAAGAATGGTGGCCATGAACTCTCAGTGCACCCGCGATGCCGCGACGGGCTCGTTCGCCGCGACGCGAGCCGTCGCTGCGAGTTTTGAAAATGATAGCGAAACTTGCGCGCCGCGCGCGCTGTCCGCCACCGCGTTGCCGGCCGGGTCGGGCGGCGCGCCGAGGTTGGCTATGCGCACGCGCGCGCCGTGCTCGTCGGCGATCTTCTTGACGACTGCCAGGCCGAGCCCGGTGCCCTTCTTCTTCGTCGTCACGTAGGGCTCGAAGGCGCGCTTCAACACCTTCTCGGAAAAGCCCGGTCCGTTATCGACGACGATCAGGCGCACCGCTCGCACCGCGCCGCTTTCGTTGCGTACGGCTTCGGTGCGGATGCGCACGCGCCCGTCGGCCTGCTCGGCGACCGCGTCGAGCGAGTTCTGGACCAGGTTGTGGATCACCTGGCGCAGCTGGGTGCCGTCGCCGACGATCTCGGGCAGCGCGTCGGCGAACTCGGCCACCAGGCGCCCCGATTCCTGCGCCGCGCCGTAGAGGCCGAGCACCTCGACGACCAGCGCATTGACGTCCAGCGCGTCGAAGCTCGTCGCCGGCAGTCGAGCGTAGTCGCGGAACTCGTTGACCAGCGCCTTCATCGCCTGCACCTGGTTGACGATCGTCGAGACCGAGCGGTCGAGCATGGCGTGGTCGGCGCCTTCGAGCTTGCCGCCGAGCTTTTGCTGCAGCCGCTCGGCCGAGAGCTGGATCGGTGTCAGCGGGTTCTTGATCTCGTGGGCGAGCCGACGTGCGACCTCGCTCCAGGCCTCGACGCGCTGCGCCGAGACGAGCTCGGTGATGTCGTCGAAGACCATCAGGCGCGCGCCCTGCGGCATCGCGGCGCCGCGCACGAGCAGGGTGATCGAGTCGCGATCGCGCCCGCCCGGGGCGGCGCCGATCTGCAGATCGAACGAATCCTGCCAGTGGTCGCGCTCGCCCGCCTCAGGGCTTTCCGCGTGCAACTCAAAACGCTGCCACACGGCCTGGCCGAAGCTGCCCAGGCCGACGACCTCGTCGAGGCGCCGCCCCTTGTAGGCCGAAAGCGGCAGCTTGAGGATCCGCGTCGCGCCCGGGTTGACGGTGTCTATCGCGCCCTTGCGGTCGAAGACGATCACGCCCGCGGTCAAATTGTCGAGGATGGTCTGTAAGTTCGCGCGCGCGCCCTCGACTTGTGCGACGCTCTTGTGGACGAGCTCGCGCGCATCAGAGAGTTGCTCGGTCATCTCGGCGAACGATCGCGTCAGGCCGCCGAGTTCGTCGCGCGACTTGAACACCGCCTTCGAGCTGAAGTCGCCGCGCGCGACCTGCGCCACGCCCTCGGCGAGGAGCAGCAGCGGCTGGGCGAGCTGATTGCTGAGTGCGATCGCCAGCAGCAGCGCGCCGAAGACGGCGAGGACAAGCGCCAGCGTGAGCGTGCCGATGTACATCTTGCGAAGGCCCGAGCGAGCGAGCGCGCGCTGCTGGTACTCGCGGTAGGCGTTGGTGACGGCGAGCGCGTTCGCGGCCAGGCCGGGCGCGATCGACTGGGTCACGACGAGGAAGCGTTCCTGCTCACCGAGGGCGAAGTTGTTGCTCGGAATGACGGCGACCGCACGCACCCGCGCCGGCGTTCCCGAGCCCGCTGACGCCTCCTCGTCGAGCCCTTCGGCCTGGCTGACGACACGCTGCGTGCGCGCCTGGCGCAGCATCTGCGGCGGGATGCGCTCGGGCATCAGGCCCGACGACGCAGTGGCGGTCGCGAGCAGAGTCTGCCCCGAGCTGCCGACGACCGATATCTCGCGCGCCGACAGCTGCTCGCGCAGCCGCTCCAGCGACAGCGGTTCGGCCGACGAGGCGCTCTCGCCGAGCCGCTCGGCGGCGAGCCGGGTCTTAGTCGCGAGGTCGGTGACGATGGCGCCGATCGTGCCACGGCCGAGGTTGAGGCCGGCGTCGAGCGCGCCCTCAACCTTGACGTCGAACCAGCTTTCGATCGAGCGCGAGACGAACTGGTAGCTCACCGCGTAGATCAGCACGCCCGGCAAGATGCCGACGAGGGCGAAGATCGCCGCCAGCTTGAGCAGCAGCCGGCTACCGAAGCGCCCGCGCGAGACGCGCCAGAGCATGCGCACGCCGGCGACGACGATGACCATGACCAGCGTGCTCGCAAGCGCGACGTTGACCCAGAACAGCCACACGTAGTGGCGCTCGTAGAGGGCCGGGTTGTTGGTGGCGACGCCGAGCAGGAAGGCGAGGACGAGGCCGGCGCCGAGCGCAGCCAGGGTCGAGACGATCCAGGCCCAGCGGCTGCGCCGGGGGAGCGGCGGCGCCTCGAGGGTCGAAGCGGGGAGGCGCGAATCGTCGTTCTTCAATTGATCCGCTGCGTGCGCTTGACCGCCAGCTCCCAGTCGGGGTGGCCGCTGATGCCGATCTGCATCGGCCGCGGCAACAAGGTGATGTCGAGCCGGTAGTTGAACTCGAGATAGTGGTGGCCGTCGTCGAGCTGACCCGCCTCGGCGATCTTCCAGCGCGCGCTCCGGCTCAGGGCGACGAGCGCCTCGTCGCGCGTCGGATAGTTCTGGCTCAGGCCGCCGACGGTCGTGACGCGGTAGGTCGAGGTGAGGGGCTGAAAGACGATCTTCCAGACCCGGGTCGTGTGCGCAACGCGCCGGTCGCGCCAGTACCAGCGGTCGCGAAAGACCTCGGCCTCGGCGACGAAGAAGAGCGGCACGGCCTTGACGAGGGCGTCGTCCGGGCCGCGGCCGAGCTCGAAGCTAACGGCGTAGTTGAGGAAGACGCCGTCCTCGTCGCGCGTGACCTCGAACGGGTTGAGCTCGGCCTCGGCCGACTGCACCGGGCCGGCCGAAGCCACGCTGGCAAGCCCGAGCCCGGGAACCACAAGGCGCGACGCCGCGACGCCGAGCGCGCGAAGCACGCTGCGGCGGCGCAGGGAGCCGTGCGGCGGCAACGGGGTCATCGCTGGGCGATCTTCGGCGTGGACGGGAGCTTCTCGAGAAGAGCGAGGAAAAAACCGTCCGCCGCCTCGGGAGAACCCGATGACGGCGGCACGTCGTCATTGTCGGGCAGCGGCAGCAGCTGCCCGGGAGAAGGCGGGCTGGCAGCGAGGACGGCGTCGCTTGCTCGTTGCAAAAAAGCGTCGATCTGGCCCTGGCCTTCGCTGCGGAACACCGAGCATGTCACGTATAGCAGGCGACCGCCGGGGGCGAGTAGCGGCCAGAGCGCGTCGAGCAGACGCGCCTGCGTCGCCGCGAGGGCGGCCAAGTCGCCCGCCCGGCGCAGCCAGCGAACGTCCGGATGGCGGCGCACGATGCCCGAGGCGCTGCACGGTGCGTCGAGGAGGATGGCATCGAAGGCCCGGCCATCCCACCAACTGACCGGCTCGGCGGCATCGGCGATGCGGGTTTCGGCGTCGAGGCCGAGACGAGCCAGGGTCTGGTCGACTCGACCCAGGCGAGCGGCATCGCGGTCAATCGCCAGCAGGTCAAGGTCGGCGAGCTCGAGGAGGTGGGCGGTCTTGCCGCCGGGCGCGGCGCACGCATCGAGCACCCGCGGCCGCGGCACCCGCAGGGCGGCGAGAAGGAGCGGCGCCGCGCGCTGCGCGTTCGCGTCCTGGACCGAGACCCAGCCTTCGGCGAAGCCGGGCAACCGACTAACAGGCACCGGCTGGACGAGGCTGATCGCCGCGCCATCCAGTACCAAAGACGCGATGCCGCGCCCGGCGAGCGCCTCGACGTATTCGGCGACCGTCGTGCGGCGCACGTTCACGCGCAGGGTCATCGGCGGGTGGACGTTGTCGGCGATGGCGATCGCCTGCCATCGCTCCGGCCAGTCGGCACGCAGCCGCTCGAGCCACCACGCCGGATGGTTGAAGCGCGCGAGCGGATCGGCGAGCGCAGCGGCGAGGATCGCCTCGCGCTCGCGCCCGAAGCGGCGCAGTACGGCGTTGACAAAGCCGGCGCTGCGCGGCGTGCGCCGCGCAGCCGCGGCCACCGCCTGGTCGACCAGCGTGTGCTCGGCATAGGGAAGTCCGCCCGGCGGCCAGAGCAGCGCCAGGGCGGTGAGCAGTAGCGAATCGACCGCGGGCGGCGGCGCCATCGGCGCGAGCCGGCTCCGCACGACCTCGGCGGCGCCGAGCCAGCGCAGGGCGTGAAAGGCGAGCGCCTGCGTGCCGGGCCGCGCCGGCGCCGGGCAGCGCGCCAGGGCGTCGTTTAGCGATTGGCCCGCGCGCACGGCTGCCACGGCGTCGGCGGCCGACCCGAGGAGGCGCGCCAGCGGCAGCGCGGCAGTCGCAGCGGGTCCGGTCACGATCCGAGTCTAGGACCTGCCACAGCCATCGCCGCACGCCGGCAGCCGCCACCGCGAGTGCGGTACGCTCCCCTCCCCGACGCACTAGAGCCCCGCCATGGCCGGCGAAATGCCCACCCCGATCTTCCGCAGCGAAACCGACCTGGCGCGCCTGTCGGCGTCCGACCGGATCCGCTACCGGCTGGTCGGCGCGCAGTGCCGCTACCACGCCAACGACAACATCGCCGAGTTCATCGAGGACGGCGAACTCGACGAGCTGCGCGCCGAGGTCGAGGCGCAGATGCAGGGCGTGCTGCGCGCGCTGGTGATCGACACCGAGAGCGATCACAACACGGGCGACACCGCCAAGCGGGTCGCCAAGATGTTCCTCACCGAGGTGTTCAAGGGCCGTTACACCGCCGCACCGGCGGTGACCGAGTTCCCCAACGTTTCGCGCCTCAACGAGCTAATGATCGTCGGCCCCGTGAAGGTGCGCAGCGCATGCTCGCACCACCTCTGCCCGATTCTCGGCAGGGTCTGGATCGGCCTCCTGCCGAACGAGCATTCGAATCTGATCGGCCTCTCGAAGTACGTTCGCATCTGCGACTGGATCATGAGCCGGCCGCAGATTCAAGAAGAGGCGGTGACGATGCTCGCCAACGAGCTGCAGGACCGCGTCAAGCCCGACGGCCTGGCGATCGTCATGGAAGCCGATCACTTCTGCATGGCCTGGCGCGGCGTCAAGGACGACGAGGCGATGATGACCAACAGCGTTATGCGCGGCGCCTTCCTAAAGGACGCCAACCTGCGGCGCGAATTCCTGTCGCTGCTCGCCAAGAAAGTCTGAGGAGCCGACGAGCATGCTGGTCCGACTGATGTATGCGAGCCGCGCCGGCGACGAGGCGAACGCCGAGACGCTCGCCGCGATCCTGAAGCGCTCGAAGGAAAACAATCCGCGCGTCGGCGTCACCGGTGTACTGTGCTTCTGCACCAATGCACGCATTTTTCTGCAGGTGCTCGAAGGCGGCCGCAATGCGGTGAGCGCGCTCTACAACCGCATCTCGCAGGACCCGCGCCACCACGACGTCGCCCTCCTCAGCTACGAGGAGATCGGCGAGCGCAGCTTCGCGAGCTGGTCGATGGGGCAAGTGAACATGAGCCGGCTCAACCCCGCGCTGGTGCTCAAGTACTCGGAGAGGACGGTACTCGACCCCTACGCCGTGTCGGGCCAGGCCTCGCTCGCGCTCTTCAAGGAGCTCGTCGCGACGGCGTCGATCGGCGTCCAGGTCTGACGCCGCTCATTCGACGAGCGCCGCCTCCGGAGTGCGGCTGGGACCGGGGACCGCGACGATCAACCAGCCGATGCTGTCGCCGGATCGCCGAAGATGCGCCGCACGCCCGAGGCCGCAGGCGATCGACGACATGTCCGACCGTCATGCTCCTCGCTCGCGCTCCCCTCGCCCGGAGCCTTCGTGGCATCCGCGCGGGCGCGAGGGAACCGGCGCACGGCTAGCAGTCGATGCGGTTGGGACCGCGTCCGAGCGTGGTCGTCGCGGGTAGCGTCGAGCTGCCGGTGAAGCCGCTCTGCGGCAACGCCACCGGTGTCGCCTTGCCGGCGGTCGCTGGAGCGTTGCCGCCATCGACCCGACGCGTGCAGTCGGCACCGCTCGTCGCTAGCTTCGGTCGTGCCGCGGCGCGCGCCGCCGCCGAGCGTGTCTTCAGCTCGCCCCGGTCGGCGCCGGGTGTCGGCGGCACCGGTGTGCCGAGCGGCAAGGTGTCGCTCGTCGCCGGCGAGCCGCTGTCGACGCCGGCGGGAATCCGCGAGGTGTCGGAGGCGTTCGGCGGCAGGCGCGGCGGCGGCTTGGCGGCGATCTGGGCCTGCGCCTGCGCCGAGACAACGAGCAGTGCGGTCGAGAACATCACGCGACGAAAGGCGGCGGGTCGATTCACGGCGATCTCCAAGGCGGCGGTGGGCGAGTGTGCACCCGCGGGCGCGCCGGCGTCGTCGGACGGCCTCAGCCGCCCAGGGAGTCAAGCCGATTTCGGCAGGGCGGCCTTGGCGGCTTTCTTGGCAGCCGGCACTTTCTTGGTCACAGCCTTCTTGGCGACCACCTTCTTGGCGATGATCCTCTTGGCGGGGGTGACCGGCGGCGCCGCGTTGGCGGACGCCACCGCGCCAGCGAACTTCGACTCAGCCAACGCCTTCTTGGGACCGGGTCGCTCAGGTCGCGGCTCGAACACGAAGGCAACCTTGCTCTCCTTCGCATCCCAGGCCAGGCGCGCCTTGAACTTCCTCCGCGTCTTGTTGGAGACGAAGCCGTCGAGCAGGTCGGTCTGGCCGGTGGTAAGCAGCTTGGTCATCTGCTCGCGCGCGACCGACTGCTGCAGGATCACCTTGCCGCTCTTGAAGTCGCACGACGGCGCCGGGCCGACCGAGTGCTCGCACACGTAGTTGGTGCCGAACTCGAAGACGTTGCCCTGCGTCTTCGGGCAGTGGCCGAGGCTCTCCTGCGCGCCGAAATCGACCGGCCCGCCCGACTCGCCTTCGCGCCGCGCGTCCTCGCCGAAATCGAACTCGAGCTTCCAGTTGGCGAGTTCGTCGTCGCGAACGAGCTTGAGCTCGGCCGTGAACGGCCACCCGGCCTTGGAGCGGAAGCCCTCTAGCGGGCCGATCCGCTTGTCGCGCAGGAAGGCCTCGACCTCGGCGAGCTCGAAGGCGCGCCCACCCGGGATCTTGCTCATCGAAAAGCCGCAGCCGTCGCGCACGCCAGGAACGCCTATGCAGGCGTAGCGCCGGTAGTTCTCCTTGACGACGCCGGCACAGTTCGGGCAGGGCACCGAGAGGGTCGCGTAGTCGCCGGGGATCGTGTCGCGGTCGTACTCCTTGGCCTTCCTGACGATCCGCTCGGCCATCTCGGCGATCTGCTTCATGAAGGTCGAGCGTTCGAGGTGGCCCTTCTCCATTTCGGCGAGCTGGTACTCCCAGTTGCCGGTGAGCTCGGGCTTGGTCAGGTCCTCGACGCCGAGCCCGCGCAGCAGCGTCATCAGCTGGAACGCTTTCGCGCCCGGAACGAGCTCGCGCCCTTCGCGGTGGATGTACTTCTCGTAGATCAGGCCCTCGATGATCGCGGCGCGCGTCGCCGGCGTGCCGAGGCCCTTTTCCTGCATCGCCTCGCGCAGCTCGTCGTCGTCGATCAGCTTGCCTGCGCCTTCCATCGCCGAGAGCAGCGTCGCCTCGGTGTAGCGCGCCGGCGGCTTGGTCTTGAGCGCCTTGACGTCGACGCTCTCCGTTCGCGCGAGCTCGGCCTTAGCGACCGCGACGAGATTTGCGTCGTCCTCCTGCGCCTCGCGTCCGTAGACGGCGAGCCAGCCCGGCCGCACCATGACCTTGCCGTTGGTCTGGAATCGGTATTCCTTCCCGGCCTTGGCGACGGTCGAGATCCGCGTCGTCACCATGAATTCCGCCGAGGGAAAGAAGACGGCGAGGAAGCGCTTGGCGACCATGTCGTAGAGCTTGGCTTCGATCTCGGAAAGACTCTTCGGCGGCAGCAGCGTCGGAATGATCGCGAAGTGGTCCGAGACCTTGGCGTTGTCGAAGATCTTCTTCGACGGCTTGACGTAGCCTTCCTTCAGCGCCGTCGCGGCGTGCACCGCGAGCGGCCTGAGCGGCCCGGGCAGGCTCTCCTTCGAGATCATCTCGAGGGTGTGCTTGGCGACGGCGACATAGTCCTCTGGCAGCGCCCGGCTGTCGGTGCGCGGATAGGTGAGGACCTTGTGCTTCTCGTAGAGCGCCTGAGCGATCGAGAGCGTCGTCCGCGCCGAGAACCCGAAGCGCGAGTTGGCCTCGCGCTGCAGGCTCGTCAGGTCGTACAGCAGCGGCGCGGCCTGCGTGCTCGGCTTGGCCTCCTCGCTCACCGACGCCGGCTCGCCGTGCACCGCCTTTGCGATGGCGAGCGCCTCGCTTTCCTTCCAGAGGCGATCCGAGCGCAGCTCGTTGTCGTCGGGATTCTTCTTCCATGCCGGGTCGAACCACTTTCCTTCGTACTCGCCGGCCATCACCGCAAAGGTCGCGCGCACCTCCCAGTAGTCCCGCGAGACGTGACGCCGGATCTGCTCCTCGCGCTCGACCATGATGGAGAGCGTCGGCGTCTGCACCCGGCCGACAGTGGTGAGGAAAAAGCCCCCGTCGCGCGAGTTGAACGCGGTCATCGCGCGCGTGCCGTTGATGCCAACCAGCCAGTCGGCCTCGGAGCGGCAGCGCGCCGCGTCGGCGAGCGGCAGCATCTGCTTGTCGGAGCGAAGGTGGTCGAAGCCGTCGCGAATCGCGGCCGGTGTCATGCTCTGCAACCAGAGGCGCTTGACCGGATGCTTCGACTTGGCGTGCTGCTGGATCAGGCGAAAGATCAGCTCGCCCTCGCGGCCCGCGTCGCAGGCGTTGATGAGCTCGGTGACGTCCTTCCTCTTGACCAGGCGAACGATCGCGTTCAACCGGGTCTTAGTCTTGTCGAGCGGCGCCAGCTCGAAGTGCGGCGGGATCACTGGCAGGTGGGCGAAGCTCCACTTGCCGCGCTTGACGTCGTATTCCTCTGGCGCCTTGATCTCGAGCAAGTGACCCACCGCGGAGGTGACGATGTAGCCATCGCTCTCGAAGTGCTCGTCGTGCTTGTCGAATTTGCCGGCGGTGGGGGTCAGCGCCCGGACGATGTCCTGCGCCACCGAAGGCTTCTCTGCAATGATCAGTGCTTTGCTCATTCGTCTCGTCGTAGTTTTCGGGATGCATGACGCATCCCTACAATCCGGTCTCCTCGCGCGCACGTGCACGCGCGCGCACCCATGAATTCAATGTACCCAAAGAAAGCGACTCCTCTGAAAAGCCCTGCCCAGACCCGGCCCACCGCTTCTCATGCCCCGCGAGGCCGACGCATCCAGGTGCGTCGCTCGGGCATCCACGGCAAGGGTGTGTTCGCACTGCAGCCGATCGCAGAAGGCGAAACGATCATCGAGTACACCGGCAAGGTGATCACGTGGAAGCAGGCGCAGAAGAAGCCGGCGCACATCCCCGACGAGCCGAACCACACGTTCTTCTTCCACATCGACGACAAGCACGTCATCGACGGCGGCGACGGCGGCAACGCCGCGAAGTGGATCAACCACGCCTGCGGCCCGAACTGCGAGGCCGACGAGGACGAGGAGGAGCGCCGCGTCTTCATCAAGGCGCTGCGCGACATCCAGCCCGGCGAGGAGCTCAACTATGACTACGGCCTGATCCTCGAAGGCAAGCCCACGAAGAAGGCGATGAAGGAGTTCGCGTGTCATTGCGGCACGCCCGAGTGCCGCGGCACGATGCTCGCAATCAAGAAGAAAAAGAAGAAGACGAAAAAGAAAAAGTGAACGCCTGCGCTGACCCGGCTCCCGAGCGTGTCGCCGAGACGGGCTCGACCAGCGACGACCTGCTGGGGCGCGTCCACTCCGCCGTCCGCGCCGGCGCAGCGTCGTTCGCGCCGTGCCTGCTCGTCGCAGAGCACCAGCGAGCCGGCCGGGGTCGTCAGGGCAGAGTCTGGCATTCCGCGCCGGGCGCATCGCTGACCTTCTCGATCGCTTGGCCGTGCGAGCGCGCCGACCTCTCGGGCCTTTCGCTGGCGATAGGCGCCGCCCTCGCCGATGCGCTCGAGCCGCCGGCGCCGGCGCGCCGCACGCGGATCGGCCTCAAGTGGCCGAACGACCTGTGGCTGCTCGACGATGCCGGCGCCGCCATCGGCGCCGGCCGCAAGCTTGCCGGCGTGCTCGTCGAGACCGCACCGCTCGGCGACGGCCGCGTCGCCGTCGTCGGCGTCGGCATCAACCTGCGCTCTCAGCGCGTCGCCGACGCGTCGTCGGGGTTCGCCAGCCTGGACGAGGTCGACGCCGACGCGACGCCTGCGGCGGTGCTCGCGCGCGTCGCGCCGGGGTTGTTCGCGGCGTTGCGCCGCTTCGACGGCGAAGGGTTCGCATCGTTTCTCGATCGTTTCGTCGCGCGCGACCTGCTGCATGGCCGGCGCGTCGCCGGGACCGCCGCGGGCCGCTCGGTCGAAGGCATCGCCACCGGAGTCGATAGCGATGGATCGCTCCTCGTCGCCACCCCGGCGGGCCCGATCGCAGCGGTGAGCGGCGAGTGGCGTCTGGTCCGAATCGAGCCGTTGGAGTCGCCATGCTGAGAGCCTTGCTGGCCGCGCTGGTCGTCGCCAACCTGCTCTTCTTTGCCTACGCCCGCGGCATGCTCGAATCGTTCGGTCTCAGCCCGCTCGGCGACCGCGAGCCGCAGCGGCTCGCCAACCAAGTGCGACCGCAGACGATCCGGCTGCTGCCCATGGGCGCGGCGACGAGCGCACCGGGCGATACCGACGTGCCCTGCTACGAGACGCCGACCTTCACCGCAACGGAGGCCGCCGCCGTCGAGTCGGCGCTCGCCGGGACCTTGCCCGCGAGCTCGTGGAGCGACAGCCTCGGCGAGCGCAGCGTCGGGGCGCGCGTCGAGGCGACTCATACCTATCGCGTCCTCGCGGCTGACGCGGGGCTGGCGGCGCGTCTCGCCACGCTGCGACTCGAGGCCGCGGGCCGGGGTTTCAGCTTCAGCCCGTGCGCGCGTCCCGATCGACCGCGCTGACGGCGGCCGGCGCGACACGCTCGCGCGCGGAGACCAGCGCCAGCGAGAGCACCGCGGCGAGCAGGAGCAGCAGCCAGCCGACGCCGAGCGCGCCGCCGCCTGAACCTGTGGCTGCTGCGGCGGGGGCCGTAAACGGGGCGACGTCGATCGAAGATGTGGCGATCGACACGACGCCGGCATCGTCCGTTGTGGTCAGGCTAACGGTGAATGTGCCGGTGCCCGTGGGGGTGACCGAGACGTTTGCGGTATCGGCGCCGCTCAACGTGGAAACGATCCCTCCACCGCTCATCAATGTCCAGTGGTAAGAAACGACCCGACGCGTCGGCGAAGCTGCAGGGAAGATGGCCACTCCCGCGGCTGTGCTCACGGCAGCATGGGCGTCGAGCATTCCCGCACCACAGGTCGCCACTGTGCAATAGCATTCGAGTTGATCGGTCGCGGTGGGAGCAACGCATTGAGCTGGTTCTTTTGCCCCAAGCAGCACCGGCGACAGCGCCGTCGGCGAGGTGCTATTCACGCCCACGCTAATCGTTCCTCCGGTCGTTGCGAACGGCCTAGCACTCGCTTTTAGCGCGGTCTTGACTTGGGCAGGAGTCAAACCCGTGTTCACGGAAAGCATCAACGCGACCGTGCCGGAGACCAAGGGCGCCGAAAAACTGGTGCCGAGCGAGGGGTCGAAGACGCCGGTATAGATCGCGCCAGAGGGACCGGTGACCGGGGTCGTCGTTCCGGCGTTGCTGGTCGTCAGAATGGGATAGAGGCACTGTTGGCCGGTGCCGCTGTTGACGCAATTGCCACCCGGTGCGCTGATCGTGATCTCCGCGCCGATGTCCGAAAAGCCGACCTTGTCGCCAACGTTGCGCAGGGCTGCGACGCCGATCGCGCCGGCGCAGTTCGCGGGGCTGCTGACGGCGTGCCCAGTGCTGTTACCAGCAGAAACGACGACCACCGCGCCGGCCGCGTTCACCTTGGCGACGATGTCGGCATACGAGCCGCAAGCGGCGACACCGCCCAAGCTCATATTGAGAACGCGGGCCGGAGTCGGGTTGGGAGGAAGTCCGAGGGCGGTGAGTTCAGCTGTGGTGTAAGCGCCCGCGGCCCACAGCATCCCGGCCTGGATGTCGGAGTCGAAGCCGCCACACTTGCCGAGCACGCGCACCGGCATCATCTTGACGCCGCCGTGCGAGACGCTCGCCATGCCGAGGTTGTTGTTGGTCAACGCGCCGATGAGTCCGAGGGTTTGCGTGCCGTGCCAGGAGCTGTTCGACTTCGGGCAGGCGGTCGTCGCTTCGGCTGTCGTGACGAAGTCGCCCGGGTCGGAGGCGTCGCCGTCGCGGCCGTTGCCGTCGCTGGCGGTGGTGAACACGCCGGGCGAGTCAGGGCTCACCATGTCGTAGCCCGGCAGCATGTTGCCGCCGAGCTGCGGCAGATCCGGATGGTCGAAGCGGACGCCGGTGTCGAGCACGGCGACGACGACGCTCGCGCTGCCCCGGGTGATGTCCCACGCCTGCTGCGCGTTGATCGCCGCCGGCGCGGTGTTGCCCGCATCGCCGGCGGCGCCCGGCGGCTTCAGGTACCACTGGCCGACGGCCGGGCCGCCGCTGTTCGAGCCGACGGCGGGTCCGGCGGCGTAGAGCGGGTCGTTCGGCACCTCGACGATGTGCTTGCGCTCGTCGGCGACGGCGTACTCGACGTCGCGCTCGGCGGCGATTCGCGCCGCCAGCTGGCGCGAGCTCAGGCCGCGGCCGACGACGACGTGCGAGCGGTCGGTGAGGCCGCGCCCGGCGTCGAGGGCGATGCCGATGCGCTGGCCGAGCGCCGCGGCCTGCAGCGTCTGCCGGCCGCTGGCCGAAAGCGCCTGCTTGCGCAGGAGCGGCGAGTCCGAGCGAAACTTGACGATGACCCGTGCCGTCGCGGTCGCCGTCGTCGCTGCGGGCGCGGTCTGCGCCAGCGGTGTTCGCTCGCCCAGCGGCGCGGCGACGGCGGCCGCGACCACGGCGGCGCCCATCAGGAATCGTCTCATCGGCTGCTCCTCGGGATCGGACCGGCGCCGCGCGTCACGACGCGGACCGGGTCTTGCGGCCGTCGATCTCGACCGCTCGGTAGATGGCGCCGGCGGTGCGCAGGCGGGTGACCGCCGCAGCGCATTGCGCGGCATCGGCGCAGTGCAGGACGAGCGCATGCCACGACGTGCTGGTCGCGGCCGCGTAGGTGACCGCGACGCCGGCGACTCGCGTTGCTTCGGCGGCGATGGCGGTCGCGTCTTCCGAAGCGCGAACGAGCCGAACGGTGACGCGAAGCGATGCGACCGCATCGGCCGACGACTCGCGCGGCGCGGCGCAGGCCGCGAGCGCAGCGCTGAGCACGCACGCCGCCGCGGCGCTCGCCACGGCGCTCGTCGTCGTCGAATGGGTCATGCAATCCAGTTTAGGACCCGCCCGGTCGCGCGCCGGGCGTCGCTTACCAAGCTTTACCGGGGAGGCCGCAGGTAACGCGAAAAATGCACGGCGACAACCGCGCCTGCGTGCGGCCTCCCGGGGCTCTGCTCGCTAGCGATCGCGACGCAGCAGCGGAATCGGCATCGCCGCATCGCCGAGCATGAACAGCGTGTAGACCGCGTTGCCCGGCACGCTCAGCGACGGCTCGCTGTAGATCGGCGTCAGGCTCGACGGCGAGAAGACGTCGACGCGCAGCGCCGTGCTCGCCGCCACCACCGCATACGGCGACGCTGTTCCCGGCGCGACGTTGCTGGCGATGACCGCGAACGCGGCGTCCAGGGTCAGCGGCTGGGCCGCGCCGGTGAGGCCGTTGACGAGGCGCAGCTTCAGGTTGCTGGCGATGCTCGGCAGGTGGTTGTCGTCGCCGAGCAGGCTCGCCGTCGGCGACGCGGCGGCGCCGTAGACGAGCAGGGTCGAGTCGCTGCCGGCGGTCAGCGCCGCCGCGGGCGCGCCGACGGACGCACCGTTGACGCTGATGTTGAGCGCCGAACGCGCGGGAACGAGGACGTAGCCGCCGACCGACGGCGCGACGACGCCGGTGCCGATCGGGGCACTTCCAGCGCTCGCCGTGACGGTCGCGCCGCTGCTCACCGCGGCGGCGAGGCGAACGCGCGCGTTCGTGTTGCGCCCGGCGGTGTAGCCGCCCTGCTGCGCCAGCACCGCGCCGTTGACGAGGGTGCCGCCCGGCGTCGGCGTGACGATCACGGCGCCGACTTCCTGGCTCGTCAACACGACCGACGGAATGTCGAGGCGCAGGTCGGAGGGGTTGCCGCCGCCCGTGACCCGCACCCGGTACGTGCCGGGCGCGATCGAGAGGAAGGAGCTCGCCTGCAGCGCGGTCGATGACGTGAAGGTGAAGCTCGGCGACGTCAGCGTCGCGATGTTGGTGGCGGGGTCGGTGACGTAGACGTCGATGGCGCCGGCGTCGGTGGCGGCGTCGAAGACGCGCAGCGAGGCCGTTCCCGCGGCCGGCACTGCCGTGTCCTCGGCGATCACCGTCGTGCGCAGCGCGCCGCCGCTTTCGTAGGCGATGACGACGTAGTGCGCGTCCTTGCCGACGCTCGGCGAAAGCGTGGCCAGGGCGCTGCCGCTGGTGGCGTCGTTGACCTGCAGCGTCGGGCTGCCCGAGGCGACGCCGACGTAGGCGCTGACACTGTCGATCGGCGTCGCGCCGACCGCGGCGGCGCCGTTGGCGAGCAGCGTGATCGACGGATGCGTGAGCGTCGCGTTGACCAGGCGCACGCTGGCGTTGCCCGACGAGCCGCCGCCACCACCGCCGCAGGCCGTCAAGGCGAAAGCTGCGCAGACGGCCGCGCGAGTGAGCCACATCCGGATTTCGAGCACGTTTCTTCCTTTGTGCGCAGTCAACCGAGTGGCCGACCTGGCGTTGACGAGATGAGCGATTGTGCGAACGCAGCGGGCGCCCGCGTTGCTGGCAGGGTTGCGCAATGCAAAGAAATGATAAGCCCGCCGCCGATGCTTGATTTGTTTGACATCGGCTGCGAACTTCGACAGTGATCGCGGGTCGATCGAAGACGTACGAATTTGGGAGCGAAGACATGAAGACGAGGATGAAGACCACCCTGGCCGCTGCCGCGTCGGCCGCGCTGCTCGGCGTCAGCGCCGGGGCCGGCGCCGCCGAATACGCGAACGTCATCTCGGCGACCCCGGTCATGGGCTCGGTCGCGGCACCGCGCCAGGATTGCGTCGAGGGCGAGCAGGTGATCCAGCGTCAGCCTTCGGGAGCGGGCGCGCTGATCGGCGCCATCGCCGGCGGCGTCGTCGGCAACCAGTTCGGCCACGGCTTCGGCCGCGCCGCGGCGACCGGCCTCGGCGTCGTCGCCGGCTCGGCGATCGGCAACAACGTCGAGGCGGGCGCGAACCCGGGCGCCGTCGTTCCGGTGCGCCGCTGCCGCACCGTCAACGGCTACAAGAGCCGCGTCGTCGGCTACGACGTCGTCTACGAGTACAACGGCCAGCGCTACACGACGCGCCTGCCGAGCGA
>JBBRFW010000032.1:0-36421 GCA_038241255.1 Burkholderiales bacterium | reverse complement strand
TTCGAGAAGGCGCTCGGCAGCGGCCCCGACCCGCGCGAGGACGTGCGCGGCGCGGGCGGGTGGATCGCGCGCTGCGACGACGCGATCGCGCACGGCACGGATCCCAGGCTTTCCCCCGAAAACCGCTGGGGCTCTCTGCCCCGCTGATGATCTCGTAGAACCGGGTGCTGCAGGCTTTCCCCGAAAACCGCTGGGGCTCTCCGCCCTAGCAGCCCGTTGAAAAAGTCAGGTCGATCAACGCAACGTGCCTATGCGATGCAAGAAGGCCGACAGAGCGACCGCACAAGCGGCCTTCCTGGCCGCTGAGCACGGCGTGACGAGGCCGACGCAGCAGCGCGTCGGCAGGTTGCGTTCAGCGGCCTGATTTTTTCAACGGGCTGCTAGGCCCGGTCTGGGCTTTGGGGTCGCACCGAATGAGCACACCGAACGGATTCGTCCGCGTCCGCGGAGCGCGCGAGAACAACCTCGCCGACGTCGACGTCGACATCCCGCGCGACGCGCTGGTCGTGTTCTCGGGCGTCTCGGGATCGGGCAAGTCGTCGCTCGCCTTCGGCACGCTGTACGCGGAGGCGCAGCGGCGCTACTTCGAATCGGTTTCTCCCTACGCGCGCCGGCTGATCGACCAGGTCGGCGTTCCCGACGTCGACTCGATCGAGGGCCTGCCGCCGGCGGTGGCGTTGCAGCAGCAGCGCGGCACGCCGGGCGCGCGCTCGTCGGTGGGCAGCGTGACGACGCTGTCGAGCCTCGTTCGCATGCTCTATTCGCGCGCCGGCACCTACCCGCCGCGCCAGCCGATGCTCTACGCCGAGGACTTTTCCCCGAACACCCCGCAGGGCGCGTGTCCGAACTGCCACGGCCTCGGCCGCGTCTACGAGGTCACCGAGAAATCGATGGTCCCCGACGACACGCTGACGATTCGCGAGCGCGCGATTGCCGCCTGGCCGCCCGCCTGGCACGGCCAGAACCTGCGCGACATCCTGGTCACGCTCGGCCATGACGTCGACACGCCGTGGCGCGATCTGCCGAAGAAGACGCGCGACTGGATCCTTTTCAGCGAAGAGCAGCCCACCGTGCCGGTCTACCCGGGCTTTACGCCCACCGAGACGCGCACCGCGCTGCGCAGGAAGACCGAGCCCGCCTACATGGGCACCTTCAGCGGCGCGCGCAAGTACGTGCTGCACACCTTCGCGACGACGCAGAGCCCGCTCATGAAGCGGCGCGTCTCGCGCTTCATGGTCGGCGCGATGTGCCCGATCTGCTGCGGCAAGCGGCTCAAGCGCGAGGCGCTCGCCGTCACCTTCGCCGGCCATGACATCGGCGCGCTCGCGCGGATGTCGCTGAGCGAGATGGCGGCGGTGCTGAAGCCGGCGGCGGAAGGCCGATTCGACGGCGTCGAGGTTGTCCATGGCGGCCGGCGCGCAAGTGCCGGCGCGAGCGCGAGCGACGCGACGGTCACGCGTGCCACGGCGCGCGACGACACCGCGCGCCGCGTCGCCGCCGGCGGCTCGGCGCACGCGGGCGCGCCCGACGTATGCCGCACGCCCAACCTCTCCGAGGAAAAGCGGATTGCGGCGCAGCGCATCGCCAAAGACCTCGTCGCGCGCATCGGCACGCTCGAGTCGCTCGGCCTCGGTTACCTCTCGCTCGACCGCAGCACGCCGACGCTTTCGCCCGGCGAGCTGCAACGGCTGCGCCTAGCGACGCAGATCCGCTCGAACCTGTTCGGCGTCGTCTACGTCCTCGACGAGCCGACGGCCGGGCTCCATCCGAAAGACGGCGCCGCCCTGCTCTCGGCGCTCGACGCGCTGAAGCGCTCCGGCAACTCGATCTTCGTCGTCGAGCATGACCTGGCGACCATGCGCCGCGCCGACTGGATCGTCGACGTCGGCCCCGACGCGGGCGAGAAGGGCGGCCGCGTCCTCTACAGCGGGCCGCCGAAGGGGCTAGCGGACGTGCGCGGCTCGCACACCGCGCGCTACCTGTTTGCCGCGCCCGCGCCTTGCGAGCGCGCGCCGCGCACACCGCAGGGCTGGCTCGAGCTGCGCGGCATCACACGCAACAACCTGAAGGACCTCGACGCGCGCTTGCCGCTCGGCGTGCTGACGTCGGTGGGCGGCGTCTCGGGCTCGGGCAAGTCGAGCCTGGTCAGCCAGGCACTGGTCGAGCTCGTATGCCGCCACCTCGGTCACGAGCCGGCCTCCGCCGACGACGACGCACCGGCGGGCGAGGAGCCAACCGTCGCCGAGGAGACTCGCGGCCACATCGGTGCCGGCATGGAGCGCATCCAGCGCCTCGTCCGCGTCGACCAGAAGCCGATCGGCCGCACGCCGCGCTCTAACCTCGCCACCTACACCGGCCTCTTCGACGGCGTCCGCAAGCTCTTCGCGGCGACCGCGGCCGCGCGCTCGCGCCGCTACGACGCAGGCCGGTTCTCGTTCAACGTTGCCAAGGGACGCTGCGAGACCTGCGAGGGCGAAGGCTTCGTCAGCGTCGAGCTGCTCTTCATGCCGAGCGTCTACGCGCCCTGCCCGACCTGTCACGGCGCGCGCTACAACGGCAAGACGCTCGAGGTGACCTGGCGCGACAAAAATATCGCCGACGTCCTGCGCATGACCGTCGACGACGCCTGCGCCTTTTTCGCCGACGAGGCGGCGGTGCTGAAGCCGCTGGCGCTGCTGCGCGACATCGGCCTGGGCTACCTGCGCCTCGGCCAGCCGGCGACCGAGCTCTCGGGCGGCGAGGCGCAGCGGATCAAGCTCGCCACCGAGCTGCAGAAGCAGCAGCGCGGCCGCTCGCTCTACGTCCTCGACGAGCCGACCACCGGATTGCACCCGGCCGACGTCGACAAGCTGATGGCGCAGCTGCAGGGCCTCGTCGACGCGGGCAACACCGTTTTGGTCGTCGAGCACGACGAGCGCGTGATCGCCGCGAGCGACTGGGTGATCGAGATGGGGCCTGGTGCCGGTAACGAGGGCGGGCGGATCGTTCGCGCCGGTACCCGGTCGCAACTCACGGACTGAAGGCGCTTCGCGCGCCGCGCTCGAGGCGGCGAAGTGGCTGCCGATATCCCGCTCGTCATCTACCGGAGTCGTGATGAAGCGCCTGCTCGCCCTCGTCCTCTGTGGCTGTGCCTTCGGCGCCGCCGTTACCTCCTGCGGCGGCGGCGACTACGACGCCACCACCGACAAGCTGACGATCGTCGGCGCCGGCAGCTGAGCCGCAATGGCCGCCATGAAATACATCAAGCTCGCCTTCGTCGGTGCCGCGCTGTTCTCTGCCGACGCCATGGCGCTCGACGCCAGCTCGCTCAAGCTCCAGGTCTATTCGGTGATGCTCTCGACGAGCCCGCTGTGCACGAGCCCGGTCACGGTGATCTCGAGCGCGACGCCGACCGAGGTCGACTTCCTGGCGACGCCGACGCTCGGCAGCGGCAATCCGCCGGACGGCACGTACAACTGCGTCATCATCAAGATGTCGGACCTGATCAAGTTCACGACGAGCGCGAGCGCGGGCCTGTGCACGATCGGCACGCAGTACACGGCCGACGTCTGCCGTGTCGACAACGGCGGCATGACGCGATCGCCCGATGCGGGCGGCGCGCCGGTCTTCTGCAGTGGCACCGACGCGGCGCCGGTGTCAGACGCGCTCTACCTCTACCTCACGACGAATGCGTCGGCGGGCAGCGGCGGCAACACCTTCATGCCGCCGACCGCGCCGACCAGCACGAACGGCCTGAACCTGACGGCGCCGCTCGTCGTCGCCGGTGCGGCGAAGTCGAAGTTCGTCGTCGACGCGCACGGCAAGGTCGGCGACGACGGCGTCAGCTGCGGCATGAACCCGCCGGTGTTCGGCTTCCAGAAGCTGCCGTAGCCCACGAGCAGGCCGGGGCGTGCCGTCGCGCCCTTTCTCCGGTACGGGGCGGTGAACGTCGGCTTGCCCGGCAGCGCCAGTCCCACGCCCTTGTTGTGCCGGAAGCCGCGCGCGGTGTCAATCGCGAGCACCCCTCAGCGATCCTCGAGCGCGTCGCTGCGTGACGAGCGCCAGAGCGCGAGGTCGTAGCAGATCTTGAGCACGCCGCAAGCGACGAGTGGCGCGGCGATCCAGCCCGCGGCGAAGAGCATGCCGCCGAGCGTGGGGCTCAGCGCGCCGGCCAGGCTGCGCGGCACCGCGGTGAAGCTCGCCGCGGCCGGCCGCTCGGCGGGCGTGACGACCGCCATCACGTAGGCGGTTCGGGTCGGCACGTCCATCTGCGACAAGGCGGAGCGGACCAACAGCAGCGCGAGCGCCACGGGCAGGATCGGCGCGAAGGCGGCGAGCACGAGACAGACGTTGGCCGGAATGTGCGTGAAAACCATCGTGTTCAGCAAGCCGACGCGGCGCGCGACGACCGGCGCCGCGAGCTGCGAAGCGGCGCTCAGCAGTCCGGCCCAGAAGAAGAACGCGCCGGCCTGGGCCAGCGAGAGGCCGAAGCGCTCAAGCAGCCAGAGCGCCATCAGAGAATTGACGACCAGCCCGCCCGCGAACGCATCGACGCTGAACAGCACGGCCAGCCGGACGACGATGCCGCGCGAGGCGGCGAGCGGCGCCGGCGCGTGCGCGTCGGGCGCCCCAGCGGCGTCGGACGGCAGCGCCGCGCGGTAGATCAGGAACACGAAGACGCCGACCGCGCCGTACACGACGAACATCGCGCGCAACCCCGCCACGGGAGGCACGCCGTGGCGCGCGAGCCACGCCGGCACGGCGGCAGCGAGCGCGCCGAACGCGGCGCAAACGGCGCCCAGCAGGCTGTATCGCGCGAACAGCGACGTGCGCGCGTGGCCGCTGGCGGCGGCGGCGAGGCGCGCGTGCTCGAGGGGCAGGAACACGCTGACGTCGCCCGAGCTCGGGTTCAGCGTGCCGACGAAGGCGACCCCGAGCAAGGGCCAGAACGACGAGAAGCCGGCGAAGCCCGCGCCGGTGAGCGCCATGAGCAGCGCCGCACCGGTCAGCAGCAGGCGCGAGCCGACGCGGTGGCCCCAGGCACCGACGGCGAGCGTCGCCAGCGCTGAGCCGAGCATCGTCGCCGTGGCGATGAGGCCAACCTCGAGCGTGCCCATGCCGAGCGCGAGCAGATAGGCGGGCAGCAGAACCGCCATGTAGCCGTCGGCGAACGCGCGCAGCGCGCGCGCGACGAGCAGGGGCGCCGCCGGCGAGACCTTCATGGCGGCGACTCTAGGGCCTGCGGCCCCGCGCCCTCCGCCAGCGTCAACAGGTCCTAGAGCTCGACGCGTCCCTGGCCGCGGTTCAGGTGGCGCAGCAGGGCGCGTGCGAGCACGTACGCCTTGCGGCCGCGGTGCCCGCTCAGGAAGCCGTCGATCTCGAACTGGCGTTGCTCGATCGCATGCAGCACCGAAGGATGGCCCCGCCCGAGCTGCGCGGCGAGCAGCCCCGCGGGGTAGCCGGCCATCGCCGTCCTCATGCGGCGCGCATAGAGGCGATAGGCGAGCGCGTTCATAGCGATGCGGCCGTGTTCCATCGCCTCCATGCGCTCGGCCAGGTCGGCGATGTACAAACGCTTGCTGGACAGGCGAACCGAGAGAGCATGCATGGGCGGCCTCGACGGAATGACTCGCCGAGCATGCGCGCAGAAGCGGGGGTCGTTCGCGCGAAAAGCACCGTCAAAGCCGCACTGTTCACGGCGCGTGCCGAAACACCCACGAATCCCGGGCGTGACGTAGCGGAAGCGCTGCACATGCCGGCGACATTGGCGGCCGACGCCGGCGGCGACGCGCCCCTCGCTTTCGTTCGACCTCTAGCTCGCCGAGGCCGCCTTTGCCGGCTCGGCGACGCTGCGCAGGCGGAAGTAGCGCGTGTCGCCGGCGGGTAGCGTCAGCTCGCGAATGCCGAAGCCGAGAACGCGAACGGCGCGGATCGGCCGGAACGGACCGAAGCTGCTCGGCGATGCCTCGAGAAGATAGTTGCCGGGCGGCATGGCGCGCGTCGAGATCGACGTGCCGGCGGCCGAGCGCGCGATGCGGACGCCGCCGAACGGTCGCGCCAGCGGATCGCCGACGAACACGCCCTGACCAGGCATTCGCACGCTCTTCCAGTACGCTTCGAGCAGCGTCTCGCCGCCAAGGTAGCGCGCCATGACGATGCCCACCTCGGGAAACTTCGCGCGAAAGTTGCAGGGCTCGCTGCTCGTGCCGTAGCTGCCAGTCGCCCCCGCCGTCAGCCACTCGAGGGCCGTCGTCTGCCCTGCGCCCGACAGTGCGCCACCGAAGGAAGTGAGGTGATCGGCGATCGCACCGTCGACGAAATGGTTGCTGGCGATCGCCGCCACCACCGCGAAGCCGGTGAACTCGAACATCACGTCGGCGCGTCCCTCCAGCGCATCGGCGTCGACCTGCTCGATCGGATACGCTGACGCGAGCGCGCTGCGCACGCGCTCATACGATTCGGCGCGGACGTTGCGGCTGCCGTCGCTGGTGTTCATCAGGTAAGCCTTGCCCTCGGGCCAGGTCTCGTCCGAGCGCACGCCGCGATCGACCAGCCGCTTGGCGCTCTCGACATCGTTGCCGGCGAGGAGCATCGCCGGACGCAGCCGGTGGTCGGTGAAGGGCGCCCGGCTCGGACTGTTGAAGTACGACGAGGCCTTGGTCGTCTGGCAACCCTCGGCGCAGTAAGACGCAGGATCGAAGCCGAGCGCGAACGCGGCCGTGACCGACATGCACTCGACGCGGTAGGGCAGCGTCCAGGCCAGCGCGTAGCCCTGCACGTCGGCACCCACCTTGGCCTCGAGCACCGCGCGCACGCGCTCGAAGTCCGCGAAGCCCATCGCCGCCTGGCCGGGCGTGAAGCGGACATGGACCACGTGCTCCGCGGCAATGCCGCGCTGCGCCGCGTAGTAGCGGCCGAGCTCGATGCTGGCGGCATCGGCGTCATTGACGACGACCGCGAGGTCGCGGGCGCGGAGCCCGACCGCCGGCAGCGAGAGCCTGCCGAGGTCGTCGTCGGCGCCGGCACGGGCAGCCGATGGCGCCACCGCAGTGACCGCGAGGCCGAGGGCGACGACGCCGAACCGGCACGCGATGCGAAGCTTGCGCAAGGAGGATTCCAGAAATTTGGGGGTTGGTGGGAGAGTCGCTCTTCTACCCGACTTCGGGCCGCCGGCGGGCCCGACCAGGAGGTGGGAGGGACCGCCGGCCTCGATCCGCGCAGCCCTGACAACTGCGCCACGGAAGCCGGCGTATTCGACCGAGCGGTGGCGCGGAGCGGCCGCTAGAGTGGCCGCAACCATGGCTGCCGCGACGACCCCAGTCTCTCTCCGCCCGGCTGCGGGCGACGCCCGCCGGAGTGATGCACCGCCCGCCGCGGCGGAACGGGAACGGTCGGAGAGCACGGAGCTGCAAGCCGTCCGCCAACAACTGAGCCTCACCGAGGCAAGGTTCCGGTCGCTGACGCGCCTGTCCTCGGCCTGGTACTGGGAGCAGGACGCCGACCTCCGTTTCATCGACACGATGAGCCGGAGCGACGATCGCGCCGGCCTGACGCCACAGCAGCATCTCGGGTTCTGCCGCTGGGAGCTGCCGCGCACGGCACCGATCGGCGTCACATGGCAGGAGCACCGCGCCACGCTCGAGGCGCGCCGGCCCTTCCACGATTTGCTGCTGCAGCGAAAGGCGCCGGACGGCCGCGTCTACTACGTCGAGGTCAGCGGCTGCCCGATCTACGGCATCGACGGCGCGTTCGCCGGTTACCACGGCCTCGCGCGCGACGTCACCCAGCGCGTCGAGGCCGGGGCCGCGCTGCGCGCCGCCAAGCAGGAGGCCGACTCCGCCAGCGCCGCCAAGTCGCGCTTCCTCGCCAACATGAGCCACGAGATCCGCACGCCGATGAACGGCCTGCTGGGCATCGCCGGCCTGCTCCTCGACGAGCCGCTGTCGGCGCAACAGCGCGAGCGGGTTCAGCTCCTGGTTGATTCCGGCCGGACCCTGCTGGTCATCATCAACGACATCCTCGATTTCTCGAAGATCGAGGCGGGCGAGCTCCGGATCGACCGCATCGCTTTCTCGCTGCACGACGCGGTCGACCAGCTGGTTCGCATGTACGCGGTGCAGGCGCAGGCCAAGAGCCTGCCGCTGCAGGTCGACTTCGACGCGGCGGCGCCGATGATCCTTGTCGGCGACCCGGGCAGGCTGAAGCAGGTGCTCGGCAACTTGCTGGCCAATGCGGTCAAGTTCACGCAGCGCGGCAAGGTGACGCTGCGCATCGCTCCTGGTGCCGTCGACACGAGCGGGGCCGTGCCGCGCACGACGCTGCGCGTCGAGGTCGAGGACAGCGGCATCGGCATCCCGGCGGCCGTCGCCGAACACCTCTTTCAGCCGTTCTCGCAAGCCGACGCCTCGACGACGCGGCGCTTCGGCGGCACCGGCCTCGGCCTGGTCATATCGAAACACCTGGTCGAGCTGATGCACGGCCGCATCGGCCTGCGCAGCGAACCGGGCCGCGGCTCGCTGTTCTGGGTCGAGCTGCCGTTCGAGGTCACCCTTGAGCGACCCGATGAAGCGCCGACCGGACGGCCCGATGCGATCCGCTGGGCCGGCCGCCGCGCCCTGCTGGTCGAGGACAATGCCATCAACATGATCGTCGCGGAAACGCAGCTCGAGCGCCTGGGCCTCGACGTGGCGACGGCGGTCGACGGCATCGAGGCGCTGAAGGCGCTCGACCGGCAGTCGTTCGACGTCGTCCTGATGGACTGCCAGATGCCGAACATGGACGGCTACGAGGCTGTGCAGCGCTGGCGCGCGATCGAGTTGTCGCAAGTGGGAGCGCCCCGGGTTCCGGTCATCGCCCTGACCGCCAACGCGATGGCCGGCGATCGCGAACGCTGCCTCGCGGCCGGCTACGACGACCACCTCGGCAAGCCGTTCTCGCACGACGACATGCAGCAAACCCTGGCGCGCTGGCTGGCACCGCAGAACGCCTGACCCTCACGCGTCGACCGGATCGCACAGGGCCGTCAGCGTCGCGCCGATCGGCTGGCGCAGCACGACATCGGCGAGCCCGTCCATCGCCGTCGCCTGGTCGTTGACGATGACGATCGCGGCGCCGGCGCGCGCCGCGATCGGCACCATGCTCGCCACCGGCTGCACCTGGAGGGTCGTGCCGACCGCGATCAGAAGATCGGCCTCGGCCGCAGCGGCGAGCGCGCGCTCGATCACCTCGGCTACGAGGGCCTGCCCGAACGAGATCGTGTCGCTCTTCAGGATGCCCCCGCAGGCCCGGCAGTGCGGGTCATCCTCTCCGGCGCGCACGCGCTCCAGCGCCTCGCCCATCGGCGCGCGCCGGCCGCAACGCCAGCACATCACGCGTCGCAGGCTGCCGTGCACCTCGACGACTTTGTCGACCGACGAGCCAGCGCGCTGATGCAGCTCGTCGATGTTCTGGGTGACGAGCGCGTGCAACTTGCCGCGCCGCTCGAGCGCGACGAGGGCGAGGTGGCCGGCGTTGGGAACGGCCGACCACGCGGGCGAGTCGAGGCGCGAGCGCCATGCCGCCTTCCTTACCTCGGTGTCGGCGAGGTAGTGCTCGATCGTCGACTGCTTCTCGGCGGCGGGGTTCTTCGTCCAGACGCCGCGCGGGCCACGGAAGTCCGGGATGCCCGATTCGGTCGAGATGCCCGCACCGGTGAGGACGACGATGCGGCGGGCGGCGTCGATGCGGCGACGCGCGGCGACGACGAGATCCCTCGCGGCCATGCCCTGCACTCGCCGACGGCAGCCGGTCAGTTCTTCTCTGCCAGCTGCTCCAGGATCGCCGGGTTCTCCAGCGTCGACGTGTCCTGCGTGATCTTCTCGTCGTTGGCAACCGAGCGCAGCAGGCGTCGCATGATCTTGCCGCTGCGCGTCTTGGGCAGGTTGTCGCCGAAGCGGATGTCCTTGGGCTTGGCGATCGGGCCGATCTCCTTGGCGACCCAGTCGCGCAGCTCCTTGGCAATCTTCTTCGCTTCCTCGCCGGTCGGCCGCGGGCGCTTGAGGACGACGAAGGCGCAGATCGCCTCGCCGGTCGTTTCGTCGGGGCGGCCCACCACCGCAGCCTCGGCGACGAGTGCCGTGTGGGCAACGAGCGCCGACTCGATCTCCATCGTCCCCATGCGATGGCCACTGACGTTGAGGACGTCGTCGATGCGGCCGGTGATCGTGAAGTAGCCGGTCTTCTCGTCGCGGATCGCACCGTCGCCCGCGAGGTAGTACCGGCCCTGGAACTCCTCCGGGTAGTAGCTCCTCACGTAGCGCTCCGGGTCGCCCCAGATCGTGCGGATCATGCTCGGCCAAGGCTTCTTGATCACCAGGATGCCGCCCTTGCCGTTCGGCAGGTCGTGGCCTTGCTCGTCGACGACAGCGGCGTCGATGCCCGGGAACGGCAGCGTGCACGAGCCCGGCACGAGCGGCGTCGCGCCGGGCAGTGGCGTGATCATGTGGCCGCCGGTCTCGGTCTGCCAGAACGTGTCGACGATCGGGCAGCGGCCGCCGCCGACGTTCTTGTGATACCACTCCCACGCCGCCGGATTGATCGGCTCGCCGACGGAGCCGAGGATGCGCAGGCTCGACAGGTCGAAGCTCTTCGGATGGACCTTGTCGTTGCCTTCGGCGGTCTTGATCAGAGCGCGGATCGCCGTCGGCGCGGTGTAGAAGATCGAGACTTTGTGCTTGGCGATCGTCTGCCAGAAGCGGCCCGCGTCGGGATAGGTCGGGATGCCCTCGAACACGACCTCGGTGCCGCCGAGCGCGAGTGGGCCGTAGGCGATATAGGTGTGGCCGGTCACCCAGCCGATGTCGGCGGTGCACCAGAACACGTCGTCGGTCTTGAGGTCGAAGGTCCACTTCGTGGTCAGCGCGGCGTGCAGCAGGTAGCCGCCGGTGGAGTGCTGCACGCCCTTGGGCTTGCCGGTCGATCCCGAGGTGTAGAGGAGGAATAGCGGATGCTCCGCGAGCACCCACTCGGGTTCGCACGTCGAAGGCTCCTTCTCGACCAGCTCGTGCAGCCACTTGTCGCGCGGCGCGACGAAGTCGACCTTGCCGCCGGTGCGCCGGTAGACGATGACGTCGCGCACCGACATGTTGGGGCCAGTCAGCGCCTCGTCGACGATCGCCTTCAGCGGCAGCGCCTTGCCGCCGCGCATCTGTTCGTCCGCGGTGATCACCATCACCGCGCCGGTGTCGGAGATGCGGTCGCGCAGGCTCTGCGCCGAGAAGCCGCCGAAGACGACCGAGTGGGTCGCGCCCAGGCGCGCGCAGGCGAGCATGGCGACGACGCCTTCGATCGACATCGGCATGTAGATGACGACGCGATCGCCCTTGATCAGGCCGCGCGCCTTCATCGCGTTGGCGAGCTTGCAGGTTCGCGCAAGCAGCTCGGCGTAGCTGGCCTTCGTGACCGTGCCGTCGTCGGCCTCGAAGATGATCGCCGTCTTGTCGCCGAGACCGGCCTCGACGTTGCGGTCGAGGCAGTTGTACGAGGCATTGAGCGTGCCGTCCTCGAACCACTTGAAGAACGGCGGCGTGTCTTCGTTGAGGACGCGGCGGAACGGCGAGCGCCACGAGATCAGCTCCCTCGCTAGCCGGGCCCAGTAGCCCTCGTAGTCGCGCGCCGCCTCGTCGCAGAGTGCCTGGTACGCCGGCATGCCGGACACCCAGGCGTTTTTCGTCGCTGCGGCAGAAGGGGGGTAGACGTGTTGTTCTGCGCTCATGACAGCTGTCTCCATGCGGGTCGTGATCGCCTCTTGTACCTCATGTGCGCCGCCTATAATTCCCGCCCCGGCAAACCCGGACAAGAGGCCCAGACGCCCGAACCGACTCAGCTCCACCTGAGGCCGATGCCAACTTCATCTTCATGAGCCGGTGGTTGCAGGCCGCTCCATCTCGGCTGGTCCTCGCCCAGTGCTGCTACGTCTATTGTTTCTGGTCGAGCTGGTCCAACCGATACAGGCGGCGATAGGCAGCAACGCGGCGCCGATCGGCGGCATTGGCTACGACGCGACGCGATCGGCGCCGCGGCGACCGCCACCCAAGCTGACCGAGACGGTCATCGTGCTCGCGGTTGCCCCCTGATCGACATGGTCAAGATCTCCAACCTGCTGATCATGGTCGTCGTCGGCGGCTACGAGACCCTCGGCAGCCGGGTGGGCCTCGAGAACGACCGCGACGAGCCCGAATCGCTCGCCACGTGAACGCCTCGGTGCTCGGAGGTCAAGCAGACCACGGGGATCATCGGCAGCAGCTCGAATCCATCGGCTGAAGACATTCATCAGCGCTGGCGCGCCGACCATGACCCGTGTAGACGATGAGGTGGCAAACCCTCATCCACATCACCTTTCCTGCTCTCGGCGATCGCGATCGCCTACTCGGACCGCCTGCTCAACACGACGGCGACGGACGCCCATCGGCGCCCTCCTCCGCAGGCAGGGGTTTGGCGCGGCCGCCGGCGAGCAGCAGCGCGACCCCGAGCACGGCCGAGACGAGCGAGCCGCCGATCACGCCCAGCTTGACTTGCGTGGCGTAGCGCGGGTCCTGGCCTTCGAAGGCGAGGCCACCGATGAACAGGCTCATCGTGAAGCCGATGCCGCACAGCAAGGCGATCGCAAGAAACTGGCGCCAGCCAGCGCCCTCCGGAAGGCGCGAGTCGGTGAAGCGAACGAGAAGCCATGAGGCGAGGAAGATGCCGAAGGCCTTGCCGAGGATCAGACCGGCTGCGATTCCGAGCGGCACGCCTTCGCGCAGCGTCGCCAGATCGACGCCAGCGAGGTCGACCCCGGCGTTGACGAAGGCGAATGCTGGCAGGACGAGGAACGCGACCCACGGGTGCAGTGCGTGCTCGGCCCGCTCGAGCGGCGAGCCGCCGGATCGATCGGCGAGCGGGATCGCGAGCGCCGTGACCACGCCGGCGAGGGTCGCGTGGATGCCCGACTTCAGCACGCACACCCAGACGATCAGGCCGACGATCGCGTACGGGCCGATCGCCGCGACGCGCAGGCGGTTGAGCGCCAGCAACACCACACCGCCCGCGCTCGCTGCCGCGAGCATCGGCAGCGAGAGATCGTCGGTGTAGAAGAGACCGATGACGACAATGGCACCGAGGTCGTCGATGATCGCCACCGCCGTCAGAAAGACTTTCAGCGATGGCGGCACCCGTGGTCCGAGCAGCGCGACGACGCCGAGCGCGAAGGCGATGTCTGTCGCCATCGGGATCGCCCAGCCGCGCAACGCCGATGCGTCGCCCCGGTTCACCGCGACGTAGACGAGCGCCGGGATGATCATGCCGCCGATGGCGGCGACGACCGGGAGCGCCGCCTGGCGCGGCGAGGCGAGCTCGCCGGCGAGCAGCTCGCGCTTGATCTCGAGGCCGACGAGGAAGAAGAAGACCGCCATCCACAGGTCGTTGATCCAGACCGCCAGCGGCTTGGCCATGACAAGCCACGGATCGGCGACGCGCAGCTCGCCCGGCAGGTCGATCAGCGTCCGATAGCCCCCGCCGAGGGGCGAGTTGGCGACGACGATGGCGACCAGCGCCGCGAGGGCCAGAGCGATGCCGCCGGCCGATTCCGAGGCAATGAAGTTCTTCAGCTTCGAGGTCATCGCACGGCTCCGCCGATCCGGTTTCGTAAACTCACACGTCGCAGCGTCTTCCTTCGTCCCATGACCACGATCCGCCACGCCGACTTCGTCGACAGCATCGCCGCGGCGCTGCAGTACATCAGCTTCTACCATCCCGCCGACTACATCGCCCACCTCGCCCGCGCCTACGAGCTCGAACAGGCACCGGCGGCGAAAGACGCGATCGCCCAGATCCTCACCAACTCGAGGATGTGCGCCGAGGGCCGGCGGCCGATCTGCCAGGACACCGGCATCGTCAACGTCTTCCTGAAGATCGGCATGAACGTTCACCTCGACGGCTTTCCCGGCAGCGTCGAGGACGCCGTCGATGAAGGCGTTCGAAAGGCCTATCTCGACGCCGACAACCCGCTGCGCGCCTCGATCGTCGCCGACCCGCACTTCGAGCGGAAGAACACCCGCGACAACACCCCGGCGGTGGTGCATATGACCCTGGTGCCCGGCAATACCGTCGACGTCATCGTCGGCGCCAAGGGCGGCGGCAGCGAGAACAAGAGCAAGTTCGTGATGATGAATCCGAGCGACAGCCTGGTCGAGTGGGTGCTGAAGACGGTGCCGACGATGGGCGCGGGGTGGTGCCCGCCGGGCATGCTCGGCATCGGCATCGGCGGCACCGCCGAGCGGGCGATGCTGTTGGCCAAGCAGAGCCTCATGGAAGACATCGACATGCACGAGCTGAAGCAGCGCGGGCCGGCGAACAAGGTCGAGCAGCTGCGCATCGAGCTGTTCGACAAGGTGAACGCGCTCGGCATCGGCGCGCAGGGTCTTGGCGGCCTGGCGACCGTGCTCGACGTCAAGATCGCCATGGCGCCGACGCACGCTGCGAGCAAGCCGGTGGCGATGATCCCGAACTGCGCGGCGACGCGGCACGCCCACTTCGTTCTCGACGGCTCGGGGCCCGCCTACCTCGATCCGCCGAGCCTCGACCTCTGGCCCGACGTGAACTGGGCGCCCGACTACAACAAGTCGAAGAAGGTTGACCTCGACACGCTGACGAAAGAAGAGGTCGCGCGCTGGAAGCCGGGCGAGACGCTACTCCTGCGCGGCCGGATGCTGACCGGCCGCGACGCCGCGCACCAGCGCATCCAGGACATGCTCGCCAACGGCGAGCCCCTGCCTGTCGACTTCACGAACCGCGTCATCTACTACGTCGGCCCGGTCGATCCGGTGCGCGACGAGGTCGTCGGTCCGGCCGGGCCGACGACCTCGACACGGATGGACAAGTTCACCGACATGATGCTCGGCCGAACCGGGCTGATCGCCATGATCGGCAAGGCCGAGCGCGGCCGAGCGGCGATCGAGGCGATCAGGAAGCACGGCAGCGCCTACCTGATGGGCGTCGGCGGCGCGGCCTACCTGGTCTCGAAGGCGATCAAGCGGGCGAAGGTCGTGGCGTTCGCCGATCTCGGCATGGAAGCGATCTACGAGTTCGACGTCCTGGACATGCCGGTGACCGTCGCCGTCGACGCCAACGGCACGTCGGTGCACGAGACCGGCCCGGCCGAGTGGAGGGCGCGCATCGCCAACATCCCGGTCGTTGCCGCGTGAGGGCGAGGACCGCTCGATGAAGACCTATCGCATCGCGACGATCCCCGGCGACGGCATCGGCAAGGAAGTCGTTCCCGCTGGCCGGCGTGTGCTCGAGGCGATCGCCGCCGACGGCGCGTTCGAGTTCGAGTTCGAGGATTTCGGCTGGGGCGGCGACTGGTTCCGCGCCCACGGCGAGATGATGCCGGCGAACGGCCTCGACGCGCTGCGCGGCAAGGACGCGATCCTGTTCGGTTCGGCCGGCGACCCACACATCCCGGACCACGTCACGCTGTGGGGCCTGTGCCTGAAGATCTGCCAGGGCCTCGACCAGTACGCCAACGTGCGACCGACGCGAATCCTGCCCGGCATCGACGCGCCGCTGAAGCGCTGTAGACCCGAAGACCTCGACTGGGTGATCGTGCGCGAGAACAGCGAGGGCGAGTACTCGGGCGTCGGCGGCCGCGTCCACCAGGGCCTGCCGATCGAGGTCGCGACGGACCTTTCGATGATGACGCGTGCCGGCGTCGAGCGCATCCTGCGCTTCGCCTTCCGCCTCGCCAGGTCGCGGCCGCGAAAGCTCCTCACCGTCGTCACCAAGAGCAACGCGCAGCGCCACGCGATGGTCATGTGGGACGAGATCGCGGCCGAGGTCGCGCGCGAGTTTCCCGACGTGCGCTGGGACAAGGAGCTCGTCGACGCGGCGACCGCGCGCATGGTCAACCGTCCGGCATCGCTCGACACGCTGGTCGCGACCAACCTGCACGCCGACATCCTGAGCGACCTCGCCGCCGCGCTCGCCGGCAGCCTCGGCATCGCGCCAACCGGCAACATCGATCCCGAGCGGCGCTTCCCGTCGATGTTCGAGCCGATCCACGGCTCGGCGTTCGACATCATGGGCCAGGGCCTCGCCAATCCGATCGGCACCTTCTGGTCGTGTGTGATGCTGCTCGAGCACCTCGGCGAGGCCGACGCCGCAGCCCGACTGATGCGGGTGATCGAGCAGGTCACGGCGGAGCCGCGCCTACACACGCGCGACCTCGGCGGCAAGGCGACGACCGCCGACGTCACGAACGCTGTGTGCGAGGGGCTCGCCGACGCGCGTTAAAGCTTCTGCGATCGCAGCAGTTCGAGCAGGCACGAGTCGTCAAGCTCGCCGTGGCCTTGCGCCACCGCGAGCGCGAACGACTCCGCGGCCAGGGCGCCGAGCTTGGGTTGCACGCCGGCCGCTGCGGCCATCGCCACGGCGAGGCCGCTGTCCTTGGCGAGCAGCGTCGTGTGCGCGCGCGGCGTCCGGTCGCTGGCGAGCGCCCGCGCCATGCGGTCGCTGCCGATCCAGCTCTGCCCGCTCGAGCGCTCGATGACGGCGAGCGTGCGCCGCGGATCGAGGCCGACGCACTCGGCCAGCACCAGCGCCTCGGCGGCGCCGGCGAGGTTCACCGCCGCGAGCAGATTGTTGACAAGCTTGGTGCGGGCGCCGTCGCCGGCCCGCTCGCCGAGACGAAAGACCGGATCGGCGAGCGTCGCGAGCAGCGCCGCGTGACGCTCGAACACGTGGTGGCGGCAGGCCACCATCAGGCTCATGGTGCCCGCGCGCGCTCGCATCGGACCGCCGGACATGGGCGCCTCGATCCAGTCGACTCCGATCGCATCCAGACGCGCTGCGATCGACTCGACGGTCTCGGGCGCGATCGTCGGGCAGAGGACGACGCAGGCGCCGCGCACCGCGGCGCCGGCGACGCCGTCGCTGCCGAAGAGCACCGTCTCGGTCTGCCCCGCATCGACGACGGCGACGATCACCACGCTGCATCGCGCCGCGAGCGCCGCCGGCGTCGTGCAGGCGCGCGCACCGTCGAGCGCGGCCAGCGCCTCGCGGTCGGCGCGAACGTCGCGAACGAACACCGGAAGTCCGCGCTCGCGCAGCCGGCCGGCCATCGCCAACCCCATGTTTCCGACCCCGATGACACCTGTGCCGCTGCTCACGCGGCGATTGTGACGATCCGCGGGCGGCAGCGATGCCCGCAAACCCCGTGCACCCCCGGGCGGACGCGAACGATGATGACGACCCGCCGCGCGTCGGGAATCCGCATACGCTGCGATAGCGAAGGCCGGGACGGAAGAAGCGAATCGATTTGCGCGGCATCGTCGCCGTGATCGCGTTGGGCCGCCTTCGAACGCACCACGCGCAGGGCAACGTCACGCGCTGGTCGCACGCTGGCGCGGCCGCGTACGGCCGAAGGCCACGCCCCCTCAGCCGCGCGGGTGGTGCAGCGCGTGCAGCTGCTTGAGCCGTTCGCGTGCGACGTGGGTGTAGATCGTCGTCGTCGAGATGTCGGCGTGGCCAAGCAGCATCTGCACCGCGCGCAGGTCGGCGCCGTGGTTGAGCAGGTGCGTCGCGAAGGCGTGGCGCAGCGTGTGCGGCGACAGCGGCGCCGCGATGCCGGCGCGCAGCGCGTGCGCCTTGAGCAGCTTCCAGAACATCTGCCGCGTCATGGGCCCGCCGCGCGCCGTGACGAAGAGAGCGTCGCTGCTGTGCCGGTCGAGGATCGCCGGCCGCGCCTCGGCGACGTAGCGCTGGATCCAGCGCAGCGCTTCCTCGCCGAACGGCACCAGCCGTTCCTTGGCGCCCTTGCCGGTAACGCGCAGCGCGCACTCGACGAAGCTGACGTGCACCGTCTTCAGCGACACCAGCTCGCTGACGCGCAGGCCGCTCGCGTAGATCAGCTCGAGCATGGCGCGATCGCGCAGGCCTAGCGGCGCCTCGACGTCGGGCGCGGCGAGCAGCGCCTCGACCTGCCTTTCGCTCAGCATCTTGGGCACGCGCAGAGGCTGGCGCGCGGAATCGAGCTTCAGCGTCGGATCGGCCTCGATCAGGCGCTCGCGCACCGCCCATCGAAAGAAACGCTTGAAGACCGTCAGGCGCCGGTTCGTGCTCGTAGGCGCGCTGCCGGCGTGGCGCGCCAGCGCGTACTCGCGCAAGTCGGTCTCGGTCGCGTCGGCGAGGGCGCGCGCGTGCTCGCGGCCGAGCCACGTCGCGAAGAGGGTTAGGTCGCGCCGGTACGCGGCGAGCGTGTTGGCAGCCAGGCCTTCCTCGATCCAGATCGCGTCGACGAAGCGATCGATCGATGCAGCGCTGGCCGCGAGCACGTGATCCTCCGCCGTCGCGCCGTGCGCCTAGGCGAGCTCGGTGGCGCCACCGGCTGCCGGCGCGACGGCACGGACCGGCGGCCTGGCGTCGCCGTCCCCCTCGATGCCACCGGCAGCGTCGAGCGCATGAGCGAGGCGCAGAAGAAGGAGTCGGCCGGATGGCATCGGGGGTTCTAGGGAGGCGACGACCGCCGAGGCCCGAGTCTAGGCGACCGCTCGCCGCTACCGCCGCGACAAGAGCTGTGCCGAGCCGGTCAGCGGCGGCGCCGCCGCGGCGCAGCACGCTCCGACCAAGCGGCGAGAAAGGCGAGCGTCACCGCCGATTCGTTGGTCTCCGCGAGGCCGCTCGCGAACAGGGCAACGACGTCGGCGTTGAAATCTTGCGCGCCGGCCAGATCGCTCAGGCTGCGGAATGCGATGTAGGGAATGCCGTTGACGAACGCGACGTGCGCGAGCGACGCCGTCTCCATGTCGACCGTCTGCGCGCCGATCTGCTCGAACAGATAGGCGCGGTATGCAGCATTGGCGAGGAATGCCGTGCCCGAGACGCCGCGCCCACCGACGACGATGCGCGGCTGCGTTCCGACGCAAAGGCCGGGATCGACTGCGCCGTCCGCGCTGCGCGCCGCTTTCGGCCCGCAGCGCGCAAGCGTCGGCGCAATTTCCTTCGCCACGGCGAGCATCGCCGGATCGACGCGATAGTCGAACACGTACTCGCCTTCGGCCGCGCCGCCGGGACGGGTCGCGTGGTTCTCGCGCATGAACAAGCCCGTGGCCGCGCCGCCCGGCAGCGTGAACGGCGCGACCGGCTTGCCGTCGATCCGCGCCAGGCGCAGGCCGAGGCAGGACAGCTCGCCCGGCGCGCCGCACGGCGTCGGCAGCGAGCTGTCGTGGTGCCAGAACACCTCAAGCGGCATGACCCAGGTGTCGGGCACGAGCACGTCGCCGACGTGGTGCGCCGGGTCGACGCCGCCGGAGATGCCGCTCATGACCAGGCGCTCGATGCGGAAGTGATCGATCAGCGTCTGCGTCGTCATCGCGGCGTTGATCATGCTGACGCCGCTGAGGACGATGACGACGCGATTGCCGCGCAGTGTGCCGGTCGTGAATCGGTTGCCGTTGATCGTCCAGGTGCGCGCGCCGCGCGTCTCCTTGACCAGGATCGCCGCCTCCGCGCCGAACGCGGAGACGATGCCGATGCGCGGCGTGCACTCGCTCAGGCACGCGCGCGGCGCCGCCGCGGCGACGAGCGGGGCGAGCAGGGCCGGCACGAGCCAGAGCGCACGCGAACGACGGGTCATCGGGATTCTCCCTGAGCAGGCCAAGCGATGTTCATGCCGGCATGGCCTCGAGCGGCGCCGGCGCGCCTTGCTGCAGCGCCCAGTCGATGTGTTCCTTCACCAGCTCGCTCGCGCCGTCGCGGCGGGCGCGGAGCGCGGCGACGATGGCGACATCGCCGCTTGCCGCCAGCGCATTGCCGAGCGCGACGGCGAGGTTGCGCTGCCAGCGCTCGAAGCCGATGCGCCGGATCGCGCTGCCTTCGCTTTCGCGCAGGAAGTCGTCTTCGCGCCAGGCCCAGAGCGCGAGCAGCTGCGGCGCCTCGAGCGCAGGCCGGACGTCGAAGTCGGCGAGCGGGCTCGCGGTGGCGAACTTGTTCCAGGGGCAGACGAGCTGGCAGTCATCACAGCCGTAGACGCGGTTGCCGATCGCGGAGCGGAACTCGACGGGAATCGCGCCGCGCGACTCGATCGTGAGGTACGAGATGCAGCGCCGCGCGTCGAGCTGGTACGGTGCGACGATCGCCTGCGTCGGGCAGACGTCGACACAGGCGCTGCAGGTGCCGCAGTGGTCGCCGACGGCCGGGCTCTCGGGCAGGGCGACGTCGACGAAGATCTCGCCGAGGAAGAACATCGAGCCGGCGTCGCGATCAAGCGCCAGCGTGTGCTTGCCCCGCCAGCCGATGCCGCTGCGCGCCGCGAGCTCGACCTCGAGCACCGGCGCCGAATCGGTGAAGACGCGATGCCCGAACGGGCCGATCGTTTCGGCGAGCTGGTCGGCGAGGCGGCGCAGGCGCTGGCGCAGCACCTTGTGATAGTCGCGGCCGCGCGCATAGATTGACACCGTGGCGGCACGGGGGTCGTCGAGGCGCGCCCATTCGACCGCCTGCCAGCCAGGCGCGGTCGAGTGCGGCAGGTAGTCGAGCCGCGCCGTGATAACGCTCAGCGTGCCGGCGACGAGCTCCGCCGGCCGCGCGCGCTTCATGCCGTGCGCGGCCATGTAGTCCATTTCGCCGTGAAAGCCGTTGTTCAGCCAGGCGGCGAGGCGCGGCTCGACCGAGCTCAGGTCGATGCCGGCGACGCCGATCTGGGAAAATCCCAGTGCCCGGCCCCAGGCCCGAAGCTGCCCGAGCACGGCCGCGCCGTCGAGAGGAAGAGGATCGCCCATTGGTGGAGTCTCGGTCATCGATTCTAGAAACGCGCCAAGCCGCCTGGCCCGACGAGGAAGCGTGCGCCGAAAGCGCCCGAACGATCGCGGGCCACGACGCGCTGCGCAACGCCTTCATCGAGCTGCACGGCCCGCTCGGCGCGGGCAAGACCACTTTCGCGCGCCACCTGCTGCACGGCCTCGGCGTCAGCGGCACGATCAAGAGCCCGACCTACGCGCTGATGGAGCCGTACCGTGCCGGCGCCGGGGTCGGCGGCTTCGACATCGCCCACTTCGACTTCTATCGCTTCGACGATCCCGGCGAGTGGGAAGACGCGGGCTTTCGCGAAACTTTCGCGAATCCGGGGCTGAAGCTCGTCGAGTGGCCCGAGAAGGCCGCCGGCTTCCTGCCCGCGTGCGACCTGCGCGTCTGGATCACGCCGCGCGACGGCAGCGAGACGCGCGACGCACGCTTCGACGCGCTGAGCGAGGCCGGCCGGGACCTGCTGACATGAGCCCGTCGCAACCCCCCAGGGGCGAATGCACGGGTGCGCCGCAAGCGGGCACGCCGACGATCACGCGCCGACGCGCGCTGGTGCGGCTGGGCTCGCTCGCGCTTCTCCTCGGCGCGCGCGACATCGCCTGGGGCGCGTCGATCGTCGCCGTGCGCGTCTGGCCGGCCACCGACTACACGCGCGTGACGATCGAGTCCGACGCCGCGCTCACCGCGCGCCACTTCCTCGCCGCCGCGCCCGACCGCCTCGTCATCGACATCGACGGGCTCGAGCTGAGCGCGCAGCTGCGCGAGCTCATCGGCAAGGTGCGGGCCGACGACCCCTTCATCGCCGGCGTCCGCGTCGGTCAGAACCAGCCGCGCGTCGTTCGCCTCGTCATCGACCTCAAGCAGGCGAGCGCGCCGGAGCTGTTCGCGCTCGAGCCGGTCGCGGCGTATCGGCACCGGCTCGTCTTCGACCTGCATCCGGCCCAGGAGCGCGATCCGTTGCTCGACCTGATCCGCGACCGCGAGCAGGCCGAGCAGAAGGCGGCGCAATCGGTGCAGGACGCCCTCGGCGAGTTCATCGGCCGCGTCGGTGCGGCCGGCACTCCCGCGTCGACCCCAGGCGCGGCGCTGGCCAACGCGGCCGGCGCCGGCGGCAGCGTGGCGCTCGGCGCGCAGACGCCGCCGTTCGCAGCGTCGGCGCCCCCCGGCGCGCGCGGCCCCGGCAGCGCTTCGCCTCCGGGTGGACGCGACGGCGCCGCGGCGCTGCCGCCGCAGACGGCGCAGGCCAAGATCGACCGTCTCGTCGTCGTCGCGATCGATCCCGGCCACGGCGGCGAGGATCCGGGCGCGAGCGGGCCGAGCGGGCTGCACGAGAAAGACGTCGTGTTGGCCATCGCCCTGCAGCTGCGCGACCGCATCAACGCCAACCCAAACATGCGCGCGATGCTGACGCGCGACGCAGATTTCTTCGTGCCACTGCACGAGCGCGTCAAAAAGGCGCGCCGCGTCCAGGCCGACTTGTTTGTCTCGATCCACGCCGACGCATTCATGAACCCCGACGCGCGCGGTGCCTCGGTGTTCGCGCTCAGCCAGGGCGGCGCGACGAGTACCGCGGCGCGCTGGATGGCCAACCGCGAGAACGCCTCCGACCTCGTCGGCGGCGCCAACGTCCATGCCAAGGACGAGACCGTGCTGCGCACCCTGCTCGACATGAGCACGACGGCGCAGATCAAGGACAGCCTCAAGCTCGGCGGCGAGGTGCTCGGCCAGATCGCGAAAGTGGGCAAGCTCCACAAGGGCAGCGTCGAGCAGGCGAGCTTCGCGGTGCTCAAGGCGCCGGACATCCCGTCGATCCTGGTCGAGTCCGCTTTCATCTCGAACCCGGGCGAGGAAGCCAAGCTGCGCGATCCCGAATACCGGGCGCAGCTGGTCGAGGCGCTCGCTGCGGGAATCCAGCGCTATTTCGCGCGCAACCCGCCGCTGGCCCGCTCGCGCCAGCTCTAGCGACCCCGTCGCCCTCCGTCATTCCGAGCGCTGCGAACGATCGCCCGGCTGTGCCGGACCGGATTCCTCGCCGCACTCAGAATGGCGCGCAAAGGAGACCCCATGCTTCACCCCGACGCGCGCGCCCTCATCGACCTCATCGCCGAGCGCAGCCTGCCCGAGATGCACACGCTGCAGCCGGTCGAGGCGCGCGCGTTCTACCGTGACCGGCGTTCCTTCACCCAGCCGGCCGCCCCGGAGGTCGGCGCAGTGCGCGACGGTCACTGCGAAGGACCGCACGGGCGCATCCCGCTGCGCATCTATCGGCCGCTCGCCGCCGGCGCCGCGCGCTCGGGGGCGTCGACGCTGCCGGCGCTGGTCTACTTTCACGGCGGCGGCTGGACGATCGGTGACCTCGACACGCACGACGTGCTGTGCCGCCAGCTATGCAACGGCTCGGTTGCGGTCGTCGTCTCCGTCGACTACCGGATGGGGCCGGAACACCGCTTCCCGGCCGCCGTCGACGACTGCCTCGCTGCCACGCGCTGGGTCCGACAGGCGGCGAGCGAGCTCGGCGTCGACGCGCTGCGCATCGCGGTGGGCGGCGACAGCGCAGGCGGCAACCTGGCCGCCGTGATCGCGATCCTGGCGCGCGACGCCCGCGACCTGCCGCTGGCGTTCCAGCTGCTCATCTATCCGGCCACCGACATGCGGCGCCTCCACGCGTCGCACACGACGAACGGGCGCGGCTACCTGCTGACGACGCAGACGATCTCGTACTACCACGACCACTACCTCGCCGACGCTGCGCACGATCTCGACTGGCGCGCGTCGCCGCTGCTGCATGCCGACCTCACGAAGCTGCCTCGCGCGCTCGTCCTCACCGCCGGCTTCGACCCGCTGCGCGACGAGGGCCTCGAGTACGCCGATCGCCTCGTCGCGGCCGGCAACCGGGCAGCCTACGTCTGCTACGAACGGCAGATCCACGGCTTCATCACCATGGGCAAGGTGATCGACGAGGCGAACTCGGCGGTGACGCTCTGCGCCGCCGAGCTCGCTCGCGCCCTGGCGCGCTAGCGGCTTCGCTCAGCAGCCAAAAAAAGGGCGCCGCAGCGCGCCCGAAGGCGCGATGCGGCGCGTCTCGCGCGCGGCTTCAGCTCGCCGACGACGCCGGCTTGACGGCCGCCTTGGTGTTGCGCGCGCCGCGCTTGACGGCGTGACCGGTCTTGCGACCCGCCTCGGCGGTCGCGTGGCCGACGTCGCGACCGGCTTCGGCGGCGCCATGACCGACGGTGCGGCCGGTCTCGGCGACGGCATGACCCGTCTTCGTGGCGGCCGAGGATGCTGCCTGGCCGACGGTTTCAGCGGCGAAGGCGGGGGCGGCGAGGCCGGCGAGAGCCAGCGAGGAGGCGGCCAGGGACAAGCGGATCATCATGGTTCTCTCCAGGGGTGTGTAAAGCATGAGATGTCGCAACGGCCGGCCGGTAAAGCCCGTTGACATTTGCTGCGAAGGTGGCCGCAAAGTAAGAAAATGTCGCGATGCGGCCAGCGCACTGGCGCGGCCCCCAAGGAGCCCTCATGAAGCGATTCCAGACCTTCCCCCGCACACTCGCGGTCGTCGCAGCGATCGGCGCTGCATCCAGCGTCGCCCCACCCGCCGCGGCCGCTCGCATGGGCGCCGGCTACGTCGGCGCCGCCCACGGCGGCGGCGGCCATGTCGGCGCCGGCTGGCACGGCGGCCCCGGCCACTACCGGGGCGGCTACTGGGGCCACCGCGGCTACTGGCCCGGGGCGTTCTGGGGTGGCGTCGGCCTTGGCCTTGGCGTCGGCGCCATCGGTTATTACGGTGGCTACTACGGCGGCTACTACGGCGGCTACTACGCGCCCTATTACCCCGCCTACTACTACGACGCGCCGCTCGTCGTCGCGCCGGTCTACGGCAGCGCCGATCCCGGCGCTGCCGGGCGCATCGGGCAGCCGGTGCCGCAGCAACCGGCCGCGCCGGATCCGATCTTCTATCCGAGGAACGGCCAGAGCGCGGAAGCGACCGAGGCCGACCGGCGCGAATGCAACAGCTGGGCAACGACACAGCGCGGCGCGATGGCCGACGCCGGCATCTTCCAGCGCGCCACTCTCGCATGCATGGAAGGGCGCAGCTACACCGTCAAGTAGCCGCCGTCGGCATGGCCGGACCGGCGCCGGCGCCGGCGTGACCGATTGCGCGTGCCCCCCAGCTTCGCGCCCGAAGGTGCGCAGGATTTCACCGCCGCTGCCGAAAATCGAAGGTAGCGCTGCGCCGGGAGAGGCTGCGGCCTCGATTGCCGGCAATGCACCGGCCCTGGGAGCGGGAATGACTGCAATGACGCCCGAGGAACAGTTCGAGAAGACGTTTCGTCTCGTCTGCCGCCTCGACGATGCCGACATCGACTACGTGCGCGACACCGCGGAGTGGATCCGCCGCTGCGTCGCTCGCACGCTCGCGGTCAATGCGACCGCGACGGCCGACGACGTCACGCCGATCGTCGTCGACATGAGCACGCGCGGCCGCTGGCGCCTGATGCGCCCGGAAACCGTCGGCGAGCAGCTCGCGCTGCCGGCTCCTCCTCCGCCGGGGGCCCGATGAAGCCGCTGCATCGCCGCATGATCGCGATCGTGGTCGCGACTGCGTTCGCTTCACCGTGGGGCGCCGCCTTCGGCGCCCCTCAGCTCTTCAAGTGCGTCGAAGGCGGCCGCACCATCTACCAGCAGCAGGCGTGCCCGGTGAGCGCGCAGGCCGAGCCCACGCCCGGCGCGCCACGCGTCGCCGCGCGGACCGCTGCAGCGAGCACAGATGCCGCCTCGGCGCCGCCGGCGCGCAGGATCAAGCCGCCTTCGCCTGCGTCCTCCGAGCCCGCCACCCTCCGATGATGACGAGCAGGCCGGGAACGAGGATCGCGGCCCAGATGATCTTGTCGAGGTGTTCCTTGACCCACGGGATGTTGCCGAACAGGTAGCCCGCGAGCGTCACGCCGCCGACCCAGAGCGCGCCGCCGGTGACGTCGTAGAGGCTGAAGCGGCGCCTCGTCATCTGCGCGACGCCGGCGACGAACGGCGCAAAGGTGCGCAGGAACGGCATGAAGCGCGCGGCGATGATCGTCACTCCGCCGTAGCGCTCGTAGAACGCATGCGCTTGGTCGAAGGCGCGCTTGTTGAACCAGCGCGAGTCCTCCCAGGCGAACACGCGCGGCCCGATCGCCTTGCCGATCGTGTAATTGCTCTGGTTGCCGAGCACCGCCGCGAGCCACAGCAGGCCGATGACGAGCGGCAGGCTCATCAGCCCCGCGGCGCACATCGCTCCGGCGACGAAGAGGAGCGAGTCGCCGGGCAGGAACGGCATGACGACGACGCCGGTCTCGACGAAGACGATCGCGAACAGCAGCGCATAGACCCAGGCGCCGTAGGCGTGAACGAAAGTCGCGAGGTGGACGTCGATGTGAAAGACGAAGTCGAGCAGGGAACCGATCGCATCCATGGGCGGCGATTATCGCGGCCAGCCCGGCGGCCCCGCGCTCGCGTCAGGTCGGCGTCGCCTCGGCCTCGTCGAGCGCGGCGACGGCGGCGAACCAGGCCGATAGCTCGCCCGGGTGGGCCACACCGGCATCGTCGCCGCGCCAGCGGCGCTTCAACTGGTTCGCGGCCGCATGCAGCTGCCACAGCAGCTCCTCGGCGAGCGCCCACAACTCGACGCGCAGCGCGCCGTCCTGATCGATGTCGCCTGCGATCGCCGCGAGCTGCCCGCGGGTGACACCGGCGTCGTAGAGCATGCGTTGCAGCGTCGCGTTCTGGGCGTCGACCGAGGCGACGAGAGCAGCTTGCGCGCCGTCGAGCTCGCGGCCGAGCGCGTCGACCGAGCCGCGCCAGAGCGCCAGCACGTCGGCCAGCCGGAGCAGCCGCGCGACCAGCGCCTCCGCGCCGATCGCCTCGGCGTCGCCCGCCTCCGCAGACGCCGCGAGCAGGCGGTGCACGGCGGCGACGTGGGCGGCGTCGTAGCGGCGCGGGTTGATGCGCAGGAGCAGCGAGACACGTTGCTCGGGCCGGCGGCGCGCGCCGTCGAACATTGCGGTGACGACCTCGGCCAGCGCGAGAACGCGGCCGAGCGGGCTCATCGCATCGCCCGTCAGCCCGCGCGGATAGCCCGAGCCGTCGAGACGCTCGTGGTGCTCGACGATCGCGCGAACGATGTCCTTCGAGTACTCGGGGAAGCGATCGACCAGCATCGACGACGTCAGCGGGTGGGCGTAGACAGGGCGCAGCTCGTCGCCGCTCAGCCGGTCTTCGGAATCGAGGAGGTCGGGTGCGATGTGCAGCATGCCGAGGTCGTGCATCAGGCCGGCCGCCGCGGCCTCGCGCACGTCGGCGCGCGCGCCGCCGCTCTCGCGCACGAGGTGGGCGCACAGCAGCGCCATCAGGATGCCGTGGGCGAACAGCGCCGGGCGCGTCTCGCGCGCCAGCGTCAGGTGCAGCGCGACCGGCTTCGCGAGTCGCACCGACGCGATCGCGTCGAGCAAGGCCTTGCCCGCCGCGCCCTCGGGGACGGCGCGGGCGAAGAACGGCCAGCGCGCGACCGCCGCCCGCGCCGCCGCCTCCATGGCCACGGCGTCGACGCCGGGACCGGGATCGATGCATTCGTCGAGCGGGGCCGACAGCCGATGGGTGACGAGCTTGTCGTACAGGCTCTGGTCAATCGTCACGCCGCCCTCGAGCAGCTTGATGCCTTGCGCGTTGTAGATCGGCTGCGAGGTCCGCACTTCGCGCTTCGCGCTCAAGTCGGAAACGGCCTGCACGAAGGCCGGCGAGGCTTCGCTGCCCGTCTCCGCCGCCTTCGGCGCTACGCTGTCGTTCATCGCGGGGAAGCTAACACGAGCCACGCGTCGCCGGCCTCGGCGCGAACGGCGCAGTGCCAACTCTGCGTCAACTACGCGGGCGGCGAAGGGTCGTTCCAGGCCCGACAGGGCACGGCCAGCCCGCTTTCTACAATGCACCGATGAACGCCGTGCTCGAGCCTCGCGTGCGCCGGCCCATTCGCGAGCTGCCGAGTGAGCTGATCAGCCAGATCGCTGCGGGCGAGGTCGTCGAGCGGCCGGCGTCGGTAGTGCGCGAGCTGCTCGACAACGCCGTCGACGCCGGCGCGAGCCACATCGCCGTGCGCCTGAGCGGCGGCGGCATCCGCTTGATCGCCGTCGAGGACGACGGCCACGGCATCCCCGGCGCGGAACTGCCGGCCGCGCTGCGCCGCCACGCGACGAGCAAGATCGCTTCGCTCGCCGAGCTCGAGGGCGTCGCGACGATGGGCTTTCGCGGCGAGGCGCTGGCCGCGATCGCCTCCGTCGCCGAAGTCGCGATCACGAGCCGCAGCGACGACGCGGCGCACGCGACGCGGCTCGATGCAGGCAGCGGCGAGCTCGCCGCGGCGGCGCGCGGCGTCGGCACGACCGTCGAGGTGCGCGAGCTCTTTTTCAACACGCCGGCGCGGCGCAAGTTCCTGAAGACCGAGGCGACCGAACTCGCGCACTGCCTGGAGGCGGTGCGCCGGCACGCGCTGGTGCGGCCCGACCTCGCGTTCTCGGTCTGGCACGATGGCAAGGCGGTGGCGCGCTGGGCCCGCGGCAGCGCCGAAGTGCGCATGACGGATATCCTCGGCGCCGCGTTCGCCGAGCACAGCCGCGCCGTCGCAGTCGACCTCGGCGGCCTGGCGATCACCGGCCGCACCGGCACGCCCGAGTCGGCTCGCGCGCGTGCCGACCTCCAGTACGTCTACGTCAACGGCCGCCACGTGCGCGACAAGCTGATCGGCCATGCCGTGCGAGCCGCCTACGACGACGTCCTGCACGGCGGGCGCCAGCCAGCGTATCTGCTCTTCATCGCAGTCGCGCCCGAGCGCGTCGACGTCAACGTCCATCCGACCAAGACCGAGGTGCGCTTCCGCGATTCGCGCGAGGTGCACGAGGCGGTGCGCAAGGCCGTCGGCGCCGCGCTCGCGGCCGCGCCCGGCGCGCGCGCTACCGGCCAGCCCGCGCAAGGAGTCACCGCGACCGCAGCCAGCGCGGTGCCGCCGAGCGATTCGCCTTTCGCCCAGCGGCCGCTGCGCTGGAGCGAGTCGGCCGCGACCGCGCTGCGCGCGGCCGAGCCCGACGCGCCGGCCTGGCTCGGCAGCACGCCGGCGGCGTCGCCTTCGCCGACCGCGGCCTACGCGGGCGACGCCGACTGGCCGCTCGGGCGCGCGCTCGCGCAGGTCGCCGGCACGTTCATCCTGGCCGAGAACTCGCGCGGCCTGGTCATCGTCGACATGCACGCCGCGCACGAACGGATCGTCTACGAGCGCCTGAAGGCGAGCTTCGACGACGCCGCGACAGCGCAGCAACCGCTCCTCATTCCGGCGACGTTTCCCGCCAGCGCGGCGGAGATCGCCACCGCCGACGCTCAAGCCGACACCTTGCGCGCGCTCGGCCTCGATCTCGCGCCGCTCGGCAGCGCCTCGCTCGCGCTCCGCTCGCTGCCGGCGGCCCTTGCCGGCGCCGACGTCGTCGAGCTGGCGCGTGCCGTCCTCGCCGAGCTGGCGCAAGTGGGCGCGAGCGACGTTCTCGTGCGCGCCCGCGACGAGCTGCTGTCGACGATGGCCTGCCACGGCGCAGTACGCGCCAACCGCGCCCTGACGATCGCCGAGATGAATGCCCTGCTGCGCGACATGGAACGCACCGAGCGCGCCGATCAGTGCAACCACGGGCGGCCGACCTGGCGCCAGGTGACGCTTGCCGAACTCGATCGCCTGTTCTGGCGCGGCCGATGAAGCCGCCGTCCCGCGTCCCGGCGCCGCCACGAGCGCAAGCGGAGCGTTCGTCAGAGGAACCCGTATCGACGACGCGTTCGACTTCGCACAACGACGGCAGCCTGCGCCTCTCGAAACGGATGAGCGAGCTCGGCATCGCCTCGCGGCGCGAGGCCGATGAATGGATCGCGCGCGGCTGGGTGCGCGTCGACGGCCGCGTCGTCGCCGAGCTCGGCTCGCGCGTGCTGCCGGGCCAGCACATCACGATCGACGCGCGCGCCCGCAACGCGCAGGCGCAACTCGTCACCGTGCTCATCAACAAGCCGGTCGGCTACGTCAGCGGCCAGGCCGAGGACGGCTACCAGCCGGCGCGCGTGCTCGTCACGCCCGATCGCCAGTGGCGCGAGGACGGGTCGGGAATCCGCTTCCTGCCCCAGCACCTGAGGAGTTTGGTCCCCGCGGGCCGGCTCGACATCGATTCCGTCGGCCTGCTCGTGCTCACGCAGGACGGCCGCATCGCCAAGCAGCTGATCGGCGACGACAACAAGATCGAGAAGGAATACCTCGTCCGCGTCGCCGCGCAAAGCGGCGAGCCGCTCGCGGCGGGTGAGCTGGCCTTGCTGCGCCACGGCCTCGAGCTCGACGGCGAAGCCCTGCGGCCGGCCGGCGTCGAGTGGGTCAACGACGACCAGCTTCGCTTCGTCCTCAGGGAAGGCAAGAAGCGGCAGATCCGGCGCATGTGCGACGCCGTCGGCCTGCAGGTGCTCGGCCTGAGGCGGGTGCGGGTCGGCGCCGTCGCGCTCGGTGCGTTGCCGCCGGGGCAGTGGCGCTATCTGCGTCTCGACGAGCGTTTTGTCGCCGCGCCGCCGCCAGGCACTAATGCAGGTTGAGGTGGCCGCCGAACAGACCGAGCAGGCCGATGACAATGAGGTAGATCGCGACGATGAAGTTGAGCAGTCGCGGCACGACCAGGATGAGTATTCCGGCGATCAGGGCGACCAGCGGGCCGATGGCAAGGTTGAGGTTCATGCGAGTGTCCGGGAGTCGAGGCGAGAGTCTCTACCGGTCATCAACGTGCGCCATCGGAAGGCCTTGCCGGCCGCCGTCGGCGGCCAGGCCATGACGCTGTCGGCGCGCTCCTACCGCACCTGCTCGATGGCGTGGCGACGCCGATGAACTGTACGGCGGTCGACTACCTGTGCCTCGCCGGCCCGACCGCCTCGGGCAAGACCGCCGCTGCGCTGGCGATCGCCGCAACGCTTTTGCCGCGGCGCCGCGTCGAGATCGTCAGCGTCGACTCGGCACTCGTCTATCGCGGCATGGACATCGGCACCGCCAAGCCGGGCGCGGCCGAGCTCGCCGCCGTGCCGCACCACCTGATCGATCTCGTCGATCCAGCCGAGCGCTATTCGGCGGCGCGCTTCGTCGCCGACGCGACGGTGGCGATCGCGGCGATTCGCGCTCGCGGCGCGATCCCGCTCCTCGTCGGCGGCACGATGCTCTACTTCAAAGCGTTGTTCGACGGCCTCGATGCGCTGCCCGAAGCCGATGCCGGCATCCGATCCGGGCTCGACCAGCGCGCCGCGCGGGAGGGCTGGCCGGCGCTGCACGCCGAGCTCGCCGTCGTCGATCCGTCGACCGCGGCGCGCCTGGCGCCGAACGACGGCCAGCGCATCCAGCGCGCGCTCGAGGTGCATCGCGTCAGCGGCAAGCCGCTGTCGGCCTGGCACACCGAGCCCGACGGCCGCACGCCGCCGCTGATCGCCCTCGAGCCGAGCGACCGCGCTTGGCTGCACGCGCGCATCGGCGCTCGCTTCGCGGCCATGCTCGACGCCGGCTTCGTCGACGAGGTGCTCGGCTTGCGCGCGCGCGGCGACCTGCACGCCGGCCTACCCTCGATGCGCGCCGTCGGCTATCGCCAGGCGTGGGCGGCGCTCGAGAGCGGCGACCTCGCGCCACTCGCACCGAGCGCGATCGCGGCGACGCGCCAGCTCGCCAAGCGCCAGCTCACCTGGCTGCGCTCGATGCCGTGGCGGCAGGTCGTCGCCTGCGACGACGCCGATGCCATCGAGCAAGTGGCGGCGCAGGCGCAGCGGCTCGTCGAGGCCGGCCGCGTTGGCTGATCCCGTCCTCGCGGTCGCCGGGCTCGCCAAGCGCTACGGCGCAAGCACGGTCTTCGAGGGCGTCGACCTGGCCCTCGGTGCGGGCGAGTTCGTCGCGGTCGTGGGCGAGTCGGGCGTGGGCAAGTCGACGTTGCTCAACTGCGCCGCCGGGCTCGATCGCATCGACGCTGGCTCGGTGCGCGTCGCCGGCATCGACATCCATGCGCTCGGCGAATCGGCGCAGGCGGTGTTCCGGCGCCATCACCTCGGCTTCGTGTTCCAGGCCTTCCACGTCCTGCCGCACCTGAGCGTCGCCGCCAACGTCGGCCTGCCGCTCCTGCTCCAGCACGCACCCGATTCCGCGCGCGTCGGGGCGATGCTCGCCGCCGTCGGCCTCGGCGGCTTCGAGGCGCGCCTGCCGCACACGCTGTCGGGCGGCCAGCTGCAGCGCGTCGCCATCGCGCGCGCCCTCGTGCACCGGCCCCGGCTCATCCTCGCCGACGAGCCGACCGGCAACCTCGACCCGGCGACGGCCGAGCGCGTGCTCGCGCTGCTCGTCGAGCAGGTGCGCGAGCACGGCGCGGCCTGCCTGCTGGCGACGCATTCGCGCGCCGCCGCGGCGCGCGCCGATCGCAGCGTGACTTTGACGCCGACCGGCATCGCACCGTGATGCTGGAACTGCTGCGCCAGCTGTCGTGGCCCGAGCTGCGCCACCATCCGTGGCGCAACGCCGCGGCGCTGGTCGCGGTGATGCTCGGCGTCGCCCTCGCCTTCTCGGTGCACCTCATCAACGCGTCGGCGCTCGCTGAATTCGGCGCCGCCGTCCGCGCCGTCAACGGCGAGGCCGACCTCTCGCTCGTCGGGCCGCGAGGCGGCTTCGACGAAGCGCTCTACGGCACGGTGGCCGCAGCCAGCAGCGTCGATGTGGCGAGCCCGGTCGTCGAGGCAGAGACATTCGCGTTCGATGCCGCGGGCGCACGCGTGCCGATCCGCATCGTCGGCATCGACGCGCTCGTCATCGCCCACGTTGCTCCGGCCTTGCTGCCACGGCCACGCGCCGGCGCCGGCCGCCTCGCCGCCCTCGACCCCGAGGCCGTGTTCCTCAACGCCGCTGCCGAGCGACGCCTGGGCGCCGACGCGACGACGCTCGCGCTGCAAACGGCCGCGGGCCGGCGCACGCTGCGCATCGCCGGCAGCATCGCCGCCGGCGGACCGCCGCTCGCCGTCGTCGACATCGCGGGGGCGCAGCTCGCGCTCGGCCTGGTCGGCAAGCTGAACCGCATCGACGTGCGCCTCGCCCCCGGCGCCGATCGCACGACCACCGGCGCGGCGCTGTTGCTGCCGGCCGGCGTCCGCGTCGCAGCGGCGAGCGAGGCGACCGACCGGATCTCGAACGTCTCGCGCGCGTACCGCGTCAATCTCACGGTGCTCGCGCTGGTGGCGATGTTCACCGGCGCGTTCCTCGTCTTCTCGATCCTGGCGCTGTCGGTGGCCCAGCGCGTCCAGCCGCTCGCGCTGCTCGCGGTGCTTGGCCTGACGGCGCGGCAGCGGCTCGGCCTGGTGCTGGCCGAGTCGGCGCTGCTCGGCGTCGCCGGCAGCGCGCTCGGCCTGGCCCTCGGCGTCGGCCTCGCGGCGACCGCGCTGCGCCTCTTCGGCGGCGATCTCGGCGGCGGCTACTTCCCCGGCGTCGCGCCCGCGCTCCATGTCGATGTCGCCGGCGCCGCCGGCTACGGCGTGCTCGGCGTCGTCGCGGCGCTCGTCGGCGGCTGGTTGCCGGCGCGCGCCGCGCAGCGGATCGCTCCGGCCCAGGCGCTGAAGGGCCTCGGCATGAGTGCCGCGCCGCGCTCACCGGGGCTCGTCGGCATCGCTCTGCTGCTGGTCGGCGCGGGCCTCGCGACGCTGCCGCCCGTGTTCGAGATCCCGCTCGCCGCCTACGGCTCGGTCGCGCTGATCCTGATCGGCGGCATCGCCTGCGTGCCGGGCGGCGTCGGCATCGCGCTCGCCGGCGTTCCCGAGCCGCGCCGCGCGCTCGCGTTGCTGGCAGTCGAGCGTGCCCGCCATCAGCGCGCGAGCGCGACGATCGCCGTCGCCGGCGTCGTCGCCAGCCTGGCGCTCTCGGTCGCGCTCACGGTGATGGTGGCGAGCTTTCGCGATGCCGTGACGCGCTGGCTCGACACCGTGCTTCCCGCCGACCTCTACGTGCGCGCCGCGGTCGGCCCCGGCGGCGGCGACGTCGCGACCTTGCCCGAGCGGCTTCCGGCCGAAGCGCGCGCAATCGCGGGCATCGCGCGCGCCGAAGCGCAGCGGGTCGTCGCGATTCCGCTCGACCCGCGCCGGCCGGCCGCGGCGCTGATCGCGCGCACCGTCGGCGATCCGGCGATCAGCCTGCCGCTCACCGGCGAGCTCGTCGCCGCGCCGGCCGGTGCGATCGCCGCCTACGTGAGCGAGGCAGTAGTCGATTTGTACGGCAGCACTCCGGGGACGACGCTGTCGCTGCCCCTGCCCGACGGGCGCCGGATCGGCGTGTTCGTGCGCGGCGTCTGGCGCGACTACGCGCGCCAGTACGGCGCGATCGTCATCGATCGCGCCGACTGGCTGCGCGTCAGCGGCGACGCGCGCGTCAACGACCTCGCGCTCTGGCTCGCCCCGGGCGCACGCACCGAGAAAGTCGAAGGCGAGCTGCGCCGGCTCGCGGGCGCGAGCGGCTACGACCCGACCCTGCTTGAGTTCGCGTCCTCGCGCGAGATCCGCGCCACCTCGCTGCGCATCTTCGATCGCAGCTTCGCGGTCACGTACTGGCTGCAGGCGGTGGCGATCGCGATCGGCTTATTCGGCATCGCCGCGAGCTTCTCGGCGCAGGTGCTGGCGCGCCGCAAGGAGTTCGGGCTGCTCGTCCACCTCGGCCTGACGCGGCGCCAGATCCTGGCCGTCGTCGCCGCCGAAGGCGCCGTCTGGACGGGCGTCGGCGCGGCGCTCGGCCTCGTCCTCGGCATCGCGGTCAGCGTCGTGCTCGTCAAGGTCGTCAACCCGCAGAGCTTCCACTGGACGATGGACCTGCTGCTGCCCGAAGCACGACTGGCCGCGCTGTGCGCGGCCGTGGTCGCGGCGGGAACGATCACCGCATTGCTGTCGGCGCGTCGTGCCGTCGGGCGGCAGAGCGTGCTCGCGGTCAAGGACGACTGGTGATGCGCCGCCTGCCTCAGCGCCTATTTTTCAATTCGCCCAAGCGACGCTCGAGCTCGAGAATCAGCGCGCGCGCCTCGTCGCCTTCGGGAATCGGCCTGCCGCTGTCGCGCCACTCGACCGCCGATTTGAAACCCTCGAGCTGCGCCTGGCGGCGGAACCACACGCCTTCCGGGTTGTGGCGCGTTACGCCGTCGAAGACGGTAGCGAGCATCTGCGCCTGCTCGAGGCCGGCCGTGAGCATCACCTGGTTGACGACGAGCTTGTGCATCGCGAGATGCGAGCTCGGCACGCCGGCGATGCGGCGCGCGAGCCGGGTTGTTGCGGCGTCGAGATCGGCGGCGGGCACGGCGATGTTGGCGAGGCCCCAGTCGGCCGCCTGCGCGCCGGTGATGAGGTCGCCGGTGAACATCAGCTGCTTGGCGCGCGCGGCGCCGACCCGAAAGGTCCACATCGCCGTCGTCGGGCAACCCCAGACGCGCGTCGGCATGTAGCCGATCTTCGCGTCGTCGGCCATGACCAGGAGATCGCAGCAGAGCGCGATGTCGCTGCCGCCGGCGACGGCGTGGCCCTGCACCTTGGCGATCGTCGGCTTGCGTGAGCGCCAGAGCGCCATGAAGTCCTCGGTGTGGCGCTTCATCACCGCGTAGTCGACCATCGAGTCCCAGGGTTGTGCCTCCTGCTGCAGCGGGTTGTCGACAAGGCCGCCGCGCGGGCTCTCCTCGGCCAGCGCGACGAGGTCGTAGCCGGCGCAGAACGCGCGGCCCTCGCCCTCGACGACGATCACATGGACCTGCTCGTCCGCCTCGGCCCACTCGACCGCGGCGCGAATCTCGCCCGGCATCCGCATGTCGATCGCGTTGAGGCGATCGGGGCGGTTGAGGCGCAGCCGCGCGATCCGCGGCTCGTCGGCATCGTGCGCAATGCCGAGGCTCGTGAAGACCGGCATGGCGGCCTTGCCGTCAATTGGTCGCGAAGCAATAGATCCGGCCGTCGCCGCCGGTCGACCTCAGCGCCGCGACACTGCATCCGCGCGTCTGGTGCGCCGAGTTCCACGAGGCGTTCTGCGGCGGCGGGTTGGTACCGGTGCGGTTGTGGTGGCCCACCATGGCGGCGCCTTCGCCGCTTTTGGTCCAGTTGCCGCAGGTCGTGTCGACCTCGCCGGCGATCGCCGTACCGTCGGGCTGCGATCCGGTCAGGATGTCGTGCATGTTCGGCGTATCGCCGCTGGCGTTGACGACCTCGCCCTTTTCGGTGAGCGCGGTCTGCTTGTTGATGTTGTTGTTGCCGTGCAGCTCGGCGACGTTCTGGGCGATGACAACGCCCTTGGCGTTGCGCCAAGGCCCACTGCCGATCCGGTCGCGCGCGTTGACGCCGGCGCCGCCCGGCCCGGGCTGCGTGCTGAGGTAGGCGCGCCAGGTGCGGTTGCCGGCGCCGACCGCGGTCGCGAGCGAGCTGCACAGTCGATCGGCACCGGCGAGCCCGCCGAGATCGGCGCCGCGCCCGGAGCCGGTGCTCGAGACGAAGAAGCCGAGGCCGGTCGACGCGCCGGTTGAGCCTGTCATCGAGGAGGCGCACGCGGCGAGCAGCAGCGCAG
>JBBRFW010000031.1:0-37343 GCA_038241255.1 Burkholderiales bacterium | reverse complement strand
CGTCAAGCACCAGGCGCGGTCCTACTTCCTCACCGGCGAGGGCCCGTTCGAGCTCGAGTTCCGGGCTCTGCGCCGCGACGGCAGCGTGCGCTGGATCGTGATGCGCGCCGACATCGACCGCGTCCACGCCGGTCCTCGTCGCCTGCTCGGCATCGCCATGGACGTCACCGACCGGCACCGCGCGCTCGACGCCCTGCGCGAGGCGAGCCAGCGCACCGCGCTCATCACCCGTCACGCCGGCATCGGCACCTGGGACACCGACGCCGATGGCAGCGAGCACTGGGACGCGCAGATGTTCGAGCTCTTCGATCGCTGCCAGCCGCCTCATCCGCCCACCTTCGGCCAGTGGCTGCGCGACTCGGTGCACGGTGACGACCGGGGGCGGGTCGGCGCCGAGGCCTACGCATACTTCACCAGCGGCGACCAGCCCTTTGACATCGAGTTTCGCGCCCTGCGTCGCGACGGCAGTGTGCACTGGATCGTGATGCGCGCCGACATCGACCGCGTCCACGCCGGTCCGCGGCGCCTGCTCGGAATCGCCATGGACGTCACCGACCGGCACCGCGCGCTCGACGCCTTGCGCGAGGCGAGCCAGCGTACCGCCCTCATCACCCGCCATGCCGGCATCGGCACCTGGGACACCGACGGCGACGGCGGCGAGCACTGGGACGCTCAGATGTTCTATCTGCGCGGACTCGAGCCGCGCGAGCAGGCGCTCAGCCGCGAGAAACGGCTGGCGCTGGTCCATCCCGACGACCTCGCCGTCGTCCTCGATTCCGTGGCCGGCTCGCCCGCGGCCCAGTTGCCCGACGCGTACGAGTTCCGCGTCCGCCTGCCCGACGGCAGCTACCGCTGGCTCGCGTCGCGCTCGGCCGACGTGCACGACGCCTTCGGCCGGCCGGTGCGCCGGGTCGGCGTGAACTGGGACATCACCGAGAGCAAGAACGCCGAGATCGCGCGCCAGCAGGCGGCGCTCGCCGAGCGCGAGATTCAGGCCAAGTCGCAATTCCTCTCGCGCATGAGCCATGAGCTGCGGACCCCGCTGAACGCCGTCCTCGGCTTCACCCAGCTGCTGCAGATCGAGGCGCGCCAGACCGCCCAGACGGCGCAGCTCGCCAAGCTCGACCACATCCGCGCCGCCGGCGATCACCTGCTGTCGCTCATCAACGACGTGCTCGACCTCTCAGGCCTCGAGGCCGGCGAGGCACGGCTGTCGATGCAGGCGGTCGACCTCGGCCAGCTCGTGCGACAGTCGCTGCCGCTGCTGCACTCGCTGGCGGCGCAGCACGGCGTCGAGCTCGAGGCCGGCCGCAGCGAAGGCGTCGCCACCGCCGATCCGACCCGCCTGCGCCAGGTCCTGATCAACCTGCTGTCCAACGCGATCAAGTACAACCTCCCCGGCGGCACGGTCGTCGTCGAGTCGCGCGCCACCGGCAGCGAAGTAACCCTCTCGGTGCGCGACACTGGCCGCGGCCTGCGCGCCGAGCAGATCGCGAGCCTGTTCGAGCCGTTCAACCGATTCGGTGTCGAGAGCGAGGGCATCGAGGGGACCGGCATCGGCCTGACTATCGTCAAGGCGCTCGTCGATGGCATGGGCGGGCGAATCGAGGTCGCGAGCGAGCCGGGACGAGGCACCGTGTTCGGCGTGACGCTGCCGGCCGCGAGCCCCGCCCTGGCGGCGGCCGACGGCAGCGCGCCGCTGGCGCCACCGGCGGCGATCGACCTCGCGTCCGGCCCGCGCCATCGCAAGGGAACGATCCTCTACATCGAGGACAACGCCGTCAACGTCCTGCTGGTTGAGGAGCTCGTCGATGCCGTCGGTGGCTTGGCGATCGTCTCGGAGCCGACCGGCGCTGCGGGGATTGAGCGCGCGCTGGCAATGCGCCCGGACCTGGTCCTCGTCGACTTACAGCTGCCCGACTTCGACGGCTACGAAGTCCTCCGTCGCCTGCGCGCCGACGCGCGCACGCGAGCCATTCCCTGCATCGCGCTCTCGGCCAACGCGATGCGCGAGGACATCGACCGAGGCCTCGCAAGCGGCTTTACCGACTACTGGACCAAGCCGATCGATTTCTCGGTCTTCATCGCCGCACTGCACCGCCTGTTCCCGACCGCCGGGGGCGACGCCGCCGAGCCGGCCCCGCACGAAGAGCACGCGCCAGGCGAGTGAGCAGGCGTCGAGCTCGGACTTCTTAACAGGCCCTAGCTCGACACCGGCTCGAGCAGCCCGCGCTGCCTGAGCATCGCCTCGGGCCCGGCGGCGTGGCCGCGGAAGGCGCGATACGCCTCGCCAGGCTCGATCGAATCGCCGGACGAGTAGATGAAGCGGAAGAGGCGCCGCGCGACCGTCGGATCGAACGGATCGCCGGCCTCGACGAAGGCGTCGAAGCCATCAGCGTCGAGCACCTCGGCCCACAGGTACACGTAGTAGCCGGCGGCGTAGCCGGAGCCCGAAAACAGGTGCTGGAAGTGGACCAGCCGGTGGTTGACGCCGACCGCCGGGGGCAGGCCGAGCCGCTCGAGCTCGGCGCGCTCGAAGGCGACGATGTCGACCGGCTCGCTCGCCGTGCGCGCGTGCACCGCCATGTCGACGAGCGCCGAAGCCGCGTAGCGGACCGTCTCATAACCTTGGTTGAAATGGCGGGCCTGGTGCAGGCGCTCGATCAGCGCATCGGGAATCGGCGCGCCGGTCTCGTGGTGGCACGCGTGGCGCCTGAGCACCGCCGGCTCGTCGAGCCAGTGCTCGAACAGCTGCGACGGCAGCTCGACGAAATCGCGCAGCACGTTGGTGCCGGAGACGCGTTCGTAGGTCACGTTCGAGAGCAGGCCGTGCAGGCCGTGACCGAACTCGTGGAACAGCGTGCGCGCGTCATCGAAGCTGAGGAGCGTCGGCGCGCCCGGCGCCCCTTTCGCGAAGTTGTTGTTGTTGACGACGATGGGGAGCACCGGTGCCGCGCCGTCGGCGCCGTTCCTCGACTGCAATCGGTACCAGCTCATCCAGGCGCCGCTCCGCTTGGTCGGGCGCGCGAAGTTGTCGTGCAGAAAGAGGCCGATCGGACCGGCCGCGCCGTGCACTTCGTAGACCGCCACGTCGGGGTGATAGACGACGATGTCCGGGCGGGACACGAACGACACGCCGAACAGGCGCGCAGCGCAGTCGAACGCGGCGGCGACCATGCGCTCGAGCGGGAAGTAGGGCTTGATCTCCGCCTCGTCGAGATCGAAGCGCACCCGGCGCACCTTCTCGGCGTAGAAGCGCCAGTCCCAAGGCTCGACGGCGCCGCTTTCACCGCGCGAGAGGGCGAGAGCGGCCAGCGCCTCGCATTCCTCGTCGACGCGCGCCCGCGCCGGCCGCCACACCTGCTCGAGCAGCGACATCACCGCCGCCTGGCTGCGCGCCATCGTGTCGCTCAACGCGAAGTCGGCGTAGCTGGCGTATCCATGCAGCTGCGCCTGCTCCAGGCGCAGCTGCAGGATCTCGGCAGCGACGCCGCGGTTGTCATTGGCGCCGGCGTGCTCGCCGCGCGAAGTCCATGCGCGCCAGGCCCTTTCGCGCAGATCGCGCCGCTCCGAGAAAGTCAGGAAGGGGACGATGTGCGAGCGCGATAGCGTGATCACCGCGCCATCGTCGACGCCGCGCTCGCGCGCCGCCTGGCGCGCGGCGTCGCGGACGAACGGCGGCAGGCCGGCGAAATCGGCTTCGTCCTTCAGCACGAGCATGAATTCGCTCTCGTCGGAGAGCACGTTCTGGCCGAAGCGCGTCGACAGCTCGGCGAGGCGCTGCATGATCGCGGCGTACCGGCCCTGATCGGCCGGCGCGAGCTGCGCGCCGGCGCGCACGAAGTCGAGGTGGAAGCGCCCGAGCACGCGGCGCTGCTCGGCGTCGAGACCGAGCCCGTCCCGGCGCGCGTGCAGCGCGTCGATTCGGGCGAACAATCCGGCGTGCGTGTAAACCTTGCTGTGGTGCGCCGCCAGCTGCGGCGCCATCTCGCGCTCGACCGCCTGCAGCGCCGGCGACGTCTCGCTCGACGCCAGGTTGTGGAACAGCTCGCTGACGCGATCGAGCAGGCGACCGGCGCGATCGAGCGCGGCGATTGTGTTGGCGAATGTCGGTGCCTCGCTCGCGCCGGCGATGGCATCAATGTCGGCGAGATGATCGCGCATCGCTTGCGAGAACGCGGGCGCGAAGTGCTCGGCGCGCGTGGCGGCGAAGGGCGGCAGGCCGTACGGCCCCATCCAGGGGGCGAGCAGCGGATTGCTCATTTTCTGCGCTGCACGTCGTTCATGTCACGCTCGTCGTAGCGGCGGTTCGCGCACGCCTTCTCGTACACCTGCTTGGCGGCGAGAATCGCTTCGGCATCGTTGTTGTAGGCCGTGACACGCGCCTGATAGGTATCGATGCGACTGTTGCGCTCGAGGACCTTGGCGTTGTAGGCCGCGACGCCGTCGGCGCTGGTTCGATCGAGGGTGGTCCCTTCCTCGCTCAGTGCCTTGCCGGTGCTGTCAATCTCCGCCTTGGCGGCGCCGAGATCGGCCTTGGCCTTCACCACCGCCTCGGTGTCCTTGCCGAGCGTTTCCTTCCGGACGACGCATTCGCGCAGTTGCGCCGGCGTGAGCAGCGGCGTTTTCGGTGCCGGCGATGTCGCCGCGGCCTTCTTGTCGGCGGCGTGGGCCGCCGGCGCCAGCAGCACGCCGAGAACGACGGCGAACGACGCGGCAAACGGCGAGACCGGAAGGCGAACGGAAACGGACATGGCAGCGCGGGTAGTTAGTCGCTCAGGATGATGCCATCACCGGCTCGCGCATCGTCACAAACTCCTCGGCGGCGGTCGGGTGGATGCCGAGGGTGGCATCGAAGACCGCCTTCGTCGCGCCCGCCTTCATCGCCACGGCGAAGCCCTGGATCGTCTCGCCGGCGTCGGCCCCGACCATGTGCAGGCCGACGACGCGATCGTTGGCGTCGTCCACGACCAGCTTCATCAGGGTCCGCTCGCTGCTCATGGACAGCGTGTGCCGCAAGGGCTTGAACTCGGATCGATAGACGCGGATCTTCTCGAAGCGGCCGCGTGCGTCGCCCTCCGAGAGGCCGATCGTGCCGATGTTGGGATGGGTGAACACGGCGGTCGGGATGTGCAGGTAGTCGACCCGCCGCCCGGTACCGCCAAAAAGGTCGTCGACCAAGGCCATCGCCTCGGCGAGCGCGACCGGCGTCAGCTGCACGCGATCGATCACGTCGCCGACGGCGTAGATGCTCGGCACGTTGGTGCAGTAGCGATCGTCGACGAGGACGGCGCCGCCGACGTCGAGCATGACACCGACCGCCTCCAGTCCGAGCCCGGCGGTGTTGGGGACGCGGCCGGTGGCATAGAGCACGGCGTCGGCGGCGAGCGTCGTGCCGTCGCCGAGGACGACGCGAGTCGAGCCGTCGCCGTTCGCCTCAAGCGCGCGCACCGACGCGCCGACGCGAATGGCGACGCCCTTCTTGGCCATCTCGGCGGCGACGAAGTTGCGGATGTCGAGGTCGAAGCCGCGCAGGATCTGCTCGCCACGGTAGAGCTGCGTCACGCGCGCGCCGAGGCCGTTAAAGATGGACGCGAACTCGCACGCGATGTAGCCGCCGCCGACCACGACCAGGCGCTCGGGGAAGCAAGCCAGGTCGAAGACCTCGTTCGAGCTGATCGCCCGCTGGCCGCCAGGAACGTCGGCGGCCGCCGGCCAGCCGCCGGTGGCGACGAGAATGCGCTCGGCGCGGTGGCGAACGCCGCCGACCTCGACCTCGTGGGCGCCGACGATGCGTGCGCGACTGCGCAATACGGTCGCACCAGCGCCGACGAGGAGCTGGCCGTAGACGCCGTTGAGGCGGCCGATCTCGGCGCGCCGGTTCGCCTTCAGCGTCTCCCAGTCGAAGGTCGCGGGGCCGACGCTCCAGCCGAAGCCGTGCGCCTCCTCGAAGCTCTCGGCGTAGTGGGCGGCGAAGCTGTAGAGCTTCTTGGGGATGCAGCCAAGATTCACGCAGGTGCCGCCGAGCGCAGCGTCCTCGGCGACTGCGACCCGCGCACCGCGCTGCGCCGCCATGCGCGCGGCGCGGACGCCGCCGCTGCCGGCGCCGATGACGAAGAGATCGAAGGCGGCGTCGCTCATTCGCTCGCGACGCTCACGCGAGCGCCTTCTTCAGCAGCTCGGCGACGAGACCGTTGATGCCGTCGTCGCGGCCGGCGCTCTTCTCGCGCAGCGTCGCCGCCAGATCGGCCGGCAGCTTGCAGGCGAACGGCACCAGGCCGGCGGCGGCGTCGAGGCGTCGTTGCTCGCGCCGGTCGGGCATGTCGGCCGCGCCCTGGGCGAAGCGGCCCGGTATGCCGGCCCCCTTCATCTGGCCGCCGACCTTCTTGCCGAGTTGCTTGTCGAGGTCGGACTTCTTCATGCTCATGGCGGCTCGCGTGGATCGGGAAAGAAGCGATTGTGGCGTGCTGTGGCACAGTCGGCCGATGGCCCAGAAAGCGACCGTGTGCAAGGCCGCCGTGCAGCTTGCCGACGTCGACCGCTCGGTCTACGGCGATCATCTCCTCACCCTGGCGCGTCACCCGTCGGAGACCGACGAGCGGATGATGATCCGCCTGCTCGCATTCACGCTCAACGTGCCGGCGGACGATCACGCCGGCACGCTCGACTTCGCCAAGGGCATGTGGGAACCCGAGGAAGCCGAGCTCTGGCAGAAGGACCTCACCGGCCGACTCTTGCACTGGATCGAGGTCGGCCAGCCCGAGGAGCGGCGGCTGGTGAAGGCGAGCGGGCGCGCCGACCGCGTCACGGTCTATGCCTTCAGCCATGGCGCGCCCGCCTGGTGGGCCGGCCTCTCGGCGCGCGTCGGGCGCGCCGGCAACGTCGACGCTTGGCTCGTGCCTTCCGAGCAGAGCCGGGAGCTCGCCTTGCTGGCGCAACGCAGCATGCAGCTCCAGGTCAATCGGCAGGAAGGCATCGTCTGGGTCGCCGACGGCATTCGCTCGGTCGAGATCCATCCGCGCCGGCTTTCGGCGGAGCGCCCATGAGCGACCCGTCCTCGGACGACGAGGCGGATGCAGTGCTCGACTTCTGGTTCGGCGCCCCTGGCAGCGCCGAGCTCGGCACGGCGCGCAAGGTCTGGTTCACCAAGGACGACGCCTTCGACGCCGTGGTCGTTGAGCGTTTCGGTGTCCTCATCGAGCGCGCGCTGCGCGGCGAGCTCGAGCCCTGGAGCGACGCGGCCCGCCCGGCGCTGGCGCAGATCCTTCTCCTCGACCAGCTCACGCGCAACGCATTCCGCGGCACGCCGCGGTCGTTCGCCGGCGACGCGCGCGCGCTGGCCGCGGCAAGCCGGATGGTCGGCTCCCGGCAGGACGAGGCGCTGCCGCCCTTCATGCGCGGCTTCGTCTACTTGCCGTTCGAGCATGCCGAGGGCACGGCGATGCAGGCCGAGGCGAGTCGCCTCTTCGGCCGCCTCGCCGCCGAAGCGCCGGATCAGCAAAGCATGCTCGACTACGCGCATCGACACCGCGCCGTCATCGAGCGCTTCGGCCGCTTTCCGCACCGCAACGAGATCCTCGGCCGCCACTCTACTGCCGAGGAAACGGCCTTCCTGCTGCAACCCGGCTCGGGCTTCTGAGCCCGATCGAACGCGATCTATGGCCGGCGCGGATTGTTGGGGTGGCGGTCGACGGCGTTCGGTACGCCATCGCCGTCACTATCTCCGCGCGCCCACGCGCCGCGGTTAAGGCGCCAGCGGTCACCGTTCTGCTCCCAGACCGGCGCCCGGTACACGTAGCCGCGGCGCGCACGCTCCCAGTGGCCGCCCACCCAGACGTGGCGCCGGCCGCGCCAGTCCCAGTAGCCCGGCGCCCAGGCATGACCCGCGCGAGCTGCTGGAACGACCTCGTTGCGCGGCGGGGGCGGTGCGACCCGAAGGTCGGTGTACGGTGCGGCGATGGCTGAGACCGAGAGCGCCGCCGACGCGGCGGCGATGACGGCGAGGGTTTTGAATTTGGAAAGCATCGTGTCTTTGTCGGTCAGTGAACGCCGGATCATCGAACGCGTGGCGTGCCGCCGACGTCGGAAAGGGACAGCACCGCGTGTCAGCCTCAGCCGGCATCGCGGTCGTTCGCTACTGTGCCACCCCGCGGATGCGGGGACGCTGGTCAATGGTTGTCGCGCGGGACGAACGAGCCGCGTCGGCCGACGAGGAAATCGAGATCGACTCCCTGGTCGGCCTGCAGGACGTGGTCGGTATAAAGGCGCCAGTAGCCGCTCTCGAGCGGCGGCTTCGGCGCCTGCCAGGACGACATGCGCCGCGCCATCTCTTCGTCGCTGACGTCGAGATGCAGGCGCCGATTCGGCACGTCGAGCTCGATGAAGTCGCCGCTGCGCACCGCGCCAAGCGGGCCGCCGGCAGCTGCCTCCGGCGCCGTGTGCAGGACGACGGTGCCGTAGGCGGTTCCACTCATGCGCGCGTCGCTGATCCGGACCATGTCGGTGATGCCCTTCTTGAGCACCTTCGGTGGCAGCGGCATGTTGCCCACCTCCGCCATGCCGGGGTAGCCCTTGGGGCCGCAGTTGCGCAGCACCATGATGCAGGTCTCGTCGATGTCGAGCGCGTCGTCGTTGATGCGGGCGTAGAAGTCGTCGATGGTGTCGAAGACGACGGCGCGGCCACGGTGCACCATCAGCGACGGCGTCGCCGCGCTGGGCTTGATGATCGCGCCGCGTGGCGCGATGTTGCCGCGCAGGACGGCGATGCCGGCATGGTCCTTGAACGGCGCCGCCGCAGTCTTGATCACTTCCTTGTTGAAGTTCTCGGCGCCGGCGATGTTCTCACCGAGCGTTCTTCCGTTGGCCGTGACCGCGCCCAGGTGCAGGTGCCTAGACATCTCCTTCAGCACGACCGGCAGGCCCCCTGCGTAGCAGAAGTCTTCCATCAGGTGCTCGCCCGAGGGCTGCAGGTTGAGGAGGCACGGCAGCTCGCTGGCGATGCGGTCGAAGTCGTCGATGGCGAGCTTGATGCCGATGCGGCCGGCGATGGCGATCAGGTGGATCACCGCGTTTGTTGAACCGCCGATCGCCGCCAGCGCGACGATCGCGTTCTCGAATGCCTCGCGCGTCAGGATTGACGAGAGCTTCTGGTCCTCGTGAACCATGTCGACGATGCGCCGCCCGGCGCTGCGCGCGATCACGTTGCGCCGGCCGTCGACGGCCGGATACGCGGCATTGCCGGGCAGGCCGACGCCGAGCGCCTCGACCATGCTCGCCATCGTGCTCGCCGTGCCCATCGTCATGCAATGGCCGTGGCTGCGGCTCATGCAGCTCTCGGCCTCGAGGAAATCCTGCAGCCGCAGGGTACCGGCGCGGACCTGCTCGCTCATACTCCATACGCCCGTGCCGGAGCCGAGCTCCTGGCCACGCCACTTGCCGTTGAGCATCGGACCGCCCGAGACGCCGATCGTCGGCAGGTCGACGCTCGCCGCGCCCATCATCAATGCCGGCGTCGTCTTGTCGCAGCCCATCAGGAGGACGACGCCGTCGACCGGGTTGCCGCGGATCGATTCCTCGACGTCCATGCTGGCGAGGTTGCGGTAGAGCATCGCCGTCGGCCGGAGCAGGGTCTCGCCGAGCGACATCACTGGAAACTCGAGGGGAAAGCCCCCGGCCTCGTAAACGCCGATCTTGACCTGCTCGGCGAGGGTGCGGAAATGCGAGTTGCACGGCGTCAGCTCGCTGAAGGTGTTGCAGATGCCGATCACCGGACGGCCGTCGAACTGGTCGTCGGGAACGCCCTTGCCCTTGACCCAGCTGCGATAGACGAAGCCGTCGCGGTCCATGCGGCCGAACCACTGCTGGCTGCGCAGCTCGGCGGGCGTCTTGCGCGGCTTCTTGAGCTCACCCATTCCCACGCCTCCTGCGCTTCATTCCTTGACCGACCCGGTCAGCCCCGAGACGTAGTATTCGACGAAGAACGAATACACGAACGCCACCGGGAGCGAGCCGAGCAGCGCGCCTGCCATCAGCGGACCCCACTGATAGACGTCGCCCTGCACGAGCTCGGTGACCACCCCGACCGGCAGCGTCTTGATCTCCGACGACGAGACGAAGGTAAGCGCATAGATGAACTCGTTCCACGAGAGCGTGAACGCGAAGATGCCGGCCGAGATGAGACCCGGCACCGCGAGCGGCAGGACGATCTTGGTCAGGATCTGCCAGCGCGTCGCGCCATCGATGAGGGCGCACTCCTCGAGCTCGAACGGGATCGAGCGAAAGTAGCCCATCAGGAGCCAAGTGCAGAACGGGATCAGGAAGGTCGGGTAGGTGAGGATCAACGCCCAGCGCGTGTCGAACAGGCCGAGCTGGAAGACGACGTTGGCGAGCGGGATGAAGAGGATCGTCGGGGGCACCAGGTAGGCGAGGAAGATCGCCAGGCCGACGTGCTTGGAGCCCCGGAAGCGCAGCCGCTCGATGGCGTAGGCCGCGAGCACCGAGGCAAACAGCGAGAACGCCGTCGACACCACCGAGATCAGCACCGTGTTCCAGGCCCATTGCGGAAACGAGGTCTCGAACAGCAAGTGATGAAAGTGGGTCAGCGTCGCGTTGATGACCCAGAACGGATTGCCGCTGCGCGAGAGCAGCTCTGCGTCGGGCTTCACCGAGGTGATGGCCATCCAGTAGAACGGGAACAGGAGGACGATCAGGAAGACGACCAGCGGCAGATAAACGACCGCGGTGCGGCGCCGAGCCGACTCGAGGTAGCCCATGCCGGCCGAATCGACCGTCGCCGTCGCGCTCATTTGTCGTTGCCGCCCTGCTGCCAAGCGCGCCGCTGCAGGCCGAAGAAGCTGAACATGATGCAGGCGAGCAGGAACGGCACCATCGTGATGGCGATCGCAGCGCCTTCGCCGAGCGCGCCGCCGTTGATCGCGCGCTGGAACGCGAGCGTCGCCATCAAATGCGTCGCGTTCAGCGGACCGCCGCGCGTGATGACGTAGATGAGCTGGAAGTCGGTGAAGGTGAAGAGCACCGAGAACGTCATGACCACCGCGATGATCGGCGTCAATAGCGGCAGCGTGACGTGGCGGAACTGCTGCCACGGTGTCGCGCCGTCGATCGCCGACGCCTCGTAGAACGACGGCGAGATCGTCTGTAGCCCGGCAAGCAAGGTGATCGCGACGAAGGGCACGCCCCGCCAGACGTTGGCGGCGATGACCGCGAAGCGGGCGTGCCACGGATCGCCCAGGAAGTCGATGTAGGTCGTGATCAGTCCCATCTTGACCAAGAGCCAGCTGATGATCGAGAACTGGGCGTCGTAGAGCCACCAAAACGAGATCGCCGAGAGCGCGGTCGGCACGATGTACGGCAGCAGGATGACCGCGCGAAAGAAGGTCTTGAAGCGGATGTTGCGGTTCAGGAGCAGCGCCAGCCAGAGGCCGAGGAAGAATTTCAGGATGCTCGCGACGACGGTGTAGAAGAGCGTGTTGAAGAGGGCCAGCCGGGTGACGCTGTCGCCCCACAAGAACTCGTAGTTATCGAGGCCGATCCATTGGCCGGCCCGACCCACCTTGGCGTCGGTGAAGCCGAGCCAGGAGCCCAGGCCGAGCGGGTAGGTCAGGAACAGCAGCAGCAGAACCGCCGCCGGAAGCATGAAGAGCATGCCTAGCGCGTTGCGGTTGTTCTGCAGCCGTTCGAGAGCCGTCACGTCGATCTGTCTCCAGCAAAGCGCAGCGAGTCACCGGCCCGCGGATGCGTGCCGAGGCCGAGTCGAGGGACGCGCGAGCGGAGCGTGGCGTGATCCCTCGAGCGAGCCCGGTGCCGACGACGCGGAGGCAGCGTCGTCACACCTTGTAGTACCGTTCGGCGCGCTTCTGGGCGCGCTCCATCGCTTCCTTCGGCGTCTTCGCGCCGCTGATCGCCTCGGCGACCATGTTGACGACGATGAAGTCGGCGGCCGCCCCGGCCGACGCGTAGCCGAGCGTGCCCGCATAGCCGGCTGGCCGCAGGTTCTTGACCGCGTCGCGGTAAGGCAGGTTCTTCGGGTCGACGGTCCAGATCGGGCTTTTGGCGTAGGCGGCGAGCGGCGGGGCGACGTAGCCCTGCGCACCGGTGAGCCACGGATCGAACTGCTCCTGCTCCATCATGAAGCGCAGGAACTCCTTGGCGGCTTGCGGGAACTTGGTGTACTTCATGATCATCTGATTGAAGTACAGGTGCGACTCGGTCGGCACGCCGACCGGTCCGACCGGAAAGGCCGCGTGCTGGATGTCGGCGGCCATCTCCTTCAGCTTCGGGTCGGGCGAGTTCTTGGCCGCAACGTAGATCGAGATGCCGTTGTTGGTGACCGAGATCTGGCCGTCGAGGAAGGCCTTGTTGTTGCTCGGGTCGAGCCACGACAGCGTGCCCGGGATGAAGGTGGCGTACAGCTCCTTGCCGTATTCAAGCGCCTTCATCGTCCCCGGGCTGTCGATCACGACTTTGTTGCTCTTGTCGACGAGCTCGCCGCCGAAGGCCCAGACGAGCCAGTTGCACCACAGGCCGTCGCCGGTCGCGTTGCCGAGCGCCATGCCGCCCGGCACGCCCTTCTCCCTGACCGCCTTGAACATCTTCAGGAAGTCGTCGGTGTTCTTCGGGAAGCTGTCGAAGCCGGCCGACTTGAGCACGCTCTCGCGGTACACCATCATCGAGCCGGCGGCGCCGAGCGGAATCGCGATCCACTTCTTGCCATCGGGCCGGTTGAACTGCTCGCCGGCCGCGTACCAGCCGCCGTACTTCTTGCCCAGGTAGGTGGCGAGGTCGGTGACATCGAGGAGCTTTTCCGGATAGAGGTTGGCGTCGTCGTTGGTCGATAGGATGATGTCCGGGCCGGCGCCGGTGTTGGCCGCGACCGCCGCCTTGGGTCGAACGTCCTCCCAACCCTCGTTGTCAACGCGCACGGGAATGCCGGTCTTGTCGGTGAACTTCTTGACGTTGACCATGTAGGCGTCGATGTCGCCCTGGACGAACCGACTCCAGCGCAGAACACGCAGGGTCGCGCCCTTCTCGGGCTTGAACGCGATGGACTGCGCCTGCGCCGACGGCGAAAGCAGAGCCGCTCCGGTGCCGATGCCGGCGACCGCGGCGACCCCGGCCGAGGTTTCGAGGAACTTGCGGCGGTTGAAAGAGGTATCGCTCATCGAGAGTCTCCTGTCTGCGTGTGTCGTCGTCTAAAAAAAGAGGACCCGGCGCTCAGGCGGCGAGCCGCGCGCCGCTGACGGCGTCGAAAAGATGCGCCCGGTCGAGGTCGGGCATGAGGTGAATCGTGCTGCCGGGCGCGAAGTCGTGGCGCTCGCGGAAGACCGCCGCCATCTCGGCGCCGCCGTGGCGGCAGGCGACGAAGGTGTCGGCGCCGGTCGGCTCCATGACGACGACGCGCGAGGCGATGCCGCCTTCGCTCGCCAGCCGCAGGTGCTCCGGACGCGTGCCGAGCACGACCGGCTGGCCGTCGCTGCCGCCGGCGTTGCGCGGTGCCGCAAGGGTCGTGCCATCGTCGAGCACCAGGCTCGCTGCGCCGCCGGTGCGACGCAAGGTTGCCGGTACGAAGTTCATCGCCGGCGAGCCGATGAAGCCGGCGACGAAGACATTGGTCGGATGGTCGTAAAGATCGAGCGGCGAGCCGACCTGCTCGATCCGCCCGTCCCTCATGACGACGATGCGGTCGCCCATCGTCATCGCCTCGATCTGGTCGTGGGTGACGTAGACCGACGTCGTCTTCAGCCGCTGGTGCAGCTCCTTGAGCTCGCTGCGCATCGCCACGCGCAGCTTGGCATCGAGGTTGGACAGCGGCTCGTCGTACAGAAAGACCTGCGGATCGCGAACGATCGCCCGGCCCATGGCGACGCGCTGGCGCTGGCCGCCCGAGAGCTGGCGCGGATAGCGGTCCAGCAGCGCCGACAGCGCCAGGATATCGGCGGCTCGGCCGACCTTCTGCTCGATCGTCGCCTTGTCCTTTTTCGCCAGCATGAGCGAAAAGGCGAGGTTCTGGCGCACCGTCATGTGCGGATAGAGCGCGTAGTTCTGGAACACCATGGCGATGTCGCGCTCTTTCGGCGGCACGTCGTTGACTTTTCGGTCGCCGATCCGGATCTCGCCGGAGCTGATCTCCTCGAGGCCGGCGATCATTCGCAGCAGCGTCGACTTGCCGCAGCCCGACGGGCCAACGAGCACGGTGAACGAGCCGTCAGCGATATCGATGTCGACGCCGTGCAGCACGGCGGTCTCGCCGAAGCTCTTCTTGACCGACTGGATCGTGACGCTCGCCATGGGATGTGGGCGCGGCAGAAACCCGCGCCGGCGAAGTATCGGCAACGCACCCGGCCCCCGCCATGAGGGCAAACCGGTAGAAGGCGGCCAATGCCGGATTCGTATGATGACCCGATCACCATGTTCAATCGCGCCAGCGCTGCCCCCGCGCCGGAGACGCTGCCGCTGGTCGCCGAGCGCCTCTCCGACCGGCTCGCGGCCCGCCTCGGCGGCCAGATCGACGCCGGCGCCCTGCGCCCCGGCGATCGGCTGCCCACCGAGCAGCGGCTTGCCGAGGCGCACGGCGTCTCGCGCACCGTCGTCCGCGAAGCCATGCACCAGCTGCGCTCGCGCGGCCTGGTGAGATCGCGCCAGGGGTCGGGCGTCTACGTCACCGCAGCGCCGAGCGGCGAGGCATTCACGCTCGACTTGGCGCTGATCGATTCGATCGACGACGTCCTGCGCGTGCGCGAGGTGCGTCGCGCCCTCGAGGCGGAGACCGCCGCGCTCGCCGCCGAACGCGCCAGCCGGTCCCAGGTCGCGGCGCTCAGGAAGGCGCTGCGGGCGATCGATCGCAGCGCCGCCGAGGCGCGCGACGGCGTCGAGGAGGACCTCGCCTTCCATCGCCTGCTCGCCGAGGCCGCCGGCAACCCCCACTTCGGCCGCCTGCTCGAGTTCCTCGAGCAGTACACGAAGGAGGCGATGCGCGTGACGCGGCGCAACGACGCCACCCGCGCCGACTTCGTCGAGGCGGTGCGCCACGAGCACGCCGCGATCGTCGACGCCATTGGCGCCGGCGACGCGGCGCTAGCGCGCCGCCGCGCCGTGCAGCACATGCGCGGCGGCGACCGGCGCATGCGCAGCGCCCAACCCATTCTGGTCAGCAAGAGGAGCACCGGCCGATGAAGATCCTGATTACCGGCGGAGGCGGCTTCATCGGCTCGCGGCTCGCCACCGCGCTGCTCGCGCGCGGCCAGCTCGGCGGCGCCGCCATCGAGCGAATCGTCCTTGCCGACCAGGTCGCGCCGCGCGCCGAGCTCACCGGCGACGCCCGGGTCGAAGCCCGCGTAGGCGCGCTCGCCAGCCAATGCGAGGCGCTCGGCAAGGAGGGCTTCGACGGCGTTTTCCACCTCGCCTCCGCCGTCTCCGGCGAGTGCGAGGCCGACTTCGACCTCGGTATGCGCTCGAACGTCGACACCACGCGGGCGCTGCTCGATGCGCTGCGCGCCGCGACCGGTCGCGGCCGCGCTCCGGCGCGGCTGGTGTTCTCGAGCTCGGTCGCGGTGTTCGGCCCCGACCCGTCGGTGCCGCTGCCAGCGCTCGTCGGCGACGACACCCTGCCTGCGCCGAAGAGCTCGTACGGCACGCACAAGCTCGTCTGCGAGCACCTGATCGCCGACTATTCGAGGAAGGGCCTCGTCGACGGCCGCTCGGCGCGCCTCATGACCGTGACCGTTCGGCCCGGGCGGCCGAACGGCGCGGCGTCTTCATTCTTCTCCGGCATCGTCCGCGAGCCGCTCGCCGGCGTCGAGGCGATCTGCCCGGTCTCGCCCGAGGTCTCTCACCCGCTCACCTCGGCGGCGCGAACCGTCGAGGGCCTGATCGCCGTCTACGAGGCCAGCGTCGAGCAGCTTGGCGGGCGCCTGGCCCTCAACTTGCCGGCCGTCAACGCGACCGTCGCCGGGATGCTCGCCGCCCTCGAGGAAGTCGCCGGGCCGGAGGTGCGCGAGCGAGTCCGCTTCGTTCGCGATGAGACGGTCGCCGGCATCGTCGCCAACTGGCCTAAGGGCGCGACCGCGGCCCGGGCCGGGCGCCTAGGCCTGCGTGCCGACAAGAGCTTTGCCGACATCATCCGCCAGTACATCGCCGATTGCCGCGCCGGCGCCGATGCGGCGCAATCGCTCAAGGGCCTCGCCAAGGACAGACAGCCATGAACCAGATCGATCTCAGGGGCCGCGTTGCCGTCGTCACCGGCGGTGCGCAGGGCATCGGCTACGCCGTCGCCGAGCGGATGATCGCCTCGGGCGCGGCCGTCTCGCTGTGGGACGCCGACGCGGCTAGGCTCGCCGAGGCCAAAGGCTCGCTCGGCAGCGCCGGTCGCGTCTTCACCGAGCAGGTCGAGCTGACCAGCGAGAGCGCGGTCGCGGCTGCGGCAGCACGAACCATCGCCGCCGGCGGCAAGATCGACATCGTCGTCAACAACGCCGGCATCACCGGCGGCAACGGCGCGACCTGGGAGCTCGCCCCCGACCTCTGGCGTCGCGTCATCGAGGTCAACCTGGTCGCACCCTACCTCGTCTGCCGCGCCATCGTGCCGCACATGATCGAGAAGAAGTACGGGCGCATCGTCAACATCGCCTCGATCGCCGGCAAGGAGGGCAACCCCAACGCCTCGCATTACAGCGCGTCGAAGGCCGGCCTGATCGCGCTCACCAAGTCGCTCGGCAAGGAGCTCGCCGGCAAGGGCATCAACGTCAACGCGATCACGCCCGCGGCGGCGAAGACGGCGATGTTCGCGACCATGACGCAGCAGCACATCGACTTCATGCTCTCGAAGATTCCGATGGCGCGCTTCCTTGAGGTCGGCGAGGCCGCGGCGATGGTGGCGTGGCTCTCTTCCGAGGACTGCTCGTTCAGCACCGGCGCGGTATTCGACATTTCGGGCGGCCGCGCCACGTACTGAAGCAGGTTGATGGCCGCCCCCGTCATCCCCAGCGAAGCGACGGATTCCGCTTCGCGCCGCCGGCATTCTTCGCTTCGCTAAGAATGACACGGCATCCCTGCAATTGAGACTGCCCATGAAGATCCACGCTGCCACCCTACCTGCTCTTGCCGCCTTGCTCGGCTTCGGCTGCGCGACATCGGCACCGCCGTCGTATGTCGCGACGACACTGCAGCCGACGCGCGGCAACACCGCGTCGGGCACGGTGTGGTTCATCGCCGACGGCGCCGCGTTGCGGATCCGCGGCCGCGTCAGCGGCCTGACGCCGAACCAGGAGCATGGCTTCCATGTCCACGAGAAGGGCGACTGCTCGAGCGGTGACGCCATGAGCGCCGGCGGCCACTTCAACCCCGCCGGCAAGCCGCACGGCGCGCCGACGGCCGAGCATCACGGGGGCGACCTGCCCGCGCTCAAGGCCGATGCCGCCGGCATCGCCGCCGTCGACGCGCGGATCGGCGGACTGGCCAGCGGGCCGAGCGATTTCGCGGGCAAGGCACTCGTCGTCCACCAGAGCCCCGACGACTACACGACCCAGCCGACCGGCAACTCGGGTGCGCGGATCGCCTGCGGCGTGATCGCGGCCGCCGCGCCGCGCGACGGCAACGGGCTGATCCTGCCGTTGCCGCGCGACCAGTAGCGGCTCGTGCCGACTTCGCCAGTCGCCGTGTCGCGGCGGGCCGAGCTGGCGCTTCGGCTCGGCACCGGCGCGCTGCTCCTGATCGCAGCCGCCTGGCTGTTCGGCGCGATTGCCGAGGACGTCGCGACCAGCGATCGACTCACCGTCCTCGATGTTGAAATCGCAAGGCGCCTGCGCGAGCACGCCACGCCGGCGCTGACGCGCTGGATGCTCGCCGTCACCGACCTGCATTCGACGATCGCCGTCTCGTGCTATGCCGCTATCGTCGGCAGCGCGCTCGCCTGGCGGCGCGAGTGGCGCAGGCTGGCGGCGGTCTTCGTCTGCGTCGCCGGCGGGCTGACGCTCAACGTCCTAATGAAGCTCGCCTTCCACCGCGCCCGGCCGGTGCTCAACGATCCGCTGCTGACGCTGACGAGCTACAGCTTCCCGAGCGGCCACGTCGCCGGCAGCACGCTCATGTACGGCCTCGTCGTCGCCTGGATCTTCGCCCGGACGCGGCGGCCGCTGCTGCGCGCGCTGGCCGTCGTCGGCGCGGCCGCCGCCATCGCGCTCGTCGCCTTCACGCGCGTGTACCTCGGCGTCCACTACCTGAGCGACGTCGTCGCTGCATTCGCCGAAGGCGTCGCCTGGCTGGCGCTCTGCCTGAGCGCGTTGACGGTGTTCTGGCGCCGCGCACCGCTGTCGCCAAGCGGCGATCGGCCCGACGACGGGGCCGCGGCTCCGATCGAGGCGAAGGGGCCATGAGCACCGACGCGATCGTCATCGTCAACGCCGGCTCCGGGCGAGGCAACGACCAGGAATTGGTCGCCCGCCTCGCCCGCCTGTTCGAGGCAGCGCGGTTGCCGGCGAGGATCGAGCTCGCGCGGGGCAGCGCCGAAATCGCCGCCGCCGTGAAGAAGGCCGTCGCCGAGCGGCCGCGCCTGATCGTCGCTGGCGGCGGCGACGGCACGGTCAGCTCGGTCGCCGCCGCGCTCGTCGACACCGACATCGCCTTCGGCGTCCTCCCGCTGGGCACGCTCAACCATTTCGCCAAGGACCTCGCCATCCCGCTCGAGCTCGCCGACGCCGTCGCCGTCCTCGTCGAGGGCCGCGCCGCGCGGATCGACGTCGGCGAGGTCAACGGCAGGATCTTCGTCAACAACTCGAGCCTGGGGCTGTATCCCGACATCGTGCGCGACCGAGAGCGCCAGCAGAAGCGGCTCGGCCGAGGCAAGTGGCCGGCCCTAGTGTGGGCGACGATCGAAGCGCTGCGCCGCTACCCGTTCCTTGCCGTGCGTCTCTCGATCGACGGCAACGAGGCCGTGCGCCGCACGCCCTTCGTTTTCATCGGCAACAACGAATATCGCATGGAGGGCTTTGCCATCGGCGAGCGCTCCGGCATCGACGCCGGGCGCCTGAGCCTCTACGTCGCGCAGCGGCCCGGACGCTGGCGCCTGCTGCTGCTCGCCCTGCGCGCGCTCACCGGCCGACTGCGCCAGGCGCGCGACTTCGACGCCATGCTCGCGACCGGGATCGTCGTCCAGAGCCGGCGCCGGCGCCTGCGCGTCGCCACCGACGGCGAGGTCACGGTGATGACGCCGCCGCTCGCCTACCGCGTCCGCCCGGCTGCGCTTCTCGTCATGCGGCCGCAGGCGAGCGAATCGCCTTGAGAGACCAGCGTTGCGAACCCTCGTCCATCTTTCCGATCTCCACTTCGGTCGCGTCGACGCCGGGCTACTCGAGCCGCTGCGGGCTGCCGTCGCTGCAACGGAGGCCGACCTCGTCGTCGTCTCGGGCGACCTCACGCAGCGCGCCAGGGCCGCCGAGTTCGAAGCGGCGCGCGCCTTCCTCGACCGGCTGCCCCGACCGCAACTCATCGTGCCGGGCAATCACGACGTGCCGCTCTATCGCGTCTGGGAGCGCTTCCTCAGCCCGCTCGGCAAGTACCGACGCTTCATCGAAAGCGATCTCGAGCCGTCTTTCATCGACGACGAGATCGCGGTCGTCGGCATCAACACCGCGCGCTCACTGACCTTCAAGCACGGCCGGATCAACGAGGAGCAGACGACCTCGATTCGACGCCGCTTCGATCCGCTGCCCGGGCCGGTGCTCAAGGTCGTCGTCACCCACCATCCGTTCGACCTGCCCAATCAGGCCGGCGACGTCGATCTCGTCGGCCGGTCGCGCGCCGCGATGACGGTGTTCTCGCAGTGCGGCGTCGACCTGCTGCTCGCCGGTCACTTCCACACCAGCGAGGCCGGCTCGACCGCGGCGCGGCACGAGATCGCCGGCTATTCCGCGCTCGTCGTCCAGGCCGGGACCGCGACCTCGACGCGCGGCCGGGGCGAAGAGAACGCCTTCAACGTGCTGCGCGTGACGAACAGCGAGATCGTCGTCGAGCGCATGTCGTGGCGCAACGACGCAAAGGCATTCGCGAGAGCGAGCAGCGAGCGATTCGTGCGCGACGGTGCGCGCTGGATCGAGTGCTGAGCCGCAGCGCCCTCAGCGCGCCGCTTCCTGGTCCTGCAGCAGCCGCCACATCACCTTGCCGGAGCCCGACTTCGGCAGCACGACGACGAACTCGACAATCTTCGGCACCTTGTACGCGGCCATGTTCTCGCGCGCCCAGGCGACGATGTCGTCGGCGCTGGTCTTGCCCTTGGCCTCCGCTCGCAGCACGACGACCGCCTTCACCGTTTCGCCGCGATAGGCGTCGCGCGCGGCAATGATGCACGCCTCCTGCACCGCGGGGTGCTTGTAGAGCAGCATCTCGACCTCGGCGGGCCAGACCTTGAAGCCGCTCGCGTTGATCATCCGCTTGAGCCGGTCGGTGATGAAGAAGTAGCCCTCCTCGTCCATCCGGCCGAGGTCGCCCGTGCGAAAGAAGGTACGACCTTCGAACTGCACGAACGCCGCCTCCGTCGCTTCCGGGTGCTTCCAGTAGCCGGTGAAGACCATCGGACCGCGCGTGATGATCTCGCCGACGTCGCCCACCGGCAACTCCTCGAGGGTGAGCGGGTCGACGACGCGCGAATCGACCGAGAAGATCGGAATGCCGAGGCATTGCAGCTTGGCGCGCTCCGGCGGGTTGGCATGGCTCGGCGCTGCCGTCTCGGTCAGGCCGTAGCCCTCGGCGAAGGTCAGGCCGAACTCCTTTTGCAGGCGCTCGGCCACCGCGAACGGCATCGCCGCGCCGCCGCCGCTGATGCTGCGCAGACTCGACAGGTCGAAGCTTTTGTAGTTGGGGCTGCCGAAGAGGTCGATCACCATCGTCGGAATGCAGGTCCAGTGGCTGATCCGGTGCTGCGAGATCAGGCGCCCGGCGAGGTCGCGGTCCCAGCGCGGCATGAGGACGACGGTGCAGCCGGCGTACACCGAGCCGAGGACGCTGTAGAGCATCCCGGTGATGTGGAACATCGGAACGACACCGAGGACGACCGGCTCCGGCCCGCCGGCGTAGCTCCACTGCCCGCCGACCGCGTTGTGCATCAGCGTTCGATGCGTGTGCATGCAGCCCTTGGGCAGGCCGGTGGTGCCCGACGTGTAGGGAAGCAGCGCGAGGTCGTCGGGGGCCGCGCGATGCGGCCCCGGCACGAGGCGCTCGCCGATGGCGTCGATCCAGCGCGTGCAACCGGCCGGCAGCTGCGGGTCGCCGCGCAGCCAGGCGTCCATCGCCGCGGGTGGCGCGTCGGCGGCCGACATCGCGGCAGGGTCGGGCATCGCGTCGGCGTAGCGCGTGGCGACGATCGCCCGCACACGCTGACTCTCCGGCAGCGCGGCATTGGCGGCGTCGACGATCGCCGCCAGGTCGGCACTGCAGATCACGACCTTGGTGCCTGGATCGCTGATGTAGTGCTTGAACTCCTCGGCCCGGTTCATCGGGTTGACCGGCACGACCACGGCGTTGGCGCGCAGCACGGCATAGAGCGCGACCGGGAACTGCGGACTGTTCTGCAGAAAGATGGCGACGCGATCGCCGGCCTCGACGCCGGCCTTCTGCAGCCAGCCGGCGAGCGAAATCGCGTCGTCGCGCAGCTGCCGATAGCTGAGGGCGCGGCCGAAGAAAAGATAGGCGGCTCGATCGGGGAAACGCGTCGCGGCGACCTCGAGGTTGAACCAGAGCGACGTGTCGGGTGCGACGACGGCGCGCGGCAGCCGCCGCGGCCAGACGGCCAGATGCGGCCGGTCCGGCGGGACGTCGAAATCGGAAGGCGTTGCCACGGGAGCTCCAATCGGGAGAACAGGGAAGAAGGGGTATAGCCGAGGCCGCGCGCGCTTTCCACGGCACCTTCCCGGGGGACGACAGCGCCGCGCCGGCTCACCGGATCTCGCGCGCCGCCTTGCGGGCGAGGATGCCGACGCACTCCGCCGTCGACCGGAAGCGCGACTCCTCGCAGACGCGGTCCATGCAGACCGCGAGGGCGATGAAGGCGCGCTTGTCGCACGCCTCGCGCGCGCTGTGCGGGACGCCGTCGGTCAGCGGCGCGGCGCGGCGCGGCAACTCGCGCGCGGCCGGTGCCGGTCGCGGCGAGCGGTCGATGGGCGGCGCGGCGCCATTCGGCGTGCCGTACTGGATCGCACCCGTGTTGCCGGAGCCGTACGGGATCGCGCCGATGTTGCCGGCGCCAAGCGGCGGCGAGGCGTTCGCCTGCGGCGTTGCGGCGCTCGGCGCGGAAAGGGCATCCTCGCCCGTCCTCGGCACCGGCCGCGCCGCGGCACGGGCACGCGCCGCGTTCGCCGCCGCGCCGTCGGCGTTCGCGCCGACGCGCTCGCGCACCGGCGGGCGTGTGGCCTCGAACGGCGGCGACGAGACGCGCGGCACGGGCTGCCCTTCGCCGCGTAGAGGCGGCACGATCGCGGTCGAGCGCGCCTCCTCCGCGGTCTCGACGATCATGGCTGGCGCAGGTCGCGGCATCGAAGTCGCCACCGTGGCCGCGACCGCCGCCGAGGCCGGCGTCGATGCGGCGATCGCCGGCGCCGCTTCGCGCCGTGGCGAGAGCTGCCAGGCCACCGCCGCGGCGATCACGACGACGGCGCCGCCGCCGGCGACCGCGAGCCAGGCGCGGCTCGAGCGAGGACGCGACGCCGGCATCCCGGGCACGTCGAGCGCGGCTCGCGCCGACGGCTGCGGCAACGTGGGCGGTGGTGAGGGCGACGCCGCCGGTCCCGACCGTGCGGTCGGCATCGACGCGGTCGGACCGAATATCGCGACGCGGCCGTTGGCAGGCGCTTCGCCGCTCGCCGTCGGCAGCTGCGTCGGCGCGAACGCCGTGTCGACACGGGTCGGCACTGCGCTCGCCGCCATCGCCCGCGCCGCCGCCACGACCTTGTCCCCGGCACCGCCATCCGGCACCGTCGTGCCGCTGGCGTGGCGAGGCGGGATCTGCGCCGTGCCTGCCAGGACTGCGCGCAGCTGCTCGCCGCGTTGCGGCCGCTGGTTCGGCCGGATCGCGAGCATCCACGACATCGTCTCGAGGAAGCGCGGCGAGATGCCGGGCACCTCGCGCCGCTCGATCGCGTCGCCGTCGTCCTGGACGGCGCGGGCGGTCGCCGGCGCCGGCGGCATCCCGAACACCAGGTAGTGAACGACGGCGCCGAGCGCGTACAGGTCGGTCCACGGGCCCTGTCGCAGCGGCGCCGTCTCGGCGTACTGCTCGATCGGCGCGTAGCTCGGCTTCAGGATCGCCGTGAGCGACTGCGTGCGGTCGCTGATGACGCGCCGCGCCGCGCCGAAGTCGAGCAGCACGGGCGGGCCCTCGCGCGACAGCAGGATGTTGTCGGGCGCGACGTCGCGGTGATAGACGCCCTCGCGATGCAGCAGCTCGAGCGCCGACAGGATCGGCAGGATGACGCTGCGGATCCAGGCCTCGTCGGGCGCTCGCGCCATCGAGCGGCGCGCATCGCGCAGGGTTGTTCCCTGCCGTCGGCGAGGGTTGAAAATGGCGACTACACCGGCGCAACGGCACGTTCGACGTGCCGACTAGAAACATGACCACGATCCTCCAGCACCTCCCCGTCGGCGAGCGCGTCGGCATCGCCTTCTCGGGCGGCCTCGACACCAGCGCTGCGCTGCACTGGATGCGCGGCAAGGGGGCCGTCCCCTACGCGTACACGGCCGACCTCGGTCAGCCCGACGAGCCCGACTACGACGACATCCCACGCCGCGCGCTCCAGTACGGCGCCGAAAAGGCGCGCCTTATCGACTGCCGCGCCCAGCTCGCCGCCGAGGGCCTGGCCGCGCTGCAGTGCGGTGCCTTCCACATCTCGACGGCCGGCGTCACCTACTTCAACACGACGCCGCTAGGCCGCGCCGTCACCGGCACCATGCTGGTCTCGGCGATGAAGGAAGACGGCGTCGACATCTGGGGCGACGGCAGCACCTTCAAGGGCAACGACATCGAGCGCTTCTACCGCTACGGCCTGCTCGCGAATCCATCGCTGCGCATCTACAAGCCCTGGCTCGACCAGGCCTTCATCGACGAGCTCGGCGGCCGCGCAGAGATGTCGGCGTTCATGGCCCAGGCCGGATTCGCCTACAAGATGTCGGCCGAAAAGGCGTACTCGACCGACTCGAACATGCTCGGCGCGACCCACGAAGCCAAGGACCTCGAGCAACTGACGAGCGGGATCACGATCGTCGAGCCGATCATGGGGGTCGCGTTCTGGAAGGACGAGGTCGCCGTCAAGCGCGAGTCGGTGATCGTCCGCTTCGACGAAGGCCGGCCGGTGGCGCTGAACGGCGTTGCCCATCCGGGACTGGTCGAGCTCATCCTCGAAGCCAATCGCATCGGCGGCCGCCACGGCCTGGGCATGAGCGACCAGATCGAGAACCGCATCATCGAGGCGAAGAGCCGCGGCATCTACGAAGCGCCCGGGCTGGCGCTGCTCCACATCGCCTACGAACGGCTCGTCACCGGCATCCACAACGAGGACACGATCGAGCAGTACCGCGACCACGGCCGCCGCCTCGGCCGCCTGCTCTATCAGGGCCGCTGGTTCGACCCGCAGGCGATCATGCTGCGCGAGACCGCCGAGCGCTGGGTCGCGCGCCCGGTCACCGGCGAGGTGACGATCGAGCTGCGTCGCGGCAACGACTACTCGATCATGAACACCGAGTCGCCCAACCTCAGCTACAAGCCCGAGCGGCTGACGATGGAAAAAGGCGCGTCCAGCTTCTCGCCGCAGGACCGCATCGGCCAGCTGACGATGAGGAACCTCGACATCGCCGACACGCGCGAGAAGCTCATGACCTACGCGAAGGCGGGACTCCTCAGCGCGGGGCCGGGGTCGTCGCTGCCGCGATTGAAGGGCGAGAGCGAGGGCAAGTAGCGTCGGCGAGCAACCAAGGCCAAAAGGTCAACCCGCTCCCGACGCCGGGCCGCGGTCGGGTGGCCGGCTCCGCTCCGGCTGCGGCGGTGGCCGCCCTGAAGTGCTCGGTCATCGAGCCTGCCGCACAACTCGCTAAGTTCGCTGCGCTCAGACAGATGCGGCAAGTCAGAGGGGTGGCGCGCCGCGCGCGTTGGCTCGAAGCCCCGCGCTCCTCGGCGCCGCAAAGTCGCTGCGCCAGCCACCCGCCCGCGGCCAGGCGGGCAACTCGCAGGAGTGCGGGCCAACAAAGTGCGTTGAGGACCGTCTGCTCCCGACTTAATCCGGGCCAACAGTTCTACTCCTGGCTTTTTGAGCGACGAGCAGCTCCGCGACTTCGACAGACTCACTCTCTTATCGCGACAGAACCGTCTCGATGCCTGCGGCATGGGCCGGCGTGCGACATCCGGACCTCGCAACGGCCCCTGATCGGGGGTGGGCCGAAGTTCGCGCCGGTCCGCTCGGATCGCAATCCCTTATGGGGCTTTTACGACTCGCGCCGAGGCGGCGCGCGCCTCAGAATCGCTCGCTGCTGCCCCGGTGTCGCCGCGCAGCTTCATAACTCCGCGGAGCCACGATGAATGTGAAGACCCTATATGCGTTCGCGGTGGCCTCTGCCGTGCTCCTGGCCACTCCCGCAGCGCGTGCCGAGGTGAGCGAACTGAAGGTCGCCGAGCAGTACGGCATCAGCTACTTGCCGCTGATGATCATGGAAGACCAGAAGCTGATCGAGAAGCACGCGAAGGAATCGGGCATTGCGTCGCTGCAGGTCACGTGGGCGAAGTTTGCCGGCGGCAACGTCATGAACGACGCGCTGCTCTCGAACAGCCTGCACTTTGCGTCCGGCGGCGTCGCGCCGCTGATCACGCTCTGGGCGAAGGCGCGCGGCAACTACGACATCAAGGCGGCCGCCGCGCTGAACTCGATGCCGCTCTACCTTGTCACGCGTGATCCGAATGCCAAGACGTTGAAGGACCTGACCGAGAAGGACAAGATCGCGCTCCCGGCAGTGAAGGTCTCGATCCAGGCCGTGACGCTGCAGATGGCCGCCGAGCAGGCGTTCGGCCTGGGACAGCAGAACAAGCTCGACCGCCTGACCGTGACGATGAGCCACCCCGACGCGATGACTGCGCTGCTCTCGGGAAGCAGCGAGATCACCGGCCACTTCGGCTCGCCGCCATTTCAGGGCTACGAGCTCGAGAAGCCGGGGATGCACACACTGCTCAACTCCTACGAGGTACTCGGCGGCCCCGCCACGTTTAACCTTGTATGGACCAGCTCGAAGTTCCGCAGCGAGAACCCGAAGGTCTATGCCGCTTTCCTGAAGGCGCTCGACGAGGCCACGGCGATGATCAACAAGGACAAGGGCTGGGCGGCCGATGCCTACCTGCGGATCTCGAAGGACAAGGCGACGCGGGCCGCCATCCTGAAGATCCTCAACGACCCGGAGGTCGTGTACACGACCACGCCCCAGAACATCCTCAAGTACGTGAACTTCATGCACAAGATCGGCTCGATCAAGGTGGCGCCGGAGTCGTGGAAGGACCTATTCTTCCCCGAAGCGCACAACCTGGCCGGCAGTTGACCGCGGCGCACGGAACAAGATCAATGGCGCAAGGCACGGAGTCGCCCGCCCCGCCGTCGCCGCTGCTCGACGTGCGAGGGGTCACGCTGCAGTACAAGACCCACGAGCACCTCGTCACCGCGACCTACCGCGTCGACTTCCAGGTCTATCGCTCTGACCGCTATGTGCTGCTCGGCCCGTCGGGCTGCGGCAAGTCCACCCTCCTGAAAGCCGTCGGCGGCTACATGACGCCGACCGAAGGCGAGATCCGCCTGAACGACCGCGTGATCACGCGGCCGGGCCCCGACCGGATGATGGTCTTCCAGGAGTTCGACCAGCTCCTCCCCTGGAAGACAGTCAAGGGCAACGTGATGTTCCCGCTGCTGGCGTCGGGCAAGCTGCGCGGGAAGGCCGCCGAAGACCAGGCGATGCAGTACATCGAGAAGGTGAGGCTGACGAAGTTTGCCGATCACCATCCCCACCTGTTGTCGGGCGGCATGAAGCAGCGCGTCGCCATCGCCCGCGGCATGGCGATGGAGCCCGACGTGCTGCTGATGGACGAGCCCTATGCCGCGCTCGACGCGCTGACCCGCCGCAAGATGCAGGAGGAGTTGCTGCAGCTCTGGGACGACACCCATTTCACGGTGCTTTTCGTCACCCATTCGATCCCGGAAGCGATCAAGTGCGGCAGCCGGATCCTGCTGCTCTCGCCGCACCCCGGCCAGGTCAAGGCCGAGCTGGTGAGCGTGCCGCGCGATGGCGCCGATCCGCAGGCGGCCAAGGACCTCGAGAGCGAGATCCACCGGATGCTGTTCGCCGACGAAATCGAAGCGGAGGCCCAGGTTGCCTGACAAGGACTCAGTGCTGGTCGAGCGCCCGGCAATCGATCGCAAGCCGGTCGACTCGGCGTCGTTCGGCGTCGTCGAGAAGCCGCTGTCTCGCTTCGAACGGCTCTACAACCTGGGCGGCGTCCGCAAAGCGGTACTGCTCGTCGTGCTGGCGCTGGTTTGGGAGATTGGCGCCCGAATCCTGAACAACGAGCTGCTGTTTCCGACCTTCCTGGCGACGAATAAGGCATTTTTCGAGGGCGTCGCCAGCGGCGTGCTGCCGCTGAAGGTCTGGACCTCGCTGAAAACGCTGCTGTGGGGCTACGCGATCGGAATCGCCCTGGCCGGGCTGCTCACCGCGTTCGGCATCTCTTCGCGCATCGGCAACGATTTTCTCGAGACGCTAACATCGATGTTCAACCCGCTTCCGGCGATCGCGCTGCTGCCGATCGCGCTGATCTGGTTCGGGCTCGGCAGCGGCAGCCTGATCTTCGTGCTGGTGCACTCGGTGCTCTGGTCGGTGGCGCTCAACACGCACTCCGGCTTTACGGCGGTCTCCAACACGCTGCGGATGGTCGGCAGGAACTACGGCCTGGGCGGCTTCGCCTACGTGTCGCAGATCCTCGTGCCCGCGGCGTTCCCGAGCATCCTTACCGGGCTGAAGATCGGCTGGGCGTTCGCCTGGCGCACGCTGATCGCATCGGAACTGGTCTTCGGCGTCAGCTCCGGATCGGGCGGCCTCGGCTGGTACATCTACGAGAACAAGAACCAGCTCGAGATCCCGAACGTGTTCGCGGGCCTCTTCACCGTGATCCTGATCGGCCTGTTCGTCGAGAACCTCGTGTTTCGCGTGATCGAGCGCCGGACGGTGCGCAAGTGGGGCATGCAGAGCTGACCGGCCTGCTCTCCTGGACCATCTGCCGGCCTCGACACCCCTTGCGCTGATGCTCGTCATCGAGTCCTGATGGTCGGGGGATTCGCCGGACCATCGACCGCCGCGAGCTGCGCCGCCTGCTGCCATGGATGCGGGCCGGCATGGCGCTCGTCATCGTGCTCCTCCTGAAAGCGCCGAAACGGACGCTGCAGCTGCCGTTTCGTGCTCGCCTATTCGGCCTGGAGCTGCTGGCACCGGCGGACCGGTCTACTCCATTTACCTCGCGCGCCGGCTCACCGCGCGGCAGTGCTGCGGGCGACGAACAGCGGCCTGCCGCTCGCGACGTTGCTGCTGCCCTTCGCGCTGCTCGGGCGGTTCCTCGGACACCCTTTGCAGCGCCAGCCACCGACCAAACGCGTCGTGCGCATCATCCGGGCAATCCTGATCGCCGGCGGCATCGGGCTGCTGCGGCGCGGGCGGTCCGGACGCTAGCGGTCTTCTTGCGGTCACGCCGACCGCCTCAAGCTGCCGCGGGGAGGATCGACTCTCCTGGCGCGACGCGCGTGAACCGCACCGGCTCGCGCGACAATTGCAGGCCCTCGGGTCCGTCGCGCGCGACGATGTAGGTCGAGCTCGCAAGATCGTCAGTCTGCGGAAAGTCCTCGCGAAAGTGTGCCCCGCGCGAGTCCTCTCGCGCGAGCGCGGCCGCGGTCACGACGCGACTGACCGAGATCAGGCTCTTCAGGTTCAGCCAGTCGTGCCAGGTCAGGTTGAAGGCGCGGTCGGAATCCGCGACGCCGATCTGCGACAGTTCGGCATCGAGCGAGAGGAGCCGTTCTCGCGCGCGCAGCAGCCCGGCCGCGTGGCGCAGCACGCCGACGTCGTCCCACATGCAGTCGAACAGCCCTTCGCGGATCGCCTCGAGATCGCCGGGCGGCTTCGAGAACGGCGCCTCGTGGCGCTCGATGCTCTCGCGGATGGCCGCTTCGTCGGCGCTCCGTCGCTCGGGCTGGCGCTGTACCCACGCCGCCATCGTGTCACCCGCGATGCCGCCGAAGACCGTCGAATTGGCGACCCCGTTGCCGCCGAGACGGTTCGCGCCGTGCACGCCTCCGGTGTCCTCGCCTGCGGCGAAAAGCCCCGGCAGCGCTGTCGTGCCGTCGGGCCGGAACACGACGCCACCCATCATGTAGTGCGCGGTCGGCACGACCTCGACCAGCCCGCCGGCGAGGTCAAAGCCACAATCCCCGCAGCGCTCGACCATCCCCTTGAACTGGCGTCGCACGTTGTCGACGCCGAGGTGCGCCATGCTGATGTAGACGCCGCCGTTCGGCGAAGTGCGGCCGGCCCGCATCTCGGCATAAATGCCGCGCGAGACGATGTCACGGGTCGCCCGCTCGTCGCGCGGGTCGTAGCGCCGCATGAAGCGCTCCCGCCTGCTATTCAGCAGGTAGCCGCCAGCGCCCCGCAGCCCTTCCTCGAGCACCGTGCCGGTCATCCGCGTGCCGGTACCGGCGAGCAGCCCGGTCGGATGAAACTGCACCATCTCCATGTCGCGCACCGCCAGCCCGGCGCGCAGGGCCATCGCCATGCCGTCGCAGCTTTTGTCGCCCGACGGGGTGTGGTACTTGTACATCGTCGGCCCGCCGCCGGTCCCGAGCAGCACGGCCTTCGCCCCGACGAACACGAAGCCGCCGTCGCGCATGTCGATCATCAACACGCCCGCGATCGCGCTGCCGTCAGAGGTCTTCACCAGCTCCACGGCCCGGTGCTCCTCGAGCCGGGCGATGCCGCGCGCCCAGACTTGTTCCGAAAGGCGGTTGATGATCTCGATTCCGGTGAGGTCGCCCTTGTGCACCGTCCGGTCGAAGGTCTGGCCGGCAAACGCCTTCTGGTGCACCGTGCCGTCGGGATTGCGATCGAAGAAGCAGCCGAGCTCGTTCTCGAGCTCGTGGATTCGCTCGACCGCCGTCGTCACCAGCGTCCAGGCGAGGTCCTGGTCGGCCAGCCACTTGCTGCCCTCGATCGTGTCCATGAAGTGGCGTTCGACCGAATCGCCTTCCGCCAGCGCGACGTTGTATCCGCCCTGGACCATCCGCGTGCAGCCGCACTTGCCGAGCAGTCCCTTCACCGCCACGGCGATCGAGAGGTGCGGGGCGGCCTGATGCGCATGCAGTGCCGCGAACAGGCCCGCGCCGCCCGAGCCGAGGATGAGGATGTCGGTCGAGAGGCGGCGCAGCGTCGGCGCAGTCACCGGCCGGCCCCTGACCAATGCGGGCGCCGGGGATCGTGACGGCGCCAGCGACGCACCGCCGCCCTCACGTCTCCACCCCGAGCCCGGCCAGCACCGCCGCACGCCGTGCCCTGGCATCGTGGTTGACGACGTCGAACAGGCTGCCGCCATGGCTGTCCATCGCGACCAGCAGCGGGCCGAAGTCGCGGATCCGGAACTTCCACAGCGACTCGGGATTCAGGTCGTCGAGATCGACATCCTCAATCTGCTCGATCCAGGTGGTCTCGAGCGCGGCGGTGCCGCCGACGATCGCGAGGTAGGCGCCGCCGAGCTGGCGGAACGCGGCGAGCGAGCCTTCGCGCAGCCCGCCCTTGCCGACGATCAGCCGCACGCCGTACTGCTCCATCAGCGGGCGGGTGAAGCGCTCCATGCGGTCGGACGTCGTCGTGCCGACGCAGATCGGCGCGTAACCGGCCGGGCACAGCGGGCTTTTCTCGACGGCCTTGACGTTCGGAGCGGTGTGGATCACGGCGTGGCCGCGCAGGTCGAAGCGGGTCGTGCGGCCGCGGTCGAACAGGTGGATCTGCGTCGCATCGCGGATCCCGTACAGCGTGCGCTGCAGGGTGACCGTGTCATCGACCCGTAGCGCACGGACCTGTTGCTCGTCGATGGGCATAGAGAGTTCGTGGTGGGCCATTTCGTCGCTCCGCTTAGAACCCGTAGAGCACGCCGTGGGGCGTGAAGCTCGCGCGCGCGCGCCGCGCCGAATGGCATTGCATGTTCACCGCGATCGGGTTCATCGTGATGTGGGTCGCGGCGAGCTCGATGTGGACCGCGAACGCCGTCGAATCGCCGCCGAGCCCTTGCGGGCCGACGCCGAGCTGGTTCACCGCCGCGGAGAGCTGGCGCTCGAGCGCAGCTCCCTCCGGGTCGTCGCAGACCGAGCCGAGCGGCCGCGTCGCCGCGCGCTTGGCCAGCAGCACGGCGAGATCAGACGTGCCGCCGAGGCCCACGCCGACGATCGTCGGCGGGCAGGTCTTGCCGCCGGCGCCGAGCACGCAGTCGACGACGAAGGTCTTGATCGCGTCGATGCCCTCGGCCGGCACCGCCATTTTCAGGAATGAGTTGTTCTCGGAGCCGCTGCCCTTCGGGATCATCTCGATCTCGAGTCGCTCCGGCGTGTCGCTGAAATCGATGTGGATGACCGGGACCTCCTTGCCGCACGAGGTGTGCTCGTTGCGCCGCGTCAGCGGGTGCACGATCGACGAGCGCAGCGGGTACTCGCGCGTGGCCCGCTCGCAGCCGCGCCGGAGCGCCTCCTTGAGGCGGTGGCCGTCGACCTCGATGCCGCGCCCGATCGTCACGTTGTAGATCGGCACGCCGGTATCCTGGCAGAGCAGGTTGCCGGTGTCCTCCGCGACCTGGATGTTGGTCACCATCGTCGCCAGGATGCGCTGCGCCGTCGGCCCGGTCTCGCTCTGCGAGAGGCGGTCGAAGCCGCTCTTAATGTCGGGCGGCAGCACCTTCAGCGCGCGGATATAAAGCTCCTTCGCGGCTTCTTCGACGGCTTGCAGATCGATCTTCATCGCGGCTCCGGAATTCAGTGGTTCGATGCGGATGACTTCTCGAAGGCTACGCCAACAGCGCCAGCGCGCAGGCCATGCCGACGAGCGCCGCAAACCCGATCGCGCCGGCGATCCAGTTCTTGCGCAGCCCCGACCAGCCGCCGAATTCGATCAGCAGCAACCGCACGCCGCCCGCCAGGTGCAACGCCAGCAGCACCACGAGTCCCCACTCGGCGAGCTTGAACAGCGGCCGGTCGGCAAAACGCAGAAAGCCCTCGAGCGCCGCGTCGCCAGCGAGGGCCTGGCCGAGGGCCCAGAAATGCAGCGGCAGGAACACCGCGAGCGCGAGGCCCGACAACCGATGCAGCGCGAACGCCCACCACGCCGGATGGCGGTGCGCGCGGGCGTCGCTGCGCAGCTTCATGCGACCACCGCGACGACGGCGCGCAGGCCGGTCAGGAGCAGGAGCAGCGCCAGGGCGCGACCGACCCATAAGGCGGCAAGCTGGCCAACGCCGACCCATTCGCGCGCGATGACGGCCACGCCAATCGGCACGTGCACTGCGCTTGCGACGACGAACACCGCATAGAACGCACCGAACGCCCAGTTGCCTCGCGTCCGGCCGAGGATCTCGGCAGCGGTCAGTCCGCCGCGGACCGCGTAGACGATGACTGCGAGGTGGACCACCACGCACACCGCGAGCACCATTGCGCTGATCCGCTGCCGATACCAGCGCCGCGCGTCGGCGAGCGCGGTCGCGACGGCGGCGTCGTCAGCCGTTCTCGAGCTGATTGCCGAAGCCGTTGTCGTGTCCACGTTTAAAGCTCGCCGCGGATCGCGGCGCGCCCGATGCGACGCTTGAGCTTCGAAATGCCGAGGGTCGGCTCGATGTGCTTCGGGCAGCGCTCCGAACACGACCCCTGCGTGTGGCAAGCGTGGCAGCCGGCATCGCCGGCGACGGCGCGCAGGCGCTCGGCCTGCTGCACGTCGCGCACGTCGTTGACCAGGGTCCAGGCGCGGTTCAGCGCCGCCGGGCCGAGGTAATCGGGGCGCCACGCCACCACGTCGCAGGACGCGTAGCAGACGGCGCAGCCGATGCACTCGATGCCGGCATTGGCCGCCGCGCGTTCTGGTGACGCCGGCGCGATCCGCGCGAAGTCATCGTGCCGCGTCCGCTCGCCCTTGAACTGGCCGCGCGCCCGCGCCCACTTGTCAAAGAACTCGCTCATGTCGGTCGCGAGGTCCTTGATCACGGGCAAATTCGCAAGCGGCGCGATCTCGAGCTGCCCGCCCGCGTCGATCACCTTCGCAACGTGCGTGCGGCAAGTCCAGCGCGCGACGCCGTTCACGGTCATGGCGCACGAGCCGCACATGCCGACCCGGCAGGCATAGCGATAGCTCAGCGACGGCTCGAGGTGACGCTGGATGTGGGTCACGACATCGAGCACGGTCTGGCTCGGCTGGCGCGGCACCTCGTAGCGGGTGAAGGCGCCGTCGCGTTTTCCGCGCCAGACGCTGACAGTCAGGTTGCCCGTCATCGCGTCGGTGCCCTCGGTCAGCCGGTCAGGCCCCGATGGTCGCGAGCACCGCATCGGCGACGACCATGCCGTCGGCCTCGGCCTTGCGGAGCAGTGCTTCCCGACGCGCGCCCGGCAGGCGCACGCCGGCGTCGCGCTCCATCTCGGCGACCAGCACCTCGAGGCGGTCGAGAAACGCTGCGCGCCCCACGAGCGCATCGGGATCGATGACGATGAAGGTCTGTCCGATGCGTGGCCGGTTGCCTTCGTCGACGAAGAAGCTCGAGGCCTCAAAGCCGAAGTTCGCGCCGATCAGCGCAGTGACCAGCAACTCCACGACGAGTGCGAGCATCGCGCCCTTCGGGCTCGAGACGGCGCCGATCGGCAGCATCGACCCTTCGAGTCCGGCCTTCGGGTCGGTGGTCGGATGGCCTCCGGCATCGAGCGCCCAACCGGGAGGAATCGGCATGCCTTCCTTGGCCGCCAGCATCAGCTTGCCGCGCGCGACCTCGCTCAGGCTCAGATCGATCATCAGCGGCACCGCGTCGCCCCGCCGAGGGAAGATCGCGGCGATCGGGTTCGTGCCAAAGACGGGGTGCTTTCCACCGGCGGCCGCCATCGCCGACGGCGAGTTGGCAAAGCCGAGACCGACCATGCCGGCGTCGGCCGTCGCGCGCAGGTGGTCGATCACGACGCCGCAGTGGTGACTGTTCGTCACGCCGACGATGCTGATGCCGGATTCACGAGCGCGGGTGATCGCTTCCCCCACGGCGAGTTCGCAGGCGGCGAACGCGAGGCCCTCCTGCGCGTCGACGAGCGCCGCTGCGCCCCGGGTCTTCACGACCGCAGGAATCGCTGCGCCATTGACACGACCATTGCGCAGGTGAGCGCTGTACTGGGCCACGCGGCTCAGCCCGTGCGACCCGAGCCCTTGCGCCTCGGCGAGTACCAGCGCCCGGGCGGTAGCCTGGGCCATCGCCGCGTTCGCGCCGGCCGCCTGCAGTGCCGCCGTCACGAGCGCGCGCGCTTCCTCCATCGTGATGCGGGCCATCAGGCGAGCTCCTCCAGGACGCGCTCGGCGATCATGAACGACACCCGCTCGTTTGCTTCACGCGAGACGCCAGCGACATGCGGCGTCAGCAACAGGTTCGGGCAGTCGGCGAACGGGCCGCCGGCTGGCATCGGCTCGACCGCGAAGACATCGAGCGCTGCGCCGCCGAGTTGGCCGCTCTTCAAGGCGGCGGCCAGCGCGGCTTCGTCGACGACGCCGCCGCGCGCCGAATTGATCAAGACGGCACCTTGCTTCATCGCTGCAATGCGCCTGGCATCGAACAGGTTGCGGGTCGCCGCGACAAGGGGCACGTGCAGGCTGACGAGGTCGGCCTTTGCGATGAGATCGTCCAGGCTCACGGACGCGACGCCAGCCTGAGCGAACGCGGGGTTCGATTCGTCCATCATCGCGTCGCAGGCGATCACGGTCATGCCCACGCCATGCGCGAGCTTCGCCGTCAACTGGCCGATGGAGCCGAAGCCGACGATGCCGAGCGTCTTGCCCCCGATCTCCCGGCCGTTGCCAAGCGCGTTGCGCGGCCACTTTCCGGCGGCAACCTCTTGCGTCGACTGGTAGGCGCCGCGCAGCAAGAGCATCGCCGTCGCGATCACGTATTCGGCCACGCTCGACGCATTCGCGCCGGTCGCAGGGATCACTTTCATGCCGCGCGCCTCGCATGCGGTCACGTCGATGTTGTCGAGGCCGACGCCGAGCCGGCCGATCACCTTGCAGCGCGGCAGCGCCGCGAGCAGTTCACCACGCACTTGGGTCCGGTTACGCACGACGACGGCGTCGGCGCCACCAGCCTCGGCGTGCAGCCGCTGAACGTCGTCGACCAGGTTCGGGTCGTAGAGCACGTCGTGCGCCGCGGCGAGCGTGGCGACGGCGCGCTCGTCCATGAACTCGGTGATCACGATTCGCATGAGCGTTCCTTTTCCCTCGTGTCGTGACCGGGGTGCCCGCGCGGTAGGGAGCGCACGCCGCCGCGTGGCCGTCGAGCCGGGACGGATCAGGCCGACTCGTAGAGGCGCGTCATGACGAACTCACGATGGCCGAGCGCCTCGGCCGCGGTCAGCCGGCCGTTTGCAGTGCGCAGCATGCACTCGAGCAACCGGTCGCCGGCCTGGTCGAGATTGATCTCTCGCTGCAGCAGGCCTGACGTGTCGACGTCGACGTGCTCGCTCATCAGCCGCACCGTGCGCGGATTGGCGCAGATCTTGATCACTGGCAGGATCGGGTTGCCGATGACGTTGCCCTGCCCGGTCGGAAAGAAGTGGACGGCGTAGCCGGAGGCGGCGCACAAGGTCACCATCTCGGCCGCCGCGCTCGACGAATCCATGAACCACAGGCCCGGATGCGTCGGCATCTCGGCCTTGTCGATGACGCCGTCGACGGTGCAGGTCTTGCCGATCTTCTGGATGTTGCCGAGCGCCTTTTCCTCGATCGTCGTCAGGCCCCCAGCGATGTTGCCCTTGGTCGGCTGCGAGTCGGAAAGGTCGCTCGTCTTGTGGCGATTGATGACGTCCTGGTAGCGATCGAACATGAACATGAAGCGCTCGCGGACTTCGTCGTTGGCGCAGCGAGCGGCGACGATCTGCTCGCCGCCCGTGATCTCGGTGGTCTCGCCGAAGCAGAGATAGTTTCCGAGCGCGTGCAGCTTGTCGAAAGCGTTGCCAACCGTCGGGTTCGAGCCGCAGCCTGAGGTGGTGTCGCTCTCGCCGCACTTGGTCGAGACCCAGAGCTCGGAAATCGAACAGGGCTCGCGCTGCTTCTCGCTCGCCCGCTGGACGAACTCGCGCGCCGCCTTCGAGGCGCGCATGATCGTGTCGTGGTCGCCGTGGCCTTCGATGCCGAAGCCAACGACAGGCTTGCCGGTCGCGGCGATACCGTCGACGACCTTCTTGGTCCAGCCTTCCTCGATGCCGATGACGACGACCGCGGCGACGTTCGGGTTGCAACCCGCGCCGATCAGGGTGCGAAAGTGAAGATCGAGGTCGGCGCCGAACTGCAGCCGCCCGTAAGGATGCGGAATGGCCAGTGCGCCCTTGATGTTGTGGGCGACGGCCTCGGCGGCGGAGTTCGAGAGATCGTCGAGTGGCAGAACGATGACGTGGTTGCGGACGCCGACCCGGCCGTTTTCGCGCCGATAGCCGAGGAACGTGGTGCTCTTGTCGATGATGGACATGGTGTAGGGTCTCCTGCTTACCAGCGCTTGGTCTTGATGTTCTGCACGTGGGCGTGTTCACCCGCCTTGATGGGCGCGACGACCTTTCCCATGTCGATGCCGTACTTCAGGACGGTGTCGCCGACGGCCATGTCCTTGAGCGCGACCTTGTGGCCGATCGGGATGTCCTGCTTGGCCTGGACCTTGATCGTCCGATCCTCGTCCATGATCCAGCCCGTCATGTCGGTGCCGGACTTCACGCCTTCCACGACGACCACCGCGACGGTGTCGTCGGCGTCGTGCAATACGAAGTGAATCATTGGTTCGTCTCCTTTTCGAGAGGGTTCTGCGTTGCAGCAGTGTGGGCGGTGATTCCCGGGGCGTCAAACGAGTCATTTATATGACTGGCAGAGTGGCATCTTACTCACCAGTCCGTAATTTAAGCGACATATCTTGAACTTTTGGAAGCGATGGTAGTCTCATCACGCATGAAGCGAGACGGCCGCACGCTCGATCACGGGACGCTGGAAGAATTTCGACTGCTGGCACTGCGTCGAGT